>JBDHAC010000062.1:0-20578 GCA_039588275.1 Gemmatimonadota bacterium
GTCGTCCTCGAGACTCCGCACGAATAGCTGATATGGCCGGCCGCGCTGTGTCAGGAATGCGATCCGTTCCCCTTGAGGCGACCAATCGGCCTCGAAGACGCCTCGGGAAAGCTCGGGAAGCTCGAGGTCTCGAGTCTCGCTCGTGGTCAGGTTCGTGATTCGGAGCGTGTCCGATCGCTCCGCCCAAGAGAGCACTCTCTCCCCATCCGGTGCCCAGCGACCCAACGCAGATCCCAGAACACGGCGTGCGCCACCGCCATTGCGGGATGAGACGTAGAGGTGGGAGTCCCAAGCCCCGGAGGGGGTCCGTGCATTGCTCCGCAACGCGGAATACAAGAGATGCGACCCGCTTGGTGACCATTCCAATGTGAGGAATTCCAGAGCGGAATCGATCACGACTGGAGGGCCGCCCTCGAGTTCCCGCACAGTTAGCTCCCCCGTCTGCCCCACTACGTACGCAAGGCTCCGTCCATCCGGAGAGATCGCGGCTCTGAGAGCGTCACCGAGGAACGTGAGCTGTTCCTGACGCACGGGAGAGAGGGCTCGTCGGCGAGCGCCGACCTCTGCCCCGTCATCCGGACTGGCGACCCAAACGCTCGTGACGCCCATCAGCAGCAACCCGAGTATGATCAGAGCTTCGAGGGCGCTGATGCGCTGTCGGCCTCGCTCCCCGTGATACCAGGCGAGCACAAGCGTGATGAAGAACCCGATCACGACCACAAGCGTAAGGCTGCGAACCAGTGCTGCCGACCAGCCAAAGTTCTCGCGAAGGAAGTCCAGCACCTGGAGAGTGACCCACCCCACGGCCAGGTAGGCGAGGGCCCACTGCCCGAGCTTTCGTTGCTTCAGGCGTTGAAAAAAGGATGACACGTGAAGTCTCCCGGCATCAGCTTATGAGATGGGCCTGACCGTCAGCTCGCAGGCCAAGAAAAGCTACGAACGCGGGTATTGGGAGCAAAGCGACCGGTTTAACCCTCTCCAACCGGCCCTCGGGCAGACTGCTGGATAGGTCCCAGATGCACGAAAGCCCGCGTGGTTGCGGGCTTTCTGCTAATCGGGGCGGCGAGATTCGAACTCGCGACCTCCTGAACCCCATTCAGGCGCGCTACCGGGCTGCGCCACGCCCCGATGTCGGCGACGACGTTAGGCTTGTTACGCCTGTACCGTCAATGTTATCGCGGTGGGAGAGTCGGCGCTGGTGCCGGCCGATCCTCGACCGCAGCGGCGCTCTAGGCGCCGCTACCCGCGAGCTTGTTGTACAACCACGCCAGGATGATGCCGCCTATGAAGCCATCCACGAGCGCGTACAGCGTCCCCACGAGAACCGAGCCGAATCCGCCGACTTCGTACCCCGGATAGATCGACGCGGACATCTCGAGAAAAGCCACGCCGTAGCCGGGCCAGATCACGTTCCCCAGCCCGATGAGCAACACACAGGCGCCCCACAACAACCCACATGCGATCCCGAAAGCCTTCATGTTCAAGTTCACGGCTTCCTCCTTAGGTGCAGATGAACCTGCGCGAGTGGAGTTGGAGGAGAGTCGGGGCGCCCGGATTTGAACCGGGGACCTCTGCGTCCCGAACGCAGCGCTCTACCGGACTGAGCCACGCCCCGAATTGTAGAAGCCCACGGCGAGCCATCGAGGCCCCAGCGAGCTTTAGCCCGAGCGAGTCGGGCCAAGCGGGTGACCGGATTCGAACCGGCGACCTCAACCTTGGCAAGGTTGCGCTCTGCCAGCTGAGCTACACCCGCGAGAGCCACCGGTCGGATTTGAACCGACGACCGCTCGATTACGAATCGAGTGCTCTACCCCTGAGCTACGGTGGCGTTCTTCCCGTTTCTTCTGTCCCCCCGCGGGCTCGGCGCGAGTCCTCGGGAAGGACGCGACCTACCGCTGAAGGGGTGGAGTGGAGCCGGCGGGACTCGAACCCGCGACCTCTTGAGTGCGATTCAAGCGCTCTCCCAGACTGAGCTACGGCCCCCGGTGCTGACTAGCGGCCCCGACCACGCGCGGCGCAATCGGGGGTCCTGCGTAGAACGGGGCTGACGGGACTCGAACCCGCGACCTCCGGTGTGACAGACCGGCACTCTGACCAAACTGAGCTACAGCCCCCTGGGCGCTTCGGCCCCTTCCGAGTGGGGCCTACTGGACTCGAACCAGTGACCTCTACGATGTCAACGTAGCGCTCTAGCCAGCTGAGCTAAGGCCCCCAGAGAATGAAACGCGAGCGAGCCCCTTCGGCCCCGCTCGCGGCGCGCACAACGTAGCCGAAGCGTCCGTGAGGGTCAAGGTAATATAGCCCCTTTCGGGCCCCCTCGGCGCCCCCCGTGGCCCGCCTCCCCGAGGTCACGCGAGGGCCGCGACGACGCGGTCACGCTCGGGCTCGCTCAGGTGCGCGAACACCGGCAGGCTCAAGACTTCCCTCGCCGCCCGCTCGGCCTCCGGGAACGCTCCCGCTCCATACCCCAGGTGCGCGAGCGCGTCGAGTCGGTGGAGCGGTGCCGGGTAATAGACGCCGTATCCGATGCCGGCGTCTCGCAGCCGCGCCGCGACCTCGTCCCGGTCCGCGCAACGCACCGTATACTGATGATAGATGTGTCGGTTCCCCGTCCCTTCGGTGGGCGGAGTGATTCCCTCCGCCGACGAGAGCGCGGCCGAGTACGCGGTCGCGTGCCCGCGGCGGCGGTCGTTCCACTCATCGAGCTTCCCGAGCTTGACCATGAGCACCGCGGCCTGCACCGCGTCGAGCCTGCTGTTGAACCCGATCTCCGTGTGCTCGGGTGACCCCGTCCAGCGGCCCGGTTCGCGCAGAGTGCGAATGCGAGCCGCGATCCGAGCGTCGTTCGTGGTCACGAGCCCGCCATCCCCGATCCCCGCAAGGTTCTTGGTGGGATAGAAGGAGAAGCAGCCTGTCGCGCCCGACGCGCCGGCGCGCCTCGCACCCCCCTCGCTGCCGGGCGTCCTCGACGCGCTCAATGTCTGGGACGCGCCCAAAGCCTGGGCCGCGTCCTCCACGATCGCGAGGCCGTGACGCGCCGCGACCGCATCGAGCGGGGCCATGTCAGCCATCTGTCCGAACAGATGCACGGGCATGATCGCGGCGGTGGAAGCTGTGATCGCCGCTTCGGCCGCCGCGGGATCCAGGTTTAGGGTCGCAGGATCGATGTCGGCGAGGACGGGAGTCGCGCCGGTCTGCATGATGGATCCGGCCGTCGCCACGAAGCTGAACGCCGGTGCGACGACCTCATCCCCGTGGCCGATGCCCACAGCCTCGAGCGACAACCGCAAGGCATCGGTGCCGCTCGCCACTCCCACCGCCTCGCGCACACCCACATACTCGGCCACGGCGGACTCGAATCGCTCCACCGTTTCCCCGAGCACGAAAAGCCCGGATTCGAGAACGTTCGCGAGT
Organism: Gemmatimonadota bacterium; assembly: GCA_039588275.1. GTDB lineage: Bacteria > Gemmatimonadota > Gemmatimonadetes > Palauibacterales > Palauibacteraceae > JBDHAC01. The sequence goes on from JBDHAC010000062.1 coordinate 3,415, forward strand.
GCGGCGTCGATCGCCTCGCGCAGCTCGTGGTACTCGCGTGCCGGGGCGATAAGCGGGACACCGACCGGGTTGTTCACCACGACTTGCGCGTCCGGGCTCTCAACGCTCGCAGCTCCTCCTTCGTCGCCATCTGTAACCGTTCGTCCACCCATCGTAGACCACCGCCTCGAGGGTCCGAAAGTGCTCGCATTCCGCACGCCGTCGCCCGCTTGCGTCGCGGGGGCGGCGTGATAGCTTGTGGCCGATCCGACGCCCCGGTCGTGGTAGCATGGACGCGTCGGCGCACGATCGTCAGGTGTCGGCTCAACCCTCCGAAGCGAGGCGGATGAGACAACCCTACCGGTTCGCGGCAACGTCAATTATCGGGCTCGGCGCAATCACCGCGACGCTTTCACTGAGCGGCTGCGGTGGCTCCAATCCAGCGCTAGCCGAGTCTGTCGAGCCTGCGGACGCCCCCGCGGAAGCTACCGCTCAGGAGGCACAGGAGTCCGAGGAGGTCGGCGCCGGCGAGGGCCAGACGGCCGAGGCGGCGGCGCAGTTTCAGGCGGAGCAGCTGACGCAGCAGCAGGAGCCCCAGTGGCTCGCCATCGATGCGCACAACGAAGCCACGCGCGGACCCGTCCAGCCGATCCCGTTCAACCACCGCTTCCACTCCACCGACCTCGAGATCGACTGTAATTATTGCCACATCGGAACCGAGAGCTCGGGCGCCGGCGTCATCCCTTCACTGGAACTATGTATGGGCTGTCACCGGATCGCGGGCTCCGGCCTCCCGCCGGTCGAGCAGCTGCGCGGCTTCGCGAGTCTCGGACAGCCGATCCCGTGGGAGTGGGTCAACAAGGTCCCCGAGTTCGTGCAGTTCAGCCACCAGCCTCACATTCGGAGCGCCATCGACTGCACCGAGTGTCACGGCCCCGTCGAGGAGATGGACCGGGTCTACCAGTGGGCTCCGTTTACCATGGGCTGGTGTCTCGAATGTCACCGGCAGGAGCCGGCGGACACGGATGTGGCGACCGACAACCTTCTGACCCGACAATATCCGCCGCCGCAGCCCCCCGAGGAGCTGCAGCCACACAGCCTTTACCCGCGTGGGCTCGATTCGGAGTACGGCGCCACGCGAGGACCGACCGACCGTGCGGCCTGTCACTACTGAGCCCGGCGTCGGGTCCGAGGGACGCGAGACGTCCGGAGCCGCCACCGAAGGTGGGTGCGGCTGCGGTGCGAGTGGCTGCGGCGATGCCGTAAACGCGGGGGCGAACGGAGCGGCGGGCGAATCCGGCGCCGGGGGCACGAACCGCCGCGATTTCCTGAAGGTCCTGGGTGTGGGCGGTGTCGGAGCGGCGGCGACGGCTTGTGGCCCGCCGCACTTCGCGGACAAGCTGCTCCCGCGTCTCGTGCAGGAGCAGGAGATCATCCCCGGCGTGAGCGACACGTACGCCACGGTGCTCTCGGACGCGGGCCCCGAGCCGCTGGCCATCCACGCGAGCGTGCGAGATGGGCGCGTCCTCAAGCTGGAGGGCAATCCGGACTTCCCCACCAACCGGGGCCGGCTATCCGCAATCGCGCAGTCCGCCCTCCAGGATCTGTACGACCCGGATCGAGTGCCCAACCCGCGGCGCCGCACGACGGGTGGCACGGGGGCAGAAGGCACCGAAGGCGAGGCTGGCGAAGCGGCCGCGGCCCAGTTCCAGGACGCGACCTGGGATGAGGCCATCGCCGCGCTGAGTGCCGCGCTTCAGCAGGGCGGCGCTACCATCCTGCTCACCGGGGCGGTGACGGGCACCGCGAGCGATTTCTACGGGCAATGGGCCACCGCGATGGGTGGGGAGCACGTCGCGTTCGAGACCTTCGACTACAGCGCGCTGAGGGGAGCGCATCTGGCGGTCTTCGGGCGGGACGTGATCCCGCACTACGACTTGGCCGCCGCCGACCGGATCGTGAGCTTCGGGGCCGACTTCCTGGGCACCTGGCTCGCCCCCGTGGAGCTCTCGGCCGGGTTCAGCGCCGCGCGCGACATCGAAGCGGGGCGGCACGCGAAGTTCACCTTCGTGGGCCCGCGTCTCTCGCTCACGGGCACGAACGCGGACGATTGGATCGAGGCGCGCGCCGGGACCGAGGGCGCCGTGGCGCTCGCGGTGGCCAGCGTCGTCGCACAGCAGCGAGGCATGGCGCCTCCCAGCGGAGTCGCACAGTTCACGCCCGAGTCGGTCGCCGAGGCCACGGGGGTGGACGCCGAAAGGATCCGGAGCCTGGGAGAGGAGCTGGCGGCCGCCTCCGCACCGATCGCGATGCCGCCCGGCGTCGAGGCACAGGGACCGGACGCGTTCGAAGCCCACGCGGCGGTCGCGACCCTGAACCAGCTGCTGGGCGCCGAGGGGCGGGCGCTGCACCTCGACGGCGGGCCCAACCGTGGCGCGACCGCCTCGTTCGCCGACGTGATGACGCTCATCCGCCGGATGCGCGGTGGCCAGGTGCGCACGCTGATCGTGGCTGGCACGAACCCGGTCTTCGGTCTTCCCGCGGCGGCCGCTTTCCGCGAGGCACTCGCCAACGTGCCGAACGTGTTCGCGCTCTCGTCGCACATGGACGAGACGGCGGCCGCCGCCGGCTGGGTGCTCCCGACGCATCACGCGCTCGAGTCGTGGGGGGATGCGGAACCGCGCACTGGCGTGTTCGCGCTCGGGCAGCCGCTCATGAACCCCATCTTCGATACGCGCCAGCGCGAGGACATCCTGCTCCAGGTCGCGACCATCACCGGAGCGGGTGACGCTTTCGGCGCCGCCGATTACGCGACCTACCTCCGGAACGCCTGGGGCGCGCGGGTCGGCGACGAGGCAGGATGGCTGGACGCGCTGCGGGGAGGCGGCGTGTACGATGCCGCGGGGGCCGACGAGGCCGACGGTACCTCGGCGGCGGAGGTCGCGGCCGCCTTGTACGCCGCCTCTGCAAGGCAGGCAGCCGCGGCCCGAGTCGCGACGAGCGCCCCCCCGACCGGGACCCCGTCGTTCTCCCAGCCCTCGCCGCGGAGCGGGACGCAGCTGGTCATGTACCCGACCGTCCAGTTCTACGACGGGCGTGGCGCGAACCGCTCGTGGATGCAGGAGCTCCCCGACCCGATCACGCGGGCGGTGTGGAACTCCTGGGTCGAGATGCACCCCGACATGGCCGAGAGCCTCGGTGTGGAGCACGGGGACGTGGTCGAGATCCGCTCGGAGGCCGGCGCCGTGCAGGCCCCGGTCTTCGTGTATCGTGGAATCCGCTCGGACACGGTCGCGATCCCGATGGGTCAGGGGCATACGGCCTACGGACGCAACGCGGCCGGGGTCGGCGTAAACCCGCTCGACCTGCTGTCCGCGACAGCCGACCCGAACTCGGGAGCCCTGGCGTTCGCCGGCACGACGGTTCAGGTCACGTCCACCGGAGAGCACGCGCGCCTCATCCACACCCAGGGGAGCGACACGGACCTCGATCGCGAGATCGCCCTGGCGCTGAACGTGGATCAGGCGCTGACCGAGATCCAGGAGCACCACGTCGACCTCACCGAGCTGGTCGAGAACGCCTGGGACTCGGATCCCAACAGCCCGTACCGCTGGGGGATGACGATCGACCTGAACGCGTGCACCGGATGCGGCGCGTGCGTGACGGCCTGTTACGCGGAGAACAACATCCCGACGGTGGGCGAGGAGATGGTGGCGCTGCGGCGCGAGATGTCGTGGATGCGCGTGTACCGCTTCTATGAGGAGACGGCCGACGGCGGCTTCCAAATCGTGCACCAGCCGCAGCTGTGCCAGCACTGCGGCGATGCGCCGTGCGAGCCCGTGTGTCCGGTGTACGCCACGTATCACAACCCCGAGGGGCTCAACGTCCAGGTCTACAACCGCTGCGTCGGGACGCGGTATTGCTCGAACAACTGCCCGTACAAGGTCCGGCGCTTCAACTGGTTCGAGTACGAGTTCCCGTATCCGCTGAACCTGCAGCTCAACCCGGACATCACGGTCCGCAGCAAGGGCGTGATGGAGAAGTGCACGTTCTGCGTACATCGGATCAACCGCGCCAAGCTGGACGCGAAGGAGGAGGGTCGTCCGGTGGCCGATGGCGAGGTCACGACCGCATGCCAGCAGGGGTGCCCGGCCAACGCGATCGTGTTCGGGAATCTCAAGGACCCGAACAGCCAGGTGTCTCAGATCGCGAGGCGCGCGCGCGGCTATCACCAGCTCGAGGAGCTCGGCACGCGGCCGGCGATCACGTACCTGGCCGATGTGACGCACGCCGAGCTGGCCGACACGGGTCACGGCGAAGAGCACGCCGACGAGGAGGATCACTCGGCCGAGGGCGCCGCTGAGGGCGCGGCCGAGGGCACGGCCGAGGGCTCGGCCGGAGAGGGTGAGGAGCACTGATGGCGACCGCCGAGCTCGAGGCCCGGGTGGTCCACCTCACGATGGCGGACGCCAACGAGGACATCGCGCGTCCGATCTCCAAGCCGGCGCTGCGCTGGTGGCTGCTCCTCGGCGTGACCGTCCTGCTGATAGGGGTCGGCGCGGCCGCCTGGTTCTACCAGATCGGCGTGGGGCTCGGTGTGGCGGGCATCACCCACCCCGTCATGTGGGGCGTCTACATCACCAACTTCGTCTTCTGGGTCGGGATCGCGCACAGCGGGACGCTCATCTCGGCGATCCTCTACCTGTTCCGCTCGGGGTGGCGCACGACGATCAACCGCGCGGCCGAGGCGATGACGATCTTCGCGGTGATGACGGCGGGGTTGTTCCCGCTCATCCACCTCGGGCGCGTGTGGTACTTCTACTGGCTCATGCCGTACCCGTCGCAGCGGCAGATCTGGCCCGACTTCCGGTCGCCGCTGGTGCTCGACGTGTTCGCGGTGGGGACCTACTTCACGATCAGCCTGATCTTCTGGTACACCGGCCTCATCCCCGATCTGGCCGCGCTCAGGGACAAGTTCAGCGGGATGAAGAGCAAGGTGTACGGCGCCCTGTCGCTCGGGTGGACGGGCACCGTCAACGAGTGGCGGCACTACCGGCGTGCGTACCTCTACATGGCGGGGATCGCGACGCCGCTGGTGCTCTCGGTGCACAGCGTCGTCTCGTGGGACTTCGCGCTCAGCATCGTCCCCGGATGGCACTCCACCATCTTCGCCCCCTACTTCGTGGCGGGCGCCATCTTCTCGGGGATCGCGATGGTGATCACCCTGATGGTGCCACTCCGTTGGGCGTTCGGGCTGGAGGACTACATCACGGAGTACCACTTCGAGAACATGGCGAAGCTGCTACTCCTGACGTCGCTCATCGTGGGCTACGCGTACGCGGTGGAGTATTTCCTCGCCTGGTATTCGGCCGATCCCATCGAGCAGGAGAGCTTCCTGTGGCGGGCGCGAGGCCACTACGCGCTGCCCTTCTGGATCATGGTGTTCTGTAACGTCGTGGTCCCGATGACCTGCTGGTTCAAGCGCATCCGCCGCAGCATCGCGGCGCTGTTCGTCATCTCGATCTTCGTGAACATCGGGATGTGGTACGAGCGCTTCGTGATCATCGCCTCGTCGCTGGCGCACGAGTTCGACCCCGGCGGGTGGGGCGTGTACACACCGAGCTGGGTCGAGATCGCGATCCTGGTCGGTAGCTTCGCCTGGTTCTTCTTCTGGTTCCTGATCTTCACGCGCACGCTCCCGACGATCAGCATCGCCGAGGTGAAGGAGCACCTCGCGCACGGTCACACGGATCTGGGCACATGAGCGGGGTCCTGGCGCAGTACACGAGTCTCGGCGAGACGGAGAGCGCGATCCGGCGATTCCGCGAGGCGGGGCACACGGACCTCCAGGTGTGGTCACCCATCCCGTCCGAGGCGCTCGAAGAGGCGATGGACATCCACGGCTCGCCCGTCGGGCGGTGGGCGCTCATCGGGGGCATGACGGGGTGCGTCACGGGGCTCCTGCTCACCGCCGGGACCTCGCTCGGCTACCCGCTCGTGACGCAGGGCAAGCCGATCGTCTCGATTCCACCGTTCATCGTGGTGATGTTCGAGCTGACGATCCTGCTCACCGGGATCTTCGCGCTCATGGCCATGCTCGTACACGCCCGCCGGCCGAGGCGGGACCTGTCGCCGCACTACCGGCCCGAGTTCTCGGTGGATCGCTTCGGGGTGTACGTCCCCGCCGGTCAGTGGGATCTCTCCGACGTCGAGCAGCTGGTCCGAGACACGGGCGCTGTCGACGTGGAGACCGACTCATGAGCCGCGCTCGGTCCCCAATCACGGCGTGCCGCCGCGGCCGACCGCTCCCGACGCTGGCCGCCGTCGCGATGTGCGGACTCGTCGCGCTGGGCTGCGACGATCAGATCAAGTACATCGCGATCTTCTCGACCATGTCGGAGCAGGTCTCGCTGGAGCCGGGCGAAGAGGAGCCGCGCACGTCGGTGCCCGGCACGATGCCGATCGACGGAGAGCGGACGTACGCCCTGCTGGAGGCCGACACGGCATTGGTCAGCCCCATCGAAGGGGATTCGGCCGAGCTGGCGCTGGGGCAGGAGCGGTTCGAGCAGTTCTGCATGCCCTGCCACGGATCCGAGGGGCGGGGGGATGGACCGGTCGTCGGGCCCAACCGCATCCCGGTCCTTCCGACGCTCGATCTCACCACCGATCGGGCCGTCGGCTACAGCGACGGCTACATATGGGGCATGATCACCAACGGGCGCGGGTTGATGCCACCCTACCATCGCATCCCGGTGGATGAGCGTTGGCAGGTCGTCGCGTACGTCCGCGAGCTCCAGCGGCAGGCCTCCGAGGGCGGAGCCGGTACGGGTGCGGCGGTCGCCGGTGACGGGGCGGCCGGTGCCGACGGGTCGGGGGCGGGAGGTCGGCCGTGAGCCACGGGCGCAGGACGCCGTCCCAGGATCAGGCGCTGGGTACCATCACGGGTCGCATCCCCGGCACCTGGCTGCTGATCTGGCTGGCGGCGATCGCGCTGGGCTTCGTGGGCTTCTTCCTGGCCGTGGGACCTACACCTCAGCGGGCCTGGATGACCCTCTGGTTCAACTTCCTGTTCTGGACCGCGCTGGCTATGGGGGGTGTCGTGTTCAGCGCCATCCTGCAGGCCGCGAAGGGGAACTGGGGCAAGCCGTTCCGGAGGCTGGCGGAGGGAGCTGCAGCCTTCCTTCCGTTTTCCTTCGTCCTCTTCGTGCTCCTCTACTTCGGTTCGGAGTACGTCCTCGTCTGGCTCGGCCCGGTCGAGACGCTGCACCTGAACCGCACGTGGCTCACCCAGGATGGCGTGTTCATCCGCAACGGCATCCTGCTCGCGATCCTGTACATCGCCTCGTTCGTCTTCCTGTGGTACTCTCTGCGGGCGGATGCGCCGCTGGTAGCCCCGCGGTTGAGCGGGTGGCGCAAGGCGCTCGTCGGACGGCTGTCCAACAAGTGGCGCGGTGACGAGATCGAGGTCGAGCGCTGCATGCGGCGAATCGCGCGGCTCGGGCCGTTTATCATCCTGGCGTGGGTGAGCGTGCTCTCGGTGCTGTCCTTCGACCTGATCATGTCCCTCGTCCCCGGCTTCATCAGCATCGTGTGGGGCCCTTACTACTTCATCGGCGGGTGGCTATGTCTCCTCTCGCTCGTCGCGCTGATGGCGAACCACTACAACGGGCGCTTCGGGGGCGAGCCGCTGTGGGGCCAGTGGGACTTCCACGACCTGGGCAAGCTGATGTTCGCCTTCGTGGTCTTCTGGACCTACCTGTGGTTCGCGCAGTTCCTCGTCGTGTGGTACGGCAACCTCCCGCGTGAGGCCAACTTCTTCCTCACACGCACCGCCGGTCCGTTCTCGGCGATCTACTGGCTGCAGATGGTGCTCATCTTCGGGCTGCCGTTCGTGTTCCTGCTCGGGCGTAAGCCGAAGATGCGTTCCCGCTGGCTGGCCTTCGTCGCCCTCATCATCCTGACCGGGTTCTGGATCGAGCGCTTCAACCTGGTCGTTCCGTCGGTGTGGGAAGGAAGCGGCGTGCCGCTGGGATGGCAGGAGATCTTGATCTCGGTCGGTTTCGTAGGGCTCTTCGGCCTGTGCTACGCGCTTTTCGCGAGCACCTTCCCAAAGGTTCCGATCCGCGACACGATCGCGAGGGGCAGCGCCGGGCAGGGCCCGTAAGCTCAAGCAGCATAACCCGTAACAGCACTTCAGTACTCGATCCTCATACAGCGTTACCGAGTCACGGCCTTTTGGGGCGGTCTTGCGTCCCTGGTCCACGATGCGTCTGGGACGAAATGTCCCGTTCACCTGTAGCCCAACCCGGTCGCGCGGCCACGAATCACGCCATGTGGCCTACCTTTCCATGTGTCGGACAGCATCGTAGCCGGTGGCCCGTATCTGGCTCACGAATGTCCCAACTCACTCCACAAACGCGGAGGGCGAGGCCTGGTGGTGATCTTGACGCATGCGAACGTGTGGACGATCCCGATGGACCCGATGGGCCTGCTGACCTCCGATCACCTCCGCGTCGGTCTACGGGCCCGCAGGGCCGGGTAGGAAGATGGCCCTGCATCGCATCCGTCGTGCACTCGTGCGCGTGGTCTTACCGGTCCTGCTGGCGGTGCTCGTCATCCGACTCGCAATCGGGCATGAGCCCGCAGTGCCCCAGCCCATCCAGTTCAATCATCTGAAGCACACGCAGGAGCTACAGCTGACGTGCGACTTCTGCCACAAGTACCTGGCTCAGGGCGCGCACGCCGGTCTGCCCGGCGCCGAGACCTGCTCAATGTGCCATTCGGCGCCTCAGGGGACGTCCGAGGAGGCCGCGAGGGTGACCGAGCTCCTCTCCGAGGGGGACCCACTGCGGTTCGCCAAGCTGTTCCGGTTGCCGGACCATGTGTTCTATACGCACCGACGACATGTCGAGATCGGCGGGCTGGAATGCGCAAGCTGTCACGGCGCCATCGCAGAGACCGAGCGTCCGCCCGAGCGGCCTTTGATCCGCGTGACTATGGAGTTCTGCATGGACTGTCACCGCGAGCGGGAGCAGACCCTCGACTGCAATGCCTGCCACCGCTGATGCGAGGCCGTTGAGATGAGCGTAGACCGACGGGAGTTCTTGTGGGCGATGGGCGCCGCCGGCGCCGGACTCGCCATGCAGGGATTGCCGAGCGTCTTTTGGACGACCGATCAGACGCCCGATCCCGGCTGGGCGCCCGGCATCGAGGACTACCTCAACTCCTCGTGTCTGGTCTGCCCCGCGCGCTGCGGGATCCGAGGTCGGGTGGTGGACGGTCATCTCGTCCGGATCTCCGGCAACCCGTTGCACCCGATGAGCCGGGGTGGCGTCTGCCCGCGGGGGATCGCAGGCGTACAGATGCTCTATCACCCGGAACGGATCGCCTCGCCCATCGCGCGTGTGGGCCCACGCGGGGGCGACGAGTGGCGGCCAATCACACAGGACGAAGCGATCGCGCTCATCGTCGAGCGCTTGGGAGCGCTCCGGACGGAAGGCCGGCCGGAGGGACTGGCGCTCCTCACCGGCTACTGCGCGGGCAGCGTGCAGGATTTGTGGAGCCATTTCCTGCAAGCGTTCGGGTCGCCGAACTACGTGCCCGATGATTATGCCGACGCGACGGACTCGCTCATGGGGCTCGTCCACGGGATCGCGCAGCGACCCAGCTACGACCTCGCGAGTGCGTCACTGGTGCTCTCCTTCGGAACTCCGCTGTTCGAATCGTGGTGGTCGCCGCTACAGGCCTTCGCGGCGTACTCCGATCCACAGGAACCGGAGGGGCCGCGCCCGCGATTCGTCCAGGTCGATACCCGCTTCTCTCGCACTGCCGCCCGATGCCAGGAATGGGTCGGGATCCGTCCCGGGACACACGCCGTCCTGGCGCTGGGCATCGCGTACGTGCTGATCCGGGATCAGCTGTTCGACGTCGACTTCGTCTCGGAGTGGGTGACGGGGTTCGAGGACTACACGGATCGAGACGGGCAGGTTCGTGAGGGGTATCGCTCGATCATCTCGCGCAACTACCGAACAGAAGAAGTCTCGTCGATCACCGGCGTGCCCGTGGAGCGGATCGCCGCTCTGGCCCGGGCGGTCGCGGAGAACCCGCCTGCCATCGCGGTGTGTGGCGCGGACGTGACGCTGGCGCCGAATGGACTGTTGGCCGGCCTGGCGGTTCATAGCCTGAACGTCCTCGTCGGGAGTATCAACCGCCCCGGTGGGGTCCTCTTCCGCGAGGAGACGCCGCTGGCTCCCCTCGCTCCGCTCGTGCTGGACGAAACGTCCCGCCGGGGCCTCGAGCACGAGCCCGTCCGACAGACGCGGCCGGCATTCGGACCGGGCGATCCGGCTCTGGACTTCGCCACGGCAGTCGCGGAGACCGAGAGCACGGCGGTAGAGACCCTGCTCCTCTACTACGCCAACCCGTTGGCCTCGTCGACGCATCCTGAGGTCTGGTCGGCGGCCCTCGAGAAGATCCCCTTCGTGGTCAGCTTCTCGCCGTTCCTGGACGAGACGGCGCGGCATGCCGACCTCGTGCTTCCCGATCTGCTTCCGTACGAGCGCTGGCAGGATGCTCCGACGCCCTCGTCTTATCCGTACCCCGTTTGGGGCGTCTCACGGCCGCTCGTCGAGCCACACGGAGGAGGGCTCCATACGGGTGAGGCGATTTTGGCGGTTTCCAGGGGCCTGGGCGGCGGCGTCGCCGAGAGCCTCCCGTACGAGAGTTTCGAGACGCTTCTCAAGGCGCGGGCGCGCGGGCTGTTCGAGGCCCAGCACGGCATGATTCTCGGAAGCGACTTCGAGCAGCGTCACCACCGCCAGATGGAGGAGCGTGGCTGGTGGCTGGCCGAGCACGCGGAGTTCGACCCGTTTTGGAGCGATCTCGTCGAGCGGGGCGGGTGGATGGATCCGCATTACGACCACACCGACCCGGCCCGGTTCTCTGAAACCACTAGTGGACGCATCGAGCTCTTACCGCCCGCGTTGCTCGAAGCGCTCGACTCCGAGGGTCGCGGCCGGAGACCCTATGTGGAGACCACGATCGGTTACGAGGGCGACGAGGAGGAGTTCCCGCTTCGTCTCGTCCCGTATCGCGTGTCGACCCTCGCCTCGGGCACTCTCGGCCTCGAGCGCTGGATGGCAGAGGTACCGGGACTGTTCCCGGACATCCATTGGGATCCATGGATCGAGATCAACCCGGAGACCGCCCACTCGTTGGGGTTCGGTGACCGCACGATGGTGTGGGTGGTGTCCTCGCGTGCCAGGTATCGCGCCCGCTTGAGGGTGTTCCCCGGGACCGCGACCGACAACGTGGGCGCGCCGTACGGGTTGCGGCACCCGGACGGTGAGCTCGCGAGCCCCCTCCAGATACTCGTGGGCTCGGCTGACCCGCTAACGGGGTTGCCGAGCTGGCATTCCACCCGAGTCCGCCTCGAACGGGCATAGGAGGCGCGCGCGATGCCACGCTGGGGGATGGTGATCGACCTCGATCGATGCACGGGGTGCGCGGCGTGCGAGCTGGCGTGCAAGAGCGAGAACAACATCCCCACCGTTTCTCCCGAAGAGGCCGAGGCGGGGCGCGCGATGACCTGGATGAAGGTCCAGGTGGAGATCGAGGGGGAGTTCCCCGACACCTCTATGCACTTCTTCCCCCGCCCTTGCATGCATTGCGACAACCCCCCGTGCATCCGGGTGTGTCCGGTCGTGGCGACCTACATCGATGACGAGGGAATTGTGGGGCAGATCTACCCGCGCTGCATCGGTTGTCGCTACTGCGCCAACGCCTGCCCCTACACGGTGAAGTACTTCAACTGGTACGGACCGGAGTGGAGCGAGTCGGAGCGCCGTCACCTGAACCCGGACGTCTCCGAGCGACCCAAGGGCGTCATCGAAAAGTGCACCTTCTGCCATCACCGACTGCAGAAGGCGAGGGAGGATGCGCGGGCGGAGGGACGGGATCTCAGGGAGGAGGACTATCAACCAGCCTGCGCCGAGGTGTGCCCCACCGGCGCGATCGTGTTCGGCGACCTCGAGAACCCGAACCATCGAGTGGCGGAACTCAAAGAGGATTCGCGAGCAACCCGATTGCTGGAGGACCTGGGGACGGAGCCGAAGGTCTTCTACCTGAGGACGAGAGAGTAGCATGTCGCCGGAGGCGCGGGCAAAGCTGGCGACCATGACCGAGGACGAGCGCGCGCTTCTCAGACCGCTCGTCGAGACGTCGCGGACCTATTACGTGGTGGCGTCTTTCCTGGGCTTCATCGTGCTCTGGGGGATCTTCGCCTACTATCTGCAGGTTCGGCACGGGCTCGGCCGCACGGGGCTGAATCGGCCCGAGTATTGGGGCATCTACATCATCTGCTTCGTCTTCTTCATCGGGATCAGCCATGCGGGAACCCTCATCTCGGCGATCCTTCGAGTCAGCAAGGCCGAGTGGCGGCGGTCGATCACGCGTTCGGCCGAGCTGATCACGGTTCTGGTGATCGGATTCGGCGCGATCCAGCCGATCGTCGACCTCGGGCGACCCGACCGGGCGTTGAATATCATCTTCAATGCGCAGCTGGGCTCCCCGCTCCTGTGGGACGTCATCAGCATCGGGTTGTACTTTACCGCCTGCACGATCTACTTGTACGTTCCGATGTTGCCGGATCTGGCCCGGATCCGTGACCTCGAGATCAAGGCGCCGCGCTTCTACCGCCTTCTCGCCGCCGGGTACCAGCACACACCCTCGCAGCGAGCCACCCTCGAGCGGGTCATCGGTATCCTGTCGATCGTCGTGATCCCGATCGCCATCTCCGTGCACACCGTCATCGGGTGGATCTTCGCCATGACGCTGCGGCCGATGTGGCACAGCACGATCTTCGGGCCGTACTTCGTCATGGGAGCCATCTATTCCGGTATCGCCGCCATCCTGGTCGCGATGGTGATACTGAGGCGAGTGTACCATCTGGAGGATTACTTCAAGCCCGTACACTTCGACTACCTGGGGCGCCTGCTCCTCGTGTTCAGCCTGTTGTGGTTCTACTTCACGTTCGCCGAGTATCTCACCGTCTTCTACGGCGCGGAGCCGGCGGAGATGCGGACGTTCTGGGCCAAGGTCACCGGGCCCTTCGCGTTGCCGTTCTGGACCATGGTGATGGGATGTTTCTTCGTCCCGCTGTTCCTCATGGCACGGCGATCGACACGCACGCCGAAAGGTACGATGATCGCGGGTATCGCCGTACTGATCGGCATGTGGCTCGAGCGGTTCAACATCGTCGTACCGACGTCCGTGAACCCGATCTGGGAGCTCGAATCACTGGGGCGCTACCTGCCGTCCTGGATCGAGGTCTCGATCATGTCCGCGACCTTCGCGGGGTTCGTGCTACTGTACATGATCGCGACCAAGTTCGTCCCGATCGTCTCCATATGGGAGATGGAGGAGGGGCGGAAGGAGTCGGTGATCTCGACCTCCGAGCGCGTGTGGACCTATTTGCCTCAGCCGAAGGGCGCCGAGCAGATCCTCCGCATTCTCGGGCATCTCGCGACCGTCGATCTGGAGGTCCAGGAGCAAGAGATCGAGCTGATCCGCGGGTTCGCCCGCAAGTGGAATATTCCGGCTCCGGACCTGACCCCGGGAGCCGTCACCGGAGAGAGCAGCCTGCCGAAGCTGCGTGAGGCGGTGCAAGCTTACCTGGAGTACGAGCCGTCACCCAATCAGGCGAGTCAGCTTCTCGAGGTCCTCAAGATGCTCGTCCGGGCGGATGAGGAGGTGGCCCGGGAGGAGGAAAGGGTACTCCTGGAGATCACGACCCTCATCCACGAGTACCTGGAGACCGCTCCGTCTGGTGCAGCCGCTTAGAGTCCTCCGTAATGACCGCGGGACGGGAGCAATGATGTCACACCGACGGCACATCTACCTGAAACTGATCTGGGTGGCGGGCGTGGTCACGACCTCGGGGCTTATCGGCGCGCGCGACACGCAGGCCCAAACGGTCAACGCCATTCCCGGCGATCCCGTGGCCGGCCGACGATTCTTCGTGGAGCACGACTGCGTGCGGTGCCACTCGATCTGGGGAGACGGCGGCACTTTGGGTCCCGATTTCGCGACCCTCGGTACGGGACGGAGCCTCCAGCAGCTCGCCGGACTGTTCTGGAACCACACGCCGCGAATGATCGAGACCGTCCGGGGACGCGGCTTCGAGTGGCCCAGGTTCAGCGAAGAAGAGTTGGCCGATATCATCAGCTATGTCTACTACGTGAAGCTGTTCGACGAACCGGGCGAAGTCGAGCTCGGCGAGCGGTGGTTCCAGGAGAAGCGTTGTTCAGCGTGTCACTCGGTCGGGGGCGTGGGTGGTCGCCCGGGCGGCGCGCTCGATCAGTACGCGCGTTACATCGCACCGGTCGCGCTGGCGCAGGGTATGTGGAACCACGGTCCCGCCATGCAATCGCTGCAGATGACGAGCAGGATCCCGATGCCGACGTTCCTCGGGCGAGAGATCGCGGACTTGCAGGCGTATATTCGCGGAGCTTCGACGCTGCGGGATCGAGAAGTAGCTCTCCTCCCACCCCCCAATCCGAATCAGGGCCGGCGGCTGTTCTCGACCAAGGGCTGCAGCGCCTGTCACGGGAGCCGTGGCAGCGGCACCTCGTTTGGCCCCGATCTGCGCGAGGCCACCCAGCACATGCGGGTATCGGAAATCGCGGGCCGTCTATGGAACCACTCGGCACGGATGGTGTCTGCCGTGCGCAGTCGGGGCATCGAGTTTCCCCGTTTCGAAGGAACGGAAATGGCGGACATCATCGCCTTCCTGTATTACCTCCGGTTCTACGATACGGAGGGGGACTCGCGAAGGGGGAGTGAGGTGTTCGTACAGAAGGGCTGTGCGGTGTGCCACGCCACTGACGGAGGACCTGCGGGCGGACCCGACCTGGCTGGCGTGCAGTCGGTCCTTACGCCGCTCGGTCTCGCCACGGCCATGTGGAATCACGCGCCAGCCATGTACGACCTTGCGCAGGTTCAGCACGCGGAGTGGCCCGTGTTCGAGGGGAATGAGATGCGGGACCTTTCCGCCTACCTGCACGACGTGGCTTCCGCACGGGCCGCAGGCACGGGGAGCGAGCCCGAGCCGGACGACGGGAGCGACCGCTAGCCACCGCTCGCAGCCGTTCCGGCCGCGCTCCCCCTTAGATATTCGATGATGCTGTCCGCCTCTTCAGTCGTCAGGGGCGTCACGTCCATCAACGGCATGTTGGCCTGCATCCGCCGCACCACGTCTTCCCAGCCGTCCGCCGTGTGTGCCTGCGTGGAGGGTAGCTCGTGGCAGACGCTGCACTTCTGGATTACCAGCTGGGCGCCCGGTCCCGTGTATTCACCCGGTTCCGCAGCCGGCATCGCGTTCCGTTGCAGGTAGGCGACCAGAGTGTCGACGTCCGAGGGCTGCGGGAGCGCGGTCGAGCCCAATCCCGCAATCAGGATCTCGCCCAGCAGGCCCTCGGTCACGGGCCCACCCAGGCGGTCCGCGAGCGTCTCCGCCCGCATCAGCATCCGACGGGTCAGGACTGGCCATTCGGCCGCGGTGTGCATCTGGGGATCCGGCAGCCAGTGGCACTGGGTGCAGTACGCCTGCAGAAGGGCCGGGCCCCGCGTGTTGGGCTCGGGGAGATTCTCCCGCTGGAAGCTGGTCAGAGGCAGGCCCGCGCCGACCGAGCTGATCATCCGCCACCTCTGCGAGCGCGTCATGGCGGCGGTCGGGATGCCTCCGAGCTCCGCGAACACGCTATCCAGCATGGCGACCGTTCGGTCGGTATCGGTGACTGGCTGGCCATCTACACAACCCGCCGCGAGGACGCCGAGTGCGGCGCAGACGAGGGCCGACCGGCCGCCGCTCAACCACCGGCCGGGGCTCTTGGTCGTTGTTTTTGCAGATAAGTTCATCGCTCTCCCTTCCGTGGCCTCATGCGGCCCGGACCCCAATCTCCAGGCGCGCGGCGCGGTAGAATCCGTGTCGCAGGTCAGAGGATGAAGAATCTCTCAGGATCCCGCAAATGCCCCGGTGCGGAATCTCTGATCACGGATCGACGCGCAGGGGCTTGCACCGGTCCTCGACTTAGCTCTAGTGTACAAGCGATGTACTCGCTCGAGCAGAATCCAACCAACGCTTCTTACACGCCGCTCGGCTTCCTCGAGCGGCATCTTGCGTCACCCGCGCGGGCATGAGGGCCTCATGACCACCGATCTTACCGAAGACTATCAACATCTCGTCGAGCGCACCGAAGCCACGGTCGAGAAGTTTCGCGAGCGCGCTGAAGAGCTGAAGGAGATGCTCGGAGAAGCGCGCGCGGGACGAAAAGTGCAGATCCTGGCGATGATCGACCGGCTGGAGAAGAAGTACGACGGTGCCAAGGAGAGCCTCGCGGCGCTGACGCCCGACAGCCTGGAAGAGATCGGGCAGCTCCACCAGAAGATCGTATCGGAGCTGTCGGACATGAAGCGGACGATCGAGCACCGGATTCGTTAGCCGGAAGATCCACCCACTCCAATCCGAGCACTCCGGTCGCACGCATCCGTGTGACCGCAATCGGCCGCCTGATCGTGGGCGGCCTCGCGCCTCACTCCTCGAATAGCGCCTTACGGACGAGTTGGTTCTGGCGCTGGGCGTGTTTCCCGGCGTATCCCTCTGCCGGGCTCGCCTTCGCGGGTCGACCCACGTAGACCGGGTGGCGCCCGAGCAGGTCCTCCAGCCGCGGCCGAACGAAGCTCCACGCTCCCATGTTTGCCGGCTCCTCCTGTACCCACCGGAGCTCGGCATCACCGGGGAAGGCGCCTGCGGCCGCACGTAGCCGCTCCGCGGGGAACGGATACAGGCGCTCGAGCCGGATGATCGCCGCGCGCGTGCGGCGCTCGGGCCGGTCAGCCGCCGCGGCCAGCAGGTCGTAGTAGACCTTTCCGGAACACAGGAGTATCCGTTCCACCTCGGAGGCCCGGGCGAGCGCCTCTTCGTCTTGCAGGACGGGCTCGAACGCGCCTTCGGACAGGTCGGCGATGGATGAGCGGGCGCTCGGGTGCCGCAGGAGACTCTTCGGAGTCATGACCACCAGGGGCCGCCTGGTGGGGTGCCTGGCCTGGAGCCGAAGCAGGTGGAAGTACTGAGCCGGCGTCGTGCAGTTCGCGATGCGGATGTTGCCCTCGGCCGCGAGTTGCAGGA
>JBDHAC010000063.1:0-23409 GCA_039588275.1 Gemmatimonadota bacterium
CACAACGAGTACGGCGCCTGGGGCCTGACGGTGTTCCAGACCGACGGCGAGGACCTGTACGTATACGAGACCGACGCGGCCGACCCGGACCGCTACCGGTACGGTGACGGCTGGGAGCGGATGGCCGTGATCCGGGACACGATCAGGGTGAAAGGGCAGGCGCCCCACGTCGCCGAGCTCAAGTACACGAGACACGGTCCGGTGGTTTACGAGGACCCGGAGCACCGGGTGGCGTACGCGGTACGCGCGGCGTGGATGGAAATCGGCGGCGCGCCCTACCTGGCCAGCCTTCGCATGGACCAGGCCCGGACGTGGGAGGAGTTCCGGGACGCGTGCAACTACAGCCACATCCCCGGCGAGAACATGGTGTGGGCCGACCGTGATGGGAACATCGGGTGGCAGGCTGTGGGAATCGCGCCGATCCGGAGGAGCTGGAGCGGCCTGGTACCCATTCCGGGCGACGGTCGCTACGAGTGGGACGGGTACCTCCCGATTGTGGACAAGCCGCACGTCCACAACCCGCCCGAGGGGTACTTCGCGACGGCCAACAACGACCTGATCCCGCGCGATTATCCGCATATGGACGCGATCGGCTTCAGCTGGTCGGCGCCGTATCGCTGGTCGCGGATCAACGAGGTTCTGGGGAGCGGGCGGAAGCACTCGCTGGTGGACATGATGCGGCTCCAGACCGATGAGCTCTCGCTTCCGGCCCGGCGACTGGTGCCACTACTGCGTGACATCGAGCTGTCGGGTGCCGCGCCCCCCGGAGTCGGGGAGGCGCGCACGCTGTTGCTCGAGTGGGACTACGCCCTCGATCGCCGATCCGTGGCCGCCGGAATCTACGTGGCGTGGGAGGCACGGCTCAGGAGCGCCATCCGTGAGCGGATGATCCCCGAGGAAGCGCGTCGTTACCTGCGGGGCGTGTCAATGACGCGCGTGATCGAGTGGATCGCGGTTCCGCCCGCGGAGTTCGGGCCCGATCCCGTCGCGGTCCGGGATGCGATTCTGCTGACCGCTCTCGAAGGAGCAGTCGCTGACCTCACGGAGAAGCTCGGCCCCGACATGACCGGCTGGCAGTACGGCCAGGACGCATACAAGCATGCGCTGCTCCGGCACCCGCTGGGCCGGGCCGTGGACGAGGCCATGCGCCGTCGCCTGGACGTAGGCCCCGCGCCCAGGGGCGGGTACGGGTTCACGGTGAACAACACCGGGAACGGGGACAACCAGACGAGCGGCGCCTCCTTCCGGATCATCGTCGACACGCAGGACTGGGATCGGGCGGTAGGGATGAACGCTCCGGGGCAGGCGGGAGACCCGGAGAGCCCCCATTACCGCGACCTGTTCGCTCAGTGGGCCCGGAACGAGTTCCACCCGGTCGTCTACTCGCAGGATCGGGTGAAAGCCGCGGCGGATCAGACGCTCCGTCTGGTACCGGGGCGGTAGCCGTCGGGGGCCGGGGCCCGAGTACCCTGGCCCGCTCCGATCAGCCGTCGCACCTTCTGTGGATCGCACGTCCCCCCAGCCACAGGAGGGAAGCCCCATGTCTGGTCGTCGTCGCATCACCGTCACGCTGGCATCCGGATTCGCGCTGACGCTGGCCGTCGCACCGTCGGTCGCGCAGCAGATCTCGCCCGAGCAATACGAGCACCTCCCGTTCCGTCACATCGGACCGGTGGGGAACCGCGCCGCCTCGATCGCCGGGGTTCCTGGCGATCGCATGGTCTACTACGCGGGCGCCGCCAGCGGTGGCGTCTGGAAGACCGAGGACGCCGGGCTCCACTGGAGACCCGTGTTCGACGACCAGCCCGTCCACTCCATCGGGGCGCTGGCCGTGTCTCCTTCGGATCCCGCGATCGTGTGGGCCGGCACAGGTGAGACCTCGATCCGCTCGAACGTCTCGATCGGGAACGGGATCTGGAAGTCGACGGATGCGGGTGAGACGTGGCGGCACATGGGGTTGGTGGGCTCCGGTCGCATCGGCCGCATCGTCGTCCACCCACTGAACGCGGACATCGTATACGCGGCGGCGCTCGGGCACGCGTACGCCTCGCAGCAGGAGCGAGGCGTCTACCGAACCACCGATGGTGGCGAAACGTGGGAGCGGGTGCTGTTCGTGGACGAGAACACGGGCGCGTACGAGATCGCCATGGACCCGCACAACCCGCGCAAGCTGTTCGCGACGATGTGGCAGATCGATCTCAAGACGTGGGGGCGGGAGAGCGGTGGACCCGGGAGCGGAATCTTCGTCACGAACGATGCCGGAGACAGCTGGACACGTCTCGAGGGCCACGGGCTTCCGACGAAGCCGGTGGGGAAGATCGCGGTGTGCATGTCGGCGGACGACTCACGCCGGGTCTACGCGCTCATCGAGACGGGAGACGGCGTGCCGATCCACGGCGAAGAGACGGACACCGGCGAGCTGTGGAGATCCGAGGACCGGGGCGTTAGCTGGCAGCTCGTCTCGTACCACCACGATCTGGCGACCCGGCAGGCGTACTACACGCGGTGTGCGGTCTCACCCGACGACCGGGACGAGATCTACTTCGCCTCCTCCAGCTTCTCCTGGAGCCTGAACGGGGGCGAGACGCACACGACGACGAACTTCCTGCGCGACAAGTCATCGCCGGGGTGGGACTTCCACGACATCTGGATCGACCCGACGAACGGCGACCGGATCGTGATCGCCTTTGACGGGGGCGTCACCCTGACCGAGAACCGGGGCGAGTCCTGGTTCCGCATGCAGCTCCCGATCGCGCAGATGTACCACGTAACCGCGGACAACGCGGTGCCGTACAACGTGCTCGGAAACCGGCAGGACGGCCCCTCGTTCAGGGGGCCCTCTAACACGCGATACGGTGGCCTGTGGGGGCGCGGCATCATCCCACGCGGCGACTGGCGTGCCGTGGGCGGGGGCGAGAGCGGCTTCGCGACCGCTGACCCCACGGACCCGAACATCGTGTGGTCGAGCGCGTCGGGCTCGGGCGCGGGCGGCGGGATCGTGGTCCGCCACGACGTAGCGGCGGGCCAGTTCCGCAACGTCGAGGTGTGGCCGATGTCTACCCGCGGGTGGCCCGCAGAGGGTCTTCGCTACCGATTCCAGTGGACCTTCCCGCTCCTCATCTCGCCACACGACCGCAACACCATCTACGTGACGAGCCAGCACGTGCACCGGACCACGAACGGGGGGCAGAGCTGGGAGGTGGTCAGCCCCGATCTGACCACGAACGACAAGTCGAAGCAGGGGATCTCGGGCGGGCTCACCCCGGATAACATCGGTGTGGAGTACTGCTGCGTGATCTACGCGTTCGACGAATCGCCGGTCGAGCAGGGCGTCCTGTGGGCCGGCTCGAACGACGGGCTGGTGCACGTGAGCCGTGACGGGGGAGAGAGCTGGGGGAACGTCACCATGAACATCCCGAACCTGCCTCCCGACGGCGTGGTGCGGAGCATCGACGCATCGAGGTGGGACGCGGGGAAGGCGTACATCACCATCGAGCACCACCAGGTGGGCGACTTCGCCCCCCGCGCCTACGTGACCGAGAACTTCGGCGAGACCTGGACGGAGATCACGAACGGCGTCGGCGACGGACCGCTCTCGTATACCCGGTACCTCCTCGAGGACCCGGTCAGACCGGGGCTCCTCTACCTGGGGACAGAGGCCTCGCTGTACATGACCTGGTCGTCGGAACGTACGGGCGCGGGTATTGGATCCTCGACGATCTGAGCCCGATCCAGCAGCTGACAGACGAGGTCGTGGCATCCTCCGCCCACCTGTTCCAGCCGAGGGACGCCTACCGATTCCATTCCACGACCGAGCCGATGATCACGTTCGAGGACTGGACGCACGGCGAGAACCCGCCCAACGGGGCCTCGCTCAACTACTGGCTCGGATCGAGTCCCGAGGGCGACGTGAAGATCCGGATCGACAACGCGGCCGGCGAGACGGTGCGCGCGCTCGATGGGACGAAGCACGCAGGGATCAACCGCCTGTGGTGGAACTTCCGCGGCGAAGGGGGGACGCAGATCAAGCTGCGGACGAAACCGCTGTACGCGGACTGGTATCCGATGCCGGATGAGGGATGGCGCTCCGGCGGAGGAGGCGGCTTCTTCGGCGGCGGGACGTCGGTGCTCCAGCCGCCCGGCACGTACACGGTGACCCTCACGGTCGATGGGACCGAGGTGGGAAGCCAGTCGCTCACCGTGCTCAAGGACCCCAACTCGGAGGGCAGCCTGGCCGACATCCAGGCGCAAACCGCCTTGGTGGAGGAGATCGTGGGCGACCTCGACGACGCCGCCGAGCTGGTCAATCGCATCGAGCTCATCCGACGGCAGCTATACGACTTGAAACCGGTGCTGGCGGAAGGCGACGAGACCGAAGACCTGATCACGGCCGCCGATGCGCTGGATGAGAAGCTGATCGATGTCGAAGAGGAGCTGATCCAGCTCAAGAACACCGGGCCCGATGGGGTGCGGTGGCCCGCGATGGTGGTGGGGCGGCTGCGCTACCTGATAGGAAACGTGGCGACGGCCGATTTTCCGCCGACCGACCAACACCGCGAGGTGCACGGGATCCTGAAGGAGCAGCTGCGTACCGCCAGCCAACAGCTGGACGCGCTGCTCCAGACCGATGTGGCCGCCTTCAACAGCCTGCTGCGGGAGCGCGGGGTGGCACCCGTCATCACGACCTGAGGGCTACGACCTGAGGATCACGACCTGAAGATCACGACCTGAAGTTGACGACCCGACGATCACGACCCGAGCCAGCGAGATCACGATGAGTCCGAGACGCCTCACCAGGCGCGAGTTTGTCGAACAGGCCGCCCGTCGCACCGCCGGTGTGGGCCTGGCGGGCACGGTGCTTCCGATCCTGTCGTGCCTACCCGCGGACGACGAAGCCGCGCTTCCGTCACTGCCGCTGGATGAGGGGGCGCTGACGGCCGCGATGGACGAGATCATCCCGGCGGGGGAGGGCATGCCCTCGGCCAGCGAGGCGGGCGTGCTGCGATACTTTCGGCGGCTCGCGGCGGGAGGCGTGGAGCAGGTCGCCCCGCCGCTGCCCGATCTTGCCGAGACGCTTTCCGGGGCGCTCGAGGCGATGGAGGCGGGGAGCAACGAGCGCTTCGGCCGCCCGTTCCTCGATCTCTCGGCGCCGGAGCGCGTCGAGGTACTGGAGAGGCTGGAAGCGTCAGACCCCGGAGTCTTCTTCGGGTTTTCGACCCTGGTGTACGAGGCGTACTACGTCCAACCCGCCGTGTGGGAGCTTCTCGGCTACGAGCCGTATCCCACCGGCGAGGCGGGCCCGACGCTGGACCCCTTCGATGAGAGCGCGCTGGCGCGCGTCCGGAGCGCGCCGCCCATGTATCGGGAGGCGCTCTGATGGCTCAGGAGCGAGCGGACGTACTCATCATCGGGTCGGGGGCGGCGGGCGGCGCGCTGGGCTGGCGTCTCACGGAGCTGGGTGCGCGGGTGGTGTGCCTCGAGCAGGGCGATTGGATCGCGCCCGAGAGCATGGCCTCCACCCGGCCGACGTACGAGACGCACCTGCTGCGTGGCGATTGGAACTTCGACCCCAACGTGCGCAAGCGGCCCGAGGACTATCCAGTCGTCACGGCGGGGGAGCACCCTCCCCAGATCTTCATGTTCAACGCGGTCGGCGGCACGACGATCCACTGGCAGGCCCACTTTCCGCGGTTTCACCCTTCGGACTTCCGGGTGCGGTCGCTCGACGGCGTGGCGGCGGATTGGCCGGTCGGGTACGGGGATCTGGCCTCCTACTACGATCTCAACGACGGCATGATGGGCGTCTCCGGCCTGGCCGGAGACCCGGCCAACCCGCCGCGGACTCCCAGGCCCACGCCGCCGCTGCCAATCGGCGATCTGGGGCGAGCGCTGGTCAGCGGGTTCGAGTCGCTGGGCTGGCATTGGTGGGTTTCCGACCAGGCGATCGTGTCGCGGGCGTACGAGGGGCGTGCGCCCTGCCTCCTGCACGGGAAGTGCATGTTCGGCTGCCCGGTCGGCGCGAAGGCATCGACCGATCGCGTGTACTGGCGACCGGCGGTAGCGAAGGGCGCCGTTCTCAGGACGCGGGCTCGGGTGCGGGAGATCACGGTCGATGCCGACGGGCGCGCCCGCGGCGCTTTGTACTACGACACGGACGGGAATCTACAGGAGGCGCTCGCCCGCGTGGTCGTCGTGTGCTGCAACGGAGTCGGCACGCCGCGGCTGCTCCTCAACTCGACCTCGAGCATGTTCCCCGACGGTCTGGCCAACTCCTCGGGTATGGTCGGGAGGAACTTCATGATCCACCCGGCCAGGTGGGTTTCGGGGATCTTCGAGGAGGAGATGGATGGGCATATCGGTCCGATGGGCCAGCCCCTGTACTCGCAGGAGTTCTACGAGACCGACCCCGGCCGCGGATTCGTGCGCGGCTACACCCTGAACGGCGAGCGTACCTTCGGGCCGCTGGCGCACGCCTTGGCGGTTCCGTGGGGGGAGGCTCACCACCGCACCATGAGGCAGCGCTTCCCGCACACCGTGGGGATGAGCGTGTTGTGTGACGATCTCCCCGAGGAGCACAACCGCGTGGAGCTCGATCCGGAGCTGACCGACTCGCACGGGATTCCGGCCGCGCGCGCGACCTACGCCCTCAGCGACAACACACAGCGGATGTTGGCGCACGGCCTGGAGCGAGTCCGCCAGGTGCTCGAAGCCGCGGGGGCGGTCGAGATCTTGGAGGCGGCTTGGCCTCAGAACATGGGTCACCTGATGGGGACGGCCCGAATGGGTGACGATCCCCGAACGTCCGTCGTCGACGCCTGGAACCGGGCGCACGATGTCCCCAACCTGTTCATCGTGGACGGGAGCTCGTTCACGACCGGCGCGGGCGTGAATCCCACCTCTACCATCGGGGCCCTGGCCCTGAGAGCGGCGGACGGGATCTGGGAGCGTCGCGGCGACTGGGTGTGAGCCCCGGGTCCGACATCGCGCAGTAAACCGCAATAATCGGTGGCGCCCTGCGGTGCTCGACGCGTTCGACAGCGAGCGTGCCGAGGACGTTTCACCTCCGTCCCCGCTGCCGGATGTACGCTGAATGCCGCGTCATCGCAGCAGAATCCCCGAACGATCCATCTTGCCGGACACGGCGAAGTCGTGGCTCGGGATATGCTTTCTGGAGGTGCCTAGGCTCTGGACTGTCCGGCCGCGGACAGAGACGCGGCGCGAGACGGCAGACATCAGCGGGAGGCTGTTTGCCCTCGACATCAGTATGGCTCACAAGTCTCAGCGTCGCGTTTCCGGTGCTGGTCGTGCTCGCGTGGTTCCGCCGCCGGCTCGTGCTCGCCGGATATGAATCGTTGTTCGCCGAGCACACGGACGCTGTAGCGACCCTCGACCGTAAAGGACGAATCCGGCGCATCAACCGTGCGTTCACGAGCCTCACGGGTCTGGACGAGTCTCGAGTGCGCCGGATCGCGTTCTCCGATGCCGTCCGGGAAGAGGATCGAGCACAGGCGATGTCCGCCTTGCGCGCTGCGCGTCGCGGTGAGCCCCGCACGGTCGAGGCAGGCCTGCGCGATGAAGAGGGCGAGCGAGTGGACGTGGAGCTCACCTCTGTCCCGATCGTGGTGTTGGGGCGGGTGGTGGGGACTCACCAGATCGCGCGCGACATACGCGACCGCAAAGAGGCGGACCGAAAGCTCCACGCGAGAGCCCTGCACGATCCCCTGACCGGTTTGTCGAATCGCACGCTCTTCCAGGACCGGCTCCGCCACGCGTTGGACCGCGGCCGCCGAACCGGGCAGATGGTTGGGCTTCTCTACATGGATCTGGACCATTTCAAGAACGTGAACGACACGGCCGGTCACGAAGCGGGGGATCTCCTGCTCAAGACTGTCGCGTCGCGGCTCGAGAGCGTCCTTCGGGAGGGAGACACGGTGGCGCGGCTGGGTGGGGACGAGTTCGCCATCCTGCTGGAAGACATGGAGGGCGAGGAGGAGGCGGTCGTTGCGGCCAGGCGCGTGGCCGATCTGTTGAGCAAGCCCGTGCGCCTCGAGAGCGGTGACTGGAATGCCGGCGGGAGCGTGGGCGTGGCGATCAGCTCCACCCTCACCGAGTCACCCGAGGAGTTGGTACGGCGGGCGGATCTCGCCATGTACGAGGCGAAACGGAGGGGCGGATGCCGCTACCAGCCGTACACTCCGGCTCTCGACGACCAGCAGCGTGACGTGAACCTGCACCTGGAGAGCGATCTGCGCCACGCGATTCAGGAGAATGGGCTGAATGTCCACTATCAGGCGATCGTGGACCTCGCGGGAACCCGTATCGTGGGAGTCGAAGCGCTGGTCCGCTGGCAACACCAGAGACTCGGCTCCCTGACACCTTCGATCTTCCTCCCGATCGCCGAGCGCTCGAACCTGATCGGCGCCCTCGACCGATGGGTCCTGAGGCGCGCCTGCCGTGACGTCAAGACACTGCTCGAGGATTCGGCGTCGATCGCCCCCGATTTCTTCCTCAGCGTGAACTGCTCGAAGCGTGGTCTCGCGGAAGCTGACTCGGCGGCGACGATCATCGACATCCTCGAGGCGGAGGCGTTCGACCCTCGGCGGCTCCAGGTAGAGCTCACGGAGAGTGTCGGAGGCGGGAGCCTGGAAACGCTGGAGCGACTGAGGGCGGCAGGAATCAAGCTAGCGATCGACGACTTCGGGACCGGCTACTCCTCGCTCGGCTATCTGGGGCGACTGCAGGTCGACGTGCTGAAGATCGATCGTTCCCTGATTCGCGCGCTCGGGGCTGACACCACCTCGGGCGCTATCGTCCGCACCATCCTCACGCTCGCTCAGGTTATCGGGCTCGGCGTGATCGTAGAAGGAGTCGAGAACGTTGGGCAGCTGAGGCAGCTCCAGGAGCTGGGCGGGCGATACGTGCAGGGCTTCTACTTCGGTCAGCCGACCGACTTCGAAACGATCGCCAACCTGATACGTCGCGGCCTGCCACCGGATTGGGCCTTCCGCGGTGCGAGCCCCTCCCGTCAGGTCGCCGCTACGTCGGGATAGGCCTCCCCGAGCGGATAGTCGCTGCCGGCCAACTCGGCGGCGGACCAGCCCAGGATCCGTCGGCGGACCTCGTCGGGCACGTCCTTGTGGCGGTCGGCCGTCCCCTTCACGAACAGCTCCGCGTCCGTCGCCAGGATGTGCGGCGGGTGCATCTCGAACGCTTCCTTGTGCCGTTGCATGTACTGGAAGCCGCACTTGTGGACGACGTTATCGAGCTCCTCGTCGGTGAGCGCCCGCATCCCCAGGAAGCTCGTCACCTGGCGCACGATATCGGGCAGATCGCGCTTCATGTCCTCGAAGTGGACGAACAGCACGTTGTCGTTGGCCTGCGAGAGCTCCCACCAGCCCACAACGTGCGCCGGCCAGGTGCCCCACCACATCAGCCCATCCGAGCAGAACCACTCCTCGATCACGCCGAGATCGGGTGCGAGCGCGCCCACGTTGGTGGCGATGAAGTCGGCGCAGCTCGCGAAGCACGAGACGGGGTGACGGGCGACGTACACGTAACGCGCCTCGGGGCTGAACGGACACAGGGACGCGGGGAAGTGCGTCTTGATCACGCGGGACGGCCGCTCGGCTCCGAGGAGCGGCGCCTCGTCGATCGGGACGCTCTTGAGCGCCTCCAGCCACGGCGATACGGCGTACAGCGCGGTGCCGCTATCGACCAGATCCCCGGCTCCGCGGTGGAGGATCTCGTACACCACATGCTGCATCCAGGTCGTCCCGCACTTCATTTGCGTCACGACGAAGACGTCTTTCTGTCGGGCCTCGTATTCATCTCCACGCTGGAAGCTCTCGAGGCTGCACGTCCCTTTGGGACCCGAGATGCCGCGGTGCTGAAAGCTGGCCTTTTGAAACGTGAAGCTCGAGAACCTGCCCGTCAGACGGAGAATCGGGTACAGGAGCCGCGCATGGCGCCGCAGGGCCCGCTTGAAGGCGGCTCGCCCCTCCGGGGGGAGACCGTAGTACTCGAGGTCACGGGTCTTCTGGTCCTCCCACGAGAGAATGACGCCCAGGTAGATCATCTGCGCGAGGAGGAAGAGGACGAGCACGCCCGCGAGCACCGCGACCCACGTCAGTGCGCTCAAGCCCATCCGTTATCTGGCTCCGATCCACATTGCGCCACCCCTGCGGCTTTGGTGCGTCGAACGGCCCCATTCCCCCGCGTCCGAGCGTGCGGGAATGTGCTCACATCTGCATGCACCCGTCCAGTTACTCGATGGACCGACCCGCGAAGGGTCCCCGGCGACGCCCGACCCATCGTCACCGCCGCGCCGCGGCGGTATTATTTTGGACTGTCCGGCCCTCCTTTCTCCACTTCTACGAAGGAGGCCCTAATGACGGCCATAGACGACGCAGTACCTACATCCTTCCGACGATCTTTGAAGCGCAGCGCCACGCTTCGTGTCATTCAGGCCGCGACGGTGTCGATGCTCGTCACGATCCCATTCACCGCGTGCGATGAGGACACGATCATCGGACTCGACGGCGACGCGGTGATCAGCGTCCCCTTCCAAGTCGTCGAAGACGCGACGGGTCGGACCGGGTTCACCCTCATCGGGGTCAACGGCGGGATCACCATCACCGGTCTGTCGCAGGGTGAGACGTTCACGGTGAGCGGATTCCGACGGGTGCAGAACTGCAGCCAGGCCCAGGCGGAAGTCCTGATCGAGGATCTGCAGGTCCAGGTGTCCGCAACGGCGACCGAGGTCATCGTGCAGACGATCCAGCCCGGTAACACGGACCCGTGCACGCTGGTGGTCGACTACGAGCTCACGGTACCCGAGCGCCTGTTTGGCCAGATCATCAACGTGAACGGTGAAATCTCGATCGAGGGCCTCGACGAGGGCCTCTCGGTCGTGAACACGAACGGTCTCGTGACGCTCGACGATGTGGAGGACGACGTCACGGTTCGCCTCACGAACGGCGACATCGTAGCCGACGCGCGGATCAGCGGCGACGAAGAGATCGACCTGCAGACGGTGAACGGGAACGTGGGACTCACGATCCCGGTGACGACCGATGCGCTCCTGTCGATCGCCCTCGCCAATGGAACGATCAACGTGTCGGACCTGACGATCACCAACGAGACGAGCACGTCGACGACGCTGACCGGCACGCTGGGAACCGGCGAAGGCACAATCATCCTCCGCACGACGAACGGGAATATCACGCTCACCGGGGTTTGATCAGGCGCCACCCCCATGGGTGTGCGACGTTCGAGGACCTAGGCGGCCAGCCAGTCCCGCTGGTCGCCGCCTCCCATAGCCCGGCGCTCAACGCACCGGGGATGTGAGGGGGGCCTCCGCATCTTCGACGACCTTATCGATGTAGGCGTCGAACTCCACGCTGCTGATCCTCCCATCGGCATCGATATCGAACTCGCGGAAATGTTGACCGACGACCTCCTTCCGGATCACGGGTGCCTCGAGGAAGAGACGGAAGGTGACGAGCGCGAGTATCATGAAGGTCCCGTGCTCCCACAGCTCCTGACGATCGCCGAACAGGATGTCGCCCACGGAGAACATGAGGAACACGATCATGCTCAGCTTGAAGGTGAGCCTCTGAACGAAGCCCGGGACGGTGCGCCGGGCCATCAGGACGAAGAAGGCGATCCCGATCGCGACCTCGACCACGGCGATCCCGTAGAGAAGCCCCAGGGCGAGCTCCTCCGGGAGCCCGAGCCGCGAGAAGTAGTGCACCGTCTTCTCGTCCCGATTCACCCCGAACCACCCCATCGGAACCGTGCCGTAGGGCGTCTCGGTCGGAACGCCGTTGAAGAACTTGTCGAGGCCGTTCAGGAACCAGAAGAAGCCCCAGAAGGCGTACAGGATGTTCTCCAGCCGGAGCCAGTGCTCGGAGACGATGAACAACCGCAGCAGGGACGCCCTCATGAGCCGACCTCCTCGGGATTCGGGGTAGATCGGGGAAGCTAGGCGAGTCGGCGCGAGCGCTACAGGGCCGGCAGGTGAGAGTCATAGCGGGCGCTCACCCTCGTGAGTGCGCCCGGGAGGACTCGAACCCCCAGCCTTCGGATCCGAAGTCCGACGCTCTATCCAGTTGAGCTACGGGCGCGGGATGGCGAAGAACGGTAGACCGCCCACGAGAGGTTCGCAACCGGCCCACGGGGCAGATCGGCCCCCGTCTTGCGAAACCTTCCCGTTCCTGGGGCTCCGGCCTTCCGGGTTGCTAGAACCGGGAGCCAGTTTGACCCATCCCGCAGGTGAGAGACAGCCCGGGAGCGGTTTCTTCCTGGCTCAGCCGGGGCCGGCCTGGTCGACAGTGAGGGACGAGGCGTGGGCGTACGAAGACCGGCAGCAACGAGCTGCGCGCATTCGAGCGACGGGCGCCGTAAATCCAACGGGTTTACGGTGTTGGAGCTGGTCTCCGTCCTGGTGATCATCGCCATCGGGACGATGATGGCGCTCAAGGTATCCGAACGGGCCTCCGACTCCGCACAAATCAAGCAGGCGATCGCGGAAATCCTCCAGCTTCAGACCCGCATCGACGAGTTCTCCATGACGTGGGACCGCCTACCCAACTCTCTCGGCGAGCTGGGTGGGGGCGTTCCGCAAGATCCGTGGGGAAACGCCTACGAGTACTTCCCGTTTCTGGATGGGGTAAATATGTCGATGGCCAGGAGAGATCGATTCCTGGTCCCAATCAACACCCTGTATGACCTATGCAGCAGGGGGCGCGACGGCCTCACCACCAACAATCTCACATCGCCCGACGCCCAGGACGACGTCATTCGAGCGAACGACGGCGCCTATATAGGGCTGGCCGTCGGTTACTGATCTAGGCGAAACGTGCGATTAGAGGGAACGTTCTTCCGATCTCGCCTCGGTCGCCGAATCCTGGGCCTGTTCGTCCTCTGCGCGCTCATCCCGACTGGCGCCGCGCTCACATTCATGTACGTACAGGCCGATCGGCGGCTGGCCGACGAGCGCAGGGAGCGCGTCCGGGAACAAAGCAAGCTGGGCGCGGAACAGGTGCTCCAGAGGATACGGATCATCGAGCGAGAGTTCGCCCGCACGATCCACCGAATCGAAACCACGGAACCGGAAGAGTGGACCACGGTCGCGGACTCGTCGACCGCTCAGTTAGTCGGACTCGCCGCAGAGGCCGGGTTGGGGGACATCGTGACGATCTTCGGCGATCCACCGAGCCCTCCACCGCTGACCGAGCTGGTTCGCGAACGTCTCTCGGAGGGACGGAGCGCGTTGGCCACCGTCCCGGAGCCAAACGGACGATCGCGAGTGATTCTCGTTCACCAGGCACAGCTCGAGGACGGTCCGATCCTCATGTGGGGAGAGCTGGACAGGGAGCGGCTCGCCGCCGAGACAGCCTCGTTCTCGGCAGCCATCGATCTGTGCATGGTGGATCACCGGAAGGTCCCGATCTTCTGTGACATCGATGTACCGAAGGACCTCCTGCCCAACGTCGGTGATCAACGTAGCACCGCCCAGGATGCCTACCTCGAATGGCAGGACGGCGAGATCACGCGGATAGGCGCATACGCGCTGGTCTTCGTGTCATACGACTACGCGGCGCCTCCCTGGATGATCATGGCGGGGGAACGCACGAGGTCCGTGCTCTCGGAGCTGTCCGAGTTCCGGATCACGCTCGTGCTCGCGGGGGCCATGGGGCTGGTACTCGTCGTCCTCCTTGGGAGTGTCCAGATCAGGCGTAGCCTTGAGCCGTTGCACCGGCTCAAGGAAGGCACCAACCGCGTGGCGGAGGGGAACTTCGCGGCCCGAGTCGAGATCACCTCGGGGGACGAATTCACCGATTTGGCCGACTCGTTCAACGAGATGACGCGACAGCTGGATCAGCAGTTCGAGACCTTGCGCACGCTGCGGGCCATCGACCAGGCGGTGCTGGAAACCCCGAGCTTCGACGAGATCGCGTCGGCGTCGCTCTCGCAGGCGACACAGCTCACGGCGTGCGATATCGCTTGCCTCATCGTCAAGGAGGATCCGGAGAGATCGGACGGTGCTCTGGGCTTCGTCTACCTCGCAGGGGAAGAGCCTCGCAGGATCGACGATCTCGAGCTCGGGAAGCACGATGACGAGATCTTGCAGAGTCAAGGGCTGGCTCTGGTGACCTCTGACGCGTCGCTGCCTTGCCTCGGCATTGACCCTATCGCCGGTCGCTCGGAGGAGTTCCTCGTCGTCGGGATCCGGGAGCACGGCAATCTCCACGGCGTGCTCGCCCTCGGCTTCCCACCCGAGTCGGGCCAGTGGGAGAACGTCGTTAGCGAGGCTCTGCAACTCGCGGATCAGCTCGCCGTCGCGCTCGCCAATGTGCGTCTCGTGGGCACCCTGGACGATCTGAGTGGTGGGGCCCTGCAGGCGCTGGCACGGACGGTGGACGCCAAGTCTGCCTGGACGGCGGGTCACTCCGAGCGTGTCACCCGTCTCGCCCAGGCACTCGCTTCCGAGCTGGGGTTGTCTGCCGCGGACCAGGACCGCCTCTACCGCGGCGGTCTGCTGCACGACATCGGGAAGCTGGGAGTGAGCGAGGAGACCTTGGACTGGCCAGGGAAGCTCAGCGATGAGCAGTGGGAGGAGATCAGGCGACACCCCGGCATCGGGGTCGAGATCCTGGAGCCGATCCCGGTGTTCCACGACATCCTCCCCATCGTCCACTACCACCACGAGCGGTGGGACGGGGCGGGTTATCCGGCGGGGCTCGCCGGGGAGGCCATCCCGTTACTGGCCCGCGTGGTCGCCGTGGCGGACGTGTACGACGCGCTCACCTCCGATCGACCCTACCGCGCCGGGATGCCCCGGGAAAAGGCCATTCAGATCATCGAAGAGGGATCGGGCACGCAGTTCGATGCCGCGATCGTGCCGGTACTGCGCCGAGCTCTGGGAAGACTGGAAGAGGCAAGACAGGAAGAGCCGGTGCAACTGATTGCCGTCGGCGAGTGAGGATACGGAGATGAGTACGAAGCGACGATCCAAGCGGAACCACGAGGGGGCGCGAGCGACGCAGCGATCTACGAAACGGACGCCAGCGACCCGGGCCGCGATGGTGGTTTGCGCAGCGCTCTTCGCGCTGGCGGCGGTGCTCCTCCTGAGAGGGTCTCGATCGGAGGAGCTTCCCCCCGAGCTGCTCGGTCATTGGACGACCACCAACTCGCGGTACGAGGGACGCGCGTTCACGCTCACCGAGGCGACCCTGGAGATCCATACCAGCCCCTCCAGTTCGACGGTGCATCAGGTTCACAAAGTGGAGAGGGACGAGAGCGAAGGCCTGGTTTATACGATCCGCTACGAGGACGGTGGCACCCTTGTGCCGTTCGCGATCGCATACGGGGCCCGCGCGCCGAGTGGGGCACCTCAGTGGGTCCATTTTCCGCGTCAGCCAGAGATCGAATGGCGGAAGACGATCGAGCGATGACCGAACGGACGTGCGGCGGCTTTGCAGAGCGCTAGAAGGTCTTGCAATTGCCCCCGCAGAAAGTGGCGAGCGCGAGCCACGAACTTTCTTTACTGTCCACTTTGCGGTCATGTAACGCGCTATGTGACATGGGCTTACGTCGTGGACGCCCCTAGGTGTGCCATGAGCCCTAGGCGTGCTCCAGATACGCGCGCGTCGGTGGGAGGTGGAGTCTCCCACTGTCGAGACCGCCTCGGGGGCGGAGTCGATCGGATGCGCCAGAGAGTTGCGACGATGTCGTACGAGACACGGACAGGGACGGGCGGATTCACGCTCCACGAGCTGATCATCGCCATCGCGCTAGTCGTGGCGGCGATGGCCATCGTCGGCCCACCGACCGTGAGAACCATGCATCGATCGACGCTTCGAGCCGCCGCGAACGAAGTCCAATCGATGCACGCCACCGCGCGCAGCCTCGCGATGCAGTCGGGACGGCCGGCGGTGTTGGAGTTCCTGCCGGCCCAGGGTCAGTTGCCGAACACCATCTCTTTGCAGGCGGACACCTCCGCCAGCGGGTTGACGGAGATCCGGCGCTCTGCCCTCACGCGTGCGGACTTCGTTTCGGACCGCACGATCTTGTGCTTCGATGCGCGCGGACTTCCGACGACCAAGACGATCCGGGAGCCAAACGGGAAGATCAAACAGTGCGAAGCGGCCGACGCCACGATCATCGTGCGCACCGGAGCGCTGGCGGACACGCTTCGCTACTCACCGCTCGGGGAGCTCATCCCATGAAGCGACCTACGCCTCGTTCCCGACCCAAGGTGGGTGATCAGCGAGGAGCCTCGGCGCTCGAGGTCATGCTCGCGATCGTTCTCCTGTCTACCGCGATCCTGGGTGCGGCGGCGGCACAGGCCGGAAGCTGGCGCGTCCTGGCCGGCGGCCGCCGGGACGTCGGGGCGTGGGCGGCACTGCACTATCAGGTGGAAGAGCTGATTTCGGGAGGATACGACCGGGCGGTGTCAGGCTCACGGGTCTTGAACGGCTACCCGATCCAATGGGATGTCGCCGGGACCGACCCCAAGGTGGTGATGATCGTCGCGCGCTACCCGAACGGCTGGACGATGGGGGCCGACACGGTGCGCGTCGTGCTCAGGCCCCCTCCGGCCCCATGATGGCGGCCTGAGCTCCATGTCTCACACCGGGGGCGGCATGAGGGGAGCCCAAGCTGGGCGCTCGGCGGGATTCACCCTGTTCGAGGCGCTCGTGTATCTGGTCTTCGGCGGCATGGTAGTCGCCGCCATCCACTCGGTCGTGTTCAAGAGTCAGCGCGACTTCCACGAACAGCGGGCGCTCGCCGAGGGGCAGGGCGTGCTGCGAAACGCGATGACGCTGCTCGTCGGCGAGCTCCGATCGCTGTCCGCCACCGGGGGCGACATTCTGCAGACCGACCCGAGCCTCATCCGGATGCGCGCGACCCGGGGGGAGAGCGTCATCTGCGGCACCGTCGCGAACCAGACCGACCCGACATATGAAATGGCGCTCGTAGGAGGCACGCATGCGGCCGAGCCGGCCGATAGCGCGCTGCTCCTCGCGATCAACGGTGCCGGCCGGGACGACGACGCGTGGCAGGTCGTGAAGGTCACGCAGGTGAGCGTGGCCGGAAACGACGACAACTGCGACTGGGCAGGCGCCGCCGATCCGGAGCTGATCGTGAGCGTGAGAGGTGACACCGCCGGGGTGAAGATCGGCTCGCTGGTTCGTCCGTTTCGG
Source organism: Gemmatimonadota bacterium (assembly GCA_039588275.1). GTDB lineage: Bacteria > Gemmatimonadota > Gemmatimonadetes > Palauibacterales > Palauibacteraceae > JBDHAC01. Next base: position 17,211 of record JBDHAC010000063.1, read on the forward strand.
CAGATCGAGTACGGGTTGTTGGAGTGGAACGGGGAGTGGTGGCTCGGCCGCCGCCTGCGCGGGCAGGCGTGGGAGCCGATGACCGGACCGTTGCTCGCGCCGGCTGATTCGGGACTCCTGTTTACCTACCTGGCCGAGGACGGCAGCGTCACCGCAACCGCGGCGGATGTCGCCGCGGTCGACATTCTCCTGAGAGCACGTCGACCCGGCGAGACCGCCCGCGTCGACTCGCTCCGCACCAAGGTTGCGGTGAGGGGGTGAGGATCATGACCGAGCGCCCGGACGTGCAACCCCCGCTGAAGCGTCGAAACCATTGGCCGAACGAAGGCGGCTACGTGCTCATCTGGGCCTTGTTCGCGTTCGTCCTGTTGGGCGGGCTCGCCGCGGCCGCGCTCAAATCGACGGGCTCGGAGCGCCGGCTGGCCAAGGCTTCCTCGGATTGGAACGTCAGCTTCTACGCCGCCGAGGTCGGACTCCAGCAGACGTTCGGGATCGCGACCGACACGCTGGTCGGGGCTCTCCAGCCCGGTGACTCGATCGATCTGGGGTGGCAGCCGATCGATGGGTCGACGGACTATCGCGCCGTCGTCTACCGAATCGACAACGGCCCACACATGCTCTATCAGATCCGGAGCACGGGGCGCTACGACAGGCTGTTCGCGGGCCAGACCACGATCACCCAGACCATGACCCTGGCGTCGGACAAGCCGGACGGGATCCTGATCGACGACCCGCTCCGCATTGACGGGGCCGCGACCGTGTCCGGCGAATGTCGCATCCACGCACGGAATCAGCTGACCGTGCCCGGCCTCCTGTCGACCGATGGCCCGGTGAGCTCGGAGGGACTGGTCGACGGGAACATCGTCCACCCGGACGGCTTACCTCCCGAATCCTACGCCGACCCCATCCCTCCAGAGCCCCTGGAGCTCGACGCCTACTGTGCCGCGGCCGACTACCGGATCTCGGACGGGTGGCTGGTGACGACCGCCACCGGTGACAGCGCGCAGCTCGGCGCCGCGGGGGCCGCTAACTGGAGCGCGATCGTCAACGACGAAGGGTACCCCGAATACGTGTTTGACGCGGACGAGGGCACCTGGAATCCGATGGACCCCAACGTGAAGATGAGTGGCAGCTTTTGCGCGGACGAAAGCGTCACGCTGATCGGGAGCCCTGGCCAGCCGGCGAGCCCAGCTTCCATTTCGCTGTTCACGAGGGGCTTCGTCGAGGTGATCGGTAGTCCATTTGTGGAGGCGGCGCACGGAGACGGGACCCTGTTCGCCACCTACGGGGACATCGTGCTCGACGGAGCGATGGACGCCTTCACGCCGAACTACAGAGGCCACGTGCGCGCGCGTAGCGAATGTAATGCCAACAACGCACTGTGGATCGACGGATCGATCGCTTGCGGCGGGACGACCTACCAGGATCCGCCCGGGGTGCGAACGATCGCGATCGATAACATCATCGTCGGCGACCTGAAGCTCACCACCACCTGTAACATCAACAGTATCGTCGCACCTCGTCCGATCACGCTCCGCTCCTGGCGACACGACTTCTGAGGTAGCGCTTTCTGACGGACGGGTAGCGCTCGACATCTCCTTCTTTCGCGGATTCCCCGAGAGGGGCACCGCTCTTGCGCTTACCGGCTCGGCTCTGCTCGCACGAAGCGTCCGGGTCCGTGCCCTCGGTCGCCGGAATCGTCCTGCCGAGCGGGGAAACACACGCTCGCCTGGGGCGGATACAGCGTATGCTGCGGATATCGACAAATCGGGGCGGCCGAACAGCGGGGGAAAGACGAGCGCGCTCGCGCGTGGCGCGTCGCATGGTTCTCCTGTTTATCGCCTGCGCCCTCGTACCGGTCTCCGCCCTCGCGCTGTTCGCCTACCGTCAGGTATCCCGACAGCTGGAGGCGCAGGGCCGGGCCAGTCTGCGCGAGGCCGGAAAGCTCGCGGGGATGCCCCTGCTGGAACGGCTGGACTTCCTGAACGACAAGCTCCGGGCGATGTCACCGGCATCCACTGGCGATCCGATGAGAACGTTTGCTGTGGAACCCGAGCCCGCCGACTCGCCCGACACTTCGCGAGAACACTTCCTCTCGGTCGTTCTCCGGGTGCAGGGCGAAAGGGTTTCGACCCTCGCCGGCGACGATCATGTCCTCGATCCGAGCGCGACCTTGACGGTCGTGGCCGATGCCCACTTGGCGACCGGGCGCTCGCTGCTGCATGTCCTCCGGGACGGCACCGGCCCCAGGGTCTTCCTGATCCAACGACTCGATCCCACGGATCCCGCGCGCGGCGAGCTGTGGGCAGAGCTCGAGCCGGAGTACCTGTTCACTGGAGGGTTGGGAAAGGACGGCGTCCCCACGGGCATGGAGCTCTGCCTTCTCGACGGTGAGGCACACCCGCTCTACTGCCCGAATCCGCCCGGCAGGAAGCAGCTGGACGCGCTGGCCGAGGCGATCGCCTCCCGCTCCGTCGATGCGGTCGGGTGGGAGGGGGTCAAGGGCGAGTACCTGGCCGGGTTCTGGACCGCGTTCCTCGGCTACTCCTACGGATCGGATGACTGGACGGTGATGTTGAGCGAGCCGCGGAGCCTCGCGCTCGCACCCGTGGCCGAATTCCGTCAGGTCTTCCTGCTCATCGCGATTCTCGTCGTCGTACTGGCCTTCCTGTTCAGCAATATCCAGATCCGGCACAACCTGGAACCGCTCGATAGGCTCAAGGCGGGCACCGAGCGAATCGCTCGTCGGGACTTCGGAACACCCGTCGAGGTTCGTAGCGGCGACGAGTTCGAGATCCTCGCGGGAGCGATCAACGCGATGGGGCGAAGCCTGGCCTCTCAGTTCGCCGCCATGGCCGCCCTGGGCGAGATCGATCGCGCCGTCCTGTCGGCCCTCCGCACCGAAGCGGTCATCGAGATCGTGCTGGCGCGCGCGAGCGATGTCACGGCGTGCGACGCCGTCGCGGTCGGCATCATCGGGGATGAGAGCGAGCTCTGCCTGTCGGGATCGGGCACCCATCAGCTGACGTCGGCCGTCGTCGTGCACCGCCCGGATGACACCGAGCTGTCGCCGCTTCGACGAGGAGACGTGCTTCGCTTCGGACCGGACCTCGAGTGCCCTGCGTATCTGAGCCGCGCGCTGGCGATCGAGGGTCCTCACGCACAGGTGCTGGTATTCCCACTGCGGACTAGCGAAGCCCTGCTGGGGCTCCTCGCTCTCGGGTACCTTGGCGAAGCGCCCGAAGACGACGATGCGCTGAACCGCGACCGCAAGCTCGCGGATCAGATCACGGTGGCGCTGGAAAACGCGGCGCTGGTCGAGCGTCTGGATCGACTGACCGTCGGGACGCTCGACGCGTTAGCTCGCACCGTCGACTCCAAGTCTCCGTGGACGGCGGGTCATTCGAAACGCGTGGCAGAACTGGCCGTCCGGCTCGGACAGGTCGTCGAACTGCCCGAGCCCCACCTCGAGGTGCTCTACCGAGGCGCTCTGCTCCACGACATCGGTAAGATCGGCGTTCCGGCCGCCATACTGAACAAACCGGCGCGGCTCACCGACGACGAGATGGAGAGGATCCGCGAGCATCCGGAGATCGGTTTCCGCATTCTCTCCCCGATCGAGAGCCTCGCGGACATCCTCCCGATCGTCCGAAACCATCACGAGCGATACGCCGGCGGCGGATACCCGGATGGCACACCCGCGCGCGAGCTGTCGGACCTGGTACGGCTCGTCACCGTCGTGGATACGTACGACACACTCGTGAACGACCGACCCTACAGAGACGGCCTGGAGCCCGAGGGTGCACTCCAACTGCTCGTAGAGGGGAGCGGGTCGCAGTTCGATCCGGAGTTCGTGGCCGCGCTCGTGACCCTCGTCCGAGATCACGGCGATGGGCAGGGTGCGTGCGCCGCCGGAGCGAGTCCGGAGACGGCGAGCGCGCAGGCTGAAGTCGCCGAAGGCACGTCGGTTGAGACGTCGCCCCTGAAGGATGCCGTCGCCTGATCAGCCCTCATCGGGTTTCGTCCCTCCATAACCTCCCCTACGCCGAAACCTCACCGCCCGACCCCTCGTCATGATGCCAGCCGCGAGCCTCGGCCCCGGTGGCGACACGAGAGAGAGTGCATTGGCGGATGAACGCTGCCTCTGGGTGCGAGGTCCGCTCGCGGCGATCTACCGAGATTCCTTATGGGAGACGTCTATGAAGCCGAGCGCGTTGAAACAGATCGCCCACCTTGGACGCGCGGCGTTGATCGCCGCCCTCGTCTTGGCCGGGATTCCCGTCAGCGCTCTCGGTCAAACCCTGAACGCTGAGGCTTACCTGGAGGTGAAGGAGCGAGCCGAGGCCGCCTATCGCGAAGGCCGCTACGGTGAGGCGGCCGAGGCGTTCCGTACGCTCCTCGATCACAACCCGGGCGATGGAGACCTGTGGATTCGGCTCGGACGTGCACACGAGCGCGCTGAAGAACGGCAGCAAGCGATCGAGGCTTTCCAACGCGCACGGGCCCTCGGCTACGCGACGGGCTACACGATCGATGTCTGGATCGCCGCATTGTACGCGGATATGGATGACCAGGAGGGCGCCTACGAGTGGTTGGAGCGCGCGCTCGCCGACGGGCTCGAGGGCCGCAATCGGATCAGCCAGCACCGCGCCTTCAAGCGCTACGAGGACGACGACCGGTACCGTCGCCTCGCGGGTCTTCTGCCGCAGCGCGAGTTCACGCGGGACGAGGGATGGCGGTACGACCTCGATTACCTCGTCGAGGAGATCCGCCGCCTGCACGCCGCCTTCGAGCGTCCCGCGTTCTCACCCGAGTTCGAAACGGCGATGGCCGACATCCATGAGCGCATCCCGCGCTTGACCGATGATCAGATCGCGAACGAGCTCAAGCGGCTGGTTGTGAGGCTGGGGGATGGCCACAGCGCCATCTGGTCCGTGCCAACGGACGATGTGAGCTTCGCGGGGCTGCCGATCGACGTGTATCTGTTCAGCGATGGACCTTTCATCGTCGGAGCCGGGGGCGCGGACGCCCAGGAGCTGATCGGGAGTCGCCTGCTTCAGGTCGGCGGCCGCCCAGTCGAGGAGCTGATCCCCGGCGTCGAGCCCTACCTCGCGGTCGACAACCCGATGGGCGTGCGCTCGGGGACGGCCGCTCTGATCACGCGGCTCGATCTGCTCGAGGCGTTGGGGGCGACGCGCGAGGGGGATGCCATGTCCGTGACCGTGGCCGGCCCCACCGATGGTACCCGGACCGCGACGCTCACAGCCGGACCGCCACGTCGTACGTGGCGCTTGATGGGACCGCCGGCCGACGCTTCTGCCCCCACACCGCTCTACCTCAGCAACCCGACCAAGAACATCTGGCTGGAGGAGCTCCCCGACCACCAGGCGCTTTACGTCCAGTACAACTCGGTCTCGAACGAGCGCGGGAACACGGTCGCCGACTTCGCCGACACTTTGCTCGCGGCGGCTGAGCGCACCGGGTCGTCCACCGTGATTGTCGACGTCCGCCGCAACGGCGGCGGCAACAACTTCCTCAACTGGCCGCTGGTTCGGGCACTGATCCGGTTCGAGCACGAGGAGCCGGACCGCCGGATCTTCGTGCTCGCCGGGCGCCATACGTTCTCGGCGGCGCAGAACTTCGTGAACTGGGTCGAGCGGCTGACCGACGCCGTCTTCGTGGGCGAGCCGACGGGCTCGCGCCCCAACTTCACCGGGGAGACCACCCCGGTGACGCTTCCGTACAGCGGTCTCCAGGGGAGCATCTCGTCGCGCTACTGGCAGGATTCGCACGCGAACGACGACCGCATATGGATCGCGCCCGACATCCCGGTCGGGCTCTCGTCGGAGGACTACTTCTCCAACCGAGATCCCGTCCTCGAGGCGGTCCTGCGCTTGATAGAAAGCGGGCGAACCATCTCCTGATCGGACTTTGATGCTGCCTGGCGGAATCCGTCTTGTCGCCCCGACCTCGACCTACGGGGTCACAGAGTGGCCTCGGCGCCCCGGAGCCGGTTGTGCCGCGCGAGCGCGGTCGCGGGACGACCCTGAAGCCGTGGCGGCGGCGGTCTGCCCCGCCCCGCCATGTGGACGGATCCCCGCGGATCGCGAAACGCCGGGTGTGCTGTCCCCCACCATTCGATGCGCCAGCCTTCCTCGTGCACGAGCCGGTGATGGTAGCGGCACAGGAGCAGCGTGTT
>JBDHAC010000064.1:0-18671 GCA_039588275.1 Gemmatimonadota bacterium
TCGCGATCCGCGGGGATCCGTCCACATGGCGGGGCGGGGCAGACCGCCGCCGCCGCGGCTTCAGGGTCGTCCCGCGACCGCGCTCGCGCGGCACAACCGCCTCTGCGGCGCCGACCCCGGTGCCTGGACGGCCAGCGCACGCTGGAAACGGGAGGCCGATATCCCCGACCACGTCCTCTTCCGCGCCACCGAGGCAGCCATGTGACCCGAGGTCGAAGCCGGGCCGATACCGAAAGATGGCCTCGGCGGGCCGGTTGAACCGGCCCGCCAAGCTTCGGAGCTCGCCTAGCTCGTCGCGACTGGCCGGGTCTTGATGATTACGCCCGGCACGCCGTTCTCGCGCAGCCTCGCGTTGAAGTCCGCCACTTCCGTCTCGAGGATCTGCTGGAACTCATGTAGCTGCACGTTGAGCTCGGCCTGCAGGTCGTCTGCCCGCTCGACGGCGCCCTCGGTCGGCCGGTCCTGCGTGCTGCGGATGTAGCCGTACAGCGCCGCGAGCTGGTTGTCGAGCATGGGCGGGAAGTTGAGCGGGTCCTGACCGCTCTCGTTCCTGGTCTGCATCAGCTCTTCCTCGACCCCCGTCAGCTTCTCCCCGGTCTCGTCGGCCATGTCGATGAAATCGTCGCCGAATCCGGCGTCCTTGGCGAGCGCCGCCTGCTCCTTCATCTGCGTGCGCACCGAGCGGATGTCCCGTACCGCGTCGTGCGATTGCTGGAGCATGTCGCGCACGCGGATCATCAGGTCATGCCGCGCCTGCAGGTCCGCCACCGTGACCTGGTCCGCGACGCGCGGGTCGATCCTCACCTCGAAGTCTTGCGTCTGGACGTCGTCACCCAGGGTCAGGCGCACCTGGTAGCTGCCTGGCACCGAGGGCACGGGGCCCGTGAAGCCCCAGATCCGGGCGCCCTCCACGAGGTCGGCACCCAGCTCGGTCAGGTTCCAGGCCGTCCGGTTGAGCCCGGCGTCGGCCGGGATCTCGTCCGGCTCGAACTCCGGTCGCAGCCCGCGCTCCTCCTTCATCGCGTCGTCGAACTTGCCCGGCTGGCTCGAGAAGATCCGCACGACCTCGCCACGCGCGTTCAGGATCTCCATCAGCAGAGGCTCCTCGGACTCCGTGCCGAGCGAGTAGTAGATGATCGCTCCGTTGGGGCGCCCGCCGCCGCCACCGCCGAAGAAACCGCCGAACGAGGCGGCGTAGGTGTCGGCCGGGTCGAACAGGTGCAAATCGGCGTCGGCTACGGCCGGCGTGAGCTCGTGCAGCGGCGACAGGTCGTCGAGGATCCAGAACGAGCGCCCTTGCGTCGCCACGACGAGGTCGCCCTCGTGCACTCTCATGTCCGTGATCGGGGTGACCGGCAGGTTGAGCCTGAAGGATTGCCAGCTCTGACCGTCGTCGAAGCTTACGTACATGCCGTACTCGGTGCCCGCGTACAGCAGCCCCTGACGATCCGGATCCTCGCGGATCACACGCACGAAGTGCCCATCCCCGATCCCCTGCGTGCCGAGCCGCACCCACGTCTGACCGTAGTCATCCGTGCGGAACATGTACGGCTCGTAATCGGCCATCCGGTACCTCTGGACGGCGATGAAAGCCCGTCCCGGACCGTGCGCCGACAGGTCGATCATATTGACGGTGCCCCACTCCGGCATGCCGGGAGGCGTGATGTTCTCCCAGTTGGCGCCGTCATCGCGCGAGATGTGCACGAGACCGTCGTCCGACCCGGCCCACAACACGCCCTGCTCGTGCGGGGATTCCTCGAACGCGAACACGACGCCGTACACTTCGACCCCGGTGTTGTCCATCGTGATCGGCTCGCCCGCGTGGTACTGCTTCGTCGTGTCGTTGCGGGTGAGGTCCGGGCTGATCGTCTCCCAGGAGTGCCCCATGTCCGTCGTGCGGTGCACGTAGTTGGACGTGTGGTAGACCATGTCCGGGTTGTGGGGCGAGATCCGGATCGGCGCGTTCCATTGGAAGCGGTACTTGAGCGTCTTGGGCGCCTGCCCGAGCTGGAGCTGCGGGTAGATCAGGATCGCGCGCACATCACCCGTGCGGCGGTCCACGCGGCTGATGTTACCCCCGTAGCAACCCGCGTAGGTGACCATGGGGTCGCGCGGATCGATCGCGATATGGCCGCTCTCGCAACCTCCGACCGAGGCCCAGTACTGCGAGGGCGTGACGCCCGGCAGCGGACGGCTGGGCAGCGTGATCGTCGAGTTGTCCTGCTGCGAGCCGTACACGAAATACGGGAACTGGTTGTCCACGAACACGCGATAGAATTCGGCGGTGGGCTGGTTGTAATATGTGGACCAGCTCTGCGCGCCCGTCGTCGTGACCTGCGCGCCCCCGTCGTCGGCGACGACTTGCTTGTCCGGATCCTCGTAGTTCACCCACAGGTCGTGCACGTCGCCGTGCGGTACGCGATAGGATTGGAACGTGCGACCGCCATCGATCGACTTGTAGTAGGACGTATTCAACGCGTAGACCGTGTTCTCGTCGACCGGGTCGGCGTAGATGTGCGTGTAATACCAGGCGCGCTGCTGGAGATTCCGATTCCGGTTGACCTGGCTCCAGGTATCCCCTCCGTCGTCGGATCGGTACACGCCGCCCGCCCCGTCGGGGGCCTCGATCAGCACCCAGACGCGATCGGGGTTCGCGCGTGACACGGTCACCGCGGCCTTCCCGACCAACCCGGTGGGAAGTCCGCCCTCCAGCTTGTCCCAGGTGTCGCCGCCGTCTTTGGACCGGAATACGCCGGCCTCCGACGAACCGGAGATCATCGTCCACGGCTTGCGCTCGGCGCGCCATGCGGCGGCGAAGATGATGCGCGGGTTCTTCTGATTGAGCGCCAGGTCGACGAACCCCGTCGAGTCGCTCAGGAAGAGCACCCGCTCCCAGCTGTCACCGCCGTCCCTCGTGCGGTAGACGCCGCGCTCGGGATTCGGCCCGAAGGGATCTCCCAACGCGGCGGCGAACGCCACGTCAGGATCGTCGGGGTGCACCTCGATGCGGCCTATCTGACCCGCGTTCGGGAGTCCTATGTGCGTCCATGTGTCGCCGCCATCCACCGAGCGATACATCCCGATTCCCTTCGAGACGTTCCCGCGCGCGCACGCGGAGCCGGTGCCGACGTAGATGACGTTGGGGTCGCTGTCCGAGACGTCGATGGCGCCGATCGATCCGGCCTCGAAGAAGTCGTCGGAGACATTGGTCCAGTTGAGTCCGGCGTCCACGGTCTTCCACACGCCGCCGCCGGTGGCACCCATGAAGAACGTGAGCGGCTGCTCCGTGATCCCGGCAACCGCCGAGCTGCGGCCGCCTCGCGTCGGTCCGATCGAGCGATACCGAAGACCCGCTAAGGTGGCGGAGTCGTAGACCGCTCCCTCGTCCTGCGCCTGCAAGTCGATCGCGCCGACAGAGAGGGCCGCGATCGTGATCGCTCCCAGCGTGAAGAATCGAGCGCTACGCATCGGATACTCCTGTGGCAAAAGGGCGGGACACTGAATTCATCAGGTTCGTCTGTTCCTGGTCGCAAGCTAGAAGCGAGCGAGGAACGGCCGCAATCCGGCGGCGCGGCCGTCTTCGTCGCTCGGAAAGCACCATGTGGAGGAAGCCCGGACGCCGCCGGAGCTACAGCTCCAGCAGGCACCACTCCTTCGTCGCGGGGACGGTCCCCATCTGGAGTCCCTTCTCCTCCGCCACGAGGATGTTGTTCGAGTGGTTGAACCCGAACCCGTTCTCGGGGTCGTACAGCCCCGGCTCGTTGGAGAAGTGCATCCCGGGTCGCATCACCGTGTAGTCACCGAGCGCCTGGTACGGCGGTTGGTGCCCCTCCATCCCCTCGCCGTGACCCGGCCGGTGGTAGATGAGGTGGGCGCACTCGTTCGCGACCTGATGGTCGTGGACCGCTTTGGCGACGTTCGAGCAGGTGTTCGCGGCGCGGGACTCCTCCGCCTGAATCTCGTACGAGCGCGTGTGCACCTCCCACACGTGCTCCTGCCACTCGGTCCACGGCGCGATGAGGAACGAGCGGTACTGCTCGCCGCCATAACCGCCGACCCGGACCACTCCGGCGAGCTGTAAGGCGTCGCCCCGCTGGATCTTGCTCCAGTACTGCTGGTTCGGGTGTGGATACGCCGTCGCCTGCCCGGTGCGGCAGCCGATCCCGATCGAGATCCCGACCGCGTTGTGTGGCTCGCCCTCCTGCGGGATGTCCTGCATGATCCGGTTGAGGCCCCACAGATGGGCGGCGTTCCCGAGCTCCCAATCGGTCGTGCCGAGACCGCGCTCGAGCAGGTAGTTGCGTGCGAAGGCGTGCGTCTCCGACCAGTAGTCCTCCGCGAGCTGGGTGAGGCGGTTCTCCATCTCGTCCTTCACGATTCGGGCGCGGATCATGATGTCATAGATGTCCACGAATTCCGCGTCGGGCATCGCCTTTGCCATCGCGCCCCACGAGCCCGACTCGGGTCGGCGCGGGGTCGGGGTCTCGATCTCGCCCCACATGTCGAGGCGGTCCGAGTCCTCCTGGCCCGGGAGGATGCCGATCTCCGCCAGGCTCCCGCTGTCGATGCCGACCACGCCGTCGCCGTACCCGAGCCCGGTGAGCGTCTCGCCCCACCAGCGGTGGATGTTGACGGTGGCCCCTTGGAGCACCTGCCCCTCGTTCGGGAAGCCGCCGCGCGCGTGGTGCCAGTCGAAATAGGCGGCCGAGTCGGTCCGCCACCAGCTGGCGACGAGCTCTTCGTCGAGGTAGGGGTTCAGCCAGATCAGTGCGTCGTCGTCGTCCATCGGGAGGAAGCACGCGAAGCGGCGCTCGGTCGTCGTGTGGATGAGACCGGTCGCGTAGATGATGTTCCACCGGTTGGTGAGGAAGATCCCGCTCGTTACGCCGCGCCGGCGCGCCTCCTCCTTGAGTTGCTTCACCTTGGCCTTGTGCCACGCGAGAGGTAGCCGGTGGAAGTCGGCGGGCTCGGGGAGCTCGGCCTTTCGGAGAGCCTGCTCGCGGCGGAGGAGCACGAAGCTGTCGGTGGCGGCCTCGGCGCGGGCCATCGCCGTCTCATCGGGCCACACCTCGCGCGGGCCGATGATGGAGGGAGCGAGGAAACCGGCGCCGGCGGCCCCCAGCAGACCGCTGCCCGAAGTGGTGAGAAAGTCGCGGCGATTCCAGGTCATCGTTCCCTCCTGCGGCGGGTCATGTGGCGGATGACGGTCCGGCAGACGACGAGTACAACGTCGAGACAGACTCCGAGGGGAGCAAGTGGGAGGGGGAGGGGGCCGGCCCCCCGGCGTCACCTGACGACCGGCCCATTCGATCTTGAGGGGCGGAAGCCCTACAGCTCCTTCACTTCGTCGATCATGCGCTGGATCGCGACCGACGCGTCGCCGAAGAACATGCGGTTGTTCGGCTTGTAGAAGAGCGGGTTGTCGATGCCCGCATACCCGACGCTCAGGCTGCGCTTGATCACGATCGACGTCTTGGCGCGATCGCACTCGATGATCGGCATGCCGGCGATCGGGCTCGTGGCGTCGTCTCGCGCGAGCGGATTCACGACGTCGTTCGCCCCGATCGTGACCGCCACGTCCACGTTCTCGATGTCGGGGTTCACGTCCTCAGGCTCGTACAGCTGGTCGTACGGGACGTTGGCCTCGGCGAGCAGGACGTTCATGTGCCCGGGCATACGGCCCGCCACCGGGTGGACCACGAACTTGACCGTGACCCCGCGCGCGGTGAGCAGATCGGCGAGCTCCCGCACCTTGTGCTGCGCCTGGGCGACCGCCAGCCCGTACCCGGGGACGAAGATCACCTGCGAGGCGTACCCGAGCAGCATCGCCGCATCGTCGCCCTCGATCGGGATGGCGACCTTCTCGCCATCTTCACCCGCCTTGCTAGCCTCCATCCCCACACCGAAGGCGCTGAACAGGACGTTCGCCAGTGAGCGGTTCATCGCCTTGCACATGATGCTGGTGAGGATGAGACCCGAGGCGCCGACCAGAGCCCCGCTGATGATCAGCGCGTTGTTGTCGAGCACGAACCCGGCCGACGACGCGGCGAGACCCGAGTACGAGTTCAGCAGCGCGATCACGACCGGCATATCGGCACCGCCGATCGGGATCACGACGAGCACGCCCAGGATGAGCGCGAAGACGATCAGCCCCCAGTACAAGAGCTCGTTGGCCCCGGTGACCACGAGATAGCCGGCTCCCCCCAACGCGCCGACGGCCAGGAGGATCGACAGGAGGCGGATGAACTGACTCTGGATCGCGCTCTCGGTCACGATCCCCTGCAGCTTCCCGAACGCGATCATGCTGCCCGAGAAGGTGATCACGCCGATCAGCGTCCCCGCCATGATCGAGATGCCGTGGTCGGTCTCGAAGACGCCGGTCGACCTCGAGACGCGCAGGAACTCCGACACGGCCACCAACGCCGAGGCGGCACCGCCGAAACCGTTGAACGCGCCGACCATTTGGGGCATGGCCGTCATCGCGACCATGCGGGCCATGATCAACCCGATCCCGCCCCCGATGACGAGCCCCGCGATGATCCACGTGAAGTCGAGGATCGCCCGATCGAGCAACGTGGCGACGATGGCGATCAGCATGCCGATTGCGGCGAGCCGGTTGCCGCCGCGCGCGGTCTCGGGTGATTGGAGGCGCTTCAGGCCGACGATGAACAGCACGGCCGAAACGAGGTAGCTGAGGAGTATGAGGGTGCTGAGCGTTCCGGCCGGCATGGAAGTACCCGTTTCCCTTGGTTAAAAAGCCCGCTGAGGCTTCTAGCTGTTGAGGCTGCTAGCTCTTGGTCTCCGGCCCGCGCCGGAACATGTGAAGCATGCGATCCGTCACCACGAACCCGCCGACGACGTTGATCATCGCCAGGATCACGGCGGCCAGACCGATCATCGTGAACAGCATCGATTCGCCCGAGCCGGCGATCACCAGCGCGCCGACGATCGAGATGCCCGAGATCGCGTTCGAGCCCGACATCAGGGGCGTGTGCAGCGTCGGCGGTACCTTCGTGATGATCTCGAATCCCACGAACATCGCCAGAACGAACACGTATACGCCGACAAGCAGGGTGCCGGTCATGGGCCGATCCTCGCTTGAAGAGTCTTCGCTGGAGTAGTCCTAGTTCGAGGGCTCATCCCTCGAACCTCACCTGTCCATCGTGCGTGACGCAGCACGCGTCGAGGATATCATTCTCGAAGTCCACGCTCAGTCCATCGTCGGTGACCATCTCCTTCAGGAGCGCCGAGACGTTGCGCCCGAACATCTGACTGGCGTGGGTGGGAAGAGTCGCCGGCAGGTTCAGGGGAGCGTGAATGGTGACGCCGTGGCGCTTCACCGTTTGCCCCGCCTCGCTCAGGGCGCAATTGCCCCCGGCTTCGCCCGCCAGATCCACGATCACGGAACCGGGGCTCATGGCCTGGACCATCTCCTCGGTGATGAGCAGTGGGGCCGGCTTGCCCGGCACGAGCGCCGTCGTGATGACGACGTCCGATTTCGCAACGTGGAGGGCCACCAGCTCGCGCTCGCGCGCTTGCTCGTCCTCCGCAAGCTGCTTCGCGTAGCCGCCCTCGGTCTCGCGTTCCGCCTCGGCTCCCGCGGTCTCGTCCTCGCCCCACTCGACGAACTTGGCGCCGAGGCTCTCGACCTCCTCCTTCACGGCGGCGCGGATGTCGTAACCCTCGACCGCGCCTCCAAGCCTGCGAGCCGTCGCGATCGCCTGGAGCCCCGCGACGCCAGCGCCCAGAATGAGCACCTTCGCGGGGGACAGCGTCCCGGCGGCCGTCATGAGCAGCGGAAAGATCCTGCCCAGCGAGTCCGCCCCGATCACGGCGGCCTTGTACCCCGCCAGCGTAGCCTGCGAGGAAAGGACATCCATCGCCTGCGCGCGCGTGGTGCGGGGGAGGAGCTCGAGCGCGAGCGCCGTGACCTTCCGCCCCGCGAGGCGCTGGATCAGGTCGGCGTTCTGGTGCGGTCGCATGAGCGAGATCAGGACGGCGCCCTCGCGGATCAGGTCGGCCTCGTGCCGGCCGTCGGCGAGCGCGTCGGGCGGGTTCACCTTGAGCACGACATCGGCCTCTCCGAGAAGCTGCGCCGCGTCACCCACGATGTGGGCTCCCTGCTCCTCGTAATCGGCATCGGTGAACGCGGCTGACTCGCCGGCGCCGGCCTGGACCGCGCACTCGACAGTGTCACTCGACAGCCGTCGGACGCCATCCGGAGTGAGGGCGACTCTGGTCTCGCCCTCGGCGGTTTCGGTGGGTACCGCTACGCGTAGAGGCACGGTCTGGTATATCCTTCCAGCCCGAAAGAGATGCCGGGCCGAGTCATCGTTACACGGGTTCTCCGACCCCGTTCACCACAACCCCGGCGCGAATCTCGAACGCGAAAGCGAAATCCGCAACCGCTTCGATGGAGCCATCCGGATCCCGCCGTGATGAGCCCATCGTGAGCCCTGACGCCGGCCGGTGATGAGCCGCTCCACCCGGTGACGCAAGGCCGCTTCGCCCGGCGATCATCCCCCGCTATAATGGAGCGCGCCGCGAGCTCCGCGCGCCGGTAGCCAGAGGGCAAAGACGCTGATTTCAGGAGGTCTTCATGCACCCGAAAGTCACGGCAACAAAACCGCTCGGCTCCCTGATCGGGTGCCTGCTGCTGGCGGTCCTCGCGGTTCCGGCTCACGCGCAGGAGGAGGCCGTCCAGTCGGCGACGCTCCCGTTGCCGGCGTCCCAGCGAGACGCCGCGACCATCATCGCACGGGACGGAGAGACCTGGGTGGTGGCCCGGGATGGGGAAGGAGATTTCATCTGCCTCGCCGACGATCCGTCGGACGAGCGATTCCACGTCGCCTGCTACCACCACAGCCTCGAGCCGTACATGGCACGCGGCAGGGAGCTGCGGGCACAGGGGGTCAAGGGGCGGGAGTCGATCTCCAAGCGCTGGGAAGAGATCGACGCCGGGCAGCTCACCATGCCCGATCATCCGGCGGCGCTGTACTCGCTCTCTGGTCCCGCTAGCTGGGGCGGAGATGTCGATAACCTGAGTCCGCTCAGCGTGCTGTACGTGGCCTACGCGACGAGCGAGCGTCTCGGCGTCCCGGCGGAGCCTCGGCCCGGGAGGCCGTGGCTGATGTTCCCCGGCAAGCCGTCGGCCCACATCATGATCACGCCGTAAGGGCCCGCTGCCGACCGGCCCCCGACGGTAACCTGACGAAACGAACTCAGCCCGCGCCATCTCTTGCCGGACCTGACGCGACACCAGCTCGGCGCCCTCCTTCTCGCCGCGTTGCGGCACGAAGGACTCGGGTCGCGAGATACGTTCGAAGGGCGACAGGAGCCTCTCTCCTGGTTCTTCCGGGTACTGGCGTACGACCAGTCCGAGCTCGACATCCTCGAATCCGGGGCCGTGGATACCCTGTACGCCCCATCCGCTATGGTGGAGCTGGTCATCGACGAGATGGCCCTCGGGCTGCTGAACATCGGGCGGGAGGGAGTGTCCACGTACCTGGTTCGGGAGGCTGAGTCGGGCGCGGAGCGGTTGAGTCCGGACGCCTTCGACGTGGACCCCGACGTGATGCTCGGCTTTCTCCACATCGATGTCGCTCCCCCGTCGCTGTGGCTCGATCAACGCGAATCCAATCCGGCGCTCAATGAAGAGCTCGCTTCGGGGCTGACCGGTCTGGCTCAGGAGATCGGGACTGCCTCAGACGCAGTGGAAGTGCATATCGAGGGCGCCCTGGATCCCTCCGGAGGCTGGGCCGATCCGCAGGAGAACGTGCGCCCGGCGGGTGTCGCGATCCACTTCAGCTTCGACATCCCACTGGTGGGCACGGAGGAGCGGGAGTTGGCGACGATCTTCAGCAGAGGAGCCGCGGTGGCCGCCGAAACGGTGGAGCGCCTGCGTTCGGTGTTCCGCATGAACGGGGACGAGTAGCCGCCCCGCGTCGATGCCGCGTGCGGTCACTCCTCTCCCGCGTGCGGTTTCTTTCCGCCTGCGATTACGGCTCTTGCTGCTCTCCTTGCTGCTCTTGCTGCTCTCCTTGCTGCTCTTGCTGCTCTCCGCCGTCCTTCAGCGCCAGAAGCTCGTCGATCGCGGTGCGAAAGTTCTCGATCGGAGCGGCGCCTCGAATCGCTACGCTGTCGGCGAGGATGAAATAGGGCGTGCTGGAGATCCCGGCCCGCATGACGTTCGTGTAATCTCCGAGCAGGAAGGGCGCGAGAAGATCGTCACGCATGCAGGCCCCGAACGACGCGGGGTCGATGCCCAGTTCCTCCGCGTATTCGACGAACGTCGTGAACGGATCGGCGGCTGACGACCATTCTCCCTGGCGCTCGAACAGGACGTCGTGCATCGGCCAGAACTTGCCGACCGCTCCGGCGCAGAACGCGGCCTCGATCGAGGGCCACGCGCGCGAGTGACCGGGGTTCGCGTACGAGATCCAGACGTATCTGACCTTCCCGGTCTGGATGTAGAGGCTGTCGAGGGCCCCCATCGTCTCCTCGTAATACTGCCGACAGAAGGGACACTCGAAGTCGGAGATCTCGACGATTCGAATCGGCGCGTCCTCGTCTCCCTTCACCCGCGCCTGGTCCGCACGGTCCCTGGCCACGCGGGCGTCACTGGGAACCACGACGAGGTCCTGCGAGCCGTTGGCATCCTGGGCGCAGCCGCTGGCCGAGATCGCCAGCAGCACGACGACGACTGCCGTGAGATGCGGCGTCGGGCGGAGAGCCAGCGTCGGGCGGCGAGCCAACGTCGCGGATCGGGCTCGCCTGCGCGGAAGTGGATGCTTCGTTTCGTTCCTCATGGCGTTCCGGCTCCTCAGTGTCCCCTCGTCAGTCTCCCCAGACCGCCCCATCACGGTCTGACCCGCGGCCCTCATCCGGTCACGCCGCGTCCTCGCCCCCGTGCAGCACGCGGTCGTACGCCACACACAAGCCCTCGAAGGCGGCAACGACGTCCTCTTCCCGTGTGTGAACGCTCCCGACCGACAGGCGCAGAGTATAACGCCCCCCGAGGACGGTGTGCGAGAGAAACACGCGCCCCTCCGCGTTCAGCGCCTCCAGCACGCGGTGGCCCAGCGCATCGGCCTCCTCCGGCGTCCGGCCGTCCCCGGGCTCTCCGTCACCATCCGCATCCGCGACCGGCCGAAAACAGACCGTGCTGAACGAGACCGGGGCGGCAAGCTCGAAGCGTCCATCTCGCTCGAGCCGCTCGCCGAACTCGCGTGCCCATCCAATGTGGTCTCGCAACGTGTCGGACAGACGATCGGTTCCGAGCCCTCGAAACAGGAACCACAGCTTCAACGCGCGGAACCGACGCCCCAGCGAGAGCCCGTAGTCCATCAGGTTCGGAGCGCCGGGATGTTCGGACTCCAGATAGGTCGGCGTGAGCGCCAGCGACCGGCGAAACGGTTCGCCGTCGCGAAAGAGCAGGACGCTGCAGTCTAGCGGCGTCCCCATCCACTTGTGCGGGTTGAGGACGATGGAGTCGGCCAGCTCCCAGCCCTCGAACTCGGGGCGAAGCTCCTGGAGCATGGCCGCAGGTCCCGCGTACGCCGCGTCCACGTGCAGCCAGCAGCCGAAGCGCCGCGCCGCGTCGGCGATGTCGGCCACCGGGTCGACGCTCGCCGTCGACGTGGTACCGAGCGTGGCACACACGAATGTCGGACGCACCCCGGCATCCACATCCCGCTCTAGCGCCTCCTCGAGCGCCTCGGCGTCCATCCGGAAGCGCTCGTCGACCGGAATGCGCCGCACGTACCTCTGCCCGAGGCCCGCGGCGATCGCCGCCTTCTCGAGCGACGAGTGGGCCTGATCGGAGACGTAGACGCCGAGGGCCGGATGGTCCGCGTTTCCGGCCAGACCGCGTTCGCGGACGCTCTCCCCCGAGACCTCGCGCGCTGCGAGGAGCGCGGTGAAGCTCGCGGCCGACGCCGTGTCCATGATCACCCCCCGGAAGGCAGACGGCAGCCCGACCGCCTGACGAAGCCAGTCGATCGTGACCAGCTCCAGCTCCGTGGCGGCGGGTGACGTCCGCCACAGCATCGCGTTGACCCCGAGCCCCGCGATGACGAGCTCGGCCAGGACGCTCGGGCCAGCCGCCGAGCTGGCGAAATACGCCATGAAGCCGGGGTGATTCCAGTGGGTGAGCCCGGGGACGATGATCTCGTCGAGATCGGCCAGGATTCGGTCGATCGGTTCTCCCGCAGCCGGCGGGTGGGCCGGCAGCCGCTCGCGCACGTCGTTCGGCTCGAGACGCGAGAGCACCGGGAACGACCCGACCTCCTCGCGGTACCGGGTCACCCAGTCAGCCACCCGTAGGAGCGCCTCGCGAAACTCGCTCGGTGTCAGATCCGCGGCGCCCTCGCTCCGACCGTCGTCCGGGCGCTGGCGTGTGGTGTCGGACCTCTGGTGCGTGGTATTCATTCGAGTCCTGATCTCGCTGACATGGAAATTGTCGAGCTGACGTCGTAACGCCGAAAAGGTAAGCGTCCGAGCCCGAATGCCAGACCTCGCGCGACCCGATACCGGAACCGGATCCGACCCGGGTGACTCGTCCGCGGAGCCGCCCGAGGACCTGTGGCTGCTGATCGCGGATTGCCAGCGCGCCCTCGAGGAGGAGATCGAGGCCGTGCGCGCCGATCTCGCCCGGCGCGGGCTCGAGGCGCCGATCCCCTCGCCCTGGGGCCGTTTGAGCCGGGACGGGGGTGCGGGCTTCGAGTACTCCTTCCAGCTCCCGGGAAGACGCCTGGACATTCGACCCGAGGATCGGGTCCGCGTGCGGGTCGACGGACGCGAGACGCTCGGGGTCGTACGCCGCCACGACCGCAGGTTGGGCGCGCTCCACGTCATCGCACCCGAGTGGCTCGGCGAACGGCTGGGCGCGTCGGAGCTGGAGTTCGACCCGACGTGGCTTCTGCGCGAGCTGTCCCTGCGGCTGGATGACATCGTGGACGCACCGGAGGCCTACTTCACCGAGACGATCCGCGGTCTGTTCGGCCGCCGGCCCCCGACCGTGGGCCGCGTCCCCGGGGACCGACCCGCCTGGCTGACGTTGAACGAGCCTCAGGTGGCGGCGCTCGAGCGCATCCTCGGGAGCGAGGTGCAGCTCGTATGGGGACCACCGGGGACGGGAAAGACCCAGTTGGTGGCGCAGGCGGCGGTGGAGCTGAGCGCCGAGGGCCGCGTACTGGTCGTCGCCGGGACGAACGGAGCCGTGGACGAGGTCGCCGCACGGATCCGCTCTCTCATGGACCCGCAGTCGATCTCCGCCAACCAGGTGATCCGGGTGGGCGCCGAGTTCGGAGGTGCCTCGGACCCCGAGCTCTCTTTGGAGGCCGCTGTACAGCGCCGGATCGAGGGTGGGGCGGGCGGCATCGCCCGCGCGCTGGACGAGCTCGAGGGCCAGCACGACCTGCGCGCCCCGGCCGGAAACGGTCCCGCCCCCGGCGCCCGGGCCCGGTTGGCTCGACTGCGCGCCGTGGCCCTCGGCGGTGACGATCCGGGCGCGGGTCGCACGTTGGGGCGGCTGGCGGTGGCGGTCACCCGCCAGGCGATCCTGGCGCTCGAGGACGCGGACGTCGTGCTCACGACGCTCGCCCGGCTGGCCGTGCGCGAGGAGCTCCGAAACTTGCGGTTCGAATCGGTCATCCTGGACGAGGCGAGCGCGGCGCCGCTCCCCTATGCCGCCCTCGCCGCCGCGCACGCCAGGAGCCGAGCCGTGGCCGTGGGAGACTTCCAGCAGCTGCCCCCCATCGTTCAGAGCGACGGGCCTGCCGCGGATCGCTGGCTTCGGCGGGATGTCTTCCGGGAGACGGAAGTCGTGCGGGGTGGACCGTCCGGGGAGGTGGCGCTCCCGTCCCCGCGGGATGCGCTGTGCGCGATGCTCACCGTCCAGTACCGGATGGCGCCCGCGATCCGGGCTCTGGTAAGCGAGCTGTTCTATGCCGACCGGTTGGAAGACGCGCCGGAGCTGCGACGCGGGGCGCCGGGCTGGGAACCGCTCTTGCTTCTCGACACCAGCGCGCTCGACCCGCGCGTGGAGCGCCTCGAGGGCTCACGCCGGAACCGGGTGCACGCCGAGGTCGTCGTGCGGCTTCTCGAGTTGGCGGCGGACGCGGGTCTCCAGGAGGTGGCGGTGGTGTCGCCCTACCGTCAGCAGACGCGGGCCGTTCGCGAGTTGGTGACCGGTCGGTTGGGGGCGGCCGCGCCGCGCGGCCTCGAGGTGAGCACGATTCACCGGTTCCAGGGCCGTGAGAAGACCCTCGTAGTGATCGACACGGTCGACGCCCCCCCGGGTCGCAGCTGGTTCCTGGACGAGCGCCGCAACCCGGACCTCCCGCGTCTCCTGAACGTGGCGCTCTCTCGGGCGCAGGAGATGCTGGTGGTCGTCGGGTGCGTGGATGGTCTCCGCAAGACGCTCCCCCAGAGCGCGCTGCTCAATCGGGTCATCGAGCGCGTCGGGCGACACGGTCGCTCGCACCCCGCCGGCGACCTGGATCGCCTCTTTGGCCGATGACGGTCGCGCCGTGGCCGACGACGGCGCACGGTCGGCGGCAAACCGTGGCTTTGGATCTTGAGAATCCGCGATCCTCAAGGGGATCGCTATCGACTTTTTTAAAAAAGTATCATTGCGCTGTCGGCGGGGTTGACGCTAAAAAAATTTCTTTTATATTCCCGGCGTGCCTTGGAAGGAGGCACCGGCCAATTCGAAAGGCCGAGGTTGTAGACGGCGCTACGGGCCGTCCGACGTGAGGTCACAAGTGCAGGGCTTAGGCTCTGACGAAGAGGCGCAAGCCTTTGGGAAAATGGGTGGCTTCGCACAGCTGGTCGGGCAGAGATGGTACCAGGTCCGTGGAGTCCCGTGAGGCCGCGCAAACGAACGGGATAGAGCTGCTGGAGCCGCAAAACATAGTCCTTCTAACTTGGCCCCTGACACCCGCAAGGGTGCGCAGGGGCTGAGTTTTTCTATGCCTATATGGAACGTCGGGCGCTCTCCAGGCTTCGTTCTCGCGCGATCCGGGCTCGCTACAGGCTCGCTCCGTATCACGATGTGGCGCACATGCTCGAGCGCATGCCCTCCCTGTCGGTCGCCAGCCCATCAGATGGTCCTTTCCGTGTTCGCGTCGGTAAAAGGGTTTCGCGACATTTTTTAAAAAAAGTTGTGGATAAATTTGTGGATAAGATGTCGAAAAATTGTGAAATTGTCGGCTCGAACGGGAATGTCCTGAGTGCACGAGGGAGCGCGCAGGTTTTCCCCGCGACGGCGTTTGGGGAGCGCGGGGGGAAGGTGAAGGGGCTCGGGAGAAGGGTATGCGAGTCGTAGCGCAGCGCGTGAGCCGCGCGCAGGTCAGGGTGGATGGGGAGCGGGTAGGGCAGATCGGATGGGGCCTGCTGGTCCTGGTGGGGTTCGGCCCGCAAGATAACGAGGGCACGCTCCGCTGGATGGCGGAGAAGCTCTGGGGGTTGCGAGTGTTCGCGGACGACGCCGGGCGGATGAACCGTTCGGCGTCGGAGGTGGGGGGTGGGCTGCTCGTCGTGTCCCAGTTCACGTTGTACGGGGACGCGTCCCGAGGCCTGCGGCCCTCGTTTACAGGGGCCGCCCCGCCGGAGGATGCTCGCCGCCTGTACGAGCGTTTCGTCGAGGTGTGTCGTGAGCTCGGCAGTCCTGTCGAGGAGGGCGAGTTCGGGGGGATGATGGACGTAGAGCTCGTGAACGCCGGACCCGTAACGATCTTGCTCGAACGGTGATCGAGCCGTGATTGAGCCCACAGGTCCCCTTGCGCCGAGGAGTCGAATGAGACCGCTTCGGATCGGAGTGATCGGTTCGGGTGACGCGACGGCCGAGGCCCAGGAGCTCGCCCGCCAGGTCGGAGCGGCCATCGCGCGCGCGGAAGCGATCGAGGTGTGCGGCGGTCTCGGGGGGGTGATGAGGGCGGCGGCGGCCGGCGCGACCGAGGATGGCGGTGTCGTCGTCGGTATCCTGCCCGGCACGAGCGCGGAGGCGGCGGCCCCCGGAGTGACCGTCCCGATTCCGACGGGCCTGGGCGAAGCCCGCAACGTCCTCGTCGTGCGGGCCTCCGAAGCGATCATCGCGATCGCCGGTGGGTGGGGAACCATGACCGAGGCCGCCTTTGCACGGAAGTTCGGCGTTCCGGTGATCGGCCTCGCGACGAACCTGCCGGATGAGCTGGTGACGGAGCGCGCGGACGACCCGGCCGCCGCCGTAGCGCGGGCCGTCGAGCTCGCCGAGGAGAGAAGAAGGGGGAAGCTCGCATGATCGGCTACCTGTTGTTTGGCGGGATCCTGATCCTGCTCGCGATAGCGGTCGTGGCGGCAGCCGTACGGAGTGGCAAGAGCGATCAGGTAATCGCCGATCCCGTCCGCGCGCGAAAGGATGTTGCCATCGAGGCGTTGCGCGCGCTCGAGTTCGAGTTCCAGACGGGCAAGCTTGCCGAGGAGGAGTACGGACGGCTGCGCCGAGAGCTCGAGGTGGAAGCGGTACGCGCCCGGGACGACGCGCGGGCGGGTGCACCGGCCGACCGCACCGATGACGGCGGCGGCGAATCCGCCGCCGGGCCGCCCACGTGCGCCAACTGCGGGAACGATCTGGCGGGAGGCGAGTCGTTCTGTCCCAGCTGCGGAGCGGCGCTGCGTTAGCTGCCGTCGAGAACCGCTGGCCGAGGGCCCGTTGAGAGCCCGTTGACCTCACGATCCACCCTTTGGAGCCCCGTTGGGCGGTTTCGGTCACACCCGAAGAAATTGCGAAAGTCCGATCGGGGTGCTATCGTGCGACCTGCCCGGAGCATTCCCGGTCCGAGAGACGAATCACCTTGATCTGGAGGGCGATCCATGGGGTCGGAGTCGAACGACGAACGAGGAAAAGCACTTTCGGTCGCCATCAACCAGATCGAGCGAGCGCACGGGAAGGGAGCGATCATGCGGTTGGGTTCCGATGAGGTGCCCGTGCATACCCCTGCCATCTCGACGGGCGCGCTGAACCTCGATCACGCGACGGGTATCGGTGGGATCCCGCGCGGACGGGTGACGGAGATCTTCGGGCCCGAATCCTCCGGAAAGACCACGCTCACCCTGCACGTCATCGCGAACGCTCAGAAGGACGGCGGCGTAGCCGCGTTCATCGACGCCGAGCACGCGCTCGACGTCGCGTACGGCCAGCGGCTCGGCGTGGACATCGAGAACCTGCTCGTCTCGCAGCCCGACACGGGAGAGCAGGCGCTCGAGATCGCCGAAGTGCTCGTCCGTTCCGGGGCGCTGGATGTGATCGTGATAGACTCGGTCGCCGCGCTGGTGCCGCGTGCTGAGATCGAGGGCGAGATGGGCGATGCGCACGTCGGCCTGCAGGCGCGTCTCATGTCGCAGGCTCTGCGAAAGCTGACGGGAGCGATCGGCCGCTCCAACACCGCCGTGGTGTTCACGAACCAGATTCGCGAGAAGATCGGGGTGATGTTCGGCAACCCCGAGACGACGAGCGGTGGCCGCGCGCTCAAGTTCTACGCGTCGCTCCGCCTGGATATCCGACGCATCGCCTCCATCAAGGAGGGCCAGGAGCAGGTCGGCAGCCGCACGCGGGTGAAGGTGGTCAAGAACAAGTGCGCTCCGCCGTTCCGGCAGGCCGAGTTCGACATCATGTTCAACCAGGGTGTGAGCCGCGAAGGCCTGCTGGTCGACATGGGCGAGGATATCGACATCGTGAACCGGGCCGGAGCCTGGTATTCCTACGGCGACGATCTACGCCTCGGCCAGGGTCGTGAGAACGCGAAGGCGTTCCTGAAGGAGAATCCCGACATCGCCGAGGAGATCGAGGCGCGCATCCGTGAAGCCCTCGGGATGCCGGTGCCCATGACGGAGAAGCCGGTGGCCGAGACGGACGACGAGTCCGCCGAGCCCCCCACGAACGGAAAGCGAGCGCCGGGCGAGAAGACCGAGAAGAGAGTCTCGACCTGACCGCGCGGTAACCACACGACGCAGGCCCTGCAGCCTGCTGGACGCCTTGCCACGCGTCACCGCACTCCCATGTTCGAAGCGCCGTCCGGGTTGGATCGATGTCCAGCTGGACGGCGCTCTTGCATGCCGCCTGCCGATCGACGCCATCGAGTCGTTGGGACTTCGAGTCGGCGACGAGATCGCCCCGGCAGCGCTCGAAGCGCTCGAGGAAGAGGCACACCGGCAGGAGGCGATGCGCCAAGCCCTGCATTACCTTTCGGCTCGGCCCCGTAGCCGCTGGGAGCTCCGGCGGAACCTGCGCAAGAAGGGATGTCGGGAGGGGACGGTGGCGGCCGCGCTCGAGCGGTGTGACGCGCTGGGGTACCTGGACGACCGAGCCTTCGCAGCCGCGTACGCGCGCGACCGGATTCGCCTGCGTCCTCGTTCCATCAGGATGCTGGTGTCCGAGCTGGGAGCGAAAGGGGTCGCTCGTCCCGATGCCGAGGCGGGCGTCGAACGGGCCTTGAGCGACGAGCGTGTAAGCGAGCGTGAGCTGCTCGCGCGCGCGGCGAAGAAAGGGTCGCGGACGTTGGGTGGGGTCGATCCGCGAGCCGGGCGGCGACGATTGTACGGATACCTGGCCCGTCGAGGGTTCGCCGCGGACGCGATTCGCGAGTGTCTGGATGAGGTGTCGCGCGATATCTGGGGCGACCTTTCGGAAG
>JBDHAC010000065.1:0-22892 GCA_039588275.1 Gemmatimonadota bacterium
ACGAGACCTCCAACTGGGAGGCGGCTGACGTCCGATTCGAGATCGAATTGGACGCCGCGGTCGGTACCGTCGACGTACATCTGGTTCCCTAGCGGAGCGCTTTGGAGCCTGACCCGGCAGCGGTACCAGCGCTACCCGACCGAGGCCAGCGCCTCGAGCTCCTCGAGCCGGCGAGATGTCTCCTTCGCGACTAGCGTGAGAGCGAGCGCTTCGGGCGCCGTCGGGCGACCGACCACCGTCGGGCAGCCCTGATCTCCCTCCTCGCGTACGGCCACACCCAGGGGCACCGCTCCCAGGAACGGCAGCTCCAACGAGGCCGCGAGTCGCTCGCCTCCACCGGAACCGAAGATCTCGTGCGTAGCCCCGCAATCGGGGCACGCGAAGCCCCGCATGTTCTCGACGATTCCTAGAATCGGCACGTCGAGCTTTTCGAACATGCGGATTCCCTTGAGGACGCCTCCGACGGCCACGTCTTGTGGAGTCGTCACCATGACCGCCCCGCTGACCTTCACGAGCTGGCACAGCGACAGCTGCGCGTCTCCCGTGCCGGGGGGCAGGTCCACGATCAGGTAGTCCAGCGGTCCCCAACGGACCTGTTCGAGGAACTGCCGCACGACCCCCATGATGATGGGCCCCCGCCAAATCGCCGGAGTCTCCTCGTCGACCAGAAACCCGATGCTCATCAGCTTGACCCCGTGGGCCTCGATCGGGATCACCTGATCGTCCGCCATCTTCGGTCTTTCCCGGACACCGAACATGGTCGGGATATCGGGGCCGTAGATGTCGGCGTCCAGCAGCCCCACGCTGTAGCCGGCGCTCGCCCAGGCAGCCGCCAGGTTCGTCGACACCGTCGACTTCCCGACCCCCCCTTTCCCCGAGCTCACCCCCACCACATGTCGCACTCCATCCATGGGTGGAGCGTCGGAGGGGTGACGACGCGCCGCCTCCCCGGCGCCGTGCGGCGGCGCGGGTCTGGCACTCCGGTCGGGTGGAGCCTCGGGCTGGCCGAAGACCGGCAGGGAGCGTGAGGATCGGGAGTCGTTCTCGTTAGTCATATATAGTGGAAATGGCGTGGCCGATTGGCGGGCGCGGACGAGGGGGCATCAGAACCGGTCCCGAGCGCAGGTCGGGACGCTATTGAATCGCTTCGACGGAGCGAACCTCCGGAATCGACATCCGCAGGCTCTGTTCGATACCGGCACGGAGCGTTGCCATCGACATCGGGCACGCGTAGCACGCTCCGACCATCCGGACTTGCACCTGACCGGACGTCTCGTCGAAGTGGACGAGCTCGATATCCCCACCATCCGCGCGAACCGCGGGACGTATGCGGTCGAGAACATCCTCGATTCTGTCGATCGCCGGCGGGGTGCCCTTCACTGACGTATCGGCCATGGCATGACGGGTTCGTGACATCCTGCGGAGGGGCGTTATCGCCTGTATTCGCGCGCGGTTCCCCCCTCCGCGCCGCGCGCGCAAGCTACTCCCCACCTGGTACCCCGTCAACGAGATTCGGATCTCTCACGGTCCTCCGAAAGACTGCGGAGGACCGCCTCAACGGCCTACGGGCTCCAGCTGCAAGCTCGATACGGCGGCGGCACGGGCGGAGTCGGGCTCCAGCGGCACCTCGATCAGCCGGCCTTCCGCCCAGCGATCGAGCATGTCCCGGTAATGGCGGCTCAACGGGTTCCCACTCTGACCGGTCGGCAACAGGAAGTACCCCCTCGCTCGGCCGGGTACTAGGTGGGCGATGAATCGCTCACTCGGTCCGTACTCGCTCACGATCGGGAGCTCCCACGAGCTCGAGTCGAGCGAGCGCCAGCGGGCGGGATCGTCGGGGCGCACGGTGTAGGGTCCCCCGGCGCCCGGGTACGGCCCGACGTGGAATCCGAACAGACGATTCAGCCAGTCGACCTGCCCGATAAGGTGTCTGGAGCGCTCCATGTGGACTTCGCCCCAGCGCCGGCCGGCGGTGTGACCGATGGCTGCACGCATTGCTTCCTCTTCGAGATCCTCGAGCGACTCCCGGCCCGGGGTTCGCACGTCGTCGACCCAGGCGCCATCGCCGGTCTCGAGGATGCGGAGAAGGGTCCCGTCCGGGAACCAACCGTCGGGATCTCCACCGTACTCGTCAGCGGCGATTGCTCCGCGCAGCATGTACAGCCACACATGGAACAGGGTCGCCTGGCTGGATTCGACGCTCACCCGCCCGTTCCACGACTCCAGCTCAGTCGCGATCGAGTCGGAGGCCGCTCGCCGGGCGGCGTCGACGGCGCGAGGTAGCAGCCGGCGAGCCCACAGACTGTACGTGTCCAGCTGCAGATCGCGCATGTCGTTCAGCGTCCAGTCGTTGGCAGCTTCGAGGCGATCAACGATGCGGCGCGCCCGGAACGGCAAGGGATAGTCGACGCCGACGGAGCCGTATGACG
This sequence comes from Gemmatimonadota bacterium, assembly GCA_039588275.1. Taxonomy (GTDB): domain Bacteria; phylum Gemmatimonadota; class Gemmatimonadetes; order Palauibacterales; family Palauibacteraceae; genus JBDHAC01. The sequence goes on from JBDHAC010000065.1 coordinate 2,430, forward strand.
GGCTCGATTGGAGGTTGTTCGCGCTCGCGAGAAAGCCGCTTGCCGGATCCCGGGCGCTCGGCATCGCGTCCGCGGGCCAATACCCGGCCCACTCGGCGCCCGCGAGGGCATCGGCGGAGATCGGCAAGGCGCCGTCGAAACCGACCCGCCGCGGTACGGATCCGCTCAACCGATACCCGAGCTCGCCACGCGTCGTGGCGTAGATCACATTCTGATGCGGCGATTGGAAGGCCTGTACGGATGCGTCGAACTCCTCGGCCGTTCGTGCCCGGTTCATCGCGAGGAGACCGGGCAATTCGGGTCTCGGCTCGCGGCCCGTCCACAGAAGCGAGAGCGTCAGTCCCTCCACCGGTATCACATCGGTGATCACCGGACCGCGAGAGGTCGCACGAACCTCGTGGACCACGGGCTCGACCCTACCCCGAACGGCGATCGACTCACGGCGAACCGAGAACGGCACCCAGCCGTCGCCCGACCCGTATGCCGAGCCATCCGGGCTCACGGTTTCCAGGGCGAAGTCGGCGTCGTCTACCATCCCGTTGGTGAAGGCCCACGCCAGGTCACGATTGTACCCAACGACCACTCCGGGGACGCCCGGGATCGTGAGCCCGGCGACGTGCAGGCCGGACCTCACGGCATGCAGCGAATTCACGTACCAGGTGGCGGGCGCGCGTAGCGTCAGGTGCATATCGCTCGCGAGCAGCGGGTGCCCGTCCAGGGTACGCGTCCCGGATAGCGCCCAGGAGTTGGAGGCCGTGAACGCGAATCCGGAGAGGAACTCGAGCGGATCCCATCCGGGGCCGGAGGGTGCGTCGGTCGGTCCGACCGGCGCCGCCCGCGAGTCGAGCGAGCGGTGCGCGGCGGGCACGCGGTGACCGGAGAGCCTCTCCAGCCACGTCCCATGCGCCGCGTGTGAGGCGCTCGCGAACGCGCTGTCCCCAGCCCGTCCTCGTGCCGGACCATCCTGCAGGATGGTGGGACCCCAGGGGGGGTAAGCGGTTTCCAGCTCGGCGAGCTTCTCGGCGGGCAACCGCGCGGCGGCGAGAATCCGATCCAGCTCCGTGCCCCATGTGGACAGATCGAGAGCCATGATCTTGCCGATGGCGATCGTAGCGTGCGGACTCCAGGGCCGCGGATCGATCCCCAGCACGATGAACTCCGGCGGCCACGGCCCCTCCCACGATTCGAGGCGCCCGTTCACCCCCTCGGCGTATGCCTCGAGCAGCGCGCGCTGCTCGGGAGCCAAGGCGGCCACACCCCGTTCCGCGGCGCCCCACAAGTCGAGCGTGCGGATCAGGCGATCGGCCTCCAGAGCCATGTCGCCGAATACCTCCGCCAGCTGGCCGCGGGCGATCCGTTGGAATAGCTCCATCTGCCACAGGCGCTCGGACGCGTGAACGAAGCCCTGCACGCGGTAGAGATCCGCCTCGGTGACCGCCTCGAGCGTGGGGATCGCGAACTCGTCGAACCAGACCGTGGCGCCAGCCTCCAACCCGGCGAGTGGGAGCCGATCGTCGTACGACTGGATCGAACGCCGCAGCTGGAAGTACAGGATCGTCGACACGAGACCGACCCCGAGCAGCAGCACCGCGATCAGTCTTGAGAGGCGCCGGTGGAGGCGGTCGCTCATGCGGGGGGTTCCGCTCGCTCCGCGTCTTGGAGGGCGTGTTGGAACGACAGATACGAGGCCCCGTCGGGCAGGATCAGCCGACGCGACTCCAACTCGTCGAACGCCAGCCGCACGGCTTCTTCTTCCACCTTCAGCGTCGCCGCCACGCCGATCGGCGTGCCCCGCCCGACCCGCCAGATCTCGTGCCATGTGAGTGCCGCGAGCGAGCCGATCTCGCCCAACAACAACGGCTGGCCATCGATGCTCTCCGCGGCGATCGCCAGTCCCTGCCGCGCGAGGGTCGACTCGATCGGGCCGAGATGATGTTCGGCCACGCCCCGGAAGAGAAAGAACCGCCGCCCCTCCCGTCCGGCACGGTGTGCGTGACGAACCACCAGCTTCGCGACCACTTCGTCCGCGCAGCTGAAGTCGATGAGCGGGACGTTGCGCAGATCGAGCACCGTGAGCACGTGACGGTCGAAATCGGCCAGGCGTTCCTCGATGCTGAGCCGCACGGCGCGGCCGGTGTGGCGCGTCACCAGGTAGCTATAGAGGCTCGTCTCCGTGACCGCTGGGCGCATGGGCTCCTCCACCCTCAGGTCACCGCCGTGGCTTCGACCTTCGCCGGCAGCACGATCAGGACTTGCGCTCCGGGAAAGGCCGGCAGACCCGAGCAAAGGGGCTGCAGGTCGTCCCATTCCGGGACGCGGGCGATCATCGCGTCCCCACTTCGAATCCGCACGGCACCGTTCCACTTCGTGACCTGCTTGCGGATCGCCTGCAGGCCCTGGCCGCGGCCGGGGTCTCGGAAGCGCGACTCGCCGTTCAAGAACGCGGCCTCGAGCGCGGTGGCGGCCGACCAGCGCTCCCCATAGCGCCGTGCGTGCTCCGCGCCCAGCGATCCCTGGAAGCCGACGCCCACATCCATGACCGCGAGGACCAGGACGTCGCGCCCGAGTCGTCGCTTCCAGTGATACGTCTGCGCACACACCCAACCGATCGCCTCCGCATGCTCCAGGATGTTCTGGCAGACTTCCGACAGCATCACGGAGAAGTGGATCACCGACGGCTTCGAGTAATGCAGGCGGCGCTGGAGGATCGTGGCAGCCCGATCGCGGACGTGCTCGACCACGTGATGGACATCTTCGTGCGAGCGGATGGGGGTGATCTCCAACAGGGCGTCCGAGCGCGCGTGCGGGCGCTGTGGCCGAGAATCGAGCTCGAAGACCGCGGCGGCGGTCTGCGAGAAGTGCATTCGCTCGCAGTAGGATCGGACCTCGGGATCTTCCGGAAGCTCGACGAGCGGGGGTCGACCGGTCCGGTCACGCGCCACCTGCCCGACGGCGAGCAGGCCGGTCAGACCGTACGGTGAGACCCACGCCACCCGACGGGCATCGAACAGCAGCCGCTCATCACCGCTTTCCGTAGCTCGATTGAGCGAGCCGACGAGCTCCTCGAACGCCGATTCGTCCAGCGTCGACGGGACCTCAACGACTCGACTCATGTCGCGCTCATGGCGTAGTCATCGCTCTCAAGCATCCTCGGCCAGCAACAAACCGGAGCCGGAGCGCAGATACGGGGCGAGCCCTCCGGCTCCCCTGAAGGATGCGTTGCGCGCGGCCACGCGGTTCGCGCGTCGCATAGACGCCCCGAGAGGCCGGCCCGACAGAAGTGAAGCGAAGCACGTGATCCCCCAGACATCCCCGCAACCGGTGGGATCCGGGTCATCGGCACCGGAATCTCCTTCGATCTGACCGCTCAGCACGGCGTCACCCGCATTGGCGAGTGGTCCCGTCCGGTTCGTGAGAGGGGCGTCCCAAAACCGCCGGGTGGCCATCCAGACCGCTCCCTCCTGCCCTCTCGTCACCAACAGTGCGCGGGTGAGGGGACCGAGAACTTCGGCGCCCAGCTGCCAGGGGTCGCCCCACTCCTCCGCCAGCGTGAGGAGCTCATCCTCGTTCATTTGCACGATGTCGAAGCAAGCGAGCCATTCGCGCCATGACTCGAGGGGTCGGAGCGCGCGCACTCCGTCCGGACCAATGCCCAGCATGAGGGAGTGAATGTCGCAGTAGACGAGCCCAGGGCTCGCCTCGCGGAGCACCCCCGCCGCCGCCAAATCCAACTCCCAGCCCGCGATGAAGTTAACGTATAGCGCGTCACAGGCCCGCGCGAGCGGGAGTAGCTCCTCCGCCGTCCACCCCGGAACACCACCCGTGAGTCGTTCGCACCGCCTGCCCACCTCGTGATAAAAGAGCTCGACTCGGTTGTTGGGCTCGGGCACGGTTTGAACCCCGTCCACCGACGCGACGTGCCGGAGCGTCTGAAGGAACTGGTCGGCCTGCTCACGCATGTCGCTCCCGACCTTGAGGATGGGGAACAGTTCCCAGCCGGCTTCCGCCACGGCGTCGAAGGCAGCCAGCGCGTAAGCGATCCCGCCCCATTCCTGGATCGGCGCGTCGCGGCCGGGATCTCTGGCGTGGATGGTGTCCCACACCATCGTCCCGACGACACCGAGTCGCGGCATGCTCCTCCCTTTGACGACCTGCTAGAGTTCTCCGAAACGTTCCGTCCGGAACGTGGCCGCCGCCCCTATCACACCCGCCGTGCCACCCAGCTCGCTGCTCACGATCCGGCAGGAATCGGAGGCGTGGCTGAAGGCTCGACGCCTGACCTCCGCGCGAAGCGGCTGGAACAGGTGGTCGCCCGCTCGGGTCACTCCACCGGAGATCACGATCATTTCGGGGTTGAGCACATTGATGAGGTTCGCCAGCCCCGTACCGAGGAACTTGGCCGTCTCACGCATCACGTCGGCCGCGTACGAGTCACCCGCGACGATGGCTTCGTAGACGGTCTCGGCCGTGACTCGACCGAGCTCGCCGCCGACCATGTCCGGGAGAAGGCTGCTGGCCCCGGTCTCAAGACCCTCGACGGCACGTGCCGCGATCGCCGGACCCGACGCATAGGCTTCCAAGCAACCGTAATTGCCGCAGTTGCACTTTCGCCCCGTGGAATCGATGGTCATGTGGCCGATCTCGCCCGCCACATCGGATGTCCCGTGGAACACTCGCCCGCCCAACACGATCCCTCCTCCGATGCCGGTGCCGAGCGTTACGCCGACCACCGGGTCGGCATCGCGAGCCGCCCCCATCCAGCACTCACCCAGGGTCGCGGCGTTGGCATCGTTGTCCAGGACGGTGTCCAATCCTACCGCGTTGGCGATCAGATCGCGCAGCGGAAAATTCCGCCACCCGAGGTTGGGCGTCTCGAGCACCGTGCCCGTCCGGCGGTCGAGAGGTCCCGGCGAGCCGAGGCCGATGCCGATGAAGGCCTCCTCCGGAAGCTCCGCCTCACGACGGGCATCGCGGAGCGTGTCTCGAATCATCTCGACCATGCGATCGACCACGGCCTTCGGTCCGCGCTGGGGCTCGGTCGGCAATGCGCGCATCCCGAGGACGGTTCCCCCATCGAACGGTACCGCGCCGACGTTGATCGACGTTCCGCCCAGGTCGACGCCCACGATGTATCGGCGATCGTCCACGCGCTCTCAACCTCCTCTGACGCTCTTCCCACGGATGTATGCCGCAGCGTCCGGAATCATAGACGCGGAATCCTATCCGTCAAAGCGATCGGCCGGATCGCATGTGCTCAAGCCCGTGCGGCGGCCTACCTTCCTCCCGCGATCACTCCAGCCTCGAGGCGCGTGGAGCCCCGAACGGTACCGGAACGAAAGGGGTCGATGACCAGGACGCGAATCAGCGAGCCGCGCGAGCGGACCTATGCGCACAAGCGGAGGTTCTACCGCGACTCCGAGGTGGCAGCGTACTACGACCAGGAGCGGTTCGTCGGTCCGTTGAAGCGGAGGCGCAACCGGCGCAAGTGGCGGACGATCCGCGACGCACTGGCGACGCTCGACGACGTGCACGTCGTTCTCGACACGCCATGCGGAACTGGCCGATTCACGGGCCATCTCGCGACGCACGGCTTTGACGTGGTCGGCAGCGACATCTCGTTGGAGATGATGCGGCGCGCCGTCGAGGCGGGCGATCGCTCACCCGGCGTCGCGGGTTTCGTACAGGCCGACGCAGAACGCCTCCCTTTATCGGATGACGCCGTCGATTGCGTCGTCTCGATCCGATTCATGTTCCACGTGCCGCCGCCCACGCGCGTGTCCATCCTCAGGGAAATGAGTCGCGTGGCACCCTGGTTGGTAGTCGATTATCGACACCGGTACAGTTACCGCTACGCGAAGTGGAGGGCGCTGAGAACGCTGCGACTCACCCGGAGGCCTCTCGAGCGTGTCTCGCGGGCCGGACTCGAGCAGGAGTTTCACGACGCGGGACTTTCGGTCCTGCGAGTTCTGCCAGTGACGCGCGTGTTCTCGGACAAGTGGATCGTCGTCGCCGGGCGGGAGGACACCCCGTGACGCTCGCGGAGGCCCGGGTGCTGGAGAGTGCGAACGGGTGGGTGGATCCGGGGGACGGGACCCTCGAGCGCACCGCCGTGGGCGAGGTGCGCGTTCTGGAGCGTCTCAGCGATGGGTTGGTGACCACGGTCTACCGGGCCGACCTACGGGGCTCACCGGTAGCACTCAAGATCTTCAGGCCCCGTTCGGTTCGCCGCCACGCGGGGCGGGACCCGCTCGGCATCGCGGAATTCGAGTATCGGCGTAATCGAGCCTTCTACGAAGCGCCGGGGCTCGCTCGCTACGTGGCGCGACCGATCGGCTACTTCCATACGCCGGAGGTCTCGGCCGTCGTGCAGGAACTTCTCCGCGGTGAGCTCTACTACGACTACCATCGTAACGGGGGGGCGGAGGAGCTCAACCGCGTCGAGGCGCCCTTCGCCCACGTCCGGCGGATCGTAGAGCTCGCTCACGATGCCGGCCTCTTCGACCTGGACCTGCACGCCCTGAACGTCATGGTCGTGCGTGAGATGGGCGAGATCATCCCGAAGTTGTTCGACTTCAACCGCATCCCGTTCTACGAGCACCCGCGGAACCCGCTCGAAGCGCTCCTCCTGCGGGTCGGAGTGCTCGACGTGGGCTCCCGTGATCGGCGCAAGCTGCGCCAATTTCACGACTTCCGACGTCTCGGTGCCCGGTTGAACGGGACCTGATGAGTCGGCTACGGACCGGCTAGTCGTCCGAGACCTGGAGTACCGCCAGGAAGGCTTCCTGGGGAATCTCGACGGTGCCGACCTGTTTCATCCGCTTCTTCCCCTCCTTCTGTTTCTCCAGGAGCTTCCGCTTTCTCGTGATATCACCGCCGTAGCACTTGGCCGTCACGTTCTTGCGCAGGGGTCTCACGCTGGTGCGGGCGATCACGTCGCGGCCGATGGCCGCCTGGATCGCGACCTGGAACAGCTGGCGCGGGATCAGCTCCTTGAGCTTGCGAGCCACCTTCCTTCCGTACTCGTACGCGTGTTCTCGATGGACGATGATGGACAGGGCGTCGACCGGATCCCCGTTCAACAGGATGTCCAGCTTGACGAGGTCGGATGCTCGATAGCCGGCCATCTCGTAGTCCATGGCCGCGTATCCGCGGGAGGCGGACTTGAGGCGGTCGTAAAAGTCGAGCACGATCTCCGCCAGCGGGATCTCGTAAGCGAGCTCCACGCGCTGCGGGTCCAGGTAGTGCATGGTCACGTAGGAGCCCCGGCGATCGTGGCACAGCTTCTGGATCCCACCGATGTACTCGGCCGGACATACGATCCGCACGCGGACGTGGGGCTCGGCGATCTCGTCGATCCGCCCGCGCTCGGGCATGCGGCTCGGGTTCTCGACGCGTAGCTCTTCTCCGTTCGTGAGCCGGACCACGTACTCGACGCTGGGGAGCGTCGTGATCAGGTCCAGATCGAACTCGCGTTCGAGTCGCTCCTGGACGACCTCCATGTGGAGCAGCCCCAGGAACCCGCAGCGGAAACCGAACCCCAGCGCGACGGAGGTCTCCGGCTCGTAGTGGAGGCTCGCATCGTTCAGTCGCAGCTTTTCGAGCGCGTCGCGGAGCTCGGTGAACTGATCCGAATCCGTCGGATACAGTCCGGCGAAGACCATCGGCTTCGCTTCCCGGTAGCCGGGGAGAAGCTCCGTCGCGCGCCGCTCGGCGTCCAGCAGCGTGTCACCGACGCGCGTGTCGCCCACCCGCTTGATCTGTGCCGTGACGTACCCGACCTCGCCGGTGAGGAGGGCCTCGGTGGGTTGGAAGCCGAGCCGCATGTAACCCACTTCGTCGACTTCGTACGTGGCCTCCGTCGTCCCGAAGCCGATCCGCATCCCGGGGCGTAACTCGCCATCCACCACGCGAATCATCGGGACGGCCCCACGGTAGCGGTCGTATTGCGAGTCGAAGATGAGCGCGCGCAGCGGCGCTCCGGGATCTCCTGCCGGTGCAGGGATTCGCTCGACGACGGCCGTCAGGACCTCATCGATGCCGCGACCCTCCTTGGCGGAGGTGAAGATGACCTCCGAAGCGTCGATGCCCAGCAGCTCCGCCACCTCCTCCGCGCAACCCTCGGGGTGCGCCGAGGGGAGATCGATCTTGTTGACGATCGGGATCACCTCGAGACCCGCCTCGATCGCGAGGAACAGGTTGGCGAGCGTCTGCGCCTCGATGCCCTGACTGGCATCCACCACGAGCAGGGCTCCCTCGCACGCCGCCAGGCTGCGGCTGACCTCATACGTGAAGTCGACGTGACCGGGCGTATCGATCAGGTTGAGCTCGTACCGATCCCCGTCGTCTCTGCGGTAATCCATGCGGATCGCGTTCAACTTGATCGTGATCCCGCGCTCCCGCTCCAGATCCATCGAGTCGAGCACCTGCGCCACCATGCGGCGGGCCTCCACTGCCCCGGTCTGCTCCAGCAGACGATCCGCAAGCGTGGACTTGCCATGATCGATGTGCGCGATGATCGAGAAGTTGCGAATGCGGTCGACCTTCACGTCACACCTCGACCGTGAGCCCGTCGTACGCGGCGCGGACCCCCGGCGGAAGTCGCGCATCCAGCTCGGCCTGGACGACACGGTGCGTGAGATGGGTCAGGTACGTCGTTTCCGCCCCGAGGCGTCGGCCCACCTCAATGGCATCCTCGATACTGAAATGCCCGGGATGCGGATCTCCGAACCAGAGCGCGTTGATCACCAGGGCGCGAACTCCTTCGAGCAACGGAATGGCGTCGTCGGGCACGGACTTCCCATCCACGACTACCGCCAGGTCGCCCGCGCGAAACCCGAAGCTACGATACACCCCGTGCGGAAAAGCGATCGGTATGAGGGGAAAGCCGCAGGCATCGATGGGCTCACGGTCCTCGAACAGGCACAGGTCGAGGTCGGGCACGGTCGACCATTGATTCGGGACCGAGCCCCGGTCCCAGATATAGGAGAAGCGGCTTCTGAGCTCCGCTTCGAACTCGCTCGCCACGTAAAGCGGGAGCGGAGCCCCCGCGCGCATGCTGAACACGCGCAGATCGTCGATCCCGTGCGTATGATCCGCGTGCTCGTGAGACAGGAACACGCCGTCCACCCTCTCGACTCCGGCCTGCACGAGTTGAAGCCGGAGCTCGGGAGGGGTATCCACGAGCAGTCTGCAACCGGATTGCTCGACCAGCAGCGAGTGGCGCGTGCGTCGGTCACGAGGGTCGTCCGAAGAGCACGCAGGGCATCGGCACCCGATGACGGGCACACCGAAGGACGTCCCCGTGCCCAGGAAGGTGACCTTCAACGAAGTACGCCGGGCAGGAGCTCCAGGTGGCTCAACTACAGCTCCTCGATCCGCATCATGTTCGTGGTCCCGGTGACGTGGAAGGGAACGCCAGCCGTAACGACGAAGCGCTGCCCGGGGTCCCCGAGGCCTTGCTCCAGAGCGACTTCCTTCGCGCGCGCAAGCATGCTGTCGTAGTCCACGTCACCGCGAAAGAGGATCGGCTCGACACCCCAAACGAGTGCCAACTGGTTGAACGTGCGCCATTGATCGCTCACCGCGAGGATCGGAACGCCCGGTCGCTGCGCGGAGACGATCCGCGCCGTGTAGCCGCTTCGCGTGAAAGTCGCCACGAACGGTGACCCGAGGCGCCGCACCGCTTCCATGGCGGCGGCCGCGACCGCACCCGACATGGACTGCTGTACGTCGGCGAGCCTGTCCGCTCGCCGGGTGACGCTGTAGAAGCGCCCGTGACGCTCGTGTTCGATGCGGCGGATGATGCGATCCATGGCCTCGACGGCCTCGACGGGGTACTCGCCGGCGGCGGTCTCGGCGGAGAGCATGACGGCGTCCGTCCCGTCCAGCAGCGCGTTCGCCACGTCGGAGACCTCCGCCCGTGTGGGTCTCGGGTCACGGGTCATCGACTCGAGCATCTGAGTCGCCGTGATCACCGGCCGGGCGCGGTTCTGTGCGAGTCGTATGACCCGTTTCTGCGCCATCGGCACTTCCTCGTAGGGCAGTTCGACGCCCAGGTCGCCGCGTGCCACCATCACGCCGTCGGTCGCCGGGAGGATCTCATCGAGCCGCTCCAACGCCTGCGCCTTCTCGATCTTCGCGATCAAGAGCGTTCCGGCGTCCGCCGCCACCCGTGCCTCCTGTACATCTTCGAGACTTCGCACGAAGCTCAGGGCCATGTAATCGAAGCGTTGCGCGCGAGCGAACTCGAGATCCTCCCGATCCTTGTCCGTCAGGCTCGGTGTTCCAACCTGGACGCCGGGCAGATTGATCCCTTTCTGCGAGGTGAGGGAGCCGCCGACCCGCGCCTGTGCCATGACCCAGTGCTCTCGCGTCTCGCGCACGAGGAACTCGAGGCGCCCGTCGTCCAAGAGTATCCGGTTCCCCGGCTCGACCTCGGAGGCGAGCTCGGGATAGGTCGTCGGAATCAGGCGGTGGGGCTCGCACGCCGTCGGTGCGTCGTACCCCTCGGGCACGAAGCAGTAGTCTCGCTCGATCTCGATCTCGAGGGTCTCGCCCAGATCGCCGACCCGGATCCTCGGGCCCTGGAGGTCGCCGATCACCGCGAGGGGGCGCCCGGTGGTGCGAACGGTATCGCGAGCCAGCGATACGAGATCGGCCGCCCAGGCGTGAGAGGCGTGGGAAAAGTTGATTCGGACCGCGTCGATTCCGGCTTCGACGAGCTGCCCGAAAACCGACGGATCCCGGCTGGCGGGACCGATAGTGGCGACGATTTTGGCTCTACGGAATCCGGCGCTCATTCACGGCCGCGGTGGAGCCCCGGGCCGCAGCTATCGAAGCGGGACGCGCGAACTCGCGGCTTCCAGGAGGTCGGGTCGATGTGCCGCGATCCATTCATGCATCCGCTGCAGCTGGCCCAGCGGGAGTTTCTCGAGCGATTTCACTTGTAGGCCGGGGATGATACAGGCGGCGGCGCGGCGCAGAAAGTAGGCCCGCTGACGGGCTCGTTGCTCGGAGCTGAGGCTCGTCCCTCCGGGAACGTCGGGAATCGGCTCCATCAACCTGCGGTAGCTGTAGGCCTCGCGGGCCGAGAACTCCTGCGGGATGAAGTACGGTTTGCCTTCGAGCTCGAAATCGCCTTCGGCGGTAATGGCGATGCCACGTGCCATAACGAAGCTCCTTAACCGAGTATTACGTCGACGTGAGACGGTCGATCGGCTGGAGGGTACCGCCAGTATAGGCGGAATAGAGGGTCCGATGCAAACGGATTCGCGTGCCCGGCGCGGTCCGCCGAGCGTCGAGTGACCCCTCCGCGGAGCTCTGGCCGGTGCGTCAGGCGCTCCGCTCCGGCTCGCCGCTTGAAGGTTGCCGCGATCGTCCTTACCTTGCGTTTCGATGGGTGGCAGGGTGGTGTGGTGGCGCAGGTCTACGAGGCCCGTTCCGGCGGAGGCCGGCGGGTCGTTTTTTGTCTCGGGGCATCTCCCGCCTCCGCCCGCCCGACGCGGCGGTCCCACCAGGGCTGACCGGTCCAAGCACGGCAGAAGTGTCGTACGACGGGTTCCGTATGAGGAGGAGGCGTGCAATGTCGCGTGAGACGGGGAAGGTGAAATGGTTCTCGAACGAGAAGGGGTACGGGTTCATCGAGCGTGACGGCCTGGCCGACGTCTTCGTACACCATTCGGAGATCCAGATGGACGGGTTCCGGACGCTGGACGCCGGCGAGCCCGTCGAATTCGATCTCATCAGCAGTGACAAGGGCCCCAAAGCCAGACACGTGGTGCGCGCAGAGCACGTGGGGGCAGCCGTGAGCGCCGGAAACGGGGCATCGACCTCGGTGGGGAACCCACTTAACGGGGATCATGAGTCGTCCGAGGACTCGCCCACGCTGACCGAGCAGATCAAGTCGAAGTTCGGCCGTCGTCTCTTCGGTAGCTGAGGGAGGGATGCCGAGGCTCATTTCATGGCGCGGACGTAGCGCGGCCCGACCAGCGACCCGGATTCGGTGTCGACGATCAGATACGAGTCGGATCCGGGCCGCGACGCCCGACCGACGGGATCCGACGTCTGAACTCGACCGAGCCGACCGCTCGAGCTTCGGTTGACCAGAGCGCTCGAGGGCGGTTATTTTTTTTGTTTAGCGATATTTGGCTCTGAGTCAGGGCAGCCGTGCATCCGGATGCCGCTCACGCGAGCCTCACATGGGAGGAGCTGTATTGGAGTACATACTCCGTGAGAATGAGGAGCTCGACCGTGCGCTGAGGAAGTTCCGGCGCAAGGTGCAGAGGGCCGGCATATTCCGGGATATCAAGAAGCACCGCTTCTACGAGAAGCCGAGCGAGGCGAGGCGCCGCAAGGCCAAGGCTGCCGAGCGCAGGCGGCGCAGGCGCCGTCGGAGAGCCGCCGGGCGCTAGGCCTCACCCACCCCACATCACCACATTCGCACGAAGTCGCCCCGGCTAGGGGCGACAGGCCACGACCCCCGCGGTCTGGGCGTACGACCGGGGCGGGTCCACAGATCCCACGAAGACCGCACACTCGGCGTCCCCGGTGTCTACGGTCCCGAGAGCGGAGAATCCGTCTCTTCCCGCATCGAGGATGTCGATGAGAACGCCCGGAGACGGCGTGAAGGCCAAGCGCGCCATGTCGAGGGCGTAGCGATCGTTCTCGCTCCAGTAGGCGTCCTGCGCGCGGATCAACTCCTCGAGATCCGCCCGGATCGTAGCCTCGGTCTGCCGGAGTCGAGAGGGATCGGGCCGAGCGGTCTCCGACTCGACGAAGGCGGGGCGCCGACAGGTCCCGGCGAAGCTCAGCCCCAGGACCGCGATCCAGATTGTCATCTTCCTCATAGCGTTCTTCCTCAGGCTGTCGACCCGACCTTCGGCAGAAGGGAGCCGCGCTGCGATGCGCTATGCGGGCTGTGAGAGCCCGAACCTCCGCTCCACATAGGCGTCCAGGATCTCGATAAACTCCTCGACGATCCGGTCTCCGCGAAGCGTCGTGCTGTGTTCGCCGTCGACGTAAACCGGCGCGCTCGGCTCCTCGAAGGTTCCCGGGAGCGAGATCCCTATGTCCGCGTGCTTCGATTCTCCCGGTCCGTTGACGACACAACCCATCACGGCGACCGCAAGGCTCTCGACACCCGGGTATCGATCCCGCCACCGGGACATCCGGCGAGCGATATGACCCTGCACTTCGAGGGCGAGCTCCTGGAAGAACTCGCTCGTGGTTCGGCCACAACCCGGGCACGCGGTCACCTGCGGCTGGAAGCTGCGGAGTTCCAGCGACTGCAGGACTTGCTGGGCGACGCGCACTTCCTCGGCCCGATCGGCGCCCGGCTCGGGCGTTAGTGAAACTCGAATCGTGTCCCCGATCCCCTCCATCAGGAGAAGAGCGAGCGCCGCCGCTGAGGCGACGACGCCCTTGCGACCCATGCCCGCTTCGGTAAGCCCGAGATGCAGTGGATACTCGCAGCGAGACGCGATCTCTCGGTATACGTGGACCAGATCCGGGACGCGCGACAGCTTGGCGCTCAGGATGATCCGGTCGTGCGGAAGTCCGACCCGCTCGGCGAAGGCGGCGGAGGCGAGGGCGCTCTCCACCATCGCAGCCAACGTCACGGCATGCGCATCGAGCGGGTCATCCCGGTCGGCGTTTTCATCCATCATCCGGGTCAGCAGCGCCTGGTCGAGCGATCCCCAATTCACGCCGATCCGGACCGGCCTATCGTGCTCGATGGCGCACTCGACGATTTGGGCGAAGTGCGCGTCCCACGTGGTCTTGCCCACGTTTCCGGGATTGATGCGGTATTTCTCGAGCGCTCGGGCGCAGTCCGGATGGCCCGGCAGGAGAATGTGTCCGTTATAGTGAAAATCTCCGACGATCGGGACGGGAGCGCCCGCCTCCCTCAGGCGGTCGACGATCTTCGGTACCGCAATCGCGGCTTCCGACGTATTCACCGTCACGCGAACGAGCTCGGACCCGGCTTCGTACAGCTGGGTCACCTGGCGGACGGTCGCTTCCACATCGCCCGTGTCCGTGTTCGTCATCGACTGGATGACGATCGGGTGATCGCCACCGACCGGGACGTCGCCGACCCGCACCGTGACCGTCTGTCTGCGAGGAACCGCGCTGGTCGTCACCTGCCCTCGTGGAATCGAACGGTGGACGTCGAACCGGAGGCCGGCTCGGCCGGTCTCCAGACATGACCTTGAGCCGTGCCGCGCACCGAGGAATCTATCCGGCGCGGGCCGAGGCCGGAAACGACGGCAGGTCGCGGAAGACCTCTCAGCGACCCGCCAAAAAAAACCCCGGCCGGGTCTTGGCCGAGGCTGATCGTTTGAGCCGGTGTCGTCTCGACACCGGAGCTACCGCGCCCAACCACACACCCCGAAACGATTTCGCGAAAGATGGTACACATTGATGGTACACATAAGGGGGGCGATGAGCGTGTGGCAACAGTTCTGGACCGAACAACGCGAGCATGTCGAGGAGCTGGCCGCGCTGGACGATGGCGTGCCGTCGATCCTGCGGGCCGTGCGCGACCTCGAGCCGGACGATGATGACGATGACGGCTCCGCGTGGGGCGACCTGACGGTTGAGCTTGAGAGTGCGCCCCGGCCGGCGCTACAGGAATGCCTGGCGCTGTTGGAGGACATGGCGGACCCGTTGGTCCCGCAGCTCAAGCCGTACCGGTCGGTGCTGGCCGCGATCGTGGACCTCGTGCGGGCGGAGTTGGACCCACGGCTCGCGGCGTGACGGTGCTCCCAAGCTGGAACTGACGCTTCGAGCGACGACTCGATCCGGTCAGTTCAGCGCCTCGAAGGTGAACGGCTGCTCAAGCCACACCGCAGTGACCCGGTCGCGGTTCATGGCCGGGGTGAAGTGCATGGCCGAGGCCACGGTCTGCGCCGCCCTATCCAGCCCGTTGTAGCCACTCGATTCGGCGACCCGGATGTCTTGGACATCTCCGTTTTCATCCACGTAGATCCACAACAGGACCGTGCCGCTGATGCCGGCGTCCTGCAGTGCTCGCGGGTAGACCTGCCGAAGCAGCGCCAACACCTCTTCCCGGTTCCTGAGCCGGGGCGCCACCGTATAGGGGATGAACTCGGGGCGATCGGCGTCGGTCGCGACCACCGCGGGCGGCGGACCTAAGTTCTCGGCCGGGTTGTCCTCGAAGGTCGTTGGGGCAATGGTGAGATCCTCGCGCACGTCAACCGCCGCCACCCTAGGCGTCGCGGGTCGCGCGATCTGCTCCGGCGGGGGAGGGATCTCCACTTCGGGCGGTAGGTCCACCGCAGCCATCACTTCGCCCGCTACCGCGATCGTGGCCACGTCGAAGCGCGGCATCATCTCGAAGATCATGAAATGCGCGATGACCGCACCGATAACGGCCACCGGTAAGGTAGGCCTCTTCTTGAACCGGTCGTTCGCCGAGGCCAACCCCTGGATCGAGGGCTTGGCCGACGGGGGTCGCAACCTGAGCACGGGCTGCTTCGCCGAACCAAACGGGAGTTTGTGCATGCGTGCAACCGATGCCCTTCCCAATCGATCGCCGCTTCATTCAATCCTCGCTCCCGTGACCCTTCATCCTTGAGACACCGTGAATCATCGAAAGGATGTTTCGAGGAGGTGAGACAGGTTGGGAGGCTCACCCTACGGGCGACGCGGCTTGCGCGCTATTGCGCGGTGGCGAAGGCGGAAGGTGAGAACGCGTCGGAATGGGCGCGCGCGATCCTACTCCGCGAGGCGCGCGAGGCGTTCCGGTCCACGCTGCGCCGGGCGAGCGAGGCGCGGGAGGACGTACGGGATCGGGTGTTCGCATGAACGTCGATCTGACCCCAGAAGAACACGAGCGCGAGACCGCCCCTATCGTGCCCTCCCTACAACACTCTACGCTTCTCTGCGACCGCCGCTTCCAGCGCATCGCCCGCCTGTGCGAGCTGTTCGGACCGGTCCCGCAGATACGCCGCCAGCTCGCGGGCCGCGGCGAGCGTGATCCGCAGCCTGCCGTCCGCGTACTTCTCCCACGAGCTGCGACTGCGGCTCGTCCCATTGGTCAACTCGACGAGCGTCACCAGTGAGAGCGCCTCTCGGAACCGATCCTCGAAGGAAAACAGCCGGGAGCACCGCGAGCACGATGTTCGGACGGCGGCGTCCGGCGGGCGGGAGAACGATTCTGTGAGGCAAGGCTCGATCCGTCTCCAGTACAAGCTAGCTTGACCGCGTGTATACCCCGCTGTCGCTGCATCGTGCGGGCGCGTTCCCACCCGACGCGAGAGACAGGTACCGGGCTCGAACCCTATACGCGCGCGTAGGCTGGACCTGCGGCTCGCGGCCTGAAGCTCCTCATCCCCGCGTGTAAGATTTCGGCCACTCGTGGCATCTTTAGGTTTTGGTGTGTGAGTGTGCGCGGTCACTTCGACCAGGAGGCACCGATGCGAGCCCTACGACCGATCCTGCTCACGTCCTGTCTTGCTTTCGTTGTTAGTGCTTCTCTCCAGTGCCAGCAGGCGGATACAGTCGATGAGGGAGAGAGAGACGCAGAGTACGAAGCGATTCAGGCCCGGAGCGCCTCAGCAACCGCGCTGCTGCGATCCGCAGATATCCCGAGCGTAGAAAGAGGTCGAGCCGAGCTAGCCGGCGTGCGCACAGCTTTGCGCAGTTGGGCCGACAGGTACGGGGTCAGCCTAGTCTCCGTGGGACTGATCGCGGGAGATCCCCCACCCGACATTGAGCTAGCCAAGATTACCATTGGGGTTCCGATCTCTCCGGTAGGCGGGGCCCACTGCCACCAAGAGGTCTTGATCGACGGCGAGCCGTGCACGCTCACCACGGCTGATGTAGGACCGACGGGTAAGTGGTTGTACTGCGAATACGACTGCCCTGACAGGGAATAGCGCAATGCGTATGTGGCGAGACGCCGCCCAAGTCTTCGAACAAAGCGGGAATCTCCCGCAGTTTAACAGACCGCCATTTGCACCTCTACGAGATCAGCCGGGCGCCCGAGTACGAGGCCGGAATCATCACAGCGGACGGATTGAAGACCTGGCGCGGCGTTTCGACCCGAACTTTACCGAGGGAGAAGTTGAAACGGGCTATCCGAAACACGTGGCGTAGTACGCTTTGCACACGGGACCGGATAGTGTTAGTATTATAGTCGGGCGATAGTCCACAACAAAAACAATAGAGACAATAGAACCGCCGTAGGGGCGGGGACCCATAGTCGGGTTTCCGCCTTTTTTTTGTGCCGTTAGCTGAAGAAGGGAACATGCCAGAGGCAAGGCGACCTGTAAGCCTGCGACTACGCCCGTCCGAGTACGACCGAGTGAAGCGTGCCGCGGCCTGGCTCGACGAACACCCGAGCACATTCGCGCGGCAGGCCCTACTCGCCTTCGCCGACGAAATGTTGCGCCGTCCGCCGGTCCAGCCGTTCGGTGCCGAGGTGGCCGAGATCCGATAAAGCGATGGCGGTCTCGCAGCGTGACGGGTGGAGAGAGCCCCTGCCCGTCACCACCGAGTCTCGGTGCCGATTGCGAGGCCGCCACGACACCGGGGGTGGTGCTCTGGGGCGATTGGTTCTTGGTTCGCGCCGCCAGCGCACCAGGTGCTGCCCCCAACTACACAATCGAGACGAAGGGAAAGATGAGATGCCCGAGCTGTACGCACAATTAGCCGAAGAATGCCCAAAGTACGAAGCCGCATGCGCGAAGTGGACCGAACTCGACGCGCAGTTACGTGAGGTCGAGCAGGAACGCGAAGACCTCCAGCGGCAACTGTACTCACCTGCGGGAATGGCTGCCGTCGCCGAACGCGCCGCCACCACCGTCTACGGCGCAGCGGGCCAAGGCGGAGTCGCACAGGTCATCCAAGATGTTCGTACCGAGCCGCAGCACAACCTGAGCGAACTGCGCAAACGTGAGGAGCTTTTACGGGCGGCCCTGGGGCTGGCCGAGCGGGAACTCCAAGCGACGCGTGCCGAAGCCTCACGGGACCTATGTTTGAAGCGGCGGCCGAAGTACCTGAAGCTGGTCGCTGACGCGCGAACCGCTTTCGATGCCGCACTGACGGCCGCGCTCGAGGCCGAGCGATACATGCGTGAGGTCGAGGATACGGACGCGCGTTGGAATTCCATCGAACTAATTCCGGTTTTCGCGTGGCGCCGCATCGCCGGTCGGCTCGAACGTTTTAATGACGAAATCAACCACGACGTTGGCCCCGCCCTGGATGACCTAGAGAAACCCAAGAAGTCGCGCCGGAGGTCCAAGTGAGCGCCCGTCGCGAGGTCCGCACGCTCGCCATGGGCCTAGAGGTTCGCGGTAGTGGCCGGTCGAAGTCCATCCGGGGGCACGCCGCCGTATTCGACTCGGAAGCGGACATCGGCCCGTTCCGTGAACTCATCAAACCCGGCGCATTCGCGGACGCGATCGCGACCGACGACGTACGGGCGCTGTTCAACCACGATTCCAACCATGTACTCGGCCGGACCACGTCGGGCACGCTCCGGCTATCAGAAGACGCGACCGGCCTGCTAGCCGATACCCGGCCACCGAAGACGACAACGGCATCCGACCTCATGCTCTCGATCGAGCGCGGTGACGTGTCGCAGATGAGCTTTTCGTTTCAGGTGCTGGAGGCGGACGAGGAATGGAAAGAAGACGGCGGCAAGCCGCTCCGAATCATCAACCGGATCGACCGGTTGTGGGACATCTCGCCCGTGACGTTCCCCGCGTACGAAGGGACCGACGTTGGCGTCCGGGCTGAGCAACGGGTAGCGACACGCGCCATCCAAAAGGCCCGCGCGATCTGCAAGCGGCGCAACGGTGGCAATACAGGTTGCTCGGTCTCGCTCGCTCGCCGAAAGCTACAGGTGGTCCAAGCTCGGGCGCGTGAAGCTCCTGCCCCAGCTCGCCCGCAACCCGCACCTAGACGACGCAGACCCACGCCACTGGGTAAGAAGGCCACACGACAGAGCATCCGCCGTGTACGCGATGCCGCGTATTTCGTCCAACCCGGCGCCGCCACGGCTTGGCGCGACCTGCAAAAAACCTCGATTCACGAAGCCGGACACGCACTCGCCGGGCTACTCCTGGGGAACCGGATTAGCGGCATAGAGCTCTACATGCATCCACGTACATCGTCGCCCGGCTGGTCGGAATACAAGCGATCGAGCGGCGATGTCCGCTTCGGCCGGGACACGGTCTTGTGCCCGCAAATCCTGGTGGCTGGGTTCTCGGCTGCGGTGCAGTCCGGGTTCACCCACCGCCAGTCGCTTGACGGATGCACGGGCGACTTTGAACAGATCGAGCGAAACGCGGGGCCGCCCTCGCCCGAGTGGAAAGTCTGGACCGAGGAAACACACGAACTCCTCAAGCCCTACATGTACATCGCGGAGGCCCTTGCGCGCCGACTCCTCGAGACGGGCTCGCTGACAGGTGATGAAGTCCACCGGTTCGCGTACAGGCACGGGGACCACCGGTTCCGCAAGATCCTCGACGACCACGGGCGACACGCGGCATGAGTCCGATTCTGAAGCCCTGCGCCCAACCCGGTTGCCCGGAGCTGATCGCCAAGGGCGCACGCTGCCCTGAGCACCACAAAGCGTTTCGGCGCAAGTACGACCGTGGATACAGACGGCGGCAGCGAAAGAAGTTGTACGACTCGGCGCGCTGGCAAAAGGTCCGGCGGATGATCCTACGTCGCGAGCCGATCTGCCGGGAGTGCAAGGCCAGGCCCGCGACCGAGGTGCATCACATCAATAACAACCCACTCGACAACCGGGACGACAATTTCGAGCCGCTCTGCAAGCCGTGCCATAGCCGTCGTACCGCACACGAGACCGGGTTCGGCCGCCATGTGTGAATCTCACAAGTTGGGGGTGCGTATTCCTATAAGAGTTGACGGCCGCGCGCTCGGGCGATTCGAAGGCTGGAAGGATTCAACCCGCCCTCAGGGTACAGAGCCGAACGTCCGGCGGTCTCGTTTCGCACACCGACAAAACTTCAGGAAGCAAAAAGTTCAGGGGGGAGGGTACCTCGCATCCCTGACACCTGACGGTCTCCCGAACGTCCGGCGGCCGCGCTCACATGCCGTCAAAACAAGGGTAGGGGGGTACTCCCGTCTGCGTCCCGCTGACCCCCGCTCCGCCACGATTCCCTCCAGCCGAGGGCGGGCGCGGAAGAAGCTGACCTGATGCAGCGGGGGCGGCCCCGGTGGAGCCGCCCCTCTGGTGACAGGTGACCCTAGTTGGGTCACGGTGTTGGCTACGGAACGTCGATCATGCGGACTGCGTCGGTTCCCTCGATTGCCTGGCCGTCGAAGGTCTCCCCACTGAGGGTCCCCTCGGTGGATGCACAGTCGAGTCCGGTATCACCCAGACGGAAGTGGAACACCAGATCGATGTCCCCGTCGCCGTCCACGTCCTCCTCGTGGCGGCGCGGCAACCCCGTCTTCTTGTCGATGTGC
>JBDHAC010000066.1:0-17977 GCA_039588275.1 Gemmatimonadota bacterium
AACTTGCGCGCGCCCTACACCCTACGTCTCACCACACAGAGTGGAACCGCCGTCGAACCGACATCGATCGCGGTAGTGGCAGCGTCTGCCCCCTTGCGGCGCTCGCTTTCATAGCTGAAACGTCGCGTTCCCCGGTCCCGAGCGTCCCAGCTCACCCTCTCGGCGCACGTGTCATGAAGCACGCCGGGCAAGACATCAGGCGTCGGCAGTGAGATCCGAACAGCAAACATCGCGCAACCCATTGGGGCCCTTTCTTCGCGGGCCGAAAGACCGTCACGTCCACAGTATCTCACGCGATCAACGCGCTATGAACACCATCCAGCGAAGCTCGGGGTGAGCCACCTCCCTGCGACGCCCACCTAGGCCGCGATCGGCCGTACGTCCACCGTCGTGTCCTCTCGGACCACGACCATGTGCCCGGTGGGTACCCGATCCCAGCCGGGGTCGTCACTGAGACGCTCCGAGGATACGATCGCCGCGCCGCGGCCGCCGTCGGGATCCACCATCAGGCCCATCCCCTCTTCGCACTCGTAGCGCCTTCCCGTATGGTAGTACAGGCTCGGTGCCCGCTTCGGCACGTCGCTCTTATAGCGCGACACGACCGAGCTACGCCCATCCGAGACGGCCAGATTCAGCTCGGAGTCGTCCTTGATCCCCGCGCTCTCCCGCATGTCCTCCACTTCGAGGATGGTCGTGGCCAGCGCCGCTGCCATGCGCTCCGCAGGATCTTCTTCCTCCGCGCCCTGGTAGCGCTCGAGGAACAGCGCGAACACGTGCTCGGAGTCGCTGGATCCTCCGATCAGATCGAAGACATCATCGGAGAGGCGGCCCAACAGCCGTCGTCGGAGCCTTCGGAAGCCGCCGACATGGCCGTTGTGCATGAAGGCGAACTTCCCGAACCCGAACGGATGGCAGTTCGCCAGGTTCACCGGCATGCCTGGGGTGGCCGCGCGGACGTGCGCCAAGATGCAGGGGCTGCGGGTCACGCGCGCCAGGTGACGGAGGTTGTCGTTGTTCCACGCGGGACGCAGCGAGCGGAACAGCGCCGGCTCCTCGGCCATCTCGGGCACGTACCAGGCGATCCCGAAGCCGTCGCCGTTCAGCGGTTCCTCGCGCTCGCGGCTTTGGAAGCTCTGGTGGATGAGCGAGTTCGCGGGCTCGGTGACCAGGGACTTCAGCGTGATCTCCTCACCCCGGTAGAGGACGAATCGACACATGGTCTCACCCTCTCATGGACGGGCCTGTGGGTTCGACGTGGCGGCCCGACGGCCTACTCCACTCGGACAGGCGCGTAGCGGTAACCGAGCCAGCAGCCCAGCATCGCCGCTCCTCCTTGCACGAGGAGTGCGAGCGCGGCGGCGCGCACGGTGAGCGGCTCCCATGCCGACATTCCCGTCGTGAACCCGCCGAGGACGATGTTCGTCAGGAACCACACGACGAAGCTGGTACCGGCGATCGCGCCGCCATGCAGGATGGGAGCGGCTGCCGTCCGGACCCCCGCAAAGAAGCCACCCGTCACAAAGCCGAGCCCTACGCCGACCGAGACCCAAATCGCGTCCATAAGCTCGGACCGGCCAAGCAGCCCGACACCTTCGAAGAAGAGGAGGACGGCACTGGCGGCGGCGACCGAGATGAACCACCCGGAGGCGACCCAGTACACCTTCACGTTGGTGAGATGTTCGGTATGCACGGTCTAAACCCTAAAAGGCTAATCCCTACAGGTCGAGTTCGGTCTGCAACACACCGTGAAACGTACGGCGATGATGGGGCGTGGGCCCATAGTCGCGGATCGCTCGCATGTGCCCCCGCGTCCGGTATCCCTTGTTCGAAGCCCAGCCGTACTCGGGGTAGCGTGGATCCAACCGGCACATGAGCTCGTCCCGCACGACCTTTGCCAGGATCGAGGCACAGGCGATCGAGTGCGAGCGCCTGTCGCCTCCCACGATGGCGCGGTGGCGACCCAGCTCGGGGGCGGGCCTCCCGTCCACGAGCACGAGGTCGGGTTGGAACGGAAGCCCGGACACCGCGCGCCGCATCGCAAGGATCGCCGCCGAGCGCACGTTCAGGCGCTCAATCTCGCGCGGGGACGCGGCCGCTACCCGATAGCCGAGGCAGTCGCGCCGGATCTCGGTGGACAGCTCCCGACGGCGCTTGGCGGTGAGAAGCTTGGAGTCGGTCGCGCCGTCGAATTGCTGGTCGGGGTGCAGGGCTACTGCGGCGACAACGACGGGACCGGCCACGGGGCCGTATCCGACTTCGTCCAGACCGATGATGTAGCGGTGGCCCGACGACCAGCCGTCCGTCTCGTAGTCGAGGGGGGCGGTGTCGGGCACGGTGGGCAACGCGCGGCTAGCGGGGCGACTCCTGGCCTATTCGGCGGTGGCTTCCGCGGTCTCGGTGCGCTCCGGCGGGTCGGCCGCATCGGTCGGCTCGACGGCCGCATCGCCGACGTCTTCCACCGACTCGGCCACCGGGGCCTCGGCGGCGTCGAGGGCCTCCTCCGGGAGAGGCTCGCCCTCCGGCATGTCCTCGGACTCGGCCTCCGCGGCCTCCGTCACCGGGGGAGCGATGCCGGCCTCCATGGCCTTGCGCTCGGCGATCGACTCTTTGTCCAGCCACCACTTCCGCTCGCGCACACGGGCACGCTTACCCTTGCGGGCGCGCAGGTAGTAGAGCTTGGCCCGGCGCACGTCGCCGCGGCGCACGACCTCGAGACCGGCGATCGATGGCGAATGGAGGGGGAAGATTCGCTCGACGCCTACGCCGCCCGACACGCGCCGGAGGGTGAACGTGGCGTTGATTCCGGCGCCCCGGCGGGCGATGCAGACGCCCTCGAACGGCTGGATCCGTTCCTTCTGACCTTCGCGCACTCGTACGCGGACGCGCACCGTGTCGCCCGGAGCGAACGCGGGCAGGTCGCTCCGCTTGTATGACTTCTCGATCTCTGCGATCCTCGGATCCATCCTCGTCCGTCCTTTCCAGCCTCGCCGGCCCGACGCGCCTCGCTCTCGTTCGGCGCGCCGTATCCGAAGCCCAGAAATATAATCGGTTCAGGCTGCCCGCGGCAGCCCTACTATCCTGCCTATTCTGCGCCCAGGTCCAACATTTCCGGTCGGCGTGTACGGGTGATGGATTCGGCGCGTGCGCGACGCCACGCCTCGATCCGCGCGTGGTCGCCCGAGCGCAGCGCTTCCGGTACCTCCATCCCGCGATACTCTGCCGGTCGCGTGTACACGGGGGGTGCCAGCCATCCTTCGTAAAATGAATCCGTGGAGGCCGACTCATGGTCGCTCATCGCGCCCGGCAGCAACCGAGTGACGCTGTCGGTGACCACGAGAGCCGCCGGCTCTCCTCCGCTCAGCACGTAGTCGCCGATCGAGATCTCCTCGTCCACCAGTGCCTCGACGACGCGCTCATCCACGCCCTTATAGTGCCCGCACAGGAGCGTGACCTCGTCCTGCAGCGCGTATCGCACCGCGGTCGCGTGGTCGAACGGGCGCCCGCGCGGCGTGAGGAGCACGACCGGGCCTTCCGGCCTGAGGTCGTCAAGGGCTTCGAAGAACGGCTCGGGCTTCATGACCATTCCCGCGCCGCCCCCGAACGGCTCGTCGTCCACGGTCCGGTGCCGGTCGTGGGTGTAGTCCCTCAGGTCCACCAACCGGTACTCGACGAGTCCCGCCGTCTGCGCCCGCCCGGTGAGACCGAGCGAGAGCGGCGTCCGCAGATAGTCTGGGAAGATGGTCAGGACGTTGATTCGCACGGCGTCACGCTCACAAATCCAGGAGGCCTTCCGGCAACGTCACTCGCAGAAGCCCCGCTTCCAGGTCGACATCGACGACGAACTCGCGTCGGAAAGGGATGAAGCGTTCTCGCCCTTCGGCCTCCACCGCGAGCAACGGGTCGGCCGGGCCCTCGTACACCTCCGACACCGAGCCGAGCTCACGTCCCTCCTCGTCCTCCACGCGGAGCCCGATGAGGTCGTGGAAGAAGTACTCATCCGCGCCGAGCTCGGGGAGTTCCTCGTGCGGCACCGCCAGGTGGACGCCACGAAATCGATCCGCCGAGGACCGATCCGCGATTTCCTCGGTCACGACGCGCCATACCGCTCCGTGCGGGGCGGCTTCCACGATCGTCAGGGCTTCGGGCAGGCCCGTCGACGGCTCGTCCGCGGGCTTATCGGTCGGGGGCTCGACGAGATGGAGCACCCGACCCGGTGTAAACAGCTCCTCCGCGTGATCCGTCTCCGCCCGCAGGAGGAGCCCGCCTTTGATCCCGTGCGGGCGTGTGACCCGAGCCACGACCACGGGCTCGGAGGACACGTCCGGCTACTCCTTGTCCTCGGCCTCCTCGGCCTCGTCCGTCGTCTCTTCCGCGGCTTCCTCGACGGCTTCTTCAGCCGCGTCTTCCGCCTCGGCCGTGACTTCCTCTACCTCGGCCTCGGCGGTCTCCTCAACCTCCTCTACCGCCTCCTCGACAGCCTCCGGGGCGCTCGCGTCTACCGCTTCTCCAGCCGCGACCTCGCTCTCCTCGGCGGCCTCCTCGGCAGTCTCGGCGAGTTCCTCGGCGCTCACCTCGACAGCTTCTTCGGCTTCGGCGGTCGCTTCATCGACGCTCGCCTCGACAGTTTCCTCGGCTTCGGCGGTCGCCTCCGCGACGGTAGGCTCCTCAGGAGCTGCGGCCTCTTCCGCGGCCTCGGGCTCGGCGGCTTCAGGCGCCGCGGCGGGCTCGGCCTCCGGCATCACCTCTTTCGCCACCGCGGCTGCCGCGCTCACCTTCGGCGCCCTGTCGACGGGTGGAGGCCGCTGCGACGTGCCTTGCTGGCCCGGCGGCGGCCCCTGAAAGACCACGGGGTCCTCCAACGCCTCGGGTGCGACGCCATCGTGGAACTGTTTCCACACGCCCGTCTGACGCAGGAGCGAGCGCACCGTGTCGCTCGGCTCCGCGCCTTCGTGCAGCCAGTAGAGCGTGCGTGCCGCATCCAGCCGGATCAGTGACGGCTCGGTGCGCGGGTTGTAGACGCCGAGCCGTTCGATCGAAATCCCCGACGTCCCCTGACTCGTATCGGTCACCACGATTCGGAACGACGCCGCCTTCTTGGCGCCGACCCGCTTCAGTCTGATGCTCGCTGCCATCTCGCGTCCTGTCTCGTGCGTTCGCGCCTCAGCCGAGTTGCCGGCCGAGGTCACCCGGATCCCCGCCCTGTATCAGCGGGGCGAGCTTGCCCATGTTCTTCATCATCTTCCGCATCTCCTTGAACTGCTCGAGCAGCCGGTTCACCTCCTGCACCGGCCGCCCGGAGCCCCGCGCGATCCTCGCGCGGCGGGACCCGTTCAGGATCTGCGGGCGCTTCCGCTCTTCCGGCGTCATCGAGAGGATGATCGCCTCTATGTGCCGGACCCGCTTCGGGTCGATCTCGACGTCGTCCAGCATGCTGGACTTGATGCCGGGGACCATCTTCAGGAGTCCCTTGAGCGGTCCCATCTTCTGTAGCTGCTGCACCGACCGGAGGAAGTCCTCGAGGTCGAACTCGCCTCGCTTGATCAGGCGCTCCTCGAGTCTGGCCGTCTCCTCCAGGTCCATCGTCTGTTGGGCCCGCTCTACGAGCCCCACGATGTCCCCCATCTGGAGGATCCGTCCGGCCATGCGCGTCGCGTCGAACAGCGTCAGGTCTTCGGGCCGCTCACCGGTACCCACGAACCGGATCGGGATTCCGAGCACCCCGAAGATCGACAGCGCCGCGCCTCCGCGCGCATCGCCATCCATCTTGGTGAGGATCACGCCCGTGAGCCTCACCGTCTCGTGGAAGCCCTCCGCGATCCGCACCGCCTCCTGACCGGTCATCCCGTCGGCGACCAGCAGCACTTCGTGCGGCCCGACGGCTTCGCGGACCGCCCGCAGCTCGCTCATGAGCTCCGCGTCCACCTGTAGCCGCCCGGCCATGTCGAGCAGCAGGTGGCTCGCCCCGCCGGTGCGTGCCTCTTTCACGGCCGAGGCCGCGAGCGTCGGCATGTCCTCGCCTTGCGGCTCGGCGATCAGCGGCACGTCGACCGTCGCCGCCAGCGTCTTCAGCTGCTCGGCGGCGGCGGGTCGGTAGGGATCGCACGCGGCGAGCGTCGGACGCCCACCCTCGTGCTTGATCCGCCGGGCCAGCTTCGCCGCGGTGGTCGTCTTTCCGGAGCCCTGTAGGCCGACCAGCATGAGCACGGTCGGCGGGACCGTGGCTTCGGCCACCGGGATCGCTTCGCTGCCGAGCAGCTCGACCAGCTCGTCGTGTACGATCTTGACGATCTGTTCGCCCGGCCGCACCGACTTGAGCACGTCTTCACCGAGCGCGCGCTCCTCGACCCGGCTCAGGAAATCGCGCGCGACCTGGTAGTTGACGTCAGCTTCGAGGAGGGCGCGCCGAACTTCGCGCAGCCCATCCTTCAGCATCTTCTCGGTAATCACGCCGCGCTGGCGGAATTGCCCCAGCACGCCGTCGAGTCGGTCGCTGAGCCGCTCGAACATCCTTCGTCTCGAAAGCAACGCCCTCCTCGCGGAGGGACGCGTGTGTCAGGGAGAACGCTCGGGAAAACGAACGACGCGAACCCGGGAGGCCCGGTCGCGCCGTTTCAACACCGTGCGCCGTCTCAGCGCAGCCCGAATCGCTTCGAGCCGGCGCTCCGTCGAACCCACGGAGCCGTTTAGTTTAGCCGGTTTCCAGGGTCGAAGCAACGTCCACACGGGCCGCAGCGACACCGCCGGGAGTCACCCGAATGATCTCGCGCCGCGCCGCCCCGACCGAGATGTAACGGATCGGGACATCGACCGATGCCTCGAGGCGAGCCAGATACGCCTTCGCCTGCTCGGGGAGGTCTATCCAGCTGCGGCAATCGCTCGTGGACGTCCCCCAACCGGCCAGCGTCTCGTACTCGGGGGTGACCCGCTCGAGGAGTTTCGCAGATTCGGGGAAGCGAGTGATGGTGTGGCCGTCCAGCCGGTACCCCGTCGCGAGCTGCACCTCATCGAGCTCGTCCAGGACGTCCAGCTTGGTCACGGCCAGCGATGTGAGACCGTTCACCCCAGCGGCGTAGCGCACCACCATCGCGTCGAACCAGCCGGGTCGCCGGGGCCGGCCGGTGGTGGCGCCGTACTCGCTTCCGAGCTGGCGCAGGCGATCCGCCTCCGGCTCTTCCAGCTCCGTCGGCAGCGGTCCGTTCCCGACCCGCGTCGTGTATGCCTTGACCACGCCCAGCACCTCATCGATCAGCGTGGGTCCGATCCCGACCCCCGCCGCCGCCGCACCGGCCGTAGTGGAGGATGAGGTCACGAACGGGTATGTCCCGTGGTCGATATCCAGCAGCGAGCCCTGGGCCCCCTCCAGCAGGGCGCGGCCGCCTCCGGCGAGGCCCCGGCGGATCTCGTCGCCTGTATCCGCGCTCAGAGCTAGAATCTCGTCGTGAATCTCATCCAGCGCGCCCAGCACGTCATCGGGGCTAATGCGCTTCGCCGAGCCCAGGCGCTCGAGGATCGCGTTCGCGTTCTCCGTACCGGACTCCACGATCTCTCGCGTTCGGTCTTGATCCCGCAGGTCGCCGACCCGCAGCCCCACGCGCGCCACCTTGTCGCGGTACGCGGGACCGATGCCGCGGCCCGTCGTGCCGATGGCGTTCGCTCCGCGGCCCTCCTCCTGCGCTTCGTCCAGCAGCTGATGGTACGGGAGGACGAGGTGCGCGCGGTGGCTGATTCCGAGACGGTCGTCGAACTCCACGCCGCGCGCCTGCAGGTGGGATATCTCCTCGGACAGCGTCCAGGGATCCACCACGACGCCGTTGCCGAGGAGGCAGCGGACTTTCGGGTACAGGATCCCGGAGGGCACCAGGTGGAGCACGAACTCCTCGCCCGCGACTCGCACGGTGTGTCCGGCGTTCGCGCCCCCCTGATAGCGGGCTACGATCGTCGCCTGCTCGGCCAGGACATCGACGAGCTTACCCTTGCCCTCGTCTCCCCATTGAGCGCCCACGACGGCGACGCAGCGCACGGTATCGCTGAACACGTGAGTTCCTCGCTGGTCTTCTGGCAGGCCGCCGCAGTCCTACGGCGACCCGCAAGTGTTTGATCGGTGGCGGCGGACGTGCTGCGCCAGTTTAGCGCGACGACGTACGGACGTCTGGTTGGCGGCGGACGTGCTGCGCTCAGCCGGCCGCGTGCTCCTGAGATGTGGGGAGGAGTCCACCCCGCTCCAGTACGGCTTCCAGCTCACGGCGCCCTTTGTCGCCGACCGGCAGGAGCGGGGGGCGGGGCTCTCCGCCGACGAGGCCGAGGCGATCCAGGGCCGCCTTCGTACCTGGAATCCCGAGCCCCACGACCACGCTCTTGTGAACCGGTCCGATGCGCTCCTGGATGCGGCCGGCGCGCGCGCTGTCGCCTTCCACCCACGCCGAGAACAGCTCGCACGCTTCGCCCGTGGCCATCAGCCCCACCGCCACGATCCCGCCCACGGCGCCCAGCTCCAGCGCAGGATAGAGCAGCGCGCCCGATCCCACCAGAACGACGGCGTTTCCTTCGCACGCTTCGGCCAGCCGGCCGAGGTTCTTCAGGTCGCCCGACGAGTCCTTGATCCCCGCGATGTTCTCGTGCTGGACGAGCACCGCAACCAGCTCGGGCTCCAGGTGGACGGGGGCGAAGCGCGGGATGTTATACAGGATCACGGGTACGGGGGAAGCGTCGGCCACGGCCAGGAAGTGCTCGCGCAGCGCTTCGGGGCTCATCGCGGGCTGGTAGTACGCGGGGGGCCGAACCAGCACCGCCTCCGCACCTCTCGCGGCGCTCTCGGCGGTCAACGAGATCACCGCGGCTGTGGACTCCGCGCCGGTCCCCGCGATTACGTGGCGCCCACCTGCCAGCTCACGCGTCGTCTCGACGAGCCGAAGGTGCTCGTGCCGCTCCAGGAAGGGGGCTTCGCCCGTCGAGCCGGCCGCCACGATCCCGGCGATGGGATGGGCGAGCCACGCACGGAGGTTGGCCTCGTAGGATGGGATATCCACGCCCCCCGCTGACGCGAAGGGCGTGGTAACCGGAAGGTAGATGCCTTCTAGATTTAGCTTCAGTGGCTGTACGTGTCGCTGCCGGAGCCGATCGTGATCTCTTCCACGTCGGGCGCTTGCTCGGCATGGTGCTCTTTGAGCGTCTTCATGTGCAGCTCGAAGTCGCTCGGGCTGGAGGACATCGCGAGTCCCGTCTCGTAGGCGACCACGCCCTCCTCGACCAGATCCATCAGGTGCTGGTCGAACGTTTGCATCCCGTACTGCTCGCGCCCGTTCTGCATCAACTCGATGATCTCGTGCTTCGTTTCACCGCGCAAGATGCAGTCACGCACGGCCGGAGTGTTCCGCATCACCTCGATGGCCGGCACGCTCCCGCCCCCGTCCGCCGTGCGAACCAGGCGCTGCGAGATGATCGCGCGCAGCGTGTCCGCGACGCGAAACCGCACCAGTTCCTCGTGCTGGTCGGGGAACATGCCGAAGAGGTGCTTGAGAGCGCCCGTGGTGGTGGGCGCGTGCATCGTGGAGACCACGAGGTGACCCGTCTCGGCCGCCTCGACCGCGGTCTCCGTGGTGATGAGGTCACGCATCTCACCGATCAGGATGATGTCGGGATCCTGACGAAGCGCCTGTCGCAGCCCGCGCTTGAACGACTCCGTGTCGCTCCCGACCTCGCGCTGGGTCACGGTGCTGAGGTGGTTGTCGTGCCAGTACTCGATCGGATCCTCGAGCGTGACGATGTGCTTCTTCCGGTTGTGGTTGATCCAGCTGATCATGGCCGCCTGCGTGGTGCTCTTCCCCACGCCGGTGGCGCCGGTCACGAGCACCATCCCGTGCGGCTCGTCCGCGATCTCGGCCAGGACCTGCGGCAGGTTCAGCTCCTCGAGCGTCGGCACCCGCCACGGGATCGTCCGCAGCACGACCCCGAAGTGGCCGCGCTCCTGGAGGATGTTAACCCGGAAGCGGGCCAGATCCTGGAGCTCGAATGCGAAGTCCAGGTCCCAGATCTCGTCGATGCGCCGCCGAAACGTTTCGTTGGGGAGCAGCGTCATGGCGATCTGGCGCGTCTCCTCGGGCGTGAACGGCGTCTCGGAAAGGGCGACCAGATCACCGTGGATGCGGGCCCTGAAGACGTCGCGCGCCTTGAAGTGGATCGACTGAGCGCCCCGGGCGACCGCGGCCCGGATGAGGCGTTCCATGAGCTCCATTAGTACCCGCGCTCCTTGTCCACCTGGTTCTCGAGCTCCTCCCCGGCCAGGTAGCGGCGAATGTTGCGGACGATGAGGTCCGTCTGTCGCTCCCAGAACCGTTCGGAGGTGCCGCTCACGTGCGGCGTCACCAGGACGTTCTCCAGCTCCCAGAACGGGTGATCCGCCGGAAGCGGCTCATGCCGGAAGACATCCAACCCTGCACCGCGCAATCGCCGTTCCGTGAGGGCCTCGAGGAGCGCCGTTTCGTCCACGATGGAGCCCCGGGAGAGGCTCAGAAGCACCGCGCCGGGTTGCATGAGCGCAAGTTCTTGTGCACCAATCAGTTGAGTCGTTTCGTGCGTCTCGGGTAAGGTGATGGCCACGAAATCGGACTCGGAGAGCAGCTCAGCGAGGCCCTCGGGCCCATCCAGTCGTTTCACCTCGGGGGGTGGAGGCAAAGCGCCAAGGGTGCGTCGAATTGCCCGAACCCGCATTCCGAGCGCGCTCGCCCGACGTCCCAGCGCGGACCCGATCCGCCCGTAGCC
This sequence comes from Gemmatimonadota bacterium, assembly GCA_039588275.1. Taxonomy (GTDB): domain Bacteria; phylum Gemmatimonadota; class Gemmatimonadetes; order Palauibacterales; family Palauibacteraceae; genus JBDHAC01. Next base: position 10,759 of record JBDHAC010000066.1, read on the forward strand.
CACGATCCCCAGGACGCAACCGGGGAGCTCGTGGAGAGGGCTGTCCACCCCCGCGAGCCGCGCGTGCTCCCACCGCTTCTCGGGCCTCGCCGTGACCGCTACGTCCAGTCCGCGCGCGAAGTAGAGGATCATGGCGAGCGCATGCTCGGCCATCGGGTCCGCGTAGACACCGCCCGAGTTGGTGAACAGCACGTCGCTGTGCCGCATCTCCTCGAACAGCGATGCGCGGACGCCTGCGGCGGCGGAGTGGACCCAGCGAAGACGGCGCCCGGCCAAGAACGGCTCACGCCGGATGCCGAACCCGCAGAAGACCTCCGCTTCGACGATTCGCTCGAGCAGCTCGGACGGCGGCGGCGGAGCCCCGTCGCCGCTCGCGCGCATGGGCTCGTCGATCGTGTGAACCGTCCACTCGTCCCCCAGCGCGGCGCGGATGCGATCCACGGACTCCGTCGGGATGGACCACTGCGGCACATCGGGCGCGTGCATCCAGATGAGGAATTGGCGCGGCGTCATGGCGGCGGGCAGACCGGGATCAGTCGACCTTCGCGCTTCTCACGCGAGGCTCGGCGAACAGCCGCTCGAGCAGCTGATCGCGCGCGGCGCGCGTGCCGCTGACGCGATACCCGACCGTGAGCCTGTCGCCGTCTCGGTCCAGCAGCAGACGTGACGACTGGAACCCGAGCTCCGCTAGCGATTCCTCGACGAGCTCGGGCGCCACGTCGGGTCCCTCGAGCGTGACGCGCAGCGTATTGAGCGTACGGTCGGGGAAGAAGCGGCCCTCGATCCAGCCCAGGACGATGAGGGTGAGGACGACGAGGATGGCCGCGCCCACGGCGACCACGTAGGCGCGCAGACCGACGGTCATCCCGATCGCCGCCGCGACCCACATGGAGGCCGCGGTCGTTAGACCGACCACGTTCCCACGGTACACGAGGATCGTCCCCGCGCCGATGAAGCCGATCCCCGTGACGATCTGAGCCGCAATGCGGGCGGGGTCCGCCCGCACGAGATCGGTGAGCGTGAGACCGGCCGCGCGCACCGAAGCCTCCGTGAAGAGCTCGGCGCCGACACAGATGAGTATGATCGTGCGCAATCCGGCCGGTTTTCGAGAGCGCTCGCGTTCCAGGCCCACCGCGGCACCCAGAACGAGGGCCAGCAGCAGACGGCCCAGCACATCGATCTGCAACGAGGGCGGAAGCGCCTCGAACAGCTCTCTGATGCCCTGAATCACGGACCCCTGCCCCTCCGCCTAGCTTCTCAGCCCCCGGTGACGCCCGCCGCAGTGGCCGTCGGGCGCTTGAGACCCATCCGTTCGCATACGTCGCCGATCGTCTCGCGTGCGATCAACCGGCTCCTCCGGGCACCCTCGTTCAGGATCTCGTATACGTCTCCCGGCCTGGCGCGCAGCGCCTCGGCTCGCTCGCGAATCGGAGCGAGCGCCTCGGCGAGGTTGTGGGACAGCCAGCGCTTGCAGTCCACGCACCCGAGCGTCGCCGTCTGGCAACGGATCTCGATCTCCTCGCGCTCGGCGGGCTCCGAGAAGAAGCCGTGCAGCGCGAAGATGTTGCACACATGGGGGTTTCCAGGATCGTTCTTCCGCACGCGCGCCGGATCGGTGACGGCCGTCGCGACCGTCCGCTGCAGCTCATCGGGCGACGCGAGTATGGGGATGACGTTGTCGCGCGACTTGGACATCTTCGCGACGCCGTCGAGGCCTCGCACCCGGCGCCCCGGCCCGATCAGCGGCTGCGGCTCCGGGAAGTACTCCCCGAAACGCGCGTTCCAGCGGCGCGCGATCTCGCGCGTGAGCTCGAGGTGCTGCCGCTGGTCCTCGCCCACCGGCACGAGCCCCGCTCGATACAGCAGGATGTCGGCGGCCTGAAGCACCGGATAGTTGAGAAGTCCGGCGTTCACCGACTCGAGACCCTGGGACTTGTCCTTGAATTGGGTCATGCGCTGGAGATCCCCGAGCGGGGTCACCGTGTTGAACAGCCACGCGAGCTCGGTGTGCTCGGCCACATCGGATTGAACGAAGATCGTACACCGTTCCGGATCCAGCCCGCTCGCGATCAACGAGACCGCGAGCTCGAAGATCCTATCCGGCATCTCGTCGACCTCGTACGACATCGTGATCGCGTGCAGATCCACGAGGCAGTAGATGCACTCGTACTCGTGCAACAACGAGACCCAGTTCTGGATCGCGCCCAGGTAGTTGCCCAGATGCGCCTCGCCGGTGGGCTGGATGCCGCTGAAGACGCGCTTGCGCTGGCTCATCATGCGCGTAGTATCGCCCCACGCGTGCGCCCGCGCGACCCCCGTCACGCGGGCCCCCTGTCCTCCCGCAGGATCGCCTCTTGGAGAGAACGCCGCGGATGAATCTGGACGAACAACTGGTCGACGCCGCACTGGCCGCCGCTCGCGAGGCAGCGGCGCTTCACCGAAGCGAGGCGGGTCGTCTGGACCCATCCGGGTGGTCCGAGAAAGGGACCGCCGACTTCGTCACCGAGGTGGATCGCGAGGCGGAGCGGGGGATCATCAGGTCGCTGGCGGCACGATTCCCGGAGCATGTCTTTCTCGCCGAGGAAGGCACGCAAGTCGAGGAAGGCACGCATGCCGAGGCAGGCCCGAAGGCCGACGAGGGCCCCAAGGGCCACCTGGCGCCGATCCGCTGGATCATCGACCCGCTAGACGGGACGACGAACTGGCTCCACGACTACCCGGAGTATGCAGTCTCGATCGCGGCGTTCGACGACGAAGGGCTGCGCGTCGGGGTCGTGGTGAACTCGGCGACGGGTGATGAGTTCGACGCGGGTCGCGGCCGCGGCAGTCGCCGGAACGGGGATCCCATCCACACCTCGGAGCTCCGCGATATCCGACTCGGCTTGATCGGCACCGGCTTTCCCTTCAAGCGTCGTGAGTTTCTGCCGCGCTACCTGCGCTCGCTCGGTGAGGTGCTGGCGCGTTCATCCGGCGTGCGTCGGGCGGGCGCCGCCGCGCTCGACCTGTGTGCCCTCGCGATGGGCCGACTGGACGCGTTCTGGGAGTTCTGGCTCATGCCGTGGGATGTGGCGGCGGGCGCGCTGATCCTGCAGGAAGCGGGTGGCGTCTTCGAATCGCTCCACATACCCGACGATCCACTCGTCCGCGCGGCCGGCGAGGAAGGCGCCCTCTTCGTGCGAGCCTGCTCGGGGGATGTCGGCGGGCTCTTCACGGGGAGCGGCGGACTCGGGGGTGGCGCCTTCATCGCGGCGAACCCCTACCTGCTTCCGGACTTGCGCCAGATCCTCGGAGCGGAGCGCCCGAGGCCGGAGCGCTAAGCCAGAGGCGGCTGCCCGGTGGCTTCGGTCACGAGGGCCAACGCGAGCGTCTGGAGCGGGTCCAGCCACCGCAGTCGGGGCAAGTGGCGCGCGAGGACCAGGGAGATCTCCGTGCAGCCCGCGATCAGGGCGGAAGCCCCGCGCGCAGAGAGGTCTTCGACGGCGGGCGCCAGCCGCTCGGCGCACGCTTCCGACACGTCCCCGATCTTCACCTCGCCGATGACGCTCATCACGACCCTCTGGGCTTCGGGTCCCGGCTCGACCGCAGTCAGACCGTGCCGCTCCAGCGCCTCGCTGTACAGGCGTGTCGAGAGCGTGCCATCGGTAGCCAGAACGCCGATCGAGGCCCGCTCCCCGAAGAGCTCGCGCGCCTCCCTCGCCGCCTCATCCACCATGTCGAGCACGGGGATGGCCACGCTCGCGCGGATTTCGTCCAGGAAGGCGTGGGCGGTGTTGCAGGGCATGCCGATGAGCTCCGCGCCGGCTCGTTCCAGGTTGCGCGCGGTCTCGCACAGCGCGTCGCGGACGGGTGTCGTGTCGCCGGACCGCAGCGCCTCGGTACGGTTCGGGACTTTGGGGTTGTTGTCGATCAGGATCCGGAGGTGGTCCTGCTCCCTGGCCACCGGGGTGGCGCGCACGATCCTGACGAACAGATCGATGGTGGACATGGGCCCCATTCCACCCAGGACCCCGACGACCTTCTGTGGCATGGCTCAGGGACGCGCGGCGTGGCGTGGCCCGCCGGTGTGCGCTACTCGGAGCCTCCCTCCCCGCTCACCTGCTCGCGAGTCTCCTCCGCATCCCCTTCGGCTTCGATGTCGGCGAACTCGGCCTCGGCGTCGGCGCTCGCGCCCTCGCCCGCCGCGTCTGCCGCCTCCTCGCCGACGATCTCCGCCTCCGGGATCTCCTCGTCCGGAGCCTCGAGAGCTTTCGTCTCTTCCTCTCCGGCGGGGAGCAGTCCCATCTCCTGCTTGAGGGCGAGGAGCTTCTCCTCCACCGCGACGTCCCCACCCGCCTCGAGCTGCCGGAATTCGTGCTGCAGGCTGTCGCCCGTCAGCTCCTCGGTGACCTCCGCGGTAGCCAAGGCGCGGCGCTCGGCGGTCTCGATCTTCTCCGCCATCTGGTCGAAGGCCCGAAAGGCGCTCTTGTCCGCCAGCCCGGCCATCGTGTCGTGGATGCGCTTCTGCGCCTCCGCCCGCTTCTGCTTCGCGATCAGGAGGTTCTTCTTGCGCTTCGCCTCCTCAATCTTCGAGTTGAGCTGACGCAGCGAGTCCTTCAGACGCTCCGTCTCGTGGCGGTGCTTCTGCCATTGCTCCTCGAGTCCCTGGGCGTGCTCGGCGTGCTCGCCGCCCCGCATCAGCGCCTGCTTCGCCAGATCGTCCCGGCCTTCGCGGATCGCGAGCCGTGCCCGTCGCTCCCATTCCGCGGCCTGTGATCGCTCTTCCTCGAACTGCGCGCGCAGCTTCCGTTCGTCGGCGATCGCGACCGCGACCTCCTGCTTCGCCTGGGCGAGCTGGCGCCGCATATCCTCGATGATCTGACCGAGCATTTTCTCGGGATTCTCGGCCCGAGCGATCAGATCGTTGATGTTGGAGCGAATCAGACGTGAAAGTCGTTCGAAGATGCCCATATGTGGAGCCTTCAGTCGGTTGTGAGTTCCTGCCAGTGCGACACGACAGCTAGCGTCAGGCTCTCGAGCGACGCGCGGAACTCCGAGAACTGGAGGTTCTCCAGCTCCAGGGTGTCGCTCAGGATCACCTCGCCGTTCTCGATCCCATATGCACCGTGCACCAGGTCCGTGGCGTTCAGTTCCAGCAAGCGCGCGTAGAGACGCAGCCGCGGCTCGTCATCCTCGGGCACCTCACGGATCCCGGACCGAAACACCACGACGGGTGGCTCGTGCCGCACCACGACGCCGGGCTCTCCGCTCGGCTCCTCGGCCGACGGCTGGATCAGCCACAGCCCGGGTTCGATCTCGTCGAACTCCACTTCCGCACGGAGAAGGAAGCTCTCGATGTCTTCTCGATTGACCATCAGCTCGGTTCCTTTGATTCGCTGTGCTCGGGCAGGGGCGTCGCGCCGGGTCGATCTTCGAGGAGACGCGTCATGAAACGCTGCTCCTCGGTCAGCCGGTCCACCTGCTCGGACAGCAACGACAGCTGTTCGCGCAGGTCCGCGATTTCCGGCTCGTTGCCTGAACCGACAGGCGGCTGTATCGCCGGGCGATCCAGCCACTTCGTCAGCACTTCGCCGCAAGTCACGAGCGCGACGATTATGACGATGAAGAAGAAAACGCTCATGCTCCACGGACGCGTGGCCCCTGACAGGCCGCCCTAGTCCATAACCGATTCACCGTACGACCCCTCGACACCGGCGGTTTCGCGACTCCGCCAGGCGGGCGCGAAAGTGTAACTCCAACGGGCTCGGGTTTTCAACCGTGTCAGGAGTAGTCCGAGGAGCTCGCGGGTGGCACTCGGGGGCATGGTGCCGCATCCGAAGAAGAGGGCCCCGTCGCCATCGGACGGGGCCCCTCCCCTGAGTGGAGTGTTCTGTCTATGCCGGGAAGCTCAGCGGCTTCCCGATCTCAGACTCCTACGGATTCCAGGTCACGTCGACCCGCGTCACCAACTGCGACACGTTCGGAGCATCTACGTCCGCCTTGTCTCGGGCGATGTCCTCCGCATCGATCACGAAGCAGTACGTCACCGTACCGCCGACACCGACGCCGAACGGATCATTGATCGTGAATACCTGGGCGTTGGCACCGGAGAAGTCGATCGCGTTCGTGCCGTTCTCGAGCGAGATCACGTTACGGTCGATCTCCGCGCCACCGGTATCGTCGAGCACGTAAAAGCCTCCGCCCGGCACGGTCGTGCAGTCGTTGTCCGTCCCCGTCCCCAAGGCATCCGTCCCGTCGACCGCAACCGTCAGGGTCGCGTCCTCGATCTCGTTCGCGTCGTCGATCGTCGTGCCGATGCTGATGACGATCGCGTTCGCATCCGTGCCTCCGCTCCCCACCGGAGCCGGATCCAGCGCTCCCATGACCGGCGCCGTGGTGTCGAGGATGAACGTGTAATCGTGCGTGGCGTCGTTCGGGGGCACGGCGTTGTCGGGCACCGTGAGCGTCACCGTGGCCGGTCCTTCAGGCATTGGCGCCGGCAGCAACAGATCGATCCTGTACTTGATCGGGCCGATACCGTCCACGCGATACGACGTCATGTCCTGGTCGATAGCCGTGATGAAGGTGCACGGGTTGCAGCCCGAAAAGTTCACGTCGCTGCCAGGATCGCCGCTCTCGAGAAGAGGATCCTCGGCGTCGAAGAACAGAGACACGTCGTTCAGGACGAATACCGGATCGTCCGCCGGATCCGTGTCCGGCTCAATGGCCGTGATGTCCGGTGCGGTACGGTCGACGCCGTAGAAAGTCGGCGGCTCACCCGTGTTGATCGCGTCGCCGACCCCTTCGAGGTCGGTCACGTTCGCCAGGTCGTCCTGGAGATGCACGACCTCCGCGATATAGCAGTCGAGCGCGTTCGTGTCGGCATCGGCCACGGGATCGTCCTCGTCGTGATCGTCGATCCCGACCAGATCCTCGTAATCCTCGTCGACGGGCACGAACTCCGAAGTCGTCAGATCCGGATCGTCGTCGATGTTGTCGGCCACGTCACACTCGCCGACGTCGATCCGCGACCCGGCTCCCGCACCGAACGTGAAGCCGACACCGAGATCGGTGACACCCGCGAGGTTGAAGTCACCGGTGGAGAAATACTCGCCGCCCGCGACCGGAGCGCCGTCCACCTCGATCTCCGCGCCAGCCGCGACGATCGGCGCCAGGAAGTCGAGGTAGATGGTCTCGTCGAACCCGACGACGCCGTGTGTGAACTCGGCGGTGACGTTCAGGC
>JBDHAC010000067.1:0-17288 GCA_039588275.1 Gemmatimonadota bacterium
CAGCTCGAGGACGTCTTCGCCCTTGAAGAGGATCTCTCCCGAAGTGACCTCGTACCCCGGGTGGCCCGCGATGACCTTCGCGAGCGTGCTCTTTCCGGACCCGTTCGGGCCCATCAGCGCGTGGATCTGTCCCGGGCCGACGGCGAGAGTGAGACCCTTTAGGATCTCGACGTTCTCGCCCTCCACACGGGCGTGCAGGTCGCGAATCTCCAGCAGATGCTCGGCCATGCGTTCGAAGTCCTTCTGTTCAGTGCCTTTAGCTGCAAAGGCCGGGACCCTCAAACGGGCGCCCGGCCTGGATCTGGTCCTGGTTTCCCAATTAACCCTTAACCTACGCTAGTTGAGACTCGTTTTCAAGTGAAGCGAAGGGCTTGAGGACAGGGTCTCGCACCGGGGGGGCCGACACCGGCGGAACGGGCGCCCCGCGACGTCGGAACCACTGGCCCCGCGCTGGCGGGCCCGGCGTCGCGGCCTGCCCTGCCCTGCCCTACGTTCCCGAGGCCACAGCGAGCGAAGCCGAGGGAGGAGGTCCGATGCGGGCCGCATACATCGAGGAACACGGAGACCCGGGCGTGCTCCGGGTGGGAGAGCTTCCCGAGCCCGAGGCCGGCCCGAGAGATGTCGTCGTCGAGGTTCGAGCCGTGGCCCTGAACCACCTGGATCTCTGGGTACGGCGGGGGCTTCCGGGTCTGGACCTCTCGATGCCGCACATCGGGGGCTCCGACGTCGCCGGTATCATCGCGCACGTCGGTGCGGAAGTCGGGAATTGGGGGCCGGGGGATCGGGTCGTGGTCAACCCGAGCCTGTGGTGTGAGGGGTGCGAGTGGTGCATGCGTGGCGATCACAGCCTGTGTCAGGCGTTCGGAATCCTGGGAGAGCACGTGCCGGGCGGACTGGCCGAGCGTGTCCGGGTACCGGCGCGGAACCTTCTCCGCCTGCCGGACGGGTTCGAGTTCGAGCCGGCCGCCGCGGCACCGCTCGTCTTTCAGACCGCCTGGAGAGCCGTCATCACGCGCGGGAAGTTGATGGCAGGGGACCGCCTGCTGGTGACGGGTGCCTCAGGTGGCGTGTCGACCGCCGCGATTCAGATCGGGAAGCTGACGGGCGCGACGGTGCTGGCGGTCACGAGCGGACCGCAGAACGTGAAGCGTGTGCTGGAGCTGGGGGCCGACGTCGCCATCGATCGACTGGAGGAGGACTTCTCGCGCCGGGTCTGGATCGAGACGGAAAGACGGGGTGTGGATGTGATCGTGGACGGAGTCGGCGAAGCGATATGGGAGTCGGCCCTGCGGACGCTGGCGCCGGAAGGACGGCTCGTGACCTACGGCGCGACTACCGGGCCGGAGGGACGCGTAGACATCCGGCGGCTCTTCTGGCGTCAGGGCACGATCATGGGAAGCACCATGTCCGGCGCGGCGGATTTCGAGCGCGTCATGCGGTTGGTCTTCGAGGGGGTGCTGTCTCCGGTGGTTGACGAGGTACTCCCACTCGATCGGATTCGCGACGCGCACGAGCGGCTCGAGCGCGGCGACGTGTTCGGCAAGATCGTGCTCGTCCCGTGACCGATCATCCCGTGACGCATTGGCGAACCGCCTGCTGAGGACCCCGATGCCCGCACTGAACCGCACGCATCACCTCGCACGGCTCCGCGAACAGGCGTTCGACCTGCTCGTGATCGGCGGTGGGATCAGTGGCACGGCCGTCGCTCGTGATGCCGCACGGCGCGGATTCCGCACCGGGCTCATCGAGGCACGTGATTTCGCCGAAGGGACCAGCAGCCGCTCGTCGAGGCTGGTGCACGGCGGTCTCCGCTATCTGGAGCACTTCGAATTCGACCTGGTCTTCGAGGCCTCCCAGGAACGCCGCCGCTTGCTTCGTATCGCGCCGCACCTGGTGCGACCGCTCGAGTTCCTCTTCCCGATCTTCGAGGAGGGCCGGATCGGCCGGGTGAAGCTGGATGCCGGAATGTGGCTTTACGACGCGCTGTCCCTGTTCCGCAACATCGAACGCCACCAGATGCTGGATCGCGACGCGCTGCTGGAGATCGAGCCGCGGCTGCGCAGTGAGGGACTGCTGGGTGGGGCTCGGTACTTCGATGCCCAGGTGGATGACGCCCGTCTCGTGATCACGACGGCGATCGCCGCGGCGGAGTCGGGTGCTGCCGTGGCCAACCGGGTCGAAGCGAAGGAGATAGACACCTCGGACTGGCCCGGGCACCGGGTGTTGGCTCGCGATGCCGAGACCGGGTCCGAAGTGCTCATCGACGCCCTCTCGATCGTCAACGCTACCGGGCCCTGGGTCGACGAAACGCTGCGGCGCGCCGGCGTGAGCACTGACTCGCTCGCCCCGACGCGCGGCACGCACGTGCACATACGCCGCGAGCGGTTGGGTCACTCGCACGCGTTCATCTTCGAGTCGCACCTGGATGGACGCATCATGTTCGTCCTGCCGTGGCGTGACCTGACCCTGATCGGAACCACGGACGACTACCACGAAGGTGTTCCGGAGGGTGTTTCACCGACCGCCGACGATGTTCGCTATCTGCTCGACTCCACGAACCACTTGTTTCCGGAGGCACGTTTGACGGTGGAGGATGTATTGAGCGCGTGGGCCGGTCTGCGCCCACTCGTGTCGGCCCCCGATGCCGACGTCGGTGCCGGAGAGGGGGACGTGTCCAGGGACTTCACGATTCGCGAGGGGCCACCCGGCCTGTTCACCCTGGCGGGCGGCAAGCTGACGTCGCACCGAGCGATGGCCGAGGAGACCGTAGATGCGGTGGCACCGCTGCTCGCTCGGGCGGGTGTGAAGCCGGTCGCGAAGTGCGATACGGCCAGAGTGGCGTTGCCTGGCGGTAGCTTTCGGGACATGGATGAGCTGAAGGCGCACGTGCGAAACGAAGCGGCTCGGTCGGGCATTCCGGAAGAAGGGGCAGATCGGCTCGCGAGGGCGTATGGCTTGCGCGCCGGGCATGTCCTCGGGCTCGTCCGGCGCCGTGAGGAGCTGGGCCGACCGATCCTCGAGGGGCGGCCGCACATCGGGGCCGAGGCGATTCACGCGGTGAGATCGGAGATGGCGTTGCACGTCGAGGACGTCCTTTATCGACGGACGCGAATCGGGCTCGAGACAGCCGCCGACGTCGAGTCGGCGGCCCGGAACGTGGGTGAATTGATGGCTCCGGAGCTTGCATGGACCGGGGTGGACGTCGCCGCGGAGGTTCGGCGGGCGGTCGAGGTGCGAGAGCGCGACGACCGAGCGCTACGCGAGCTGGGAGACTCTTGAGGACCGCACCGGCCAGTCCGTGGCTCGGGGTCTGGCTGGCAGCGGCCGCCGGGTGCGGGCCAGCCCCCGAGGACACGGCGGGAGCCCCTGGCGCCGTCACCGTCGACACGAACATAGGCGGCATCGACTCACCGAACGACAGCGGTCCATTTGGTGCTTCGCCCACCGGCACCCCACCACCCGCGGACGCGGCGGGGGAGCCAACGCCCTTCCCGGACCTGGACGGAGAGACGGCCCTTCGCACCTACGAGCTCTGGATCGTGAACCGATCGCGTATGGACCTGCTTGTATATGCGAGCGCCGGGGCGGGCCGGGTGACTTTGGACACGGTGCCCGGTCGCGATTCGGTCAGAGTGAACGTCCAGGTCAGAGCCCGGAGCCTCAGCCTCGACGCCGAAGACGCGGACGGGCGAACGATCGGCTCCACGATACTGGAGCTCGCGCCCGCCTCGTCCAACCGATGGGAGATCGTGGGGCCCGGAGGCGTGCGGTAACGGGGGAGGAGCCCCGGTGGCCGCGAATGAAGGAGGCAGCGCGGGACGGTGGGCGCTTGTACGCGCCGAGCACCCCGCTTATCCTCGGTCGGATCTGTGTCCACCTACGGAGGATCGATGGCAGTGACGGGCCCTGAGAGCCGCGCCACCTGGGGGTCGAAGGCCGCGTTCATCCTCGCCGCGGCGGGGAGCGCGATCGGCCTCGGCAACATCTGGGGATTCCCCACACAGGCCGGGAGGAACGGCGGCGCCGCCTTCCTGGTGCTCTACCTGATCGCGGTGGCCCTCATCGGAGCCCCGGTGATGCTTGCCGAGCTCGTGGTAGGCCGAAAGACGCTGCGCAACCCGGTCGGCGCCTTCAAGCAGCTCGCGCCGAAGACCGCCTGGTATGTGTTGGGCGGGTTCGGCGTGCTCGCCGGCGTGTTGATCCTCAGCTTCTACAGCGTCATCGCGGGATGGACCGTGGCCTACATCGTCAAGGCGGTCACCTGGACATTCCGCGGCGAGGTCGATGCGGCCGCGATATACGCCAGCGTGTCGGCCAGGCCGCTCCCGGCCATCGGCTGGCACCTGCTGTTCATGTGTGTCACGGTGTGGGTCGTGTTGGGCGGCATCCGGCAGGGCATCGAGCGGTGGACGAAGGTGCTCATGCCGGTCCTATTCGCCCTGCTCGTACTCCTGGCGCTGAGAGCGGTCACGCTACCGGGCGCGGCGAACGGGCTCGACTTCTACCTGAGGCCGGACTTCAGCGCCGTCACCGGAGGAGTCATCGTGAACGCGGTCGGACAGGCGTTCTTCTCGATGAGCCTCGGGATGGGCGCGATGATCACGTACGGCTCCTACGTATCGAAAAGGGACGATCTGGTGTCGTCCGCCGCGTGGGTCACGGGTGCCGATACCCTGATCGCGATGCTGGCCGGGCTGATCATCTTCCCGACCCTGTTCGCTTCGGGATTCGATCCCTCGGTCAGCGGTCCCGGGATGGTGTTCGTGGTGCTTCCATCGCTTCTCGCTTCGATCCCGCCCGAGCCGTACGGCGGTCTGATCTTCGGTACCGGCTTCTTCGTGCTGCTGGGAATCGCGGCGCTCACCTCGAGCATCTCGTTGCTCGAGGTCGGGGTGACATGGGCCGTCGACGAGCGGCGCATCTCGAGGAAGAAGGCGGCGATCACGCTGGCGATCATCGCGTTCGTGGTGGGGATCCCCAGCGCTCTGGCGAACGGGGCCGTCCCCTGGCTGACCTCGCTCCCGGGCATCGAGCTGGACTTTCTGACCTTCATGTTCACGATCTTCGGCGTATTCGCCTTGATCGTGGGAGCGTTGCTGATCAGCCTGTTCGTGGGTTGGTACTGGGGGGTCGCGAACGCCGGCGAGGAGGTGAGGGCAAACGACGGGAAATTCCCGCTCGGCAGGACATGGTCCTTTCTGATACGCTGGCTGTGTCCGGTGGCGCTAGCCGGCGTACTGATCAACAATCTCGTCCAGACCTTCTGACGCGGGGGCACGGCGGCGCGCTCAACGAGCGGACGCCACGGCACGTTCCGACGCTTGCCAGGTACGACGACCTGGGCAGGGCGCCTCCGTGCGGAATACTGCAGGACCTGTGTGGTTCTGCCGCAACATCGCAACAGCGATCACGCGCCGGTCGGCGTCACAAACCGTTATGCTCGTACGTCTTGGTGATGGCGGCGCGCCGGCAAGAAACCTGCAAGCTTCGACCATCGTTCAGATGGATGGCGGCCGCCGCCGCGCGAGTGATCGACAGCGCTCCGGGGACGTCATCCGTCATGAATCCGGAGACGCTGGGGAGGCGGTGCGGGCCGGGACCGCTGAAATGGTTTTGAAGGAGGCTCGATACCGAAACACACGTTGTTCGCAGTGAGGAGGAACCGATGAAGCCGTACTACCTGCTCCTCGCTATCGCGGCGAGCATCGCGGCGATCGCGATCAGCCAGCGTGAGGATCAAGAGCAGGAGGCCGCGCGAGCCCAGAACGCCGAGGTCGAACCGGACACCGAGTCCGAGATGGAGGCGTGGTTCATCTGAGCTCCCGCCAACTGAAATGACCCGGGGTCGCGCCTCGGGGGCGTTTGACTCTAGGCCCGGGTCGACTCGGTGTCGACCCGGGCCTTTCACATCTCGGATCACTCACCAGGGCCGACACCAGGGTCATTCACTCGCCCGATTCACCGCGTCGAACTCGAGGCTTGAGTGCGACCCATCGCAGAACGGCTTGTTCCGGGACCCGCCACAGCGGCAGAGAGCGATAGACGGCCGCCCTGCCGTGTCCCAACAGTTGCCCTCCGCGTCCACCACTTCGGCGGCCCCTTTGACCAGGTACGGACCGTTGTCCAGGATCGTGATCACGACACCCTCGTCGCTCATCTGAGACTCCTTCCAACTTTCGAACGCACTCGACAGATACACACCATCGGCGGACACTTTGTCCCCCGAATGAATCGCGTTCAGCGAGGAGGCGTTCACTCTTCACGCGTAAGGCGGTAGATGAGCAGCGCCGCCCTGACGGTGGCCGTCCTGAGCGAACCCAGCTCGACGCTCTCCTCGATGGTGTGCCCCCCGTCGCCAAGCGGTCCCAGCCCCGCTAGCCCATCGACGTACGGCGCCACGAAAGAGATGTCCGCCGCGCCTCGCGCCCCGGGATCGACGGCATCGACGGCGCCGAGCCCCAGATCGCGACTGACCTCATCGAACAACTCGAACAGGCCCCGGTTCCCCGCCGTCGGCGGCATGGCGGGATACCCGTCACGGAACTCGATCTCGGCTGAGGTTCCCGGTAGGTGGTCGCCCACGATCTCGCGCATCTTCGACCTGGCCCGTTCCTTCTGTTCTTCGCTGATGAAGCGCAGTCCACCATCCACGACGACGGTCTGCGCGATCACGTTCGTCTTCCCGAACGAGGTGCCGCGGTTGAACGCCGGGTCATATTCCACGTCCGTACCGCCGAGCATCACACCGGGATTGAACGTCAAGTACTCCTCGCCACGCACGTTCTCGTGAAACGCGTTCAGGATGCGAGCGGCCTCGAAGATGGCGCCGCTCCCGTAGTGCTCGCCGAAGATCTGCGATGAGTGGCCACGGGTGCCCGTGACCCTCAGCGTCCAACCGCTCGACCCGCGGCGCGCGACGGTCGCGGAGTTGGCGCTCCCCACTCCGCCCTCGAACCCGAGCGCGACGTCCGCCTCGATCCCCGCTTCGATCAGATCGCGTCGGCTGATCTTGATCGGGTGCCCCGGACTCTCCTCGTCCCCGATGAGCGCCACCGTGATCGAGGTGCCCGCCAAAACGCCGGCCGCGTGCAGGGCCTTGAGGGCGTACAGGATCACGAGGTTTCCCCCCTTCATGTCCTCCACGCCCGGACCGCGCGCCGTGTTGCCTTCGCGCTGGAAGCGCTGGAAGGGGCTGTCCTCTTCGAACACCGTGTCGAGGTGTCCGATCAGCAGGATCTTCTTGCCGCGTTCGCCGTTCCGCTCGGCGAACAGGTGCCCCGCGCGGTTCACCTGGGCGGGCATGTCGATCCAGCGCACCGCGAAGCCGAGCTCTTCGAAGTACGGCTCGAGCGCACGACCGACCGCCCGCACGCCAGCATGGTTCATGGTGCCGCTATTCAGGTTCACGCTGTGCTCGAGCATCGCGATCGCCTCCTCGGCGTCGGAGTCGACGTGCTGAACGATGCGTCGCTCGACGTCCGTGAGACCTTGCCCGACCGCGTCGCCGGTAGCGCCCGTGAGCAGTGCGATACAGAAGCAAACCGGTCGAGCTCCCTGTATAGCTCGGACGCCTGCAGGTACAGATCGCATTCGATTCTCCACGTTTCGGACCGCCCGGATGGCGAGCCGACGCAGTATGGGGGGGAGACGAACGCGCGGCCACTGACGCGCCGGCCCGAACACCAGCCAGGTCCCGCTCGAACATCATCCAGAACTTTGGCGGGGCGAGCGGGTTATGTTGAAGGTCACATCACGGTCGGGAAGCGGTTCCGGGGGACGGTTCGTGACAGGTCAACGAGGATCTCGCATGCCGCGAAGCTCCCCACGATCCAGACAGCGCTGGCTTCTGGGCTCGGTGTGGCTCGTACTCGCCGGTTGTGGAGATTCGATCTTCGACCCGGTGGCCAACTGCAGTATCCCGGCGGACGCCCTGGTGGATGGCGGCACCGATCGCAGCTCGATCCCCGCGCTGGCCAACCCGGGGGTCGCTCGCATGTTCGATCCGAGAGTCGGCTTCATCGGTTTGGACGAACGCGTGATCGGGATCGAGTTCAACGGCCAGCCTCTCGCGATCCCGCACCAGATCCTGTGGTGGCACGAGGTCGTGAACCTGGCGGTCCCCGGCCAGGAGCTCACGGTCACGCACTCGCCGCTCACCGGCTCGAGCATGATCTTCGACCGCCTGGGGACCGGTGTGGGCGAATTCACCGTCTCGAAATACGTGGTGGACAGCAACCTCGTGCTCGAGGATGAGACCGGCTCCTTGTGGCCCCAGCTGAGTCGTGCCGCACGCTGTGGAGCCAAGGACGGCCTGAGCCTCAAGTTGGTCCCACACCAGGAGGTTACCCTGAGGGGTTGGACCCTTCAGCACCCCGATACGTGGATCGTCCACCGCGCCACCGGCTTCGAGTTCCTGTACACGCTGTACCCGTACGGTGACTACGAGGAGCAGAATGCCCGTTTTCTGTATCCGGTCGGGAGCGTAGATCCTCGCCTTCCGGCAAAGGAGCGTGTGCTCGGCGTTTCGTCGGGGGCCGGCGGCATCGCGCTCGCGCTCTCGGGATTGGGCCAGACCGCGGCCGCGGAGGGCGTCGCGGTGTGGGCCGAGAACGTCACCGTGGCGGGCGAGCCGATCGTCGTCTTCTGGAACTCGCTCTTCCGAGGCGCCGTGGCGTACCGATCGGCGGTGAACGGGCAGGAGCTCACCTTCCGCGTCGAGAACGGCGAGCGGGTCGACCAGGAGACCGGTTCGATCTGGGTGTTCGACGGGCAGGCGATCGAAGGCCCGCTGGATGGGGAGCGACTCGAGCCGGTTCGGGACGCGCACGTCTCTTTCTGGTTCGCGTGGGCCAAGTTCCAGCCCGCCACGGAGGTCTGGTCGCCACCAACACAGGCTTCCATCGGAGCGCCGCTCGCCCCGCTCACGGAAGCCCTTCGAGCGGCCGCGCTCGAGGATGTGGAACCCGCCCGCCCGAACTGAGCGTTTCGCAGGGGAACCCTCGTCAAGCTACCCGCGTTCTCGATCGGTCGACGTGGATAGGCCGGTACACCCCTCGAATCGGAGGGGTCGGAGTCCGGTTCGGGACACGGTGGACGGGCCGCCCTGACATGGCACACGGACAAGAGACTCAGCGATGAGACACATGCTTCAGCGATGGGGCTCCGGGAGATTCGGCGACCACACGGCAACTCTCCTGATCGCCCTGCTGACCGCGGGAGCCGTAACGGGCTGTCGTGACGTCCCGGACCTGCCGGCGGCAGGCCCGTATCCCGACGAACGGCCGCCGGTCACCGTCGAGCCCGGCTTCCTCGAATACACCACGCCGAGCGAGTCGTTGTACGTCCATCCTCTCCCCGAAGATGAACGGCTCTCTCTCCTGTTCTATCGCGGCCGCGGGGTCGCCCGCGATGGGCAGAACGCCGCGTACGTCGCCGACGCGGATGGCAGCCGCGTCCTCGTGATCGACGACCGCCTCAGGGTGACCCGAACCGTGGGCGGTCCGAATCCCGAGCAGGGTCCCTTGGGCCTGCCGCTCTCGGTTGCACCAACGTCGGAGGGGGCCGTGTTCGTCGTGGATGTTGAGCACCCTGCGGGCCTGCTCTACTTCGACGAGAGCGGGTCGTACGTCGGTGCGGCGGAGCCTCCCGTGATGAATGGCAACGTGCGCGCCGACTCGGATGGCTACCTGTGGGCGGCGCGCTCGCCGTATATCCTCGGCTTCGAGCCGACGGACGCCGAGCAGCCGCTGCTCTATCGGTTCGACCCCCTGGCGGGCGAGGGCGTGGGGATCGCCGCCATCGAGGCGTCGGCAGCACCGATGTGGAATCGGCTCGCGAACGCGGGCTCGATCGCCATCGGTCCCGAGGGGCGGGCCTACTTCGCGCATCTGCTCCGAAACGAGATCCGCGCGTACACGGCGGAGGGCGATTTGCTGTGGCGGGTACGCCGGTCGCTTCCCTTCGAGACGGTGGACGGGATCCAGCTCGGCCCTGAGGACGGGCAGGTGGTCCGCCTGCGTCCCGTCACTCAGGCGCTGGCGGTGGGCCCGGACCGCCTGCTGTACGCCCTCACCGCCACGGACCCGCCCGCCCAGCCCGGACAGGAGGCGGAGAAGGATGCGGTGCGCCGAATCGAGGTCTACGATCCGGCTACCGGCCGCCTGCTTCGGGCCACCACCATGCCCGCGGCGTGGGCGACGTTGGCCGCGGACGAGGGGGGGCGCGTCTATCTGGCCGATGCCGAGGCGATCGACGCGTCCGCGCCAGCGCCGGAGCGGGCTCCGCTCCCGGCCTTCTCCTTCGAGACGTTCGCCGGCAAAACGGCGGCGTTCGCCGATTACAGAGGGAAGGCGTTGCTCGTGAACGTGTGGGCCAGCTGGTGCGGTCCATGCCGCGAGGAGCTTCCCCGGCTCAAGAAATACTACGAGACGCTCGACCGTGAGCGGGTCGAATTCCTGGCACTGTCGGATGATGTGGACGAGGCGGCGGCCCGCGGGTTCGCTGATCCGATGGAACTCCCGTTCCCGCTCTTCCTCGGTCACGGCGAGATCCAGGGACACCTGAACTACATCGGCCTACCGTACACCCTGATCGTGGACTACCGCGGCCGTGTCGTCGAGGAGATCTACGGGTTCGGCAGCCAGGAGAGCTGGGAGCTGCTGACCTCGACGCTCGAGCGGGAGATGGAGCGCGTCACCGTGGACGAGCCGGGTGAGCGCTCCGGTCACGCGGGTGAGGACTCCGGTCACGAGCACGAATGAACCGACGTGGCCCTGGGAACCGAATCCCGGGGCTCCTTGTTGTGACGATTACGAACAGGATGAATCGGCTACCGAGAAGGCCGAAGACCGTGGGACTGACACCCGAAGGAGGACGGATGAAGTCGAAGGGGCTAACCCTGGCCGCCGTGGCCGCCGCCGGTGCTTTGATCGCATCGCCGGTGCAGGCGCAGGAGATGGAGATGCCTGAGCCCCAGACGGTGACCGCAAAGGTCATCGACATGGCGTGTTACATCAACGCCGGGCTGACGGGCGACGATCACAAGATGTGCACCGAGGTTTGCGCCAAGGCCGGCGTGCCCCTCGTGTTCCTCACGGACGACGGTGGCATCCTGCTGCCCACGGGCATGGGCATGCCCAGCACCGGTCAGAACGAAAAGCTGATCGAGTTCGCCGAGCAGAAAGTCGCGGTTACGGGCCCGGTCGTGGAGCGCGCGGGCGCGCGTTCGATCATCGTACAGAAGATCGAAAAGGCGGGTTACTAGCCACCCGCGATCATCCGACTCCGAGGGCGTGGCCCTCGGTCGAGACCGGGAAGAGGGGGGCTGGGCCCCCCTCTTTCGTTCGGTGGGTCCCTTACGCCACGAGCACCGGTTCGGTTGAACCGACGCGATCCTGGAAGCGTTCTTCAAGTGCGAGCGTGAAGGTCACGCCGACGTGAGATCATGAGACCGGGAGGCTCGGCGAGCGGTGAAGGCAACAGAGACGTTCGAGGAGAGGGTCAGCCGTTCGCTGAACGCACTCTCGGATGGCGCTCGGCTCCTGACGGGAAACCCCGACAGAGCCGATTCGCTCGTGGTGAGCGTCGTGGTGGATGCCTCTCGGGTCTACGCTCGTTCGGAGGTCGACGGAGATTTCGGTAAGTGGATTGTAGGGCGCATGGTGAAGCAGTATCTGGACTATCTGGACGGGACGGGCGGATGGCCGGAGGATGAGCCGGTCCGGTCGCCCGATGCGCTGGAGCGATTCACCCACTCGTCGGAGAGCGACGTGGACGCCATGCTCCGGGGAATGAGCGCCCTGGAGGCCGGCGACTCCGACCGGCTGGGTCACCTGATCAGATCTGCCATGGGGCAACTCGGTCTGCTCGAGCGGACCGTCCTGTGGCTGGTCAACGTGATGGGGTTCAGCTACGCGGAGACGTCCGCCGTGGTAGGGCTGAATCCGATTGAGCTGCGCGACACGCTCCTTCGGGCACGACGCGAGCTTCAGGCCCGCCTCGCGATCGCGTTGCAGCGGGAAGTGAGCGCGGACGACTCGAAGCTCGGTTGGGGAGGGCTTGGCGGTGCCTGAGAACGCGCGTCGAACCTCCGAGTGCGACGAGGTCCGCGAGCTCCTGTGGCCGATGGATCGACCGCGGGAGTACGTAGAGGGCGAGGAGGAGGCTCGCGTTCACCTGGAGCGCTGCCCGGCGTGCCAGGCGTTCTTCCGCCGGGATGCGGCCATAACGGCGACGCTTCGACGCCAGGGCGTTCAGGTGCACGCGCCACAGGCTTTGCGTGAGCGGGTGTTCGACGCCCTCGCACGCGAGCGGGCGCTGGGGCCCGGATCGCGCTCCGAGCCCTCTTCCCCCGCTTGGCTGTCCCGTCTGGTGCCGTTGGGAGCGGCCGCTGCGGTCGTACTCCTGATAGGGGTCGGGCTGTTAGGTACGCCTGGAAACGAAACAGCGACGCGCGGTGAGGCGGCGGAAGGGACCTACGTCCAGGATTTTCTCAGTCGGGCGGTCGAGGCCGACGTCGTCGAGTTCCCGGAGCCGGAGGCCGTGACGGCCTTCTTCATGCGCGAGCTCGGCATCCATGTGGAGCCGATCGCCCTCGAAGCCGGCCGCATGAACCGGGCGATGATCTGTCTCATCGAGGGCGAGCGCGCGGCGATGGTCGAGTACGAGATCGAGGGGCGCACCATCGCGCACTACCTGGTTCCGGTTGCCGGTGAGACGGTGAAGCCGTCGGATGTACGGTCCGGCTCAGAGGCCGGCGTGCAGGTCGTGAGCTGGTCGGACGGCCGCTTCGAGCACGCGCTCGTCTCTGACCTCTCCGAATCAGATCTCACGGACCTCGCTCGCACCCGGTTCGCCACGCGTTGAGTCCATTGCCCGCGCGGTGAAGCCGGGGGCTCTTTCTACTCCGATCTCCACGACGACTCCGGAACGACCCCCGGGGGGATGCCACCGGCACCCGTGTCGGCCCGCTCGGGGGCTCCGTGCGCCCGTTGGCCGGGACGTGACCTGGCATACTCCCCGCTCCGATCGAATACTGAGCGAATGCGAAGCTCCATATCGTCGGGTGGGGCCGATTCCCCTCTGAACGCCGGAGAGTCGTTCCCCGTCCCCGCGTTGCGCACCCGGCGCTTCTGGGCCGTATACACCGCCGCCTGGGTCGCGTACGCTGGGCTGTTCGGCTTCGGTGTCGCCTCGGAGGGGGTCGACGTCGACATGGCCGTGCTCGGCGCGGTCGGGAACGTCATCGTGCCGGGCCTGCTGGGCATCGCCCTCCTTCGATTCCAGATACCGAGCCGCTGGACCGGATCCGGTGCCTGGTTTCGGCTCGCGGCGACGGTAGGGACGTGTCTCGGCTTCGTCGCGTTGGCCACGCTGGGCACGGAGTTGGTGTTCCTGCTCCTCCGACCGTTATACGCGAGCCGCACCGAGTGGACGTTCAACCTCGTCGTCCTCGTGTGGCGGTCCATCATGAACGTGCTGGCGTTCGTGGTCCTCGCCAGCGTGCAACAGGCGATCGTCTCGTCCGCGAGGCTCCGCGTCCACGAGCGGCGTACTGCCCGGGCCGAGGCCCTGCGGGCGCGAGCCGAGCTCGAGGCACTCCGGGCACGATTCAACCCGCACTTCGTGTTCAACACATTGCATTCCCTCATCGCGCTGGTGCGCACCGATCCGGAGCGGGCCGAACAGGCGATCGAGGAAGTAGCGGCGCTCATCCGATACGCTTCCCGTCTACAGCGCTCCCAGGTCGACGAGGTCCCGCTCGAGGAGGAGTGGCGGTTCGCCGAGAACTACCTCGCGCTAGAGTCGCTCCGCCTGGGGGACCGATTGCGCGTTCGACACGAGATAGATCCGGCGGCCATGGATGCACCGGTCCCGGTCTTCACGCTCCAACCGCTGGTCGAGAACGCGGTGCGCCACGCCGTGGCCCCACGCGCGGATGGGGGCACGATCGCCATCACCGGGACGACGGCGGGCAGCCACCTCGAACTGCACGTGAGCGATGATGGACCGGGTAACGACCTTCGCGCCGTGGACGCATCGTCGGGCCAGGGTCTCCGTCTCCTGCGACAGAGGCTGACGGCTCTCTACGAGGACCGCGCGGAGCTGCGGATCGAAACGAGTCCGGGTGGCGGCTTCCATGTCTCCCTCCGGCTCCCGCTCGACAGCGAAGCTCACCCCGATGACGGCGGTGCGGGGCTGGCGGATGACACCGTTCGGACCGGGCCCACCGAGGCGGGGGCCGACCCTCACGCCGCGAGGAACCCGTGATTCGCGCGCTGCTGGTCGAAGACGAGCCGCTCGCGCTTCAATCCCTGCACGAGCTTCTGGCCGAGGTGGACTGGATCGAGGTCGTCGGCGAGGCGCGCGACGGCCGAACCGCGGTGCGGCTGATCCAGAAGCTGGAACCCGATCTCCTGTTCCTGGATGTACAGATGCCCGAGCTCAACGGGATCGAGGTGCTCGAAGAGATCACGCACCGGCCTGCCGTCGTGTTCACCACAGCGTACGACGAGCACGCGGTGACCGCTTTCGAGCTCGGGGCGACCGATTACCTGGTCAAGCCGTTCGGCCGCAAGCGGTTCGAGGACACGCTGACCCGGGTCCGCGAGCACCTGGCGGATGAGCGGTGGACCGAATCGGCCGTCGAGCGGGCGGCGCGGGCGCTGCGCGAAGGTCCCGTCGACAGGATCTTCGCACGCAAGGGCCGCAAGATCGTCCCTGTTCCCGTGGATTCCGTGGTTCGCATCGAGGCGGGGCGGAGCTACGTCACCCTGAAGACGGCCCAGGAGGACTTCCTGCTCGGCGTCACGCTCGTCGACCTGGAAGCGCGTCTCGATCCGCGACGCTTCCTCCGCGTGCACCGGTCGCACATCGTGAACCTCGACCATCTCGTCGCGCTCGAGCCCTACGATGACCGACGCCTCCTCGTCCGTCTCGACGACGACTCCTCCGTAATCGCCAGTCGGGCCGGCTCGCGCGTGCTCCGCAGCCTGGTCGCGTAGGACTCGACGCCGCCGGTCGAAGCGGTCGCCCGGCCGCCACTCGCAGCCCGAAGCGGCCGTTCGCGCTGGAATCCGCCCTGTTCGCGATTTCCCCGTTGGATACTCGCTCACGCACGCCTACCGTGCCGGTCACGACGCCGGTTCGTCAGGCAGAACTTTCGTGTCGAATTTGGCGTATGGCATACGTCGTCCTCAGGTGGCCCGATCCCGCACGCATCGACCGGGATCTCGCAGCGTCAAACGGGGTTCCAAGGGGACTCTCTGAGCTCGAACCAGCGGTGAACTAACGTGAAGCTTTCGGACATATCGATTCGCCGGCCCGTTCTCGCCAGCATGATGAGCACGGCGCTCGTCCTGTTCGGCGCCATCGCCTTCGGGCGACTGTCCGTGCGCGAGTATCCGGACACCGACTCGCCGATCATCTCGGTGAGCGTCGTGTTACCCGGTGCGAACCCGCGCGTCATCGAGTCGACGATCACGGACATCCTCGAGGAAGAGCTCGCGACCATCGAGGGGATCCGGACGTTGACGAGCGCGAGCGCCGAGCAATCGGCGAACATCACGATCGAGTTCCACCTCACGCGCGAACTCGAGGCGGCAGCGCAGGACGTGCGCGACAAGGTCGCCCGCGTCCGGGGCCGGCTCCCACAGGACATCCTGGAGCCCGTGGTCGCGAAGGTGGACAACGACGCGCAGCCGTTCTTCTGGCTCGCGCTCTCGGGCGAGAACTACACGCTGATGCAGCTGTCAGACATTGGCGATCGGCAGGTGAAGACCCGCCTCCAGAGCCTGCCCGGCGTGGGGAGCGCGCAGGTGTTCGGCGAGCGCCGCTACTCGATGCGCGTGTGGCTCAGGGCCGCGGAGCTAGCCGCCCGCGGGCTCACGGTGCAGGACGTCGAGGCGGCGATCCGGAGTCGCAACGTGGAGGTGCCGGCCGGCCGGATCGAGTCGCAGCGGCGCGAGTTCACGGTGCGCTCTCTGGGCGAGCTCAAGACCGCCGGGGAATTCGGCCGCATGGTCGTCTCGACGCAGAACGGACAGGTCGTGCGGCTCAGCGACGTGGCCCGGGTGGAGCTGGGGCCGGAGGATTACCGCAGCGCGTTGCGCTTCAACGGGATCACCGCGGTCGCGGTCGGGGTCGTCCGGCAGTCGAAGGCCAACCTGATCGAGGTGTCGGACGGGATCCGGGGGGAGCTCCCCGCCATCCAGGCTTCGTTGCCGCCGGGCGTGTCGCTGGACCTCGCCTTCGACGGGGCCGACTTCGTGCGCACCTCGATCCGCGAGGCGGAGGACACGCTGATCCTGGCGGGGATCCTCGTGGTGTTCATCATCTTCGTCTTCCTGCGCAACCTGCGTGGCACCTTGATCCCAGGGCTCGCCATCCCGACGTCGGTCGTGGCGGCGTTCGGGCTCATGTACATACTCGGGTTTACGATCAACAACCTGACGCTGCTCGCGCTCATCCTCGCGATCGGGATCGTGGTGGACGACGCGATCATCGTGATGGAGAACGCGTTCCGGCACCAGGACGAGCTGGGGGAGGACCCGACCACCGCCGCGCTGCACGGGACGCGCGAGATCGCGTTCGCCGTGATCGCCACCACGGTGGCACTGGTCGCCGTGTTCTCGCCCCTCGCGTTCCTGCAGGGGACCACGGGGCGGCTGTTCAACGAGTTCGGGATCGCGATGGCCGGGGCCGTCGTGGTCTCCTCGTTCGTCGCGCTGAGCCTGACGCCCATGCTGTGCGCGAAGATCCTTCGCGTGCGGCGTTCCCA
Source organism: Gemmatimonadota bacterium (assembly GCA_039588275.1). GTDB lineage: Bacteria > Gemmatimonadota > Gemmatimonadetes > Palauibacterales > Palauibacteraceae > JBDHAC01. The sequence continues at coordinate 16,778 of JBDHAC010000067.1, forward strand.
CGGGCGCGTGTACAACTCGCTCGAGCGCGGCTTCCAGGCCGTCGCCAACGGGTACGGAGTGGCGCTGCGTTGGGCCCTCGGGCACCGCAAGACCGTAGTCGCCGCGGGTGTGGCCTCGATCGCGCTCGCGGTCGTCGTCTTCAACCAGCTGGAGCGCGAGTTCGTACCACCCGAGGACCGCGACTTCTTCATCATCTTCACCGTCGGTCCGGAGGGATCGACGCTCGAGTACACCGACAGCTACCAGCGACAGGTCGAGGCCGTGCTCGCGCGCACGCCGGAGGTGGACCAGTACTTCAGTCTGGTCGGGGGGTTCGTCCCCGTCTCCAGCGGCATCGCGTTCGTGAAGCTGGTCGACATCGACGAACGAGAACGGGGCGTCGAGGAGATCCTCGCAGAGGTGCGCCCGCAGCTGTTCGGGATCCCGGGCGTGTTCGCCTTTGCCAGCAACCCGCCCGCGTTCGGGTTTGGGAACCCGGTGAACTTCGTCGTCCGACACCCGGACTTCGAC
>JBDHAC010000068.1:0-41896 GCA_039588275.1 Gemmatimonadota bacterium
GTGGGTCGCGCGCCACCCACCTGCGGTGGGTACCCGTCTTGTGAGTCGAAGACAAGGAACGAGGAGGAAGGCGATACCTGAGCATCGTCGACGAGGAGAGACGCCGCATTCGGCCACAACCCCCATGCGCCCGGCGGGTTACGGCGGCCCGCTGGGGTTCTTCAGCAGCCTGCTAGAGTGATGAGAACCGACGAGATCAGATCCCGCTTCATCGGCTACTTCGAGCGCAACGGGCACCTGCATCTGCCGAGCGGGCCGCTCGTTCCCGCCGACGACCCCACACTCATGTTCACCAACGCGGGCATGGTGCAGTTCAAGCGCATCTTCCTGGGTGAGCAGGAGAGCCCCGGCCCGCGCGCCGTCACGGCCCAGAAGTGCCTGCGAGTATCGGGCAAGCACAACGATCTCGAGGAGGTCGGAAGCACGGCCCGGCACCACACCTTCTTCGAGATGCTCGGGAACTTCTCGTTCGGTGACTACTTCAAGGCCGAAGCGATCTCGTACGCGTGGGAATTCATCACCGAGGAGCTGGGTCTCGAGCCCGACCGAATCTGGGCCACGGTGCACCACTCAGACGATGAGGCGCATCGTCTGTGGACCGGGCTGACGCCCATCCCGCCGGACCGGGTGAAGCGGCTCGGCGACAAGGAGAACTTCTGGCAGATGGGGGATACGGGCCCCTGCGGTCCGTGCTCGGAGGTGCATTACGATCTACGGGCCGAGCCCGGCGGCTCGCTCACCGACGAGGAGCTCCTCGCGGCCGGCGAGGCGGACCAGTTCATGGAGATCTGGAACCTGGTCTTCATGCAGTTCGACCGGTCCGGAGATGGGACCGACACGCCGCTGCCCGCTCCCTCGATCGATACCGGGGCCGGACTCGAGCGCATCGCCGCGATTCTGCAGGGGAAGCGCACCAACTTCCACACCGACCTCTTCCTGCCGTTGATCGAGCAGGCCGAAGAACTGCTGGGTGTGGAGTATTCCTTCGAGCCCGAACGCTGGGATGATGGACTGCCGTTCCGCGTCCTCGCCGACCACGCGCGGGCGGTGGCTTTTCTGCTCGCGGATGGCGTCTTCCCCTCGAACGAGAAGCGTGGATATGTACTGCGGCGGATCCTGCGCCGCGCCGTGCGACACTACTGGCTGCTGGGGCACCGCGATCCGATGCTCCACGCTCTCGTCGATACGGTCGCCGACGAGATGGCCGCCACCTACCCGGAATTGGATGCACGCCGGGAGCACCTGATCGGCACGACACGAGCGGAGGAGGAGCGCTTCCTGTCCACCATCGACGAGGCGATGGCCCGCTTCGATGAGCTGGCGCCGGAGGGCGGCTCCGGGACGATCAGCGGTCGCGAGGTGTTCAAGCTGTCCGATACTTACGGCGTACCGCTCGACCTCACTCAGCTGATGGCCGCGGAGCGCGGATACGACGTGGACATCCCGGGCTTCGAGACGGCCCTCGAGGAGCAGCGAGCTCGATCGCGCGAGGCCGTGGGGCCATCGGATGCGGCGCACGCGGAGGTAGACGAGAAGTTGGCGAGCACCCTGCAGGCGCCCGAGGGCGCGCACGAGTTCGTCGGCTACGAGACGCTCGAGGCGTCCACGACGATATCGGCACACGCCCCGGTCGATGGCGAGCACGCCTTCATCCTGGCGCACGATCCGTTCTATGCGGAGAGCGGCGGACAGGTGAGCGACACGGGCTGGGTCCGGGGCGAGGGCTGGGCGGTTCGGATCGAGCGCGTGTTCAAGAACGACGCGGGCCAGACCATCGTCGCGGGACCCGTCTCCGAGGGCATCGTGCCCGAAGATGCCGGAGCGGTCGAGGCGGAGGTGGACGAGTCGCTACGCCGCGAGACGGAGCGAAACCACACGGCCACCCACCTGCTTCACGCCGCATTGCGCTCGCTCCTGGGCGAGCACGTCCACCAGGCGGGCTCGCTCGTCGCCCCGGACCGCTTGCGTTTCGACTTCAGTCACCGTGGGCCGCTGACCGTCGAGGAACAGGATGCCGTCGAGACGCGGGTGAACGAGTGGATTCTCGCCAATTCGGTCGTTCGCGCGGAGGAGCGCGCCTACACCGACGCGATCGAGGCCGGAGCGATGGCGCTGTTCGGCGAGAAGTACGGGGACGTCGTGCGCACCATCGTGGTCCCCGACGTGAGCCTGGAGCTGTGCGGAGGGACGCACGTCCGCAGCACGGGGCAGATCGGCCTCTTCAAGCTGGTGTCCGAGACGGGCGTGGCGGCCGGAATCCGCAGGGTCGAAGCGATTACCGGTAGCGAGGCGTACCGCTGGGTCGTGGATCGGGACCGCCTGATCTCGGATCTGGCGGGGCGCCTCGGAGTTCCGGAGCATGAGCTGTCGCACCGCGTCAAGCGGCTGCTGGAGGAACGAGATCAGCTGGAACGCACGGTCTCCTCGCGGCGCGGCGAGGCCGCGGCCGATGTCGTCCAGGAACTGCTGGCGGGCGCGGGACAGGATGGAAGCCGGTTCGTTTCCGGGCGGGTGGAGCTACCCGCTGGAGCCGACCTCGGAGAGCTGGGCGATCTCATCCGGGCCCGCCTGGACTCCGGAGCCGCGGTCATCCACGTCGTCGTGCCCGACGAAGAACGGGAGGCCTTCGTGTCGGTCGTCACGGACGACCTCATCCGGAGCGGGCTCAAAGCCGGCGATCTCGTGCGGGTGTCGAGCGCTGTGACGGGATCGGGCGGTGGCGGGCGGCCGCACTTCGCTCAGGGAGGGGTCGGCGATCCGGCTCGCGTCGACGAGGCCCTCGAGGAGGCGCGGGTTTGGGCCGTCGAGCGCGTGCCCGAGCTCTCGTCGTGAGTGCCGATTCCATGATGACGGATCGGTCGGGCGCGAACGCCCGAGGTTGGCTGGAATCTCGCCTCGGCGACGTTCCGGAAGAGCTGGCGGCCGCGATACGGGCCGCACTCGGGGCGGTCGTGTCTGACTCCACGGGAACGCTGGCGGACGCCCTCGCCGATGCGGCACTCGCGGAGCTGGACTCGGTCCTCGGGGCCACGGAACGTGACCGGCGCACGGCCCTCAGGTTGCTCTCGGCGGACGCGTTGCTGACTTACGCGTTCGAAGCTGCCGCCGACCCGGCGGTGGGCGGCAGCGCGACGCTGGCCGAGAGCCTTGCCGAGCGAATGGGTCCTCGGGGTGCTCTCGGGGGCCGCATCGCCGCGATCGAATGTCCGGCCGAGTAGCGCGCCTCCGACTCCCCGGGCTGGCCGGAAGGCGGGTGCTCGTTACCGGCGGCTCGCGCGGGATCGGCCGGGCCACCGTGGTGAGCCTCGCCGAGGCGGGGGCGTCGGTCGGCCTCTCGTACCACAGCGCGCACGAGGAGGCCGAGCGCGCGGTGGAGGACGCCCGCGCCGCGTGCGAAGCGGCACCCTGCGAGGTGAAGCTGTGGAGCGAGGCGGGCGATCTGAGCCACGAAGCCGACGTCGAGCGCCTGTTCGCCCGGGTAGATGTCGAGTTCGGCGGACTGGATGGTTTTGTCGGAAACGCGGGCGTGTGGAACTCCGCCGCGACTCCGCTGTCGGAGCTGGGACCGCGCCAATGGCGGGAGATGGTCGACGTGAACCTCACCTCGATCTATCTGACGACGCGCGCTGCGGTGAAGCGCATGGGTGAGGGGGGTCGCGTCGTCCTGCTCTCCTCGACGGCCGCTCAGCGCGGCGAGGCCGAACACAGCCACTACGCGGCGACGAAAGGGGCGATCAACTCGTTCTGCAAGTCCATCGCGACGGAGCTCGGACCCAGGGGGATCACCGTCAACGCGGTGGCCCCGGGGTGGGTGGACACGGACATGAGCGCTTCGGTCTTGCGAACGCCGGCACTGGAACGCGTCATCTCCGAGATTCCTCTCCGCCGCGTGGCTACGGCGGAGGATGTTGCCGGACCGATCTGCTTCCTCCTCAGCGATCTCGCCCGGCACCTGACCGGGGAGGTCGTGAACGTGAACGGAGGCAGCGTCCTCTGCGGCTGAGGCGATGGACGCGCAGATCCGCGGATGACTGACGGAAGCGATCGACCCGCACTCGACCCTCCGGCCGACTTCAAGTGGGTGGCCGACACGCTGGAGTCGCACGGGTTCGAGGCGTGGGCCGTGGGAGGCGCTCTGCGCAACCCCTCCGCGCGCGACCGGGATTGGGACGTGGCCACGAGCGCGCGTCCGGACGACGTGCGGCGCATCTTCCAGCGCACCGTGCCGATCGGCATCGAGCACGGCACGATCGGCGTGCTCGCACGCGACGGTGCCATGTACGAGGTGACCACGTTCCGCCTCGATGTCGAGACGGACGGCCGCCATGCGGTCGTTTCGTTCGCCGACACGATCGAGGAAGATCTCGCGCGCCGCGACTTCACCATCAACGCGATGGCCTGGCGACCGGCGACGGACGAATGGCGTGACCCGTTCGACGGTCACGCCGATCTCGCACGAGGCGTGCTTCGCGCGGTGGGCGATCCGGCCGCCCGGTTCGCCGAGGACTACCTGCGGGTCCTCCGCGGCCTCCGCTTCGCGGGGCATCTGTCCCTCGAGATCGATCCGCCAACGCGGGACGCGCTGGAGCAGGCCGTGCCCGGGCTCGAGCGGCTGTCGGCTGAGCGCGTGCGGGAGGAGCTCTTCAAGGTGCTGGATGACCCGGTGCCATCGAGTGCCTTGAGCCTGTACGGCGAGGCAGGCGCGCTCTCGGCGTGGTACCCGGAGCTCCAGGCGGTAGCGGCGGATCCGGAGGTGTGGCCGCGAGTCCTGAAGGCCGTCGATGTGATCCCGCCGCACCGAGCGATCCTCCGATGCGCGCGCTGGCTGCTCCCGATCGGGGAGGATGGCGAGGGGCGAACGGACCGGGCAAAGCCGCTGCTCGACCGGCTGAAGTTCTCGAACGCCGACGCCCGTCGGGTTCTCCACCTGCTGCGTCACTATCAGCCGTTCATCGGTCCGATGGACTCGGCCGCCCAGCTCCGCCAGTGGCTGGCGGAGGTGGGCCGCGATGCGGTGCCGGATCTGTTCCGTCTCCACTTCGCGGATGCCAGGGCGAGCGCGGAGCCGCAGATGCAGGCCTATCTCGTTGCCGCCTGGCGCAGCGTGCACGACGAGATGTTGACCGCCCCGCCGCTGACGCTGGCCGACCTCGCGATCGGAGGCGACGAGCTCCTCGCGCTCGGTGTCCCGAGGGGTCCGTTGATCGGGCTGCTGTTGGACGAGCTGCATGCGCAGGTGCTTGAAGACCCGGACCTCAACGAGCCGGCCGCGCTCGCGGCGCGCGCTCGGGCGTTGATCGAGCCGGGAGGGCTGCTCGGGCGCGAGTCCGAACATGCCTGACGAGCCGAGCCTTTTCCCCGAGGACGCGGCGGGCCGCGCTACCCCGGGCGGCCGGGCGCCGCGCGACGAGCCGGCAGTCGGAGTGTCGGCATCGCTCGACCTCTCGGCGCCGCTCGCCGCCCGCATGCGACCGCGATCGCTCGATGAGTTCGTCGGTCAGGAGGACCTCGTGGGCCCCGGCCGTCCGCTCCGCGAGCTGATCGAGTCCGGTCGGGTCCCGAGCCTCATCCTGTGGGGTCCTCCGGGGAGTGGGAAGACGACCCTGGCGGGTCTGCTGGCCGCCCGCGCGCACGCCACGTTCGTTCCATTCAGCGCCGTGACCGAAGGAATCCCGCGCGTCCGTCAGGTGATCGCCGAGGCGCGCGAGCGACGCGGAGCCAACGGGCGCGGCACGGTCTTGTTCGTGGACGAGATCCACCGCTTCAACCGCGCTCAACAGGATGCGCTGCTCCCACACGTCGAGCGCGGGACCGTCACACTGATCGGAGCGACGACGGAGAATCCCAGCTTCGAAGTGGTCGGACCCCTGTTGAGTCGAACGCGCGTGCTCGTCCTGTCCCCGCTCAGTCCGGACGAATTGGAGGAGATTTGCCGCCGCGCGCTGGCGGACGACAGCCGCGGCTTGGGTGCGCGCCGGACATCGATCTCGGTCGAGGCCCTGAGCCGGATCGCGACCGAGGCCGACGGCGACGCGCGCCGAGCCCTCAACGCGCTCGAGACCGCGGTCGAGCTCGCGGGCGATCGCGAGGTCGAGGTATCGCACGTGGAAGCCGCGCTCCAGAAGCGGTACGCGCGTTACGACAAGTCGGGCGAGGAGCACTACAACCTGATCTCGGCGCTGCACAAGGCGGTGCGCGGCTCCGACCCCGATGGGGCCCTGTACTGGCTGTCACGCATGCTGGAGGCGGGTGAGGATCCCATGTATCTGGCGCGCCGCCTCGTGCGCATGGCGACCGAGGATGTCGGACTCGCGGATCCCACGGCCTTGTCGATATGCGTAGCCGCTCGCGACGCGTACCACTTCCTGGGATCCCCCGAAGGCGACCTCGCGCTCGCGCAGGCAGCCACCTACCTCGCGCTGGCTCCGAAGTCGAACTCGGTGTACGAAGCGTTTGGCGCCGCGCGTGGGGCCGCTCGCGAAACGCCCGCCGAGCCCGTGCCGCTCCATCTCCGAAACGCGCCGACCAAGCTCATGCGTGACTTGGGCTATGGGCGGGACTATCGGTACGATCACGCGTATGAATCGGGGGTCGCACCGCAAACGTACTTGCCCGATGCCGTGGCCGGTCGCCGCTTCTACAAGCCCCTGGATCGGGGGTGGGAGAAGGAGGCGCGCGAACGCATGAGCGGGGTGGCCGCCGAGCGTGCCGGCCCGCCGCCCGCGGAGGATGAATGAGAGATAGGTCCGGACGCCGTAGCCAATCCGCCCCCGATCGCGCGAGCGTGACCCCCCTCCGGGGGCGCTCCGAGCGCGCCGTGCTCGTGGCGGCGCCGCCGCTCGACATGCCTCAGGCGATGGTCGACGAGCACCTCGCGGAGCTCGCCCGGCTGGCCGAGACGGCGGGAGCGGAGGTGGCGACCGTCGTGGTGCAGCGACTGAGCGCTCCCCACGCGGGCACCTACATCGGGCGCGGGAAGATCGAGCGATTGCGCGAAGTAGTCCGCTCCGAGGGTGCGACCCTGGTGCTGTTCGACGAGGATCTCTCCCCGGCTCAGGGCTCCAACCTCGAGTCGAGCCTGGGGACGCGCACGATGGACCGCACGGAGCTCATCCTGGACATCTTCGCTCTGCGGGCCCGCACGGCGGAAGCGAAGCACCAGGTCGAGCTTGCCCAGCTCAGATACCTCCGCACCCGCCTCAAGCGCATGTGGACGCACCTGTCGCGCATGGAGGGTGGTATCGGCGCGCGAGGCCCGGGTGAGCAGCAGATCGAGACGGACCGCCGGCTGATCGATCGCCGTATCGCGCGCCTCACGCGCGATCTCGTGCAGATCTCGCGTGCACGGGACACCCAGCGGAAGGCGCGTCGCGAGGCGTTTACCGTGGCGCTCGTGGGCTACACCAACGCCGGAAAGTCGTCGATCCTGCGGGAACTTTCAGGGAGCGAAGTGTTCGTGGAAGACCGCCTGTTCGCGACGCTGGACTCCGCCACCCGGGTGTGCGACCTGGGGCAGGGGATGGAAGCTCTCGTGACGGACACGGTCGGGTTCATCCGCAAGCTGCCCCACCACCTGGTCGCTTCCTTTCGCGCCACGCTGGAGGAAGTCACCGATGCGGATCTGCTCCTCCACATAGTGGACGCTTCGTCACCGGGCTGGGAGGAACAGATGGAGGCGGTACAAGAGGTATTGACCGAGGCGGACGCCGCCGATCGACCGATCCTCCTCGTCCTCAACAAACTGGACCGGTTGACGCACGCGGAGGAGGCGGACCTGCGCCGGCGCTGTGAAGCGTTCCTCGGGCCCCACGTCTACAGCTCCGTCATGGAGGAAGACGGGCTGGAGCAGCTGCGCGCGGTGCTCCGCGACATCTTCCGCTCGCGCCTGGCCACGGTTCGGGTCAGCTTTCCCGCCGCGGACGGGCGAACTCTCGCGGAAGCGTATCAGGAAGGCGAAGTGCTGCAACGCGAGATGGCCGAAGGACGTATTGTCCTCACCGCTCGGGTGCCCGAAGCCACGGTCGGGCGCTGGCGGGCGCAAGACGGAATCGAAGTCAGCCGAGCCGACGCCGCGTGATCGCGTCCAGGAGCCGGTAGGTCCAGGACGGCCGCGCTCAGAGGAGGCTTGCGGGTTCTTCCGCAGCCTCCCAAGGAAACGAGTATGAGCGGTCAGCTGACAATCATCGGAGCCGGGCGGGTCGGGCTTTCGCTGGCGTTGGACCTGGCGACTCCGCTCCGCTTCGAGCGCGTCACCGTTATCGGCCGAGCCCGCGAGGTCCCACCGTCGCTCGGCTCCCGGACCGACATCGCGTACCGCTCCGTATTCCCCGGCAAGCTCGTACCGGATCCCCCGCTCTTCGAGGAAGCGCTGGGCGGCAGCCTCATATTCTGTGTGCCCGATGACGACCTCGGTCCCGTGGCTACAGCATGGAGTGAAGCGCTGCACCCGCATGGCCCCGAGGCCGTCAGGCACGCGGTCCACACGAGCGGCCTCCACACGTGTGATGCGTTGGGGTCGCTGCGCGCCTCCGGAGCCTCCCTCGCAAGCTGGCACCCGATCATCGCCCTTTCCCGCCCCAGGCGTGGCGCGTTTCGCCTCATCACGTTCGGCGTCGAAGGGGACTCGGATGCGATCGCGTGGGTCCGGTCGCTCGCACAAGACCTGGGCGCTGAATCGATCCTGGTGGACCCGAACGCGAAGTCTCTGTATCACCTCGCGGCCGTGTACGGCTCCAACTACCTGGTCGCGTGCCTCGCCGTCGCGTGCGCCCACCTCCAGGAGAGCCTCGTCGCTACCGGCGGCGACGCGTCCGAGCAGGGTGGGCCTGACCGACCCGACGTCGAGATCGGCCTGCGACACCTGCTCCCTCTGGCCCGCTCGGCGCTCGAGAACCTCGCGGCGTCGGGACTCGCCGCCGGAGCGACCGGGCCGGTCACGCGGGGGGATGTGGGGACGATCGAGCGTCATCTCGAAGCCCTCGACCCCCGCGCTCGGAGCCTGTATCGTCTTCTCGGCGCCGAGCTGCTCCGGTTGCTCGAGGCGCAGCTGCCCGATGACGTGCGGGCTCAGATGAGCGAGCTTCTGGGAGTGGGCGAGGGGAGGGAGTCGTCCCCGGGGGAAGGGAGAGCCGTGGATGACGAGTGAGGCGTTTGCGGAGGTGACCGGAATCCGGCTGTGCGTGAACCTGGACCACGTCGCGACGGTCCGGCAGGCGAGGCGCGCGGATGAGCCGGATCCCGTGCGCGCGGCCGTGCTCGCGGAGCTCGGCGGCGCCGATGGCATCACGGTCCACCTGCGCGACGATCGGCGTCACATCCAGGATCGTGACGTGCGCCTGCTCCTCGAGACCGTCAGAACGTTCGTGAACCTGGAGCTCGCCGCCGCCGACGAGATCGTCGCTCTCGCGGAAGAGTGGCGCCCCTACGAGGTGACGCTCGTTCCCGAGAGCCGCCAGGAGGTCACGACCGAGGGTGGGCTGGATGTGGCCGGATCCGAAGAGCGCCTGCGAGGTGCGATCCCTCGTCTGAGCGCGGCGGGAATCCGGGTCTCGCTGTTCATCGACCCGGATCTCGAGGCGATCGACAGATCCGCCGAGCTGGGCGCCGATGCGATCGAGCTGCACACGGGAGAGTACGCGAACTCCCCCGGTACGCGGGCTGCCAGAGCCGAGTTGGAACGGCTCGCCGAGGCGGCGCGTCACGCTCGTGCCGCCGGCCTGGCGGTGCATGCGGGCCACGGTCTCACGTACGAGAACGTCCACCCGGTCGCGGCCCTGCCCGAGTGCGAGGAGCTCAACATCGGCCATTCGATCATCAGCCGTTCCGTGTTCGTCGGCGTCGAACGGGCCGTACGGGAGATGAAGGAGCGGGTGCTGCGGGCCCGCTCCACCGCCGGAGTTCCGCGCTGAGCTCCCGGCGCATCACCATCCTCGCGGGCCTCGCCCTGTCCGCGGCCCTCCTGTGGTGGGCTCTGCGCGACGTGTCCTTCGCGGAGCTCTGGACCCACCTCCGGAGCGCGAACCCGTGGTTCCTCCTCGCCATGACCGCGGCGGCCACGGGGACGTTCGTGCTCCGCGCGCTCCGGTGGCAGGTACTCCTCCGGCCGACGGCAGCGGACCTCGGGTTCCGTTCACGCTTCGCCGCCGTGTGCATCGGCTTCATGGCGAACAACCTTCTGCCGGCACGACTGGGAGAGTTTGCACGCGCCTACTCGCTCTCCCGCATCGAACCGGTGGGGATGAGCGCTGCGTTCGCCTCGCTCGTTGTCGAGCGTCTGCTGGACGCGCTGGTGCTCGTCACCTTCCTGCTCCCGGCGCTGCTTCTACCCGGAGGTGGTGGGAGCGCCGGACCTGTGAGCCTGCAGCAGATCGCCATCACCGCCATGGTGATCATAGCCATGGGATTCCTCGTCCTCGGGATCCTCGTTCGGTTCCCCAATTGGTTTCTCCGTCTCGCCGAGCGCTGGACACACCGACTGATGCCCCGGCGCGGGGCCGATAGGGTCACGGGGATGCTGGCTTCGTTCATCGCCGGTCTCGGCTCGCTCCGGCACGCGCACGTGTTCGCGCAGGCGATCGCCTGGTCGTTCGTGGTGTGGCTGTGGAACGGGATGTCGTTCTATCTGGGATTCCTCGCCTTCGGTATCCGGGGACCGGGCATCGGTGGAGCGCTCCTCCTGCAATCGCTCATCGGGTTCGCCGTCTCGATACCATCCAGCCCCGGCTTCTTCGGGCCGTTCGAGGCGGCGGCGCGGGTCGCGCTGTCGATCTACAGCATCGCCCCGGCGCGGACCATCAGCTTCGCAGCCGGCTATCACATCCTGACGTTCATCCCGGTGACGTTGATGGGTCTGTGGTACATGCACAGACTCGGGATCACCCGAGACGAGCTCGGCCACAGCGAGGAATACGTCGAGGCGGCGGTGGACTCGGGGGACGGGGGCGCGGGGGACGGGGGCGCGGACCCGGGTAGCGGAGTTACCACGGGAGCGAAAGAAGCGGAGGGGATCGACGGAAGCGCATGACCCTCCCCGCGCACGCCAAAGTCAACCTCCGGCTTCGCGTATTCTCGCGAGACGAGGGTGGCTACCACACCCTCGAGACCATCTTCCTGCGCCTGGATCTCCACGACACCGTCGAGATCTCCGAATCCGACCGGGGAATGGCTCTCGAGCTGGAGGGAGATGCCGCAGCGGGGATTCCCGAGGGGCCCGACAACCTTTGTTGGCGGGCGGCGGCGGCATTCCAGAGCGCCGTCGGAGAGCGGGCCGGCCTTCTGATTCGGTTGCACAAGAGGATTCCGGCCGGCGCGGGTCTGGGTGGAGGCAGCGCCGATGCGGCGGCGGTGCTCAGGTTCCTGAACCAGCGGGCCCGGCGGCCACTGAGCGAAGCGGAGCTCCTGCGACTCGGGGGACAGCTCGGGAGTGACGTCCCGTTCGCGCTGCTCGGGGTCCCGATGGCGCTGGGTTGGGAACGCGGTCGTCGCTTGCTCCCGCTCCAGCCCCCGTCGCCGCGGTCTGGCCTCGTGCTCGTTCCCCGGCTGCACGTGGCGACTCGAGACGCGTACGCGTGGCTGCGCGAGCACCGTCGCGCTTCGACCGGCCCGACGACCGACGCGGCCGTCGCCTCGATAGGGCGGGAGCTGGAGTCCGAGGCCGGAGTATTGCCGGGTGCGAGACGGCTCGCGGAGTGGGAGACGCTCGCGCGGCTGGCGCAAAACGACTTCGAGCGGCCGCTGTTCGCCCGTCATCCCGAGCTGGAGGATTGCCGTCAGGCGTTGCGCGAGGCGGGGGCGATCGTGGCGCAAGTGACGGGTTCGGGCTCTGCCCTGTTCGGCGTGTTCCATGACTCGTCGACCCGGGCGGATGCAGCCGATCGAATGCGGCGAAGCGGGTTCGATCGCGAGTCCGGCTGGCTCGTCTTGGAGGCCAGGCTTCCGGTATAGGTGATCGCCGGATGGCCGCGAGTCCGCGGTCGGTGCACGTGTGAGCCGGCGCCGGCCAGGTTTGACGGTCAACACGATCTGATTACATCTTGCCGTCGCTGGCCTACGTCGTTGGCCTACGTGGCTGGCCTACGTGGCTGGCCTTCGGCGCTGGCCCCTCGTCTAATGGCAAGACCCCGGCCTTTGGAGCCGGTAATCCAGGTTCGAATCCTGGGGGGCCAACTCCCGTCCGGCATCTCCCCAACGGCACGTCACTTGCCTTTCAGTGCCCTGATTCGGTTTATTGGCCCAAGACGGGTTGTGCGAAGAGGGTCCCGCCCTTCGGCCACACCGCCATGCAGGTCGCCGCAGGAGTCCGGCAGAGACCTGCCCAGAACAGCGAGACTGATCATGCGCGGTTATCGGTCCGTACGAGCCCGTTCGCCGCACCATCTTGCCGGGTGGTGTGCAATCCTTGCTGTCTCGGCCGCGCTGTCGGCCTGCTCCGAAGACGCGATCACCCCCTTCCAGCCGGGTCCGGGTGCCCAGCCCGCCGTGTACTCGACGGTGGCCGCGGGAGGAGCGCACACCTGCGGGATCAGCGATCGGGGGAACTTCTGCTGGGGCGATGGTGGTGTCGGCCAGCTCGGCACGGGACTGCTCGACGATCGCCACATCCCGACTCAGATCGCCGGAGGCAGGACCCTCGCGTCCCTGAGCGGGGGGACCCTCCACACGTGCGCGGTGGCGACCGGCGGCGAGGCTTTCTGTTGGGGAGAGGGGGACGGTGGGCGGCTCGGGAACGGTCTGACGCAAGACTGGGTCACGCCGTCTCTCGTCTCCGAGACGCTACGGTTCACCCGGGTGAGCGCAGGCGATACCCACACGTGTGGCATCGCCACGACCGGCGAGACGTACTGCTGGGGTGACGGATCCAACGGCCGTCTCGGGATCGGGAACGAGCTCGGCCGGGCGAACCCCGCGCAGGTGCTGGGCGGCTTCACGTTCGATCAGATAAGCGCCGGGAAGGCGCACACGTGCGCCGTGACCGATGCCGGGGTGGCATACTGTTGGGGAGAGGGAGACGACGGCCGTCTGGGGACGGGCAACCCGATCGACCAGCTGGAGCCGACCGCGGTCTCGGGTGGCTTGACGTTCACCCACGTGAGCGCGGGGACGCAGCACACGTGTGGAGTGACGGAGGCCGGCGACGTCTACTGCTGGGGGAACGGAGCGGACGGACGTCTGGGGACCGGGAGCGGCCTGGATCGAAACGAGCCGGCGATCGTGCCCGGCGGTCTTACCTTCGCTCTGGTCAGCGCCGGCGAAGCCCATACCTGTGCGGTGACGACGGATGGGGATGCGTACTGCTGGGGGGTGGGAGCCGACGGGCGCCTCGGCACCGGTAACGAGCTGGACCGCCTCGAGCCCGCGATCGTGACCGGCCACACCAGCTTCGTGACCGTGACGGTGGGAGCCGAGCACACTTGCGGTGTGTTGCAGGACGGCTCCGCGCTCTGCTGGGGGGTGGGAGCCGACGGGCGCCTCGGTACCGGCAACGAGGTAAACCGGCTCAACGCCGCCCGCGTCGTCTCCGGGTAGGAAAGAGCCGACTCGACACCGCGCGGTGGACACCACCGCGCACCGACAGCTCATCGACTGGTTGGCCGGAGACGGCCACGCCCTCTAACATCCCACGATGAGCACCGACCACGATGGCGTCCCGGCGGATGCTACCCGGCCTCGCACGAATCGCCTTGCGGGCGAGAAGAGCCCTTACCTCCTCCAGCACGCCCATAACCCGGTGGAGTGGTATCCGTGGGGCGATGAGGCGTTCGAGACAGCACGCCTCGAGGACAAGCCGATCTTCCTCTCGATCGGCTACTCCACGTGTCACTGGTGTCACGTGATGGAGCGCGAGTCCTTCGAGGACGACGAAGTGGCGGCGCTACTGAACGACCATTTCGTATCGATCAAGCTGGATCGCGAAGAGCGCCCCGACATCGATGGCGTGTACATGACCGTCTGTCAGCTCACCACCGGTCACGGGGGATGGCCGCTCACCGTCGTGATGACGCCGGACAAGAAGCCGTTCTTCGCGGGCACCTACTTTCCGAAGGAGAGCCGGGGCGGTCGGCTCGGGATGATCGACCTCCTGCCGCATCTGACCGGGCTGTGGAAGCAGCGCAGGAGCGAGGTGCTCCAGTCGGCGGAGTCGATACTCGCTGCCGTGCGAGAGGCCGAGCGTCCGGGGACACGCCGCGGATTGCCGTCGACTGCCGCGCAGATATCGACGGCCGGGACATCCCCGCTCGGCGAGGACACGTTGAGCCGGGGCTACGAGGAGCTGGCCGACCGCTTCGACCGGCTACAGGGTGGATTCGGGGGCGCCCCGAAATTCCCGACCCCGCACCAGTTCCTGTTCCTGCTCCGCTATCACGACCGAACCGGAGAGCCCCACGCCCTGGAGATGGTCGAGAAGACGCTACATGCCATGCGGCGGGGTGGGGTCTTCGACCACATCGGGTTCGGCTTCCACCGCTACTCGACCGATGCGCGGTGGCTCCTCCCCCATTTCGAGAAGATGCTTTATGACCAGGCGATCCTCGCGATGGCGTACACCGAGACGTGGCTGGTCACGAAGCACACCGAGTATCGCCGGGTCGCAGAGGAAATCCTCGCGTACGTCCTTCGCGACATGACGCACCCGGCCGGCGGCTTCTATTCCGCCGAGGACGCAGACAGCGAGGGTCGCGAGGGTAAGTTCTACCTGTGGACCGTGGATGAGCTGGAGGAGATCCTGGAAGACGAAGACGCGGCACTCGTCCGGCGCGTCTACAATCTCGAGAGGCGAGGGAACTTCGCCGATGAGGTGACCGGGAAGCGCAGCGGCGAGAACATCCCCCACCTGCGGAAGTCGCTCGCGGAGATCGCCCGGGAGCTCGTCGAGGGCGGGCAACTCTCCGCCGGTTCCGGTGAGGCGGAAGGGGCGCTGCGGGCCCGCCTCGAGCGAGCTCGCACGATGCTTTTCGGGGCTCGCGAGTCCCGTATCCACCCACTGAAGGATGACAAGATCCTCACCGATTGGAACGGCCTCATGATCGCCGCCATGGCCATGGCGGGACGGACGTTCGCGGAGATCGGGTACACGCAGGCGGCGGAGCGCGCGGCCGGGTTCCTGCTCGAAACCCTGCGGGATGAAAGAGGGAGGTTGCTGCACCGGTATCGCGACGGCGAGGCGGCCATCCAGGCCACCGCGGCGGACTATGCGTTCCTCGTCTGGGGCCTGATCGAGTTGTACGAGGCGACCTTCGAGCCAAGCTGGCTCGCCGAATCGCTCCGCCTGCACCAGGAACTGGTTGACCGCACCTGGGACGGGGATGCCGCCGGCTTCTTCACCGCAGCGGCCGACGCCTCGGATCTGCCCGTCCGGCAGAAAGAGGTCTACGACGGTGCCACACCATCCGCAAATGCGGTCGCCTGGTACAATACCCTGCGGCTCGCGCGCCTCACTGGAGAACCATCTCTCGAGGAGCTGGCGGCCCGACAGGAAGCTGCCTTCGCCCGCACCATCCTCCGCATGCCGTCCGCGTACACGATGTGGCTGATGGCCCTGGACTTCCGAGTCGGGCCCTCGCACGAGGTCGTGATCGCCGCCCCCGGTCCAATCGCGGGCACGGGCGACAAGGGCGATGACCTTGCAGGGACGGCGGCACTAATTGACGCGCTGCGAGCCCGATTCCTTCCACGCACCGTGATGCTGGGGAAGTCCGGCAGCAAAGACGGCGATGAAATCACCCGACTGGCGCCGTTCGTAGCCGGCCACACACCCGTCGACGAGCAGGCCGCTGCCTTCGTGTGCACGGACTTCGCCTGTCAGGCTCCGGTCACCGGCCCCGGTGCGCTGCTTCGCGCGCTCGATCTCGAGGACTGAGAACAGCCGGTCCTCACTCGGCCCCGCGTGTGACACGCCGCCGCCCACGTTGGTCAGCCAACAGGAATCCACAGGCGATTCTTCGGTGACCGGCGTTCGGCTCCCTGACATCGGCGCCCGAGACCTGCGCCACGGCGCCCGAGACCTGCGCCACGGCGCTCGAGTCGGGACATCAACCGGCAAGCCGTGTACCTTAGACAGGGAGATCGCGAGGCGAGACTCGAACGTGGGTGTCGCTGCTGTGGTAGGCGATTGCTGTCGGTCAGACAGATCATCCACGGTTCCCAGCAGGCCGCGGCCGGCCGGGGGCGTGCGGTTCTCCACACTCCTCCTCCTCCTCCTCCTGCTACTCCTACTCCTCACCAGCTCGAGGCTCGCCGCGCAGGAGGTGCGTGGGATTGCGGTGGAAGCGGGCAGCGCGAGGCCGATCGCCGGCGCCTTCGTGAGCCTCCTGAATCAGTCCCGGGACGCGACCGCCTCGACGCTCACCGGCCCGGACGGCGCGTTCGTCTTGGAGGCCCCGCGGCCGGGTCGATTCACGCTCAGGGTCGAGCGCATCGGGTACGAGACGTGGACCTCGGAGCCGTTCGATCTCGTGACCCGGACGACTATCGCGCGGCAGTTGGACGTGCCGGTGCTTCCCGTGAACCTGGAGTCGCTCACGGTCTCGGTGGAGTCCGAATGCGGTCTGCGCCCGGGCACGGGCGAGGAGTTGCTCCAGGCCTGGGATGAAGTGCGGAAGGCGCTCGATGTGAGCGTGTGGACCGAGGAGCCGGGCCGCATCCAGTTCGAGCTCCGGACCTGGACGCGGCAACTGGACGTGGCCGCGCGGGTCGCCCGCAGTCAGGAAAGCCGCAGCTCGTGGAAAACGGGTCGGAGCTCGTTCGTGAGCCCGCCCGCAGAGGTCCTGGCCGACTTCGGATTCGTGCAACCGGATGGCGAGGGCTCGCACATCTTCTTCGGTCCCGAGTTTGGGGGCGTGAAGAGCACGACGAGCTGATCGGGCTCGCGTTCGACCCGATACACCGGGGTGAGACCCCCAGGGTGGAAGGGGTCCTGTGGCTGGACCCGGCCACGGGCGAGCTGCGCGATCTGGAGTTCGAGTTCGTCGACCTGAATCTCGTGGGCTACCCACGCGAGTACAGGGCATGGGGCCAAGCGTGGTTCAGACGCCTGCCGCCGGGGATCTGGGTGGTATCTCGGTGGTGGATCCGGACTCCGGTCATCCGCGTGAGCATCCGTGGGACGACGCTGCACGGCTATCGCGAGGACGGGGGCGAAGTCACCCGACTGGAGCTCGCGGACGGGAGCACGATCGATCTGACCGAGCGCGGGACGCTCTCGGGGTATGCGGCGGATGGGATATCGGGTGGCGCTCTGGGAGGGGCGGCGGTCTACCTGGTGGGTACCGGATACGTGACGACCACGGACGCGGTGGGGCGCTTCCGGTTCGATCTGGTTCCGGAAGGCCGGTACGTGCTCAACTTCCGCCACCCGGATCCCCACCTCGACGGCATGGAGGGCCCCTCGCGGGAAGTACACATCGGGGGAGGTGAGCCCACCTCAGTGCGCCTGGACTTCAGGTCCGAATGGGCCGTGGATCGCTTGTGTTCGGGCGAAACGCCGAGCAGCGATGGGGAACCGATCCATCGCGCCGCGCTCCTGGGCCGCGTGCGGGAGGCCGAGACCGGCGATGCGGTCCCCGAAGCGGTCGTGTGGTTGAGGCCCCGGGACGGTGTCGAGCCTTCGCCCATACAGGCTGACAGCACCGGCATGTTCCTGGTGTGCGGTCTCGGCCCGCCCGGTCCGGCGTCGCTCCAGGCGGCGGCCGAGGGCCGGCTCTCCGACACGGTGTGGGTGGTCCTCCCCGAGAGCGGGCTCGTGCTCCAGGACGTGGAGCTGTCGGCCGCTAGCGCGGCCGGGGCGGCCCCGCAGATCCAGGCCGCGGTATCGCTTCGCGGAACCGTCCGCTCGGCCGAGACCGACGAGCCTGTGCCCGGTGCGCTCGTCAGACTCCTGGGAACCGAGTTCGAGCAGGTCACGGGTGAGGGCGGGGCATTCGCGATGCTCGGCGTGCCGCGCGGGCAGTACCGCATGATCACGGAGCACCTCGGTATGGTGTCGGATACCGCGAACGTGGACCTGACCGAGGGTTCCCTGCATCTCGCGCTGCTGACGCTCGACACGCGCCCCGTGCCTCTCCCCGCCCTCGACGTCGAGATCGAGCGCGCGTTCGCCAACCCCAGGATCGCCGGCTTCTACCGGCGTATGGAGCGAGGTCTGGGCGACTTCATCACGCGGGAGAACCTCGAGGCCCGGGACGTCCTCAGCAACTTCCGCCGCCTGCCCAACGTGCAGATCGCGCAGTGCGCATCCGGCGGGGTGCGGGTGCCGGACTGCTGGGACATAGAGATCGCGAGGGGAGCCTTCGCCGATGCGCTCCGTGGCGGGCGACGGTGTCGGCCGCTCATCTACATCGACGGACACCTGCTTTCGGGCCAGGCGCAGGATGCGTCGAGTGAATTCCCCGGAGAGAACCCGTTCTCGCAGCTTCAGAGGTACCCTCGGCACGGGATCGAGGGAATCGAGGTGTACCGGAATCCTGCCGCAGCGCCGGCCCAGTACCGGATGCTGGGCGACGCGTGCGGGATCGTGCTCGTGTGGACCGGAAGGCGCTCCTAGCCGATCGAGGTAACAGACATGTCGTCCAAACGCCCCCACAGAATCGCGCGAGCGCTCGGGCTGCTTGGACTCCTGCTGCTCCTGCTCACCCTGTGTGCCGGCCCGCTTACCGGTCAGGGCGCAGGCGGCACTGTCGTCGAAGCGGATACGGCCCGCTCGATCGAGGGCGCGTTCGTGACGGTCGTGGACGAGGGCGGGAGGCTAGCTGAGCGCGGCTACCCCCCGGTGTACACGATCCGATAGATGCGCCCGCCCCGGTCATCCGATACGTAGAGCGAGCCGTCAGGACCGACCGCGACACCGGCGGGCCGGTGCGCCGCACCACCGGGGCTCACATCCTCGCCGGCGAATCCATCCGCGAACACGTCCCACTCGCCGGTGGGCTCGTTCCCGTCGAATTCGATGAACACCACGTTGTATCCGCCCTGCGGGAGAGGGGCCCGGTTCCACGAGCCGTGGAACGCGATGAACGCCCCGCCGCGGTAGCGAGCCGGGAACTGCGACCCCGTGTAGAAGGCGAGACCGTTGGGAGCCCAGTGCGCGGGTAGCGCGACCGCGGGGTCCTTCATGTCGGCGCAGCGGCCGACCTCGGTGCCGTCCCCGCCGTACTCGGGCGCGAGCACCTTCACGTTGTGAATCGGGTCGTAGTAGCAATACGGCCACCCGAAGTTGTCACCCTCCTGGATGTGGACGAACTCCTCGGCGGGCATCTCGGCCTGGTCCTCGGCCGTGAACAGCTCGTTCCACAGCTGGAAGAGACCATCGCGTCCATGCTGTGCGCCCCACAACTCACCCGTCCCGGGCTGAATGGCGAGCGCGAAGGTGTTCCGGAGCCCGGTCGCGAAGCGCGAGCCGTCGGCCTGCGTTTGGCCCGGCCTCCGGGCGTCGAAGCGCCACGTACCGCCTCGGTTCTCGAGCTGCGGGCACGGGTCGTGACCCGGTGAGCCCGCCGTTCGGGACTCGACCTGACACGCGTTCGAGGGTCCTCCGAGGTTTATGTACACGTTCCCATCGGGATCGATGGCCGCCGACTTCGCGGCGTGTCCGGTGCCCGGCCCCGGCAGCCCCTCCACGATGCGCTCGCCGGGCCCGGATGGCGTCAGGCTGCCCTCGGACATCGGATAGCGGATGAGCCCGTCATCGGGAGCGAGGTACAGATAACCCTCGAACAGGTTGATCCCGGTCCCGCCGATGTCGCCGAACGGCTCGACCACGTCGGCGCGGCCATCTCCATCCGAGTCACGCAGCGCGGTCACTCCGCCCCCGCCCCCGCCGCGGCTCGCGCGCCGGGCCACGAATACGTCTCCGTTCGGCGCGACGACCAGATTGCGCGTGGCCCCGAGATCGTCGGCGAAGACGAGCGCACAGAAACCATCCGGGACCGTGATCCCGGCGTTGTCCGCGTCGCACTCCGGCACCGCCTGAGGCAGGGTCATCGAGCCGGCGGCACCGACGCTGGCTTCCGCGTTCCGGACCATGGTGCGGCGCGTACACCCGGTCAGAGCGACGGTCGTCAACGCGAGTGCGGCCACCAGCGAGCGAGACGTGTGAATCGAGCGTGCCATCGAAGGTCCTCCGACTGCGGGGGCGTCTCCCGGGCATACCGGGAATCCTCGGGAGTAACGAGCCACCAAGCTTCCGGTGTCGTGAGGCGCGCGTCAAGCGAAAGCCGCTCCCTCATGCGGCCTGTCGGAGCCGCGACGCGGCCTGTTAGAACGCGGGCTGCAGCGATATCGTGCCGAGCGGGACCCGGCCGGCCGCTCCGGCCGCTCACAAGAACCGACAGCCTCGGTGAAGAGATGACGCGCCGAATCCACTCGCTCTCCAAGAGCCCGCTGAAATCGCTCGCGAAGAACTCCTTGACGTCGCCGCTCGGAGCTCCGTTACGACCGCTGGTCCTCGGTTGCTCGATCGCCCTGGTTCTGGGAGCCGTGCCGCGAGCGACCGCCGCTCAGTCGGGTGCCGACCCGGCTTCGCGGACCGCACCTGCTCAGGAGGCGCTCACCGCCTCCAGCGAGGTCCCGACGCCCGCCTCGATCATCGGGTGGGAACCGGGCGCCGATAACAAGCTCGCAGACTATGGACAGATCCGGAGCTACTTCGAAGCGCTCGACGCGGCGTCCGATCGGCTGACGCTCGAGATGATCGGCGAGACCGCCGAAGGGCGTCCGATGATGCTCGCGATTATCTCGAGCGAGGAGAACCTCCGGGAGTGGGAGCGCTATCGCGCGATCTCCGAGCGGTTGGCTCGCGGTCTGGTCGCGGACTCTGCCGAGGCGGTCGCCCTGGCGGCCGAAGGCAAGGTGATCGTGTGGGTGGACGGCGGGCTGCACGCCACGGAGGTGTCGGGATCCCAGTTTACGTCGAAGCTCGCGCATCGGGTGGTCACCGAGGAGTCCGCCGAGATGCGGAAGATCCGCGAGGACGTGATCCTTCTCCTCATGCCGGTGATGAACCCCGACGGGCTCGACATCGTGGCGAACTGGTACCGGCAACACCTGGACACGGAGTTCGCCAGCGCGCGGCTTCCGGTCCTGTACCAGAAGTACGTAGGACACGACAACAACCGCGATTGGTTCATGATCCAGCAGCCGGAATCGAGGGCGATCGCGAACCAGCTGTGGCACGTGTGGTACCCGCAAATCGTGCTCAACCACCACCAGACGGCGCCGTTCCCGGCCCGCATCTTCATCCCGCCGTTCGCGGACCCCGTGAACCCGCACATCCCGCCCCTCGTGGTGACCGGCATCAACCTGATCGGATCCACGATGCACCGCCGGTTCGCGGAGGAAGGGAAACCGGGCGCGGTCTCGCGCACCGGGTTCACGCAGTGGTGGAACGGGGGGATGCGCACGGCTCCCTATTTCCACAACCAGGTGGGGCTGCTGACCGAGGTCGCGCACAACAGCGCCACGCCGCGAGAGTACGACCCCGCGACCTTCCCCAAGGAGTTCCGCAACGGGTGGTCCACCGAACGACCCAGCACCTGGTATCCGTATCCGTGGGAAGGCGGGTGGTGGCACCTGTACGATTCGGTCGACTATATGGTCACCGCATCGATGGCTACCGCCGACGTCGCCGCCGACCTGAAGGAGGAGTGGCTGTTCAACGCGTGGCGCATGGCGCGGCAGGCGATCGAGACGGGCGCCGAGGGAGGACCGTACGCGTACACCGTCTCGCTGGACGAGCAGAACGATGCGAGCGAGGCGGTCGAGCTGCTCGAGATCCTGAGGCGCGGCGGTGTGGAGGTGCACCGCGCGGATGCCGCGTTCGAAGCCGATGGCCGGCAGCACGGCGCGGGCACCTACGTGATCCTCGCCTCGCAATCGTTCCGGGCCTACGTGATGGACCTCATGGAGCCACAGGAGTACCCGGATCGGCGCCTCTATCCGGGCGGCCCGCCCGCCCCGCCGTACGACATCTCCGGTTGGACGCTCCCGATGCAGATGGGGATCACCGTCCATCGCATCGAGGAGCCGTTCATGGCGTCCCTGAGTCCGGTCGAGGGGATCGAGATCGACCCCGGCCGAGGCGGTCTTGTGGGAGAGGGGGACGTCGCGCTGCTGGCGCCGGGCGACAACGCGGGCCTGCGGCTGGTAAACCGGCTGCTCGCCGGCGATGGCGGTGGTGGAGTTCGGGTGAGCCGGGCGACGACGTCGTTCGAGACGGCCGGACGGACTTGGCCCGCGGGGACGTTCTCGATCCGCGGGCGCTCGACGGCCCTGGACGTGCTCGCACGCGAAGAGGGGGTCGAGCTGACAGCCGCGCCACGACCGGCATCGACGCTCGAGCTGCGACGTCCTCGCGTCGGGCTTTACAAAAGCTGGGTCGCCAACATGGATGAAGGCTGGACCCGCTGGGTGCTGGAGCAATACGGCTTCGCCTACGAGACGCTGACCGACGCCGACGTGCGCGGGGGGGATCTCGCTCGCCTGGATGCGATCATCCTCCCATCGCAGAGCCCGCGCTCGATTCTGCACGGACACGCTCCGGGGCGCATGCCACCCGAATACGTGGGTGGCATCGGACTCGAGGGAACGGTCGAGCTCAAGGCGTTCGTCGAGGGAGGCGGCACGCTGATCGCCTTCGACGCCGCGAGCGGGCTTGCGATCGATCAATTCGGACTGCCGCTCACGGACGTGACCGCGGGTGTCGACCGCAATGCCTTGTTCATTCCCGGGAGCCTCGTCCGGCTCGATGTCGACACCGCAGACCCGCTCGCGAGCGGGATGGTGGAGGAGGCAGCCGCGTTCTTCAGCCGCAGCCGCGCTTTTTCGGTGGACTCGGGTGCCGAGGAGTCCGGGGTCGTCGATGTCGTGGCACGCTATTCAGAGGAGGATCTCTTGATGAGCGGGTGGGAGATCGGGGCCCAGCGCTACCTGGCGGAGCGGCCGGCCGTGGTCAAGGTGGCGCTAGGAGACGGTCAGATCGTGCTGTTCGGTTTTCGTCCCCAGTTCCGCGGTCAGCCGCGGGCCACCTTCAAGCTGATCTTCAACGGTCTGTTCGAGGCCACGGCGGAGGAATAGGCCATGAGCTTGGATCGGATTCTGTGGGGCAACGCGCTCAGCGCCTGGCTGCTGGCGATCGGTGTTCTCGTGCTCACGATGCTGACCCTGTGGGTCCTCGAGCGCTTCGCGCTGCGGCGCTTCGACACCTTCGCTCGCTCCACCCAAACCGACATCGACGACCTCTTCTCGGCGGTGCTGGCGCGCACCAAGCTCGTGCTCCTGTTCGTGGTTGCCGCCTTCATTGCGTCGTTGAACCTCTCACTTCCGGGGCAGATCCCTCTCATCCTGCGGCGTGCGGCCGCTATCGCCGTCGTGCTACAGGGCGGGGTGTGGGCCAGCGCCGCGATCACGTTCTGGGTCGATCGCTTCCGGGAACGGACGCTCGAACAGGATGCCGGCGCCGTCACCACTGTGAGCGCCCTCTCCTTCGGGGGACGCCTGGTAGTGTGGGCGGTCGTGCTCCTCCTCGTTCTGGACAACCTCGGGGTCGAGGTGACCACCCTCCTCACCACTCTCGGCATAGGCGGCATTGCGGTCGCGCTGGCGGTCCAGAACATCCTCGGAGATCTATTCGCCTCGCTGTCGATCGTGCTGGACAAACCGTTCGTGATCGGGGACTTCCTCACGGTGGGCGAGTACAAGGGCTCCGTCGAGCACATCGGGCTCAAGACGACGCGTCTGAGGAGCCTCAGCGGCGAGCAACTGGTGATCTCCAACGGAGATCTGCTCCAGAGCCGCATCCGGAATCTGGGCCGGATGGGCGATCGGCGCGCGGCCTTCACGACCGGCGTGACGTACGACACGCCGCGCGAGGTCCTGGCTCGAATTCCCGGGATGCTGGGGAAGATCGTCGAGGGGCAGGAGCATACGCGCCTCGACCGGTCGCACCTCACCGAGTTCGGCGACTACGCCATTCTGTTCGAAACGGTGTACTACGTGACGGTCCCCGATTACGTCGTGTATCGCGACATTCAACAGGCGATAAACCTGGAGATTCACCGTAGATTCGAAGGCGATGGGATCGAGTTCGCCTACCCGACGCAGGTAGTCTATACCGGCCCGCTCGCCCCGGGCCGCGAGCAGTCATAGAAAGGAGGGTGAGCACCATGGTGGGCTGTTCGGATCGCAGAATAGCGAACGCCCTGGGAGGCATCTTCATCTCGACGCTCCTCGCGCTGCCGGCCGGCACGCTGGCCCAGGAGCCGGATGACCCGGCGCCCGAGGCGCAGATCGAGGATCCCGAGCTGCGAGGGCTCCACGCCCAGATGCTGGGTCTGCACGAGCAGATGCAGGATCTGCGCGCCCAGATGGCGGAGCGCCGGCGGCAACTGCTGGGTGAAGATGCGGCCCAGGCGCCTCCACATGAGGGCCGCCACGCGATGCACCTGAGGCGCCTCGCCGGAGGCCGCGACATGGGCATGGGCATGCAGGGGATGATGGGCCGCGGCATGATGATGGGAAGCACCATGTCGGGTCAGGAGATGATGGGTCGGCGGATGACCGGTGAAGAGATGAGCGGTCGGGACATGATGAGACGCGGCATCAGGGGTCGCGCCGCCGGGGAGGGGCCGGATCCTCGTTGGTGCCCCAGCGGGATGGAACGTGGCATGTGTCGCGGGATGCCCCGACACGGTGCCGCGGGACCGGTGGAGCCGGAGGGGGAAGGTGGTGAGGCAGGCGGCTAGCCGTGATGACCGGGGGGACGCCATTGGCGGCCCCCTTGTCGTTGACACATCCTTCCGGCAACCCTATCCTACGCGGCTCTTAAAATCCCCGGTGCGGTGCGGGTTCCGCGCGCCGGTGGACGACGGGTTCGGGACCGAAGCACCCCCCTATACAGGCGAATTGAAGCAGTGACCACCGCGGATCTCACGGCCAGCCAGAGCCCGCTCATGTTGCTCTCCGGTACGGCGAACCGGGCCCTCGCCGAGGGCATAGCGGATCATCTGGGGCAACAGCTGTGCGACGTTACGATCAAGCGCTTCGCCGACGGGGAGATCTTCGTGCGGATCGATGAGAACGTGCGCGGCCGGGACGTGTACCTCATCCAACCCACGAACCCGCCGGCCGAGAACATCCTCGAGCTGTTGATCCTGATCGACGCCGCCAAGCGGGCGTCCGCCGCCCGGGTCACCGCGGTCATCCCGTACTTCGGATACGGCCGAGCCGACCGGAAGGACCAGCCGCGAGTCTCGATCGGCGCCAAGCTGATGGCGAACCTCATCACGGCGGCGGGAGCCGAGCGTGTGCTGTCGATCGACTTTCACCAGCACCAGCTCCAGGGGTTCTTCGACATTCCGGTGGACCACCTGTACGCGGCACCGGTTTTCCGCCGCTACTACGAGCGGAAAGGGCTGGACAATCTGGTCGTGGTCGCGACGGATGTCGGCGCCGCGAAGATGGCGCGAGGATACGCGAAACGGTTGAGCGGGGACCTCGCGGTGGTGGACAAGCGCCGTCCGGGTCCGAACGTCGCCGAGGTGGTGAACATCGTCGGTGAGGTCGAAGGGAAGGTCTGTTTGATCCCCGACGACATGATCGATACGGCCGGTACCATGTGCACGACGGTCGATGTGCTTCGCGAGAAGGGCGCGAAGGAGATCCACATCGTGGCGACTCACGCCCTCCTCTCCGGCCCGGCCGTCGACCGGCTGGAGCAGGCGAACGTGAAGGAGATCACGGTCACGGACACGGTCCCGATCCCGCAGGAGAAGCAGGACCAGCTCAGCAACCTGAGGGTGCTGTCGGTTGCGAGCCTGCTCGCGGAGGCGATCCACAGCACGCACACGAACAGCTCGGTCAGCAGGCTGTTCGGTTGAGCCGAGAAACGAGCCGTGCGCCGAAGCGCGCCCGGAGCAGAGGCGAGAGATAGACATGACGACGGAACAGGTCACACTTAGCGCGGCGGCGAGGTCCGACACGGGGAAGGGCGCGGCCCGCCGACTCCGCCGCGAAGGGCTCATCCCGGCCGTAGTGTACGGCCATGGAGAGGAATCCACTCACCTTTCGCTGAACGCGGACGAGGTGGAGCACCTCCTGGGGCGCATCAGCGCCGGCACGACCGTGATCGGGTTGGAGGTGGGGAACAAGAAGGCGCGGAACGTGCTCATTCGTGAGGTCCAGCGTCACCCCTTCAGGCCCATCATCCTGCACATCGACTTCTTCCAGATCCGCGAGGACGAGAAGATCCGAGTCGCGATCCCGGTCCATCTCGAAGGCATGGCGGAGGGCGTCGAAGCTGGTGGGATCCTTCAGCAGATCCGGCACGAGATCCAGGTCGAGTGTCTCCCCGGCGACATTCCGGAGGGCTTCCACATCGACGTGACCGCGCTCGTGGTCGGCGACTCGCTCCACATCGGCGACCTCGATTCCGGCGGCGTGGCGGTCCTCGAAGACCCCGACCTCACGGTGTGCACGGTAGTACCGCCGACCGTCATGAAGGTCGAGGAGGAAGAGGAGGTCGAGGAGGAGGAGTTGGAGGCCGTCGAGGCCGAAGCCGAGGAGGAAGGCGAGCCTGCGGTCGAAGCCCGCGCGGAGGACGAGAGCGGGGCTTCCAAGGGGTAGCGGCTCACCGACGCCCCGCCCGTGAACGAGCGGCTCGCGGTCGCAGCCCGCTGGAGTCCCGGAGCGGCCCGCTAATCCGTGAAGGCGATCCTGGCGCTCGGGAATCCGGGGATCCGCTACATCGACTCGCGGCATAACGTGGGTTGGTGGTTGGCGGACCGACTGATTCGTGCGTGGGGGTTCGACGGTCTCGTCGCTGCGGACCGCTCGGCATGGACGGGCGGAACGATAGGAGGCGAGTCGGTCGAGATCCACAAACCGCTCACCTACATGAACCTCAGCGGCGAAGCGGTCACGGCGATCCGCGCCGGACGCGAGCTCGACCCTCGCACCGGGTTGTTGGTTCTGGTGGACGACGTGTGGCTGTCCGCGGGGCGCATCAGGATCCGCCCGCGCGGCTCCGCCGGAGGTCACAACGGCCTCGCGTCGGTGGAGCAGGCGCTCGGCAGTGACGAGTACGCGCGGCTGCGGATCGGGGTCGGACGGCCGCACGATGAGCGCATCGACCTCGCCGCGTGGGTGCTGGCTCCCATGCCGCGGATGGAGGAGGAGGCCGTGGTGGCCGCCTTCCCGAGGGCGGTGGAAGCCGTCGAGTGCTGGCTGCGGGACGGGATCCAGGCGGCGATGAACCGCTTCAACTAGAGGGTGGTGCGAGTCCAAGACAGACAGGAGACGAGTCTAAGTGGAGCAATACGCGGATTGGGCGCTATGGCTGGGCGTGATCGGGCTGTTCTTCGCGTTCGGGCTGTATATGTATGTGAAGAGCCAGCCGGCGGGGACGGACGTGATGCGCGAGCTCGCGGACGCGATCCACGCCGGGGCGATGGCTTTTCTGAAGCGCGAGTACACGATCCTGCTGCCGTTCGTCGCGGCGGTGGCGATCACCCTGTACCTGCTGATCGGCGGTCGGACGGCGGCCGCGTACGTGTTCGGCGCTTTCTGTTCGATTCTCGCGGGCCTGTTCGGGATGCAGGCGGCCACCAAGGCGAACGTGCGCACGTCCGAAGCGGCTCGCGAGTCGGGTCAGGCGAAGGCGCTGCGCGTGGCTTTCAGCGGTGGGGCCGTGATGGGAGTCGCGGTCGCCAGCCTCGGACTCCTGGGGATCGGGGCCGTCTACCTTCTCTTCCAACCGGAGACGGTGGGCTTTCGTCCCTTCGGTGAGATCATCAGCGGCTTCGCGATGGGCGCATCGTCCATCGCGCTGTTCGCCCGTGTGGGTGGTGGGATCTACACGAAGGCGGCGGATGTGGGCGCGGACCTGGTCGGGAAGGTCGAGGCCGGCATCCCGGAGGACGACCCGCGCAACCCCGCGACGATCGCCGACAACGTGGGCGACAACGTGGGTGATGTGGCCGGTATGGGCGCTGACATCTTCGAGTCGTACGTCGGTTCCGTGATCGCGACGATCGTGATCGGCGTCACGAGCCCGCTGATCCTGCAGACCGCGAGGCTCGAAGCGATCGCGCTCCCGATCCTCTACATCATGGCCGGGTTCCTGGCGAGCGCAGTTGGTGTGCTCGCGATCCGCGTCCTCGAGCGCATGAACCCCGCGACCGCGCTCCGGACCGCCCCGATCCTCTCGGCGGTGATCTTCTGGATCCTGGCGTACATCGTGACCACGAGCCTGCCCGTGTTCCCGCGCGACGCGGGAATGTGGACGCTTCTCCACCCCGACGCCGGGCCGTTCTGGGCGATGGTGTTCGGGTCGCTCGTCGGGATCTTCATCGGGTTCTCGACCGAGTATTACACCGCGGCCAAGCCGATCCGGAAGATCGCGGAGGCCTCCGAGACGGGGTCGGCCACCAACATCATCACGGGCCTGGCCATCGGGATGGAGTCCACCGCGATCCCGGTGCTCCTCATCTCGGGGGCGATCTTTCTAGCATTCAAGTTCTCCGGCCTGTACGGGATCGGGATCTCCGCCGTCGGCATGCTCGCTACCGTGGGCGTGACGATGTCCGTGGATGCGTACGGCCCCGTGGCCGACAACGCCGGCGGCATCAGCGAGATGAGCGGGTTGGGACCGGAGGTGCGCTCGGTGACGGACAGCCTGGACGCGCTCGGCAACACGACCGCCGCCATGGGGAAGGGATTCGCGATCGGATCGGCCGCGCTGACGGCTCTCGCGCTGTTCTCCGCGTATGCGAACGCGGTGGGCCTGCGAGCCTCGGGCATCAACCTGATCGACCCCCTGGTGGTGATCGGTCTGTTCATCGGTGGCGTCACCCCCTACTTCATCGCCGCGCTCACCATGACCGCGGTGGGGCGGGCGGCCGCCGGCATGGTCGCGGAGGTGCGCCGTCAGTTCCGCGAGATCCCGGGTCTGATGGAGGGGACCGCGAAGCCGGACTCCGCCCGCTGTGTCGACATCTCCACCCGTGCGGCGCTCAGGGAGATGATCTTGCCCGGTGTGGTCGCGATCCTCGTCCCGATCATCGTGGGTCGCTTTCTCGGGGTCGAGGCGCTGGGCGGCGTGCTCGCCGGCGCGACGGTCAGCGGCGTGCTGCTCGCCCTCTTCATGGCGAACGCCGGCGGCGCGTGGGACAACGCCAAGAAGTACATCGAAGGCGGCGCGCACGGCGGGAAGGGCTCCGATCCGCACAAGGCGGCGGTCGTGGGCGACACGGTGGGGGATCCCTTCAAGGATACGTCGGGGCCCTCGATGAACATCGTGATCAAGCTCATGAGCATCGTGTCCCTCGTGCTCGCGCCGTGGTTCGCCAGGGTGCACGGGCTCCTGTAGACGCCTGAGCGGGTCTGCGAAGCCGCGCTGGAGCCGGGCGCCGCGAGCGGTGCAGACGGCGAGGCAGGGCATGGCACGCCATGACCGAGACACGGTCCGCCGTGCTTGAAACCAGGCGCCGGCGAGCCTAGGTTCCGCGCCCCCGACCGGGGTCCGACAAAAAGCTCGAAGCGGTACGACCGCGAGACACGACTCCTGCTCCGGCCCACGCCGGAGCCGCACCGAGACCGAAGGAGCGTTCAATGCGCGATTACGAGATCGTCTACATCTTTCGTTCCAGCTTCACGCCCGAAGAGATCGACGCGAAGCTAGAGCGCTACCACGCCCTGATCACGGGGGTGGACGGCGGCCAGATCACCGCCGTCGAGCAATGGGGCAAGCGCCAGCTCGCCTATCCGATCGACAAGGAGCCCAACGGTTTCTATGTCGTCGCCCAATTCGCCTCCGATCCGAGTGCTCTCCCCGAGCTCGAGCGCATCCTCCGGCTCGACGACGACCTGCTCCGGTACCTGATCGTCCTTTCCGAAGGCGAGCTGCCGATCCCGCCGTCCGTACGCGAGGAGAGGGACGCGGCCGCACGGCGCGTGGCCGCGGAGGCGGCGCGTCGAAAGGAGACTGCGGCGACTGGAGAGGCCGAGGCTGCGGCCGAGCCCGAAGCGGCCGAATCCGAAACGGTCGAGGAACCCGAAGCCGATGCGCCGGACGTAGACGCCGAAGCGTCCGATCCGGAGCCGGAGGGCAGTCTGGAAGAGAGCACGGAGGCGGGGACGCCGGTGGCCGAGGCCGTCGCCGACGCCGACGCCGTCGCCGACGCAGAGCCTGAGACGGGTGAGACCGATGCGGAGGTGGCCGAGCCGGCCGCCGAGAAGGAGGACTAGGGATGGCGTTCAGAAAGGTCTGTCGGTTCTGCGAAGGCAAGATCGAGCAGGTTGATTACAAGGACGAATACACCCTCAGCCGGTATATTTCGGATCGCGGGAAGATCCTGCCCCGCCGTGCGACCGGCACGTGTGCGCGGCACCAGCGGCAGCTTGCCGAGGCGATCAAGCGGGCTCGATACCTCGCCTTGCTGCCCTACATCAAGGGCTACCACGGTTGAACCGTCGTCGAAGCGGTGAGGAGGCTCGCCGCCCGCTCGAACCCATCGGCGGCTCGCCCGGCCGGGACATGTAACCGAGCGGTCCGCCCGTGAGTGATCACCGCTGGACTCTGCTGCGCGCCATCGTGCTGTCCGTCGGGGTGGTGCTCCTGTCGCCGGTTAGCCCGCTCATCCTGGTCTGTGTACCGTTAGCGGTCCTGCTACTGGCGTACGAAGCGCGCAATCCCGTCGCGCTGGCGGTAGCGGTGGTCATCGTGGGGTTGGCATTCCGCGGTGCCGCGAATCCGACATCACCCGTCTGGTACTGGGAGCGCGCCTGGGCGTTGCTGGTCGCGGGTGGGTTCGTGCTCGCGGGACTGCTGTCCCGCCAGAGCTCGCTGGTCCGCCGTTCGGTGGTCGCCGTGGCGATCGCGTTCGCGGTCGTCGCGGTGGTCGGGGCGCTCCGCCCCGCGCTTCTCGCGGAGGTCGATTGGTGGATCGGCGCCCAGTTCGATCGCGCTGCGCTCGCGGTGTATCAGTGGTTCCAGCTCGGCGGTGATGCGGCGCTCACGATCACCGATGCGATCCGGGGTGTGGCCGAGATTCAGACCCTGATCTATCCGGCGTTGCTCGGACTGGCTTCGCTCTGTGCGCTGGGGGTAGCCTGGTACGTGGTGCGCCGGCTGGGGGGGGTGGAAGGTGCGCTGGGACCGTTCAGGGAGTTCAGGTTCAGCGACCAGCTCGCGTGGCTGCTCATCCTGGGCCTCGCGTTGTTCGTTCTCCCCGCCGGCCAGTTGGCGACCCGCCTGGGGGAAAACGTCGTCGCGTTCATGGGCGGGCTGTACCTGGTGCGCGGTACCGCCGTGCTGATCTGGCTCGGCGCGGCGGTGGTGACGTCGGGCTGGTCGATCGCGCTCTGGGCGGTGGCGGCCATACTCCTGTACCCCGTGGCGCTCGGTGCCGCCCTGGTCATGGGCCTCAGCGACACGTGGCTGGACCTTCGAAACCGCTTGGGGGTCGATGGAGGCGAGTCGGAGCCGTAGATATCGGTAGGGAGGCACCGCGAGACGGCGTTTCAGGGACGAACCCGAAGAGGATAACCGAGAGAGATCTCAGATGGTGGAAGTCATACTCAAAACCGACATACGTGACCTTGGTCAAGCCGGGGACCTCGTGCACGTCAAGCCAGGCTATGCCCGCAACTATCTCATCCCGCAGGGATACGCGTTCCTGGCGACGCCGGGTGCTCGCAAGCGGTACGAGGATGAGCAGCGTAGCCTGGCCCGCACGCAGGAACGGGCGAAATCAGACGCGGTGGAGCTGGCGACCGAGCTCGAAGGGCTCTCTCTCACGTTCACGGCGAAGGCCGGCGAGGAAGGACGCCTCTACGGTTCCGTGACCACGGCCGACATCGCCGAGGCGCTGGCGAAAGAAGGTCTCGACGTCGACAAACGGATCATCCACCTGGAGGAGCCCATCAAGGAGCTGGGCGTCTTCGCGGTGCCGATCCGGCTGCACGCGGAGGTAGAGCCGGAGGTCAAAGTCTGGGTGGTCGCAGAGGCGTGAGCCCCGACGGAGCGGCCCACACGAGCTCCGCGCGGGACGTCGGCCCGACGGGGGGGGAGCCGCACGGGGGACCTTGGGCGGGTCTCGGGTCCGAGGGAGGTCCCTCACCCGAGCTCGTTTGCGCAGCCGATGCGGCGCTCGAGAGAAACGCGCGCGCCGGAGTCGTGCTCGATCTTCGCGGAATCTCCGATGTCACCGACTTCTTTCTCATCGCGTCGGGAGACTCGGACACCCACACCCGGGCGATCAGCGACAACATCCTCGATCGAATGCGCGAGGCGGGCTTTCGTCCCGTCGGGGTCGAGGGACTCAGCGGTGGCCGGTGGGTCCTGATGGACTTCATCGGCTTGGTCATACATGTTTTCCTGGCACCGGTCCGGGAGTTCTATCAACTCGAACGCCTGTGGGGTGACGCCCCCATCGTGACCTTGGAGTGAGGCCAAGCGACCTAGCCCTACCTCTGTCTTTCCGCTTTCTTGCGGCGTTTTTCCGACGTCGGCTATGTTGGCTGTAACCAGTAGCCGGGCGGGCGGACGTGGATGACGTGTCGAAATCAACTCAGCCAAGCCTGAGGGTCCGGCCCTGCCCCGGTCGGCCGGCTGGTACCGTCACCTCCTGTTTCACCGAGCCGCTTCTCCTCCGAGCCTTCATCCCCGTCGTCATGGTCTCC
This sequence comes from Gemmatimonadota bacterium, assembly GCA_039588275.1. GTDB lineage: Bacteria > Gemmatimonadota > Gemmatimonadetes > Palauibacterales > Palauibacteraceae > JBDHAC01. Next base: position 32,668 of record JBDHAC010000068.1, read on the forward strand.
CTGGCCGCATGCGGGGGGTCCGAGCCCTCGGCCGCGTCGGATGAAGAGGACGTGGGCGGCGTAGCGCTCGTCGGGGGTGTCGCGCTGGAGCGACGCGGCCTGCTCGTGGTCCCCACCGAGGGCGGGACCGCCGAGCTGCGGGGGGTTCTCGATCCGAGCCAGGTCCTTTGGCGTGGTCAGCGCTCGCTTCCGGCCACGGTGGATGCCCGAGCGCTGGGGCCTCGGGTCGTCTTGCGCACGTCCGACTCGGTGTTCACGTACGATCTGGACCGCGACATCCTCCACAAGATCGGCGAGATCGAAGGGGAGCCGACCTGGACGGGATCCGAGGAAGCAGGTGTGTACTACACGCCGGAACGGATACTGGTAGTCACGGGTCGCGACGGGCGTCTCATCTCACCCGACGGCCGAGTCTTGTGGGCTTCCCCGGCCGCGGGTGGTCGCGTGGTCGCCCTCGTGGCGACTCCCTCGTCCACCCGGCTCGTTATCTGGGGCGAGGACGTCACCGAACCGGAGGCAGCTCAGACGGTGGATGCCGCTGTTCCCGGCCTCGTGACCGCGTGGGGAGAAAGGCTGATCCTGTCGCGCCCGGGAGCGCGCGAGCTCGTTCAGTTCGACCTGCCGGAGCTGGAGCTCACGGAGAGCGTCCAGCTCGATGCGCCCCCCTCCACTCTCGCGGCCTCGCCCTCTTCACACCGGATCTACGCGGGGTTGGACGGCGAGGCGGCGCTGGTCTCCGTGGACCGATTCACGTGGCGCAAACGCGACCTGGGTCGGTTTCGGGCGCCCGTGGAGGAAGTCCGCCCGTCGACGACCGGCGATCATCTCCTGGCTTTCGATGGCTCCGCCGCGTGGTTGCTGACTCCGGAGTCGGACGACCCCGTGGCACTGAACCTCGAGTGGCGTTCGGATCTGCCGATCGGCCTCCCGGGGGGTGGGGTGTTGGGGGTTCGGAACGGCTCGCTGTGGATGTCGACGGAACCGGGTGTGCAGGCCGCCCCGCTCGACGGGCCGGCCGGTGCGTGGTGGCTCCCGGTCTCCTGGGTGCCCAGCCGCCAGCGCATGCAGCTGGCGAGCCAGTCAGACGATCCGGAGCCCGGACCCGAAACGCTCGTGGAGGAGGTGGACGAGGACCCGGCTGACGATCCGGTGACGGCCGCTCAGGCGGATGCGGAAATGGGCCCGACCGGTGTTGCGGGCGGCGTGGAAATCGCGGCTTCTACGCGATCGCGGCCTCCTCGCAGCGGGCCGGTGGGGTCCACGATCTCAGCGAGGCGCTCGAGGGTGACGGCTATCCCACGCAGGTCGTACCCCGCCGGGACGAAGCGAACGAGATCTGGTATCGGTTGATGGTGGGCCCGTACACGACGCGCGCCGAGGCTGAAGACATCCTGCTTCAACTCCGCAGGGAGCGGGGTATCCAGGGCTGGGTCCGCGAGGTGGCGCAGGACGGTCTCGGACCGGGCGATGGAGACGATCCATGAACGGCGACAGCGGCGGGCGCGACCCCCGCATCATGGCGGACAACCTCCCTGATCGGGCGCTGATCGTCGCGCTGGTGTACGCCGAGGAGCATGGAGACGATAGTGCGGCGGCGGCTGACTCGCTGGCCATGGAGCTGGGTCGCCACCGAGAGCATACCCTGCTCACCAGCGCGGCCAGCGATCTTTCGCCACTCGATCTCCTGCTGGGCGGAGCCGAGGGTGAAGGGTTGCCGGGGGCTCTGGAAGGCCGAGCCCGACTCACCGACATCGCGATTCAACCCGTCGATCGCCCGTTCGTCTACCTTCCCGCCGGGCGGCGGCCCCAGCATATGGCCGGGCTGCTGAACGGTGACCTGTTCGCCAGCTTCGTCGAGCGCATTCGGGAGCGGGAGGGCACCCTGCTCCTGCTCCTTCCCGAGCTGCAGCTCGCGGACGCCCGCGTGCGCGACCTGCTCGACGGGTACGTCGCGCTCGGTGATGCCGTCGCGGACGCCCCGCCCGACCTCCCGATGTGCGGTCGTCTGCAGGTCTCCGCGCACGAGGAGGCGACGGCGAGCGCGGTCGAGGCACCGACGACCGACGATGAACCGGTAGATGTGGCGGAAGAGGAGCCGCAGGAACCGGCCGAGGAGCCGCAGGAACCGGCCGACGCGCTGCGGGGGCCGGGCAGGAGCTTCGAGTTTGCCCCGGTGGCTGGGGAGGGCGAGGAGATCGACCGCGACGCCGTGCCGGAGGAGGATGTCGAGGGGTCGTCCAATGCAATCGTCGACGCTGACACCTCCGACTCTCGGACACCGAGTTGGCGCCGCCACCGGGCACAGACGGGATTCCCGGCCCGCCGCGTGGCGATCGGTGCCGGGGCGATCGCGGTGCTCATCGTCGGCTGGTGGCTTATTGGAAACGCGATGCGCGGACCTGTGGGAGCGGAGGCCGAGCCGACCATGTCGGCGCCCGCGTCTTCGGGCGACGGGACGGAGGCGGTGGAGCCCGAGCCGGTGACACCCGCGCTCAGCGCAGCGGACGCGGAAGCGGCAGCCGGACTCGCACCCGAGCTCCCGTACTCCGTGCTCGTCGCCAGCTACGCGGCACGATCGGATGCGGAAGATCGCCTGGCTCGGCTACGCCGAGGCCCCGGCGGCCCGTACTTCGTCGTCCCCACCCTCATTCGCGGAGCGCTATACCACCGCGTTTTCGCCGGTGCCCAACCGGACGCGGAGAGCGCCCGGACGCTGATGACGGAGTTGGTGGAGAGCGGGCGCAAGGATGACGCGAGCGCGTGGCACATCCGACCCGCCCGCCTCGCTTACTTGTTGGGGGCGTACGGTACCCGGCCGGAGGCCAACGCGAGGCGGGAAACCGTCGTGGCGGCCGGTGTGCCCGCCTACACACTCTCCGCGGCCCTGGAGGGTGGGCTCGGACCCGATTCGGTCTTCCAGGTCTACGCCGGGGCATACGAAACACCCGTTGCCGCGCGGGCCCTCATCCCGCTCTTGGAAAGCGCCGGAGAGGATGCCGAGCTCGTCAGCCGGCGAGGACGGCGGCCCTGAGGCCCGCATTCGTCGTCCGAGCGAGCCAACGCATGACGGCCGTTTCATGCCGTCTTCTTACCTACCCTGAGCTAGCGAGACTTCGGTGAGGATCAAGTCCCTGTCGCTCCACGGCTTCAAGTCGTTCGCCGACCGGACGAAGCTCGAGTTCCACGAGGGCATCACGGCCGTCGTGGGCCCGAACGGATGCGGGAAGTCGAACATCTCCGACGCGCTCCGCTGGGTGCTCGGAGAACAGCGGCCCACCGTGATCCGTGGATCGCGGATGGACGAAGCGATCTTCGGTGGCACGGAACAGCGCCGACCGATCCACCGAGCCGAAGTCACCCTCGAGCTGGCCAACGAAGACGGGGCACTGCCCGTCCCGTACAGCGAGGTGCTCGTGGGGCGGACGGTTTACCGGGGGGGAGAAAGCGAGTACTCGCTCAATGCCTCGCCGTGTCGACTCCGCGACATTCAGGACCTGTGCCGCGATACCGGTCTGGGCGCCAACGCCTACGCCGTGATCGAAGGGCGCATGATCGACGCGATCCTGAGCGATCGCGCGGAAGAACGTCGCGCGCTGTTCGAAGAAGCCGCCGCCATCGGGCGGTACAAAGATCGCAGGCGCGTCGCGATGCGCCGCCTCGAGCAGGCTGAGGGGGACCTGCAGCGTCTCGAGGACGTGCTCGTCGAAGTGCAATCGAAAGTGCGCTCGCTGGCACAGCAGCGTGGGCGGGCGCAGCGTCAGGTGAAGCTCCGTGAGCGCCTGCTGCAATTGGAGGTGGCGGTGGCCGACGCGCGGCTGCGGGAGACGGCCGAGCGTCTCGCCGAGGCCGAGCGCGAGCTGGAACGATTGCAGCACACGCAGCCCTCCGAGCAGGCCGAGCTCCAGACCGCCGAGACCGAGGCGGAAACGCTGCGCATCGAACAGGCGGAGGCCGAACGAGCGCGAGCTCGACTCGCCCGCCGGCTGGACGAGATCCGGCGCACGCTCGAGCAGCGTGAGCGCGAGCGGCTGATCGCCCAGGAGCGGGGAGCGGCAGCCCGCGCGCGGTTGGAGGGTCTGGCGCAGGAGTCCGGAGACGTGGAGCGGCGCGTCGAGGCGCTCGGCGCTTCGGTAACCGATGTCCGCGCGGAAGTCGACCGATCCCGCGATGCTCACGCCCGACGCGTCGCCGAGGAGACGGCGCTCGTTTCCGCCGTCGAGGCGCTCGAGGCGAACCGCGATGAGGCCCGCCACGACGCCGATCGCGCTCGCGAGGCGCTCGAGGCGGTGCGTAGGGAGCACGATCGTTTCGATTCGGAGTTCCAAACCGCGGCGGATCGCGCCGAGGAGCACGCGGCGGAGTTGAACCGGCGGAGGGTCGCGCTCCAGGAGCTCGAGGGAGAGGAGAGCGACCTGGAGGCAACGATCGCCGCCGCCGCCGAGAGGGGACGCGAGTCGGCGGTGCTCGCCGAAAAGCTGAGACAGGAGGAAGCGGAAGCGCAGGATGCGCTGGAAGCGGCACATGCCCGGGCCCTCACGCTGCGCGATCGCGTGGCGAAGCTGGAGGGAGATCTTTCCGCGGCGCGCGCGCGCGCGTCGAGCCTCTCGTCACTCCTGGCCTCCGGGGCCCACCTGCCTTCGGTCGTGTCCGACCTGATGTCGGATCCGGGACAGGTGCAGGGCGTCGTGACCGTTCTGTCCGAATGCATCGAGGCTCCGACCGAGGTCGCCCGTGCGGTGGAGTCACACCTCGGTCCCTACCTGCACGGGGTGATCGTGAAGGACTGGGCGGCGGTGCAGCGCGTGAAGGCTTGGCTGGACCGAAAGAGCGCGGGAGAGGGCGTCCTTCTGTTGCCGCTGGATCCCGGCCCGAGCGAAACCTCCACGAACGGCGGCTCCGACTCTCCTCTGCTCGATGCGATCGAAATCCGAGGAGCGGGAGAGCCCTGGGTGCGCGCGCTCCTCAGCGGCGTGGCATTGCGGGCCGACCAGGGTCTCGCCCCTTCTTCGACGCCGTGGGTAGGGCACGGTGGCCATCGACAGGACCGGTGGGGCGCCGTCTACCTCGGACATCCGGGCGACGGAGACGGCGTGTTGAGCGTGCGCGCCGACCTGCAAACGCAGGGGGAAGCGGCGGAGCGCGCCGAGAGCGAGCTCGCGCAGGCCAGAGAGGAGGCGACCGCGGCCGAACACGCCATCGCTGAGTGCCGGGCGGCTCTCGAGGCCCGTGAGACCGAGCGACGAACCGCGGAGCTGTCGGGGCGTGAACACGAGGCGGAGCGCACGGCGACAGAGGCACGACTGGCGCGAATCCGGGAAGAGGCGGCAGATGTCTCCGGGCGGATCGACCAGCTGGACGCGCTGCGCTCGACAGCCGCAGAGCTCGCCGGCGCGGGTGACGATCGCCGCGGCGCGCTCCTTCAACGACTGGAGGAGGCGGAGGCGACCTTCGCGGACTCGAATGCGCGGGTCCTGTCCGCCCGAGATTCAGCGCAGGATAAGCGCACGGCCCTCCACGAGTTGCAGCTGGAGCTCGCGCGGGCGGGCGCGGACCTGGAGGCGCGAGAGGAGGCGTTACGCAGACTCGTGGAGGCGGACGAGGAATTGCGTGGGCGCGCGGCCTCGCTCGAAGAGGAGCGCACGGCGCAGAAAGAGACCGCCGCCAAGTGCGACCAGATCGTCACGGACGCGGAAGAGGAGATCACGAGATGCCTGGAGGAGAGGGGGGACTGGGACCGCAAGCTGGGCGAGGCCGAGACGCAGATCGCGGAGCGGAGACAGATGCTCGACCGGCGCGAAGCCGGCCTGCGTGAAGCGCGCAGGGCCGAGCGCGAGCACACCGACCGGCGACACTCTCTGGAGCTGGAGGTGACCGAGCTCCGCGCCGCCCGCTCGAGCGTACACGAACGGCTCGAGGCGGAGTGGGACACCCCGCTGGACGAGCTGCGCGAGCGCGTAGAGCCGCTCGAAGACGGTGACCTGGCGACGTGGGACGAAGAGCTGGAGGCGATTCGCAGGTCCCTCGCTCGCCTGGGCCCGGTCAACCTCCTCGCGCAGAAGGAATACGACGAGGAGAAGGAGCGATTCGAGTTCCTGCTGGATCAAAAGGACGATCTCGTCTCGGCGCGCGACGACCTGCGGGAGTCGATTCGGCGCATCAACCGGAGCGCGGCCGAATCGTTCTCCGAAACGTTCGAGCAGATTCGGGAGAACTTCCAGCGAACGTTCTCGACGCTCTTTCAGGGCGGCGAGTGCAACCTATGGCTAGATGACCCCAACGATCCGCTGGACTCCCCGATCGAGATCTCGGCCAGTCCGCGAGGCAAGCGCACGCAGCGGATTCACCTCCTCTCGGGTGGCGAGCGCGCTCTCACGGCTCTGGCTCTGCTGTTCGCGATCTATCTCGTGAGACCCAGCCCCTTCTGCCTGATGGACGAGGTGGACGCGCCGCTCGACGAAACGAACATCCTGCGGTTCGTGAACATGTTGCAGGAGTTCAAGAAGGACACGCAGTTCCTCGTCATCACACACAACCCGCGCACGATCGAGTCCGCGGATTGGGTGTACGGGGTGACGATGCAGGAGCCCGGAGTGTCCTCGATCGTCGGGGTCCAATTCGAGGCTGCGGTTCCGATCGAAGCGACCGCTCCGAGCCAGGTCGCCTAGGCAGGTCGAAGCCGGGCCTGCGAGGACATGGGACATCTCGTCGTCGTCGGGTGCGGCACGGTCGTTCCCCGGCCGGACCGGGGGGGCTCCTGCTACTACCTCGAGCTGGACGGGGCGCGAGCGCTTCTGGACTGCGGGCCGGGGGCGACGCTCGGTCTTCCCCGGCACGGGGTCGAGTGGGGAAACCTCACCGACCTCGTCATCACCCATTTCCACGCCGACCACATCGGCGCCCTGCCCGCGTTCTTCTTCGCCCTGCGCCACGGTCTCGAGGCTCCTCGCGATGCTCCCCTCGATGTTTGGGGACCGCGCGGAACCCGGCGGTTGTTCACGCGACTGGACGCCGCCTTCGGCAGCTTCATGCTCGACCCCGGATTCGCTCTCCGGTTGCACGAGCTCGCGCCGGAGGACGATATCGAGCTTGCGGCGGGAGTCCGGCTCCGGACCCATAAGACGCCGCACACGGACGAGAGCGTCGCCGTGCGCCTCGACGGCACGAGCGCCAGCGTGGGCTACACGGGCGACACCGGCCCGAGCGAGTCGCTCGGGCCCTTCATGCGGGGGACGGATGTCCTCGTGTGCGAGTGCTCGCTCCTCGACTCGGAGGTTGGAGACAACCACCTCTCCCCGTCGGGCGTGGCCAGCATCGCGCGTGAAGCCCGTCCGGGACTCCTGCTCCTCACGCACGTCTATCCGCACGTCCTCGAGCGCGAGAATCTCCCGGCTCTCGTGCGGGAAGCCGGGTATGAAGGGGGAGAGTTGGAGCTCGCGCGGGATGGGTACTCCGTGAGCTTGGCGACGTCCTAGCAGGCCGCTACGTGCCGCGTCGTTGACGAACGGGTGATCCGCCTCGACTATTCCCTACCCTGCGCCCGGGATGCATAGCCCGGAAGTATCGCCGACACCGAGGGATCCATGCTCGTCGTAATGAAGCACGGGGCGACCTCCGACCAGGTCGACGAGGTCGTCCGCACGATAGAGGAGATGGGTTACCGCGCCCGGCCCATGCCGGGGCGGCAGCGCACGACCGTAGGACTCATCGGCAACGATGGCCGCGTGAACGCCGACCGCCTCGTCGGGTTGCACGGGGTCCTGCGAATCATCCACGTCTCGCAGCCCTACAAGCAGGTAAGTCGCGAGTGGTGCCCTGAGAACACGATCATCGAGCTCGCGAACGGAGTGCGTGTGGGGGGCGATGAAGTCGTCCTCATGGCGGGCCCGTGTGCAGTCGAGTCCGAGGAGCAGATCCTCCAGACCGCCCGTCGCGTGGTCGCGGCCGGAGCCACGGTGCTGCGCGGCGGCGCGTTCAAACCGCGTACCTCCCCATACTCGTTTCAGGGGCTCGGTGAGGAGGGTCTGCAGCTGCTGGCGCTGGCGCGCGCGGAAACGGGGCTGGCCATCGTTACCGAGGCGTTGGATCCAGCCGGGGCCGAATTGGTGGCCGAGTACGCGGACATCGTCCAGGTCGGGGCGCGCAACATGCAGAACTACTCTCTGTTGCGGGCGGCCGGCCGAGCCGGCAAGCCGGTGCTTCTCAAGCGAGGGATGTCCGCGACCATCCGGGAGCTCCTGCTGGCGGCCGAGTACATCGTCCTCGAGGGCGAGTCGCGCGTGATCCTCTGTGAGCGGGGAGTCCGGAGCTTCGACGACCACGCGCGCAACCTGCTGGATCTGACGGCGATCGCGAGCGTGAAGGAGCTTTCCCATCTGCCCATCATCGCCGATCCGAGCCACGGCACAGGGGCTCGCAGCAAGGTCGGACCGATGGCTCGCGCGGCGGTGGCGGGTGGCGCGGATGGTCTGATCGTCGAGGTGCACCCGAGCCCGCCGGACGCGGTTTCCGATGGCGCCCAATCTCTCACACCGGATGAATTCGACGAGCTGGTGACCGAGCTCGAAACGATCGCCGGAGCCATCGGGCGCTCGATCGTCCGGCTACCGGAGCTGGCCGCCCGGGCGTGATCCTGGTTGCGTGACGTCCGGAACGGCGAGTGCGCGGCTCGGACGGAGTGGTGAGGAGCTCGCGGCTCGATTCCTCGAAAAGGCCGGTTACCGGGTACTGGCGCGCAACTGGCGCGCCGGGCACAGCGAGGTGGACATCGTGGCCCTGCATGGCGGCACGGTGGCCTTCGTCGAAGTCAAGACGCGCAGACCGGGCCCGGAACGACCCATCGAATCTCTCACCCCGCGGCAGCGCCGGACGCTCAGACGGGCCGCCGAGGCATGGATCCACGCGCACCCCGGGATCGGAAACGAATTCCGTTTCGACCTGATAGCGGTGGAGGTGGCCGAGGGCAGGCCGCCGCGCGTCGAGCACCTGGCGAACGCTTTCTACGGGGAAGAGGCGCTCTAGCTCTAAGTGACAGGATGGTTGTTCACCGGAAGCCGACGAGTAAGCTGGAGGTGTTCGAAGCCTTCACAACTCACTCGTCGGGGGATCCGGTGAACGGGCACAAGAATGCGAAGCTGACGCCTTCGGGGCGAGCCCTGCTGGTGAATCGGATCGAGTCTGGGGAGCGGGCGGAGGTAGTGGCCCAGGAGATGGGAGTGAGCCGGCGGACGGC
>JBDHAC010000069.1:0-18036 GCA_039588275.1 Gemmatimonadota bacterium
GGAGGGGTGAAGAGATCCCGCGCCGCACCGCCGACTGCACGCAACTGTTCCGCGTAGCGACGGCAATGCTCGCAGCGAAACAGATGCAACCGAACCAGCGCCCGGTGCCGCCAGGTCGCCGTGACCAGCTCGTCGCTCGCAATCGCTTTCGTAACCTGCCTGCACGTGAGCATCGGACGCTTCTACCCCCTGGTCCCTGAGCGGATCGACTGGTTGACCGGTGAATCGATCAGTTCTTCAGCGGATCGATCCCCTTCCCCTCGAGGCATTCCCGCAGGCGGTTTCGAATTCGATACAGGATCACACCCAGGTTGGTGACGGTTACCCCCAGAATCTTACGGATCTCTTCCGTCGAGAGGCCCTCGACCTCGCGAAGTACGAACGCCATTCTCTGCTGAGTTGGAGCGGCGTCGAGGCACTCCGAGATGGCGCCTCCGATTTCCTGGTCTTCGAAGTCGGCGTCCGCCGGCCGGGGCGGCCGGGCCCAGCCTCCGGCATGATCGAAGCGCGCCTCGAACACCTGGTCGATGTCATCCAGCTTTCGATCCCGATCCCGCGCCCGACGTTTCTCCGCGATCTTCTTGTATAGAATCCCGAACAGCCACGTCCGCACGTGAGATCTACCCTCGAAGCGGGGAGCATTCTCGATGAAGGTCGTGAACGTCGCCTGTGTCACGTCCTCGGCCTGCTCTGGCGTCAGACCGGCGCCACGGGCGGCCCGCAGCACCTGGCCGAGGTACCTGCTCACGACGGCCCGAAGCGCGACAGGGTCACCGGCGCGAATCCTTTCCGGGTGCATGGCATCGTCGTGACTCGGAGGAGTGGAGTCGTCGATCGAAGGTGCGGCGGACATGTCGGCCGTCAGGCCGGACTCGAGAGCGCGTCCCATGCTCACATAAGGGCAGGCATCGGGTTCGGGTTCCCGCCTGCGATTCTCACCGCGTCACCAGGGCCGGAGCTCCCGGGCAGCCTGCGCTCATCACGCTGTTGTAAGAATCCACGCTCGAGTCGCACTTACTTCGATGATGGCCGAGCGGAATCGCTTTCCGTCTCGGCCGCCTGACGAAGAAGCGAACAAGAAACAAGACGGATATAAGGAGTCTCGAAATGGATGCGACACACTCGAAGCGCCAGAATCATAGCAGACCACTAGCTGCATCTCGCTGGGTTCGGACCGCACTGGCGGTCGCCGTTTCCGCGTTCGGGATCGGTCTGACGACGGGGACGCTTTCCGCTGATGTCATCACTCCGATCGCTCAGTCAGGGGCAGCCGTGCCGATAGGGGCGGCCACGGGGAGCTCCGCTGACGACAACCTCCTCGAGGCCGCACGGGCAGAAGGAGGACTCTCTGCGTTCCTGGCGCTCGTCGATGCCGCCGAGCTGGGCAGGCTGTTGGAGAGCGACGGCCCCCTGACGGTCTTCGCTCCGCACAACGCGGCGTTCGCCACGGATCGGCTGTTGGGCAGACAGGACAGGGAAGATGTCCGCCGGCTCGTTCTTCGGCACGTGGTCCGCGGCAAGTACAACCTCGGTGACCTGGCCGAACGGGATCACGTGAACTCGATCGCCGAGGACCGGTCATTCACCGCACTCTCCGTCGAGCGCGTTGGGGAGCGGATCGTGATCGGAGGAGAGGCCTGGATCGTGGGTGAGAGCATCGAGACCCGAAACGGCGTCATTCACGTGATCAGCCGCGTACTGAGCTGATTTCAACGACGGGGTGAGCGGGTCTCCTCACCTGGTTACGGACTGACGCGGGGCGGGCCCGAACGGGTCCGCCCCGCGTCACATCGGGGAACCGAGAGGTCCGAACCGCGGTTACACCTGCTGTGGTCCCGGTATGGGGCCGCACGGATCCGATCTCTCGCGGAGGGGCGGCGCTGTATCCAACGCGGTGCCTTCCTGGTGGCAGGATGACGGAGATGACACACCGTGGGCCGGCCCCTCCGCGATTTCTTCGAGATCTTGCCCCTCGCTCCGACCCCGACGCGTACCCGGTTCTCATGGCCGTGAGCCGGGGACTCCCGTACGTTGGGCGGCAGGCGCTGTTCGGTCTGAGCGACGCGAGCGGCGCGGCACCACAGCTCGTGGAGGGGGGACCGTGAGCGAAAAGAGCTGCGACACGTGCGAGTACTGGCAGGATCTGGAGGACCAACCGGCGGGCGAGTGCAGGAGGTACGCCCCGCACGCCAAGAGAAGCATGGACGCCCAGCGGGCCGTGGCGGCATGGCCGATCACGCACCCGCACGACTGGTGTGGCGAGTTCAGCCGCAAACAGGAGCGCGTCGCGACCCCGGCCGATTAGAGAATCAAAGCCTCGTAGCTCCGGCGACGGACGCCCAACCCGGAGGGCGCTGAGGACGCCGAGGCGGCTTCCCTGCACCAACTCACATCACGAGGTCCGCGTCAGGCGAGCGCTGCGACCCATCGTAGGGCCAATTCGTCCCATGCCGCGGATACGGTCGCTTCGACTCTCCTGGCGCACCCAGCGATAACGCACTCACACATAACAGCTTACAGTACGTCACGCCCTATCCCGGGACAAACGCGCCCCACGGGCGCACTTCATGCCGACCACGCCACCAGATCGCCGTTGGGATCCATCACCAAGCAGACCAGGAGACCCCCCGATGCGCGAGGAGGTGAAAGACCTGTGGCCCGAGCTGGAGTGGATCGGTAACGAGGAGTTACGCGAGTCGACTCTAATGGCGTGGATGCGGGCCTTCGAGCACAGCCCGCTCACTCCTGCCGACCTCCAGAAGATCCCCTTCACTCTCTTGATCCCCAACTGCCCCGCGACGTTCATGGAGCACAAGCGCTGCGTGGTCCACATCGCGCGGCGGTCGGCCGAAGCGATGCAGGAGTTCCTGGGTGGGCTTCTGACGATCGACATGGATGTGGTGATCGCAGGCGCGATCCTGGCCGATGTGGGCAAGCTGCTCGAGTACGAGATGGTCGGTAGCCGACTGGTGCAGAGCGACCGGGGGAAGGCGCTCCGACACCCGTTCACCGGAGTCCACCTGGCCATGGACTGCGGAGTGCCCGACCCCGTGTGTCACGTGATCGCCACGCACGCGGCGGAGGGAGACGTGGTCGACCGCAGCACCGAGGCGTGGATCGTCCATCACGCCGATTTCATGAGCTACGAGCCGTTCAAGACCTAGGATCGGGGACGCCCGGGACCAGGACAGCTATCGAAGGCTGGGAACGAGAGCCGAGACCATGAACGAGACGATCACCGCCCGCATCTCACGCTGGGCCGCCGACCTCCAGTTCGATGACCTCACCGACGACGCCATCCGCGAGGCCAAGCGCTACCTGCTGGATTCGCTCGGGTGTGCCCTGGGAGGCTATCAGCAGCACGACGTGAAGCTCGCGCTCGGGGTCATGGACGAGGTCGGCGCCGAAGGGCCCGCAACGGTGATCGGCACCGGCAGACGCATGGACCCGGTGTCGGCCTCGCTGCTGAACGCGTTGATGGTCCGCGTCATGGACTACAACGACATCTACTGGAAGCAGGATCCCTCACACCCATCGGACATTATCCCGGCGGCACTGGCTTGCGGCGAGCGCGCGGGCAAATCGGGCCGCGGCCTCATCGTCGGGATCGTACTCGGGCACGAGTTCGAGATGCGGCTGTGCGAGGCGGCGTTCCCCGGCATCCGCGAGCGCGGCTGGCACCACGCTACCCTGACGGCCTTCGTGTCACCTATGGTCGCCGCGAAGCTCCTCGATCTGGACTGGGAGCAGATGCAGCACGCCATCGGGATCTCCGGCTCACGGATGGCGACGCTGGGCGCCGTGACGGCCGGAAAGCTGACCATGATGAAGAACACGGTCGACCCGATGGCGACGCAGAGCGGGGTGCTGGCCGCCCTGCTCGCCGAGCGCGGCTACACGGGCCCTGAGCACGTGATCGACGGCAAGGAGGGGCTCGCGCACTGCATGGGTCCCGAATGGAAGCTCGAGCTGCTCGAGGACGGTCTGGGCGACGGCTTCCGGATCACCCAATGCGGCATGAAGGCATTCCCGACCGAGGCGCTCACGCACGCGCCGATCTCGTGCACGCTGGACCTGATCAAGGAGAACGACCTCGCGCCCGACCAGGTCGAGCAGGTGCACATCCGCTCGCTGGCCCGCGCGGCGGACATCCTGGCGGACCCGACCAAGTACGACCCGCGAACCAAGGAGACCGCGGACCACAGCCTTCCGTACGTGATCGCGGCGGCGGTCGCCGAACGTCAGGTGACGCCTCTCCAGTTCACGGACGAGAAGATCATGGACCCCACGATCCGGGCTCAACTGAACAAAGTGGAAGTGGTCGCGGACCCCGAGATCGAGGCGCTCTTCCCCGAGCTGCAGCGCGTGATCGTGACGGTTCACACGATCGATGGTCGGGAGCTCACAAAACAGATCGACTACCCGAAGGGTGACCCCCGCAACCCGCTGACCGACGCCGAGATCGAGGAGAAGTTCGACGCGCTGGCCGAGCCGATCCTCGACGATGACCGACGGGGCCGGATCAAGGACGCCACCTGGGCCCTGGACGAGCTCGATTCGATCACGGGTCTAATGGAGCTTCTCGCGACGGACGCCTAACAGGAGGTCGTCATGGGTCAGACCGTCATCGAGAAGATTGCCCAGCGGCACATGGCGGAGGGGCCTTCGCGACCCCTGGCGGCGGGCGACTACCTGTCGGTCCGCCCCCACCACGTGATGACGCACGACAACACGTCTCCGGTGATGGCGAAGTTCCGGGCTATCGGTGCCGAGCGCATCCACGATCCCCGGCAGCCCGTGTTTGCGCTGGATCACGACATCCAGAATCACTCGCCCGAGAACCTGGCCAAGTACGACGCGATCGAGGCGTTCGCGAAGGAGCAGGGCGTCGATTTCTACCCCGCCGGAACTGGCATCGGACATCAGGTGATGATCGAGGAGCAATACGTCGTGCCGGGCTCGTTCGTCGTCGCTTCCGACTCGCACTCCAACATGTACGGCGCGATGGGAGCGCTGGGGACACCGGTCGTGCGAACCGATGCCGCCGCGATCTGGGCCGCGGGCACGTTCTGGTGGCAGGTGCCGCGTACCGTGCTGGTGCACCTCGCCGGGCGTCTGCCCGCCAGCTCCACGGGGAAGGACGTGATCGTCACCCTGTGCGGTCTGTACAACGAAGGCGAGGTCCTGAACGCTGCGGTGGAGTTCCACGGACCGGGCGTGGCCGCCCTGTCGATGGAGGAGCGCCTCACGATCTCCAACATGACGACCGAATGGGGCGCCCTGGTCGGCTGGTTTCCGGCCGATGAGACCGCGCTCGAGTACGTGGACCGGCGCCGGATCGTGCTGGCCGAGCGTGGGGTGGCGCGCGTGAGCGAGGCACACATCGCCTCCTGGGAGAGCGCCCCGCTCGCGTCAGACACCGACGCAGGCTTCGCCGCGCGCATCGAGCTCGATCTCTCCGAGGTGACGCCGCACGTGTCCGGGCCCGATACGGTTCAGGTCGCCACGCCGATCGCCGAGATGGAAGCCCGGCGCGTGCCCATCCAGAAAGCCTATCTGGTTTCCTGCGTCAACTCGCGCGTCGAAGACATCGGACAGGCCGCCGATGTGATCCGCGGCCTCCAGGTCGCGGAGGGGGTCGAGTTCTACATGGCGGCGGCGAGCCGCGAGGTGCAGGAGGAATCGGAGCGAAGAGGTGACTGGCAGGCGCTGCTCGACGCCGGTGCACGGCCGCTCCCCCCGGGCTGCGGTCCATGCATCGGCCTTGGTGCGGGGTTGCTGGAGCCGGGGGAGGTGGGGATCTCCGCCACCAACCGGAACTTCAAGGGGCGCATGGGCTCGCGCGACGCCGAGTGCTACCTGGGCAGCCCGGCCGTGGTGGCGGCGTCGGCCGTCGCGGGCTTCATCACGGGGCCGGTCTCGGTAGAAGGCCGAGCGGAGGCTCGGGCACCGAGGCGCAGCTTCATCCGGCTCGGAACATCTACCGAGGACCCGAGCGCCGCGGGCCCGGCCACCGCGGACTCGACGGCCGCGGACGAGAAGATCGAAATCCTGGACGGATTCCCCGAGCGCATTCGAGGCCGCCTGGTCTTCCTCCCGCAGGACAACCTCAACACCGACGGCATCTACGGGAAGGACTACACGTACCGCGACGACATGACGCCCGAGATGATGGCCGAGGTCGTGTTCGAGAACTACGACCCCGAGCTGGTCGGTATCGTCGGGGCAGGGGACGTGATCCTGGGCGGGTGGAACTTCGGCACCGGGTCCAGTCGCGAGCAGGCCGTGACTTCGCTCCAGGCCAAAGGGATCGCGCTGATCATCGCCGGCAGCTTCTCGCAGACGTATCTGCGCAACGCGTTCAACAACGGGTTCGCGTGCATCGCGTGTCCGGAGCTGGTCGCGCGCGTGCGTGCGCTGATGTCCGAGGAGGTCGCCTCAGGCGCGAGAACGATCGTGCCCGGTGACGAGCTGGAGGTGGATTTCGCGTCGAGCACGGTCACGTACCGGGCGGAGACGTTCGGCTTCCCCGCCTTGAGCGCGGTGCCGCAAGCGCTCGTTGTAGCCGGAGGCGTCGAAAACGAGGTGCGGCAACGGTTGGGACTCGACTGAGGGGCGGCACTGACGGGCGGCCTCGGCCGCCCACGACCAACGTGAGAGGGACCGGACGAGGGTCCGGGTAACGAGCGATGGCTCAATACACCGTAGTGAGCATGCCCGGCGACGGAATCGGCCAGACCGTGCTTGAGGAAGCGATCCGGGTGCTCGGTGCCGTCGGCTTCGACGCCGAGTACGTGCACGCCGACATCGGGTGGGAGTTTTGGATCCGGGACGGGAACGCCCTCCCTCAAGAGACCATCGACCTGCTCGCCGAGCACAAGCTAGGCCTGTTTGGAGCCATCACCTCCAAGCCCAAGGACAAGGCTGCCGCCGAGCTGTCGCCCGAGCTCCAGGGACAGGGGTGCGTGTATTACAGCCCGATCGTCACCATGCGGCAGCTGTTCGACCTGAACGTCTGCATCCGGCCGTGCCGCTCGTTCCCGGGCAACCCGCTCAACTTCATCCGGCGCACCGCGGAAGGAGGCTTCGAGGAACCCGCTGTGGACGTGGTCATCTTCCGCCAGAACACTGAGGGTCTGTACGCCGGCATCGAGTGGACGAATCCTCCCTCTCACGTGCGCGACGCGCTCGCCACGCACCCCCGGTACAGGGCGTTCGCCGATGTGCCCGGAGAGGACCTGGCCATCAGCACGCGCGTGTTCACCCGGCACAATTGCCGGCGCATCGTGGGCGCCGCGTTCGCCTATGCTCAGAAGCACGGGTACGGCTCGGTCACCATCTGTGAGAAGCCGAACGTGCTGCGCGAGACCTCGGGGATGATGGAGGAGGTGGCGCGCGAGGTGAAGCAGGACTACCCCGGGATCGAGCACTGGTCGACCAACATTGACGCGCAGATGATGTGGCTGACCAAGAACCCCGAGGATTATGGGGTGGTGGTCGCCGGCAACATGTTCGGTGACATCGTCTCCGACGCGTTCGCGGGGCTCGTCGGAGGGCTCGGATTCGCCGCGTCGGGCAACATCGGCGACGAGGTCGCGGTGTTCGAGCCGACGCACGGCTCGGCGCCCAAGTACGCGGATCTCGACCCACCGATCGTCAACCCGATCGCCATGATCCTGACGGGTGCCATGCTGCTCGACCACGTGGGCGAGACCGAGCGAGCCGGTCGCGTTCGCGATGCGGTTGCTGCCGTCGTGCACGAGGGGGAAGTCCGCTCGTACGACATGATGAAGCTCACGGGCGGCCCTGACGTGATCGCGAAGGGAGCCGCCAGCACACAGCAGATCACGGACGCCATCATCGAGAAGCTGTAGTCGAGGATGAGACATGACTGACGCTGGCGACGAGGGCGAAGTGGCTGCCGGTATTCGCGGCGAGCTCCGGTATGCGGTCGGCGTGGCCGGACGTCGCGGGGAAGGGGTCCGCTCCGACACCTGGGTCTCGGTCGAGCCACGCCAAAGCGGCGGCATCGAGATAGATCTGAAATCGCGGGTGGAGCCCTACTACGGTGACGCGATTCGCCAGCAGATCACTGCACTCTTGGAGGGGCTGGGAGTCCGCGACGCACGGGTCGAGGTCGAGGACACCGGGGCGCTCCCGTTCGTAATTGCGGCGCGCGTAGAGACCGCGGTTCGGCGCGCAGGCATCGAACCGAGTGGAGACGGGCGACCCCCACTCGAGGTGGATCTCCCTCCGCCCTCGGCGCGGGACCGGCTGCGACGCTCCCGCCTCTACCTACCCGGGAACGAGCCCAAGTTCTTCATGAGCGCGGGTCTGTACGAACCGGATGGCATCATCCTGGACCTGGAAGACTCGGTTCACCCGGACGAGAAGGATGCGGCGCGGCTGCTCGTCCGGAATGCGTTGCGCACGGTCGACTTCCAGGCGGCCGAGCGAATGGTGCGCATCAACCAGCTCCCGCTCGGTCTCGAGGATCTCGATGCCGTCGTGCCCGAGCGACCCGATCTCATCCTGATCCCCAAGACCGAGGCGGTGGAACAGGTCGAGGAAGTGGATGCGCGGGTGCTCGAGCTGCTCGGGTCGGAAGACCAGTCGGTTTGGCTGATGCCGATCCTCGAGACCGCGCTCGGCATCGAGCGTGCGTTCGACATCGGGCGCGCGAGCGAGCGCGTCGTCGCCCTCACGATCGGGTTGGAGGACTACGCCGCGGACCTCGGGGTGCCGCGCAGCGCCGACGGTGCGGAGTCGGCCTACGCGCGGAAGCGGTTGGTCAACGCGGCGAAAGCCGCCGGAGCCCAGGCGATCGACTCGGTCTACGGACAAGTCGACGATCTGGACGGCCTCAGGGAATGGGGAGAGCGCGGCCGCCGGCTCGGATTCGAGGGCATGGGGTGCGTGCACCCACGCCAGATCCCGGTGATCCACGAGGCGTTCGCACCCTCGTCAGCCGAGATCGAGCGGTCCCGGAAGATCGTCGAAGCCTTCGAGGCGGCTCAGGCGGAGGGCCTCGGTGTGGTCAGCCTCGGGTCCAAGATGATCGATCCACCAGTCGTCGAGCAGGCGCTCCGGGTCGTGGAGCGCGCGCGGGCGGCCGGGCTCGTACCGGGCGGGGATTCTGAGGCCCCGCCGACCGACGAACGCGCGGAGGACGCCGGATTATGAGCAAGTACGGCGATCTCGTGACCAACGCGGTCGGCCGGCCGGCACCGGTCGAGGTGAACGACCTCCCCCAAACGCCCTTCCAGGGAGTGGGCGCCTACCCACCGGACGGAGTGAAGGCCGCCCCGCCGGTCCGAAGCTGCAGGGACTTTCCGACCGATGGCGACAAGCGTGTCGAGAGCCTGGCGGAAGCCTTCGAGCGTTGTGGGCTCAGCGACGGGATGGTGATCTCCACGCACCACCACCTGCGGAACGGGGACTACGTGGCGCTGCTCGCATTGAGGGCGGCGGCGAAGGTGGGCGTCGAGGATCTCATGTGGTTCCCGAGCGCCTCCTTCCCCTGTCACGAGCCCGTGATCGAGCTCATGGAGCGGGGGGTCGTGCACCACATCGAAGGAAGCATGAACGGTCCGTTGGGCGACTACTGCTCTCACGGCCACATGCGTGGCATGGGGGTGTTGCGATCGCATGGCGGTCGCTGGCAAGCGATCCAGGACGGCGAGGTCCACATCGACATCGCCGTGATCGCCGCTCCGACCGCGGACCCGTTCGGGAACGCTGACGGCTCACATGGCCCGTCGGCTTGCGGCTCGCTGGGGTTCGCGCTCGCCGACTCCATGTACGCCGATCATGTGATCGTCGTGACGGACAACCTCGTCCCGTTCCCTTGCATCCCGTGGCAGATCCACGGCAACCACGTCGACCACGTGGTCGAGGTTGATTCCATCGGTGATCCGTCCCTGATCGTGTCGGGCACGACGCAGATCACGCGAAGCCCCGAGCGCCAGATGATCGCCCGCAACGTCGCGACCCTGCTCCGGGATGCCGGGATCATGCGCGACGGGTTCTCGTTTCAGGCCGGGGCAGGGGGCATCGCGCTCGCGTTCGTCGGCTACCTGGCCGACATGATGCGCGACGCGGGCGTGACCGCCTCGTTCGTGCGCGGCGGCTCGACGCGGTATCTGGTGGAGCTCCTGGAGGAGGGGCTGACCGGCTACATTCTGGATGGCCAGACGTTCGACCTGGATGGCGTCCGGTCGATCGCCGAGAACCCGCGGCACGTCGCCACCTCGCCTTTCACGTCGTACAACTTCCACGGGAAGGGCAACTTCGCCTCGATGGTCGATGCAGTGGTGCTCGGAGCCACCGAGGTCGACGTGAACTTCAACGGAAACGTGGTCACCCACTCCGACGGCCGGCTGCTGCATGGGATCGGCGGGTGGCAGAACTGCCTGTTCTCCGGGTGCACCGTCCTCGCCGTCCCCTCGTTCCGCGACCGGATTCCGGTGATCGTCGACGAGGTGACCACGATCACCGGTCCCGGTGAGCTAATCGACGTGGTAGCCACCGAGCGCGGCATCGCGATCAACCCCCGCCGTCAGGACTTGAGGGATGCCCTCCAGGGCTCGGACCTGCCGATCCGACCGATCGAGGAGATTCGGGACGAAGTGGAGCGCATCTGCGGCGGGAAGCCCGCCAAACCCCGCCTCACCGACGAGCCCGTCGCCGCCATCAAATGGGTCGACGGGACGGTCATCGACACCGTGTTCAGGGTGGGGGATTGAGGCTTCTCGCCTCAGGCGGTGTGTAGGACCTCCAGCACGCGCGAGCTTCGTGCCGCCCCGGGCGCTCTCCCGGGTTCAGGGTGGGTCTGGCGGACCAGACGCCGACGGCCGCAGTTCAGGGCCGCCCGGGATCACGGAATTCGCGCCGGCGGGACGATTGATCCGGCGGGTCAACGAGTTGCTCTTGTTGTTGGCCGCGTCCCAGATAGTCACCGTCTCGTCTACCCAAGTGGTCCCGGCAAAGAGGATGCAAACATTCGTAGCCGTGATCGTGCCGGAGAAACCGTCCCCGGTGAACTGGTAGTTCAGGCCGCCGGCCGTTCCCGAGGTTCCGTCGCTGAAGGCGTACTTCACCTCGATCGTGGTCCCGCTAGGAGTGACATCTCCATCCGGGTCGCTGTAGTCCCATTCGAACTCGAAGTGACTGCCGGGCGGGCTCTGATGGCCACAGAACTGGGCCGCGTTCAGTTGGATTAGCTTCGTCTGGAAGTTCGAGATGGTCGGCGCGACGGAACCTGGGCAGTCGACGTCGAAGGTGGTCTGCGCGGTTTGACCGGAGATGACGGTGACGTTGCGCGGGTTGGTTCCGTTGATGACGGAGCAGTTGGACGCGAGTCCCGTGAGCTGGACGGAGTGGCTGCCCGGCGTGAGCTGTGTGAACGTGACGGTTGCGTTGTTGCCGATCGACTGGCTCAGGCTGCCGTCGACGGTGACGGTGTACCCGTCGGGATCGGGGTTCGAACCGGTCGTGCTCGTGCTCACCTGAAGATCACCAGGGGGCGTCTGGCAATTGACGTCGAAGGTGGTCTGCACGGTTTGACCGGAGATGACTGTGACGTTGCGCGGGTTGGATCCGTTGACGACGGTGCAGGTAGCCGCGATCCCCGTGAGCTGGACGGAGTGGCTGCCCGGCGTGAGCTGTGTGAAAGTGACGGTTGCGTTGTTGCCGATAGACTGGCTCAGGCTGCCGTCGACGGTGACGGTGTACCCGTCGGGATCGCCGTTCGCCGGGGTGGTAATCGTGGTCACCTGGAGGTCGCCAGGGGTGGTTGGGCAGTCGACGTCGAAGGTGGTCTGCGCGGCCTGACCGGCTGTGACGGTGACGTCCCGCGGGTTGGAGCCGTTGATGACGCGGCAGTTGGACGCGAGCCCCGAGAGCCGAACGGTGTGGGTGCCCTCGGACAGCCCCGTGAAGGTGACCGTGGCGTTGTTGCCGATCGACTGGCTCTGGCTGCCGTCGACCCTGACGGTGTAGCCGTCAGGATCGGGCGCGCCTCCGGTAGTGCGGGTTCGTACGCTCAGGTCGCCCGTCTGAGCGGCGACCTGACAGTTGACGTCGAAGCGGACGGAGCTGGTGGTGTTACTGCTGACGGACGCGGTCTGCGGGTTCTGGCTGATCACCGCGCAGGTGGGGGCTACGCCCTGGAGCTCGACGGAGTAGTCACCTGGGGCCAGGTTTGTGAAGTCGACCTGGCCGTTGACGGCGAGCGCTTTGCTCTTGCGGCCGCTCACGACCACGGTGTACCCGTCGGGGTCCGGGGTGCCGGTGGTCGTGTTCGAGATGCGGATGGCGCCCGGCCGCGGAGCGGGCGGCGGCGGCGGCTCGCTCGGCGTCACCGGGTCCATCGTGAGCGTATAGCCGCCCGTGGCGGAGGCGTCGAAGCCCGAGACGACCACCAGGTAACCCACGCCAGGCCGGATCGTGGTCAGGATCCGCGGATTGGGATCGGTCGGGGAACGATCGTCGTTGGAGCCCAGTAGGGTCAGCGTCTCAGCGCGCCCGGCTTGCGAGCTGCGCACGAGAGGGCCAACACCGCCCGGGTCCACCGAGGCCGACTGGGGCGCGATGACCTGGAACAGGGCCATGGCGGCGTCGAACCCGGCACTGGCCGTGAAATCGACCTGCTGGTCGCGGTCGGTCTCCAGGTAGAGGCTCTCGAAGAACCCGGTGCTCTGCGGATTGGTCTCGAGCACCTCGGGTACATCGGACACCTTGCAGTCCTGCTGCGAGGAGATCGAGCTCGAGTTCTGTTGCTGGGTGGAAGCGAGCATGCGGGCGAGCTCGGAGAGCGCGCACATCGTCTGCTGCGTCTCGTCGCTGAGCGGCGGTACGTTCTCCGGGGGCGGTGGAGGAGGCGGGGGTGGAGGCTGCGTCGTCCCCTCCCCGCCGCATTGCGCCAACGACACCAACAGACCGAGTACCAGAACGCGGCGGAAGTGCCTCATTCCAATCACCTCGTCGTCGGCCGGGTCGATCCGCATACCGTCCCCCACGGCCACCCCGGGGTGCAGTCCGGCCGACCCTAAAATGTATGAAGCCGGTTAAGGGATATCCAGACCAGAAATACCTTTGATGTGTCAGCCAGTCACGTATTCTGGAATAAATGAAGGGGGGAGAACCAGGTCGACCGTCGGCCCATATGCATGTAGGTTTTTGCGTTAACGTAGACGCTCAGCCCGAGCGGTATGGCCGCGTCCGGGACGATCTGAACCGCGATATGAGCAGAGGCCCGATCCCAATCTCTTGGGGTGCGATCGATCCCGGTCACGTGAGGGCCGACGGGCTGGACCGAGCTGGGGTTGAGGGCGGCTGGAGACTCAGATTCGGCAGGTCTGACGGCTGGCCACCGATACGTCACCGCTCGGCAAAGTCTTGGAGGATCGCGTGACTCCGACGAGGGACTCCCCCCACCGAATCACGGCGATACAGGTTCAGATTGCCGGCCGGCCCGAGACGCGCGAGTTCGATCGCTCTTTCAGCATCGGGCGCGGGCCGGAGAACGACCTCGTGATAGATGATGATCTGGTCAGCGTGCGGCATGTGGAGGTCCTGCGCGTCCAGGACGAGTGGCAGATTCATGATCTGGGCAGCACGAACGGGACTCTGGTCGGAGGGAGGCGAATAGACCGAGTCCCCGTGCGCGGTCCGATCGAGTTGCGGCTCGTCCACGTCAACGGCCCGTGTCTCGTCCTTACGCCCATCGAGGTTCGCAGCAAACCCGAGGACACCGTCGCGGCAGGGGCGTCTGACAGCCGGATCGCCGATCGTTATTTCGGCAGCGAGACCCCCGTGGACATGAGCGACCACACCGCCATGGTGCGCCAGGTCGTGAAACGGCAGCGGCGGAAACAGTCCAAGCATTACCGAATCGCCCTCGGAGTGCTGGCAGTGGTGGCAGTGGCCGTCGGGGGATTCGCGTATCGGCAACGTCATGAAGTCGAGCAGCAGCGAGCCGCCGCGGCGGAGTTGTTCTACACGACGAAGGCGCTCGAGCTGGAGGTCCGGCGCCTACAGCTCAGTGCGGGGGAACAAGAGTCTTATCGAGAGCGCCGCGCCGAGCTCGAGCAGCGGTACCGGGACTTCGTTGAAGCCCTCGGCATCTACGGCGACGACACGGGCGAAGAAGTCCAGCTCATCTACCGCATCACCCACCGGTTTGGTGAGTCGGAGGTAAACGTCCCGCGCGAGTTCGTGGACGAGGTGCTCCGCTATATCGAACGCTGGCAACGCTCAAACGATCTGAACACGGCTATCGATCGCGCGAGACAAAACGACTACGGCCGTCGGATCGCGGCGATCATGGGGGAGCATGACCTGCCACCCGAGTTCTTCTATCTCGCCCTTCAGGAGAGCGCGTTCAAGGTGGATGCCGTTGGTCCGCCGACACGGCTGGGGTTCGCCAAGGGAATGTGGCAGTTCATCCCCGGAACCGGGCGGGAATATGGGCTCCAGCCCGGCCCGCTCGTAGGGCAATCGAGGCCTGATCCACTGGACGAGCGACACGATTTCGAGAAGTCGACTCGCGCCGCCGCCCGCTACCTGCGCGACCTATACACGACGGACGCGCAGGCATCCGGCCTGCTGGTCATCGCGTCGTACAACTGGGGAGAAGCCCGGGTGTTGAGGCTCATCCGATCGATGGGGGAGAGCCCTCGGGAGCGCAATTTTTGGAATCTGCTCACGCTTTACGGCGACCGCATTCCTCAGCAGACGTACGATTACGTGTACCGCATCGTCGCGGCGGCGGTGATCGGCGAGAACCCCGGTCTCTTCGGTTTCGACTTCGAGCCGCCGTTGCCACCGAGTGGCAGCGTCGCGACCCGGGTAGAGTCCAGGAGTGGGGCATCCGTGGCCTCGGCGCGAGCGGGCTCGGCTCTGGATACACCGCTTTCAGGAAGTGCGGCCCGGGGACACTCTCTGGACCATTTCGGATCGATTCTTCGGTAAAGCCTTGCGCTGACAGGAGATATACGAGGCCAACCAGGTCACGATCGGCGCGGACCCGAATATGATCCGGCCGGGTCAGCAGCTCGCGATTCCGATCAAATAGAGCGCAGTCGAGGTCACGCGCGGCCGCAGCGATTCGAGAGTTTGTGTCATGATAGCGCGGCCACGTCGTCGTGGCTCACACGAGCTCGGCGCCGACCGGGTGCGTGACCAGCGCTTCGATCAGAGGGCCGATCCCGTGGAGCCCGGCGTCTTCCACAGTACGGGTCTGACCGATGTGGTATCCCCACAGGCTGACCTGGTCGGCGCTGGATCGGACGTTGACGATGGAACGATTGAGCACCGGCATGTGGAGCTCGCCATGGTCTCCGACCTCGGTGAAGCCCACGATTCCCGGCGCATTGAAGGTCGCGGCCGACACGGGAACCCGGCTGATGCGCGCCGCGACGGCCTCCGCGAGCCCGCCACCGAGCGAGTGGCCCGTGATCACAAATCTCTCGCACCCCATCGCCGATAACGCCTTCTCGGCTTCTAGGAAGAACCCGAACGCGTTGCCGAGCTGATGAACCGGAAGGCGGCTCTTGAAAATCTCCACGTCGGCGTCCGTGAAGTCCTGAAGCTCCTGTGAGCCGCGGAACGCGATGACTCCGACGTCCGCGCCGGCATAGGCTGCTCCGAAGAAGCTGTCGCCAAACCACCGTACCGCGTTGGCCAGCGCCACCGGATGGTAGCCGACGACGGTCTTCGGTGTGTCGTTGTACACGTCGGCCGAGATGTGGGCGCACGTCAGAATCGCTGTCATATCGAACCCTCTTGCCGTCGTGCCGGCGCGCTCTCCTCGGAAAACGCCGCCTGTCTAGACCCCCCGCCGATGCACACAGAACCGGGGCTACAGCCAGCGAATTCGCACTGTGCCACATTGCGAACTGGTATTTCCCACCCAATCGGACGCCTGAACCCGCCAACAAAAGGTCTCGACCAGAACTGGACCGGGGTTGGCGGCGGTATACGAATCCGTGAAACTGCTCGCGCTGGAAGTGATATCCGTGCTCTTCACCACGGTCTGCTCATCCGCCGGCCCGCGAGCGTCAACGTGGGTCCGGCGGACCCGCGCCACCTCCTCGCGGCTCTGATAGCGTCGGTAGTTCGCGGGGTCCTACGGAGGCAGCACCCGCGGGTTTGGGGATTGTCCACGTCACCGCATCCCCGGGGTTACCAGCCTGGTCCACCACCGTGAGGGTAACGTCGACCTGCGACCAGCTGCCGAAAATGATGCAGTTGTCGGCGGTCACGGTGCCGCTGAAGCCGTCGCCGGTGGTCGTGTTGTTAGCGCTGGTGCTCACGTAGGCGTCCCAGCGGTCACTTGATCCTCCATTGTTGAACCTGAGCTTGACGCGGACCCGCACGGTGCTGGAGTTCACGTCGCCGTCACTGTCTGAGTAATCAACCGTATACTGGATCCGATTGTAGCTCGGAATCCCGCATTGGCCGTACGGCAGTATGAACTGATGCTGGGGATTGCTGATCATTGGAGCAGAGGGCGATATAGGCTGGAACACCGCGGTCACAGTCTCGTCCTGGTTGATATTGAATTCGCATATCTCTCCCTCCGCCGCAATGCTGGGGCACGGTGAGCTCCAGCTTGCGAGGAAGTCCGTACCCGTGGGCGCGGGCCAAAGCTGCAAGAACCTGCCCTGTACAAATGTCGATTGGCACGCACCGCTGGTAGAGGTCCCGTTGATCGTGCAGTCGATGCCTGGCCAGTTTGATTTCACAGTGCCATCACCGGTCCCACCGCCCGTCACAGTGAGACTGAACCCGGGCGGGGCGTCGAACTGTGCGGTGACGCTCCGGGGCTGGTCCATGGTGACGGTGCAGGACCCCGTCCCGGTACAGTCTCCGCTCCAGCCGCCGAAGGTGTCCGACCCGCTCGGGTTCTGGATGAGAGTGACGCTCGTGCCGGCCGTGTAGAACAGGCTGCACGTGCCGCTCGTCGAGCCCGACGAGATCGTGCAGCTGATCCCCTGACCGCTCACGGTCCCCGATCCCGTCCCAGCCGTGACCGTGCACGAGCTGCCGGTGCAGTCGCCGCTCCAGCCGGTGAAGGTGCTCTGCTGGCCGGGACTCGAGGTCGGTGTGGCGCTGAGGCTGACCTGCGTACCCTGTGCGAACGTCGTGCTGCACGTGCCGCCGGCGGCGCTCCCGTCGGTGATCGTGCAGTTGATCCCAGCGGGGCTCGACGTGACGACGCCGTCCCCGTCGCCGCTCCCGGATACGGAGAGCGAGAAAGAGCCGGGCGCATCGAACTGTGCGGTGACGCTCCGAGGCTGACTCAGGGTGACGGTGCAGGATCCCGTCCCGGTGCAGTCTCCACTCCAGCCCGCGAAGGTGTCCGACCCGCTCGCGGCCGCGTTCAGGGTGACGTTAGTACCCGCCGTGTAGAACAGGCTGCAGGTGCCGCTGGTCGAGCCCGCGGTGATCGTGCAGTTGAGCCCCTGACCGGTCACCGTCCCCGACCCGTTGCCCGCTCCATTCACGACGAGCTCGAACTCCTGCTGGAACGAGGCGGTGACGGAGCGGGCCTGGTCCATGGTCACCGTGCACGAGCTGCCGGTGCAGTCCCCGCTCCACCCGGTGAAGGTGCTCTGCTGGCCCGCGCTCGAGGTCGGTGAGGCGGTAAGCGTGACCTGCGTCCCTTGCGTGAACGTCGTGCTGCAGGTGCCGCCCGCGGCGCTCCCATCGGTGATCGTGCAGTCGATCCCCGCTGGGCTCGACGTGACAACGCCGTCCCCGTCGCCGCCCCCTGAGACGGTGAGCGAGAAGGAGCCGGGAGCATCGAACTGTGCGGTGACGCTACGTGGCTGACTCAGGGTGACGGAGCAGGATCCCGTCCCGGTGCAGTCTCCACTCCAGCCTGCGAAGGTGTCCGACCCGCTCGCGGTCGCGTTCAGAGTGACGCTCGTGCCGGCCGTGTAGAACAGGCTGCACGTGCCGCTCGTCGAGCCCGACGAGATCGTGCAGCTGATCCCCTGACCGCTCACGGTCCCCGATCCCGTCCCAGCC
>JBDHAC010000070.1:0-32288 GCA_039588275.1 Gemmatimonadota bacterium
GCATTCTTGTGCACGTTCACCGGATCCCCCGACGAGTAGGTTGTGAAGGCTTTAGTCACCTCCAGCTTACTCGTCGGCTTCCGGTGAACAACCATCCTGTTACTTAGACCTAGCCGTCTCGTGCGTCCCAGACCCAGCCGGGGGGGGCGCGGAAGTCCCCCTCGGCTGGCTACACGTAAGAATAGGAGCCCTCGACCACGATGGCTCCTCGTCTCGTAACCCTAAGCTGTCACCCATCAGCGTTGAGTGACTGTTATTTATTGGGGTTACCGCTCAACTCCTTCAAGGCAGATCTGGGGCCGACCGTGGCAACGGCCTTGAAGAAGGTGTAGCAGAACACTCCCACGTCAGATAAGACGATGCCTCGAAGGTCATCCAACCCCTTCTTCCACGCCGAAGCAGTGATGTATCCGCGATCCAGAGCTTCCTCTTCGACGCCCTCCACCATCGGTATGATCGTCTTCGCCACGAACGCATCCATCACCTCAGGGCGGCTCCGGTCCGCATACACCATCCGTGGTGACACGACTAGATCCACGCCACCTGCCTCTGTCATCACCGAATAGAGGCGCCGTCCGATGAGGGAGTCTCCGCCGAGACCTGCTTGCACTCGAATCAGGCAGCGCCACGCCTGAATAGCCTCATCACTCGTCGGATGAAAGTAGCAGGATCCATGGTCTCCCTCGATCACAGTCACGCTCCCACCCGGCTGCACCACCCGCAAGAGCGATCGGAGAGCCCCCACAGGATCCTTCAGGTGCTCAAGGACGTGGCAAATGAAGACGCTATCGAAGGTCGTCGATGCAAACGGTAGCTCGTAGAGGTCGGAGCACAGGAGGCACACGTTGTCCAATCCAAGCCCCTGGGTTCGCTCGGCGGCCATCTCCAAGGAGCCCGTGGCAACGTCGCACGATAGGAAGAGCGCACCGGGACTGTTGGACGCGAGAGTGACGGTTTGGGCGCCGATTCCACACCCAAGCTCCAGGACACGGCTACCCACGGGGAACCTCGAGTCATGGTGAAGAAGGTCTCGAACCGAGTACGCCTGATCGAGAAGACGTTGGGCTTCGCGCTCGGAGTAACCGTGGACATAGCCCGCGCTGCCTTGCCGCAACGCTTCTGCCTCCACCTCGCTCAAGGGTCTTCTATCGGACCTCCTCGCCGTCAGCCTAATCTCCTTCACTCAACAGTAGGAAAGCGGCCTTTCGCGGGGCAACAGGCTCCGCAGCAAGCCACGGTCTCGGACGGCCGGGGGGACCCATCTTCCCCGCTGATCGTGATCCGAACGTACGCGCAAGCGTGTGGGTGATGGACAAGCGGCTTCGGAGCGTCTACGAGGCTACCGGGATCGACCCTCCCGTGGGGAGACTCAGGAGCATCAGATCGCCACCCTGCTTGACAGGGACGCCGATTCATGATAGTATATGCGCGTACACTGAAACGGATGAGGGTATGAGGAGTTCCGCAGAGTTATTCAAGCTACTCTCGGTGGACACGCGAATCGCGATCATCGAGGCTCTCAAAAAACGGCCGCGCAGCGTCGGGGGTATCGCGGAAGCGGTGGGGGTAACTCAGTCTGCGGCGTCGCAACATCTCAGGGTTCTGAAGGACGCCAGCTTGGTGACCGCCGAGCGCCAGGGTTACTTCATCTACTACACCCTGAACACTGATGCCCTCGAGGAATGCCGGACAAGGTTGAACCGGGTCTGCACATGCGGCTGCATCGAAAGCCAAGTGGAACAAGGATGAACGGGAGAGGTTTTTTGCGGAGAATATATAAGTAATCGCGCAATAACTTAAATTCTGTGTCGACTACACGGAAGGAGGAGCAGGGCATGTGTTGCGAAAACGAGGGAGAAGTCAGGGGAGTGCACCGGCGAGGTGGTTGCCGGTCAGGAGGCCGTGACGATACGGGATGCAGGTGCGGTTGTAGGGAATGCCACTGCTGTGGCTGCTGCAGTTGTGGCTGCGAAGATCGTCCCTTCGGCTTTAGACGTAGCTTCCAAAGCAGGAGCGAGAGGCTCGAACAACTCGAGCGGTATCTGGCGGAGCTGGAAGCCGAAGGCGCCGGGGTGCGGGAACAGATCGCTGATCTGAAGGCAGCTGGGGGCTAAACAAGTAGGCGGAGTGCGACCTGAGCTCAAGGTTTCGTAGGGTCTGGTTGGACCCTATGTGGACCCTTTAGAAGACCGTACTTCAACGATCATCAATCGGGGCGGCGAGATTCGGGGAGCTTGCGACGAGCGAGGACCGCGTCAGCGGCCGCAGCTCTCACTCACGACCTCCTGAACCCCATTCAGAACGAGTACGGGGCAAGATACGACAAAATGTAGTATTCACGGGGTGTTTCGGGCGTCCACCGTCGTATCTGAACTCACCGAAAACACCAGAAGATCGCACGTTCTTACCCCACTCCACGAACTGTTCCCGGATACTGCTGGTCAGGCTCCTTGCCCCTATCTGTACGGCGAACTAGACGGTCTCCTTAGCCGGCTCTAGCTTGCGACCGATCCATTCAAAGTCGCCACTCAGGATTCCCTCGGAGGTTCCCGTGCTCCTCGGTCGGGTGTCTCAGACCGTACTTGGCCTCGCTCTCACCGTCCTGGCGGGTGCCTCGGGGCTGCGCGGGCAACAGGCGGCCGATTCCGCTGCGACGATTGCGCTCGAGCCCGGGCGTTCTGTCGAGCGGTCTATCGGCGGAAGCGAGGTTCACAAGTATACCGTGACCCTCAGCGCCGGGATGTTTCTCCATGTCTACGTGAACCAATTCGACGTGAACCTGGCCGTTGCTGTTCACGGTCCCGACGGGGCCAGGCTGGTGGAAGTCGACAGTACCGCCGACGGTCCCGAAGTCGTCGAGATCGAAGCAGCGAGCTCCGGTGCGTACCGACTCGAGGTGCGACGGATCTGGGAAGCGGAGGAGGAACCGTACGAGTTGCGGGTCGAGGCCCGGACAGCCTCCGAGCAGAAAGCGGCCCTCGCGGCAAGGCGGGCAGAGGCGGAAGCGACCCGCGTTTGGATCCAGGAACACGCCATCCCGCTCGCGACCGTCGAGGCGGGTCACGGCTTTGCCGACCTCCAGCCGCTCCGCGAGGTCATCGGCGACGTCCGGATCGTCGCGCTGGGCGAAGCGACCCATGGCACGAGGGAGTTCTTCCAGCTGAAACACCGTATGCTGGAATTCCTGGTGAGCGAGCTGGGCTTCGATGTGTTCGCGATCGAGGCGACCCTGCCGGAGGCGATGGACGTGAACCGCTACGTCCTCACGGGGGACGGCGATCCCGGGCGAGCCCTGGCGGGCATGTACTTCTGGACCTGGGACACCGAGGAAGTTCTGGAGCTGATCCGCTGGATGCGCCGTTACAACGAAGACCCGCAGCACCCCCGCAAGGTCAAGTTCTACGGGGTGGACATGCAGTACACCCCCCGAGCCGCGCGCGTCACGCTCGACTATCTGCGCCGCGTGGACTCGGCGGCCGCCGCCATCGCCGACTCGGTGCTCGATCCGTTGGCCGACCCCTTCCTCGCGCGGCACGTCGGCGGGTGGCCCGCGGAGCGGAAGCAGAGTCTGCTGGCATCGATACGGGAGTTGGTGGCGGGCTTCGAGTCGCGACGTGAGGAGTACGCCATGCGGTCATCCGTCACGGAATGGGACCTGGTCCGGCGGCATCTCCACGTCCTCAGACAGGCGATGGAGATGCGTGCCGGAACCGACGGCGGTTGGGCCCGCGATAGCGCCATGGCGGCGAATCTCGCCTGGATACTCGAGCGCGAAGGTCCGGGGTCCAAAGCGATACTGTGGGCCCACAACTACCACGTAAGCACCCAGCCGGGGACCACCGGCTGGCAGCTGCGCCAATGGTTCGGCGAGGAGCTCCGCGTCTTCGGCTTTGCGTTCGACCGGGGGGAGTTTCAGGCGCGCGACTTCAGGAGGGACGGCAGACTGCGTCCCTTCCGAGTCGAGCCGGCCCCGGCCGGAAGCCTGGATGGTCAACTCGCGGCCGCTGGCCTTTCGCTGGCCGCACTCGATCTGCGGGAAGTTCCCGAAACCGGTCCCGCGGCCCGGTGGTTCAGGGCACCTCGGGCCACTCAGAATATGGGGGCGGGCTACACCGACGAGAATCCGGAGTGGTACCTATCGCATAT
The DNA here is from genome assembly GCA_039588275.1 of Gemmatimonadota bacterium. Lineage (GTDB taxonomy): Bacteria > Gemmatimonadota > Gemmatimonadetes > Palauibacterales > Palauibacteraceae > JBDHAC01. The sequence continues at coordinate 4,147 of JBDHAC010000070.1, forward strand.
CCGGGTGACGGACCTGTACGACGCTCTCTTCTTCGTGCGGGAGACCAGCACGGCCAGGGCCAACCCCACAGGCCAGCGTTCAGGGGTCCGGCCGCCGGCCCCAAATGCCGTCAACCTGGACTTCGAAGCGGGCGAGCCTGGTGATTTTCCGGTGGGATGGACCGCCGCCGGGGGGACCGCCCAGGTGGAATGGGATGTGGCGCTCACGCGGGAGGACGCCCGGATTGGCACGCAGGCCGTGGTCATCCGACGGAACGACAAGGGCGGGTACGGCGAGACCGCGGGGGAGCTTCACCAACGCATCGACGCCACCCCGTGGCGCGGGCAACGCGTAACTCTCGGAGCCTCGGTCCGAATCGACGACGTGGCGGAGGCGAGCCGTGGCTATCTCTGGATGAGAGTGACTCGTCCGGCGGAGCCCTGGCCCGAGACCGTGTTCTACGAGTACATGGCGGAGCGGCCGATCACCTCACCCGAGTGGGGTGATTACGAGATTACCGCGGATATCCACGACGACGCGGGCATCATCTCCTACGGCTTCGCGTTCGTCGGCCCGGGACAGGCCTGGCTCGACGCGGTGTCGCTCGGGCTGGACCGCAGAAGCCCTTGAGATTAAAGAGCCAAGGGGAATGGAGCCGATCGGATTCGAACCGACCACCTCCTGAACCCCATTCAAGCGGCGCAGCACCCGTACACTTCAGTACACTTCGATACACACCGATTTCGGCGTTTTAACGTCCGTACACTTCGATACACTCCTCCTCACTCTGTGACAGCTGGCGTGACAGTTCGGTTCCGGACTCTTCGCCACCCCCAGACCCGCTGATAGGCACTCAGGCGGCGCAACGTTGACTTCGATACCACACCGATTTCGCCGTGTTGACTTCGGTGCTGACTTCCTGCCGAGATCAAGACCACCCAAGGAGGCAGGCGCTCAACGCCTGAGACAGGATCGGCCGGTCGCGATCGACGTCTCGTGGCGCCCGCGCCGGAGCACGTCGTGCGGGCGGGTCCAATTCGATGAACACCCGTTCTCGAAGCTCCGCGATCCTATCGGATCACGACCGGCACCCGCATGACCACCGGAGGTCGATTGCGCATGAATGTGCTCACCTCAAGCGTCAGCTCTTCGACTGTCTCCGCGATGATCTCGAAGTCGTAGGTCTCTCCCGCTCCCAGGTACTGCTCGGCGGGCACCTGGATCGCCTGGTGCGGAGCCACCGCCGCGCCGTCCTTCGAGTAGCGGCGCCACTCGACGAGCTCGTCGCCTCGCAGGAGCCGGATGTTCTGGTTGTTGCTCGGCGTGATGTTGATGAAGCGGAGCAGGTGCGCCTTGCCACGGGCGAGCTCGAGAGGGGGTGGCTCGGCGCTCCCGTTGAGGAACGGGGGTGCATCCTCACCCGGGCCTCCCCATCCGAGGAGGAGAACGTGATCCGTCTCGGCATCGTGCTCTTCACCCGGCTCCAGCACGATGAGCGGCGCGTAGAGTCCGGACGAGAGCTGGGCGGCCTCCTCCATGTGCGTGTGGTAAATGAAGGTTCCTGCCCGGTCCGGGGTGAAGCGCACCACGAACGAGTCGCCCGCTGCGATGGCCGGTGTGAGTCGGCTCCCGGCCCCGCTCCAGCCTGCAATTCCGTCGTAGATGGCGTCGAGCTCGATCCCGTGCCAGTGCACTGTGATGGCGATCGGAGTGCGGTTGACCACCGTGACCTCGACGGGCTCGTCCCGCTGGAGGATGATCGGCGTGCCCGGAATGAGTACCGAGTCGAGCGCGGGTGGCTCGGCACCCTCCTGGAGAATGTAGCCGTACGCCGGGTCATGGCCGAAGTAGTTCTCGCGCATGTTCGCGTATACGCGTAACGCGCGCCGCTCGACATCCTCGGGCTCGCGCAACCCCTTCCCCTCGGGGTCTCTGACTAGAACGCCCATCATGAGCCCCGCCATCCCCTGGTAGGCGTGCTCGTGCATCATCTCGTGACCGCGCTCCTCGGCCCCTGGGAAGGCCCCGTCTTCTCCGTGCACGATCGTCTCGGGGCGTCGCACGTGCTGCTCGGCGCTGATGTGCGCGATGAAATGGCAGTGGAACAGCCAGTGCCCTTCCCGCTTCGGCAGCCAGCTGAAGGTCATCGTGGTACGCGCCGGCATGTGTTCGGTGACGGCGAGCCGGTGCTGCTCCGGCGTATAGACCGTGTCCAATCGGGCGTCCCCGCGCGCCTCGACCTGGTAGTAGAAGCCGTGGAGGTGCATCGGGTGGGGGGCGGGGCTGACGTTCACGACCCGCACACGCACCGAATCACCCACCACCGCGTCGATGGGCTCCGTGAATGGCCACGAGAGCCCGTTGATGAGGAACGTATGCGCCGGTTCCTCGCGTTGGGCCTGCACGTCGGCCTGACTCACCCAGAGGCTGACCACCAACACCCGGTCGTCGGCGGAGCCGCCGGGTGGATCGACCACGAGCGCCCCCGAGAGGGGTGAATCCCGAAAGATCCCGGGGCGCTCGGGGGGCGGGCCGAAATCGACAGCGCGGCCGAAGTAGAAGTAGCTCCCCGGGGTCGACGCCCGGAACGCGATCTCTCGCGTGGCACCGGCCGGGATCTCGATCGGCTCGTGCTCCTCCCCGTCCCGATCGTGGAGACCCTGCAGCGTCAGCGGCCCGTCGATGGTGTTCGTAACGGTCAGGTGGACGTCCGCCCCCGACTCGACCCGGAGGAGGGGCGCCGGTGCCTGAAGCGGACCACCCTTCTCCGCGAGCGCGATGACGTCGAAGCCCGGCCCGTCGGCCCCCTGCGGGTGGAAGAGCCCGCGACGCGCCTCGATCTCGACATAGAGCACCCCGTCCCGGAACTCGCCCGCCGGTGTGCGGTTGTCGTTCGGAAGAACGGTCTCGGGCGGACGGTCGCCCGTCGCGAGCCACTCTGCTTCGTTCGATCTGTTCGACGCGGGCGGCCCGCCAAGGACCGCAGCAAACGCGGCGATCGGTGCGATTGAGGCGGCCAGGACGAGAGAGTGGCGACCACGGGTGAAGTCGATGTGCATGTGCGTTTTCTCCTACGCGCGCCGCCGACGAGGTCGGGGCCGGTCTTGGCCTCTGGACGACGCCGGAGGCCATCGTGACAGGTCGATAAGGTTACTCCTGGTCCAGACGCGGTACGTCTATCTCGAAGCCGGGATACACCTGGCGTCCGAGCTCGTTGGGATCCACGAACGACAGATTCTGCCGGTACATGATCTCCGGCGAGGGCCTCAGGTAGATCGCGCTCACCGCCTCGTCGTCGGCATCCGCGGATGCCACCTCGGATCGTGCGTGGTAGTCGGCGTCCTCCACGCGATCCGTACACTCGACGACCTGCATCATCCCCATGTCTTCATGCAGCAGGATGTGGCAATGGTGGACCCACGTTCCGATGAAGTCATCGAAGCGCGTGCGGAATACCACACGGCCTCCGTTCCGCGGGATCGACACCGTGTCCATCCAGCGTGGTTCCGGGAGGATGTTGTGTAGCTCACCGTGCTCGTCGGGCACCTCGATCCGAATAACCCACATGGGGTTGATGTGGATGTGGAACGGATGGTCGCTGCCTTTCGACGTGAGCATGAACTCCGGGTCTTCCCAAAACCTCCGCTGCCCCTCGGCGCGGGACATGACGTAAGGGTAGTAGTGGCCAAGATAGGATCCGGGCTGTGGGAATCGCTCCCGGTCGGTATGCCCCCACAAGGTCTGTGAGTTGTTGTACAGCACCCATTCTTCGGCAGTATTCACCAGCACGCGGGCCCGCCGGGGATCATAGGGCATGAACTTACGCGGCAACTCAGGATCCGGATTGCGCGCCAGATCGAAGTCCGGGTTGATGGCCATCGTGCGCGTGAGGTTGGGCAGCAGCACAGACACCCCGTCCTGCATGCCCCACAGAAGGTTCTCAAGCTCGGGACGAGCTTCGGCGAAGCCCTCGGGGGTCCGTATGCAGGGGAAGACCGCACCTCCGGTCCCGGAGTAGGAGATCACGCGGGTCCGGGCGCTGCCCGCGTCGACCCTGGTGCGTCGAGCTTCCTCCGGCGGGACCCTGAGCTCTTCTTCTTTGACGGGCTGCAGAAGTGGCGGGACGGGAGGCAGACGATCTCGGAGGCTGAGCACGTCGAAGTCCCCTCCCTCCACCGGCTTGCCGCTGACGTGGATGTAGGCCACGACGACGTCGAAGTCGGGCCGGAACTCCGCGACGATGCCCCTCGCGATCTCGGTCTGCAGTTGCCCCTGGAAGTTGTCCGTCTGGACGTGCGCCTCCTGAGCGAAGATCGTGAATGTCTTCTCCGCCGCGTCGAGGGGGGCCTTGAAGAAGAGGTCCGTCCGGTTCGCGTTCCCCAGGTAGACTTCGTTGGGGCGCACGAAGCATCGCCGCAGTGAGTCGCCATCCCGGAAGCATGCTTCGTACGCGCGCAGGCGGGCCCGCGCCTCGTCCTCCCCCTCTTCGGCTGGCGTCGTGAACGGGTTCCTCGTCCCCGGGTTCTGTTCCGACAGGTCCTTGATCGTATGCCGCGCTTCGCCGTTTTCCTCGGTCACGAGGGTCATGCCGTCGAACGAGAGCTGGTGGAGAGGGAGCTTCGCCGCCTCGATCTCCGCCAGGGTGACGGGCTCCAGCCGGCGTCGGCGGTCCTCGCCCTCGCCCTCCGCGACGACGCGCCACATGCGATTGCGGCGCTGAACGAATTGCCCCTCCAGGACCATGAAGCGCTTGGTGCCGCTGCCGTCGACGCTCCCGTTCAGCACCCGCCAGCGCTCCACCGCACCCGGTCTCATCCGCATCACGCTCGCCGGTTTCACACCGTTCACGGCCGTGAGCGGCGGGAACCGCAGGTTGTTGCGGCGCTCTCCGGCGTCCAGATCCAACGGTCCGACGAAGACCCGTTGGATGAGCACGAGTCGCTCGCGGTAGTCGTGCGGCCCCGTCCTCGTTTCCGGGTCGGGCCATGATTCGCCAGTCAGGGCGCGGTTGATCGCTTCGTCCACATCGCCTTCCACGATCAGGAAGCCGGCCATGCCGCTCGCGACCTGATCATGCGTGGAGCCGTGGCTGTGCGGGTGATACCAGTGCGTGCCGGACGGGTGGGGCATCACGCTGCCGTCCTTCTCTAAACCCAGACGGTACGCGTATTCGAGCTCCCCCACGTGCTCATGCTCTCCCAGGGTCCCCAACTCGGGGTCGCCCGAAGCCTGGCGGGCTTCCCAGTCGGCGCGCGGCAGGATGCGGAGCAGCACGTTGTCGGAGTGCGTGCCGTCCGGGTTGGTCTCGGGGGCCACGTGCAGGCCGTGCGTGTGGATATTCGTGACGTGCGTCGCGTGCTGTCCGTTGACGTGCTGCTTCAAGCTCCATCCCGGACGCACCTCCGGATGGATGACCTTGAGGAGCTGTTCAGGAAAGAAGAAGGGGTTGCACGGGCGCGGATCGTTCGGATCTCCTCCACGCACTTCCGCCTCCACGAGGCGGCACACCTCGCGATCCGTATCGAGCGGTAGATCGACCGGATCGGGACTGGGGCCGACGTGTGTTTCCTGTTCGTCGAGGGGGAGCGTATTGCGGATCCGGATCCTGAGGACGTCGTCGTTCCGGACCCGGACTGTCGGGCCGGGGCTCGCACCGTTGTAGCTGAAGATCGCAGGGGCCGGGTTCCCGGGCGACGGCGATGGTCCCGGATTCTGATGCCGGATCAGGTTCAATTCGAGGTGCTGGCCGGGCCAGTGATCCGGCCGCCACGTCCAGGGCTCCTGCCAGTTCTCTGCCCCTACGAGCTCGGGGTCGACAAGGTCGCCTATCTCGGGGGGCGATGCCGCCGCCCGGGCCGCCGCTGCTGCGGCCTCCGAGCCTTGGCCCCCTTGCGTCCCGTCGGCGCCGGGTGGCGTGCCTTGCCCCTCGGGCGACGGACCCTGCTCGGGCTGGACTGGAGGCGCACACGCCGCCAATGAGGCCGCTACGCTCGTCGCACTCCACTTGAGGAAATCCCGTCTGTCGGGCGAAGGCGATCTGGAGTCTCCGCAGGGATCGTTGCTCACGTGACTCGGTCTCCCGTTAGGCCATCTTCGGAGTGGGTCCGGCCTGCCTCGGAGACCAAAGACCCAAGGAATGCAAGCTCGAAAGATATCAGCCGAGGTCGGGTGTGCAGCCCCCGGGTCCGAATGCACTTCGGCCATTGACATGGCGAGCACCGTGCTTGACCGGCCGTGCAGGGCCCCCGCACGTTGCGTCCCCGACGCCCGTTCGCATGGAGAGGACATCGGCCACTGCGGCACCAGGGCCGGAGACGGGCCAGTGTCAGCCAGCTCTCTGAACGACCCGCCCGAGTTCGAGCCGGAGTAGAATCGACCCCGTGAGAACTGCCTTCTTCTTGTTTCGAATGCCGCGAGGGCTTTGCGGCCTCGCCGTTACGGTCCTCGTGGCTGCTTCGTTCACAGCTGGGGCCGCGTTGCTCTCCGCACAGGCCGTCACGGGAGAGGTGTCGGGGCGCGTGAGGTCCACCGACGGCGCTCCGCTCGCCGACGTCGTAGTCACGGTTACGGGCGTAAACCGCCGGGACGAACACGGCATCCTGACTGACAGCCGGGGCGCCTTCCGCTTCCCGGCCCTGCCCGTAGGAGAGTACTCGGTCCGGCTGAACCGCATCGGTCACCAGACCGTCGTCTACACCGGTGTGCGGGTCCACCTTAGACGCACATCCTGGCTGGGCGAGATCACCCTGCCAGTCGCCGCCGTCTCCATGGAGCCATTGACGGTCGAGGTGGGCGGCACCCCGGTCGATCCGACTCGAGCGGCCGTCGGCATGACCCTGAGCGCGAGCGAGTTCCGCCAGCTCCCGACCGACCGCGACTACAAGTCGATCATACAGCTCCTCCCACACGCCAACGCGAGCTTCCTCGGGGATCCCGTGAACGTGGCCGGCAGCACGGGACTCGAGAACGCGTATTACGTCGAGGGCGTCGACGTCACCGACGTCTACCGGGGCCGGGGCGGGACGACGCTGCCGTACAACTTCGTCGAGGCCGTGGAGCTGAACGTCGGCGGCTATGAGGCCGAGTACGGCGGCGCGCTGGGCGGAATCGTCAACGTCGTCACGCGGTCCGGCACCAACGAACTGCAGGTATCGGGTTTCGGGTACGTCACTGGCAGCGGCCTGTCCGCAGATCCGGCACCCGTCCCGGGGGTCCAAGAGCGGGCCGGCGTCGAAGAGCTCGATTTCGGGGTGAGTGTCGCCGGACCGGTCGCCCGCGACCATGTGTGGTTCTTCACCGCGTACAACCCAACCTTCGTGCGCGAGGATGTCCGCCTCCCCGAGTTTGCACTCCAGGAGGCTTCGCTCACCCGGCACGTGTTCGCGGCCAAACTCGACTGGCGCGTGTCGGCCCGCGCAGACCTCGCGTTCGCCGTCTTCGGCGACCCCACTAGCGAGCGCCGGGTCGCCCCCCCCTCTGGGGGGGTTCAGCTGCAGAACCCTGATCCGATCCTGAGCCGTCACAACAAGGGCGGTGTCAACGCGTCGCTCCGGGGGACGGTCCGGATACACGAGAAGCTCGTGCTGGAGGGATCCCTCGCGCACCACCAGGGGCGCGAGGACCTCGAGGGGGCCACCGAACTCGGTCGCCGGGAGCCCGTCTTCCTGGACCGACGGAACCTGCCCCGGATCCTCCTCTCCGGCGGGCACCGAGACGACCAAGAGCTGGCCAGCGCGCGGAACTCCGTGAAGCTGAAGGCAAACTTCTTTGCAGGCGGTCACACGATTGCAGGAGGTCTACAGTATCAGGACATTCGGCTCGACGTGCTGAACCTGGAGGATCCCGGTCAGGTCATCCGCACCGCCGACTCCCTCTACGAGGCCTCCTTCTTCAACCAGGACTTCACCGTCCGTAGCCGGGTCGTGAGCCTGTTCCTCCAGGACTCATGGGCCCTCACGGACCGGCTCAGGATTCTTCCGGGCCTGCGCTGGGATGGGCAGTATCTGATCGATCAGAACGGGGCCGTCGGCCAGCGCATCGCGGACCAGTTTCAGCCACGTCTCGGGTTCACGTACCTGGCCGGCAGAGAGGGGCGTCACAAGATCTTTGGCCACGTCGGCCGTTTCTACCAGCAGCTGGCGCTATTCTGGTCGACGCTCGGACTGGCCGGCACCGATCAGCGGCAGGCGTTCTTCCACCGGGATCCGCGCGTATCCACCGATTCCCCCGACTCCGTGCGGGTGTTTGCCGACCCGGCGCAGATACGGGGCGGTGTCGAGGATCTCGAGGGGGAGCACCAGGACGAGTTCGTGCTGGGATACGAGGCGGCGCTCGGGAGCGCGTTCACGGTAGGGGTCCGGGGGATCCACCGCTTGCTCGGGGCGAGCGTGACCACTGCCTTTCAACTCGAGGGCGAGCTGACGGGCGGCAACCCGGGCCGAGGCCCTCTGAGTCACCTTCCCGAGTCGAAGCGGACGCATACGGCCCTCGAGCTCACCCTAGGGGTCCATCGGGCGGGGCTACGCGCGATGGCTTCGTACGTCCTTTCCAGAAGCCATGGCAACTACCCCGGGCTTTTCGCTGCGGATGCGGGCGGCCTTCGAGGTGGCAGCTTCGGCCCGAACAACAACCAGTTCACGTACTTCCCGGTCCAACAGGTCAACAGCGAGGGTCTGCTGCCCAACGACCGGACCCATGTCTTCAAGCTCTTCGGTGCATACGAGCTGGCTTTGGGGTTGACGATCGGCACCTCCGTCGTCGTCCAGGCCGGGACGCCGCTCAGCGAGTTCGGGAGGGTACCGAGCGGATTCAACACGCCGCTCTTTCTGGAGCCGCGTGGCTCTGAAGGCCGCTCGCCCGCCGTCTGGAACCTCGACCTGCGGCTCACCTACGATCTTCCACGGAGCCTGCCGGGGCGGCTCATCCTGGACATGCTACACATCGGGAACCCGCAGGAGGCGGTGCGTTTCGACCAGCGGCGCTTCAACGGGGCGCGTGGCTCTCCCTTCGACTCGTTCGAGCAACTCGTGGCCAGTCAGGTCGGTGAGCGCCCGGCGTTCGGCACGCCCATCGGCTTCCAACCCCCTTTCACGGTCCGGCTGGGTTTCGAGACGGTCGTGCTGCCGTGATTGGAGGCTGATCGGCAAGCTGGCGCAGGCCACGGCAATCGGGTGGCCCTCAGGGGACGGGGTCGTCGCTCCGCCGGCATTCGCAGTTGATGACGGGGAGTTGCGGGACACTGTCAATCGTGCGCCGTACACACCCATCAGTGGCCGAGAGCTCGCGCCTGGCAATCCCTCAGCGGGTAGGGCTATGAGTTGACGCAGAACAAGACGGCCGCTCGATCCTGCACCCACTGCGTGACAGTCTAGTCAAATCGAAGAAGAGAAGGAGGGTCCAGATGCACGAAAGCCCGCATGGTTGCGGGCTTTCTCGTAATCGGGGCGGCGAGATTTGGGGAGCTTGCGACGAGCGAGGACCGCGTCAGCGGCCGCAGCTCTCACTCGCGACCTCCTGAACCCCATTCAACCGCTCTCCGCGCCAAGGAACAGCGACGCCGTGGACCCCATATGGACCCCACGGCGCTTTTTAGAAACTGCGTAATGTCAATGCGCCCGGGAGAATTCGAATCCCCAACCTCCTGATCCGTAGTCGGCCGCGTTGTGCCCAATTTGTGCCCAAGACATTGACTGAGTTCCCGTAACTCTAATCGGGGCGGCGAGATTCGGGGAGCTTGCGACGAGCGAGGACCGCGTCAGCGGCCGCAGCTCTCACTCGCGACCTCCTGAACCCCCCACTCAGTGTGTACGGGCGTTTCGAGCCGTTTCACGCGAACCTGTCATAAGGCTCGGGTCCTAATCGAAATCGCCCCCGTCGGGATCACCAGAGCTGTCCGCTGATCTCTTGGCGCAGCTTACTCTGCAATCTCCTTGCTCGCATCAGGGCCGCCGACCCACTTGAAGCATCGATCCGATCTGCCACCGTCTCCCAGAACTGACCTTTGGCCCCGTGTTCGAGGGGAATCCCGCCGCCTTCTCGTATTGCCGCTACTAACTCCTCTTCGGCGGAGCCAATCACCTTGTTGTGCTTGGCCCCCCATGTCTTCCTCACCATTCCAAGGATGTTGTTCATGTCCTGCTGGTTGAGGTCCGGGGAGTAGAATGTGACCCTCACACGGAATTCACCTCGTTGCTCCATCGGATTCTGCTCGATCTTCCACGCGCCACGGACAAACATCAACCGGCCGGTCAACACGTACCCCACCGTCGTGCGGTTCGGAACGCCGTACGCCTGCTCGATCCACTCCGCGCATTCGGCGAGAGGGCGAAGCGGGCTTTCCAATGGTCCAAGGACGTGCGCGAGTACCCCGTTCTCTAGGTTTACATAGGCCACGATAGGCGGTCGCGGCTCGCGGATCGGAGGTAGCTCCCCTCTCTCGAGGTGAGCCTGCCAGGACTCGATCCATTCGACAGCCTGACGGTAGCTACGCATCGGGAGACGTACTTGGGCTGCTGCCTGGATCTCCTGTCTGGTCTGCTCGATCCTCGGCCGCTCAAGCTCAAAGACAGCTCGCCACCGCAGACGCATGCGGTTTCTTCCCGCTTCCAAGGCGCCTCCATTTTTAACGATTTCTTTTGTCGATTTCGAGCGTACAGTATACACGAAATGTGTACCTAACCTCAAGAGATGGACATGATATGGCTTACATCCAGCCTTTGAGGGATGCGACGGTCACGGCACGGATCACACTCGCGGACCGACAATTAGTCGAGATCGCGGCGCGGGTATGTCGGACGACGGTGTCCGCATTCGTAGCCGAAGCTGCGACTGAGGCGGCGCGGCGTGAGCTGCTCCGCGATGATGCTCCACGGACCTCGGGCATCGCGGGTGGGGAGAGCGACTCGTGAGTCGGGCCTGGGCGTGCCAAATGGTCTACCGCTCCGGCCTGTACACCGCACGCACGCTGGACGACGTGAGGGATAGCGTTCGCGGGATCCTGTTCCTCGTCCACGACGGCGAAGGCCGGCCCATTCCGCTCATCGATAGCCGGATTCTCGCTCAGCTCTACCGCGAGGTGCTCGTCGCGATCGCCGTTTCCGAAGGATCGACCCCAACCGTTTCAGCACCTGCTAAGTGCTCGGGTGGCCGGGCACGTCCACGTAAGCCCCGAACACGCTTGTCGGTACGCCTTCCCGACCCTCGTCGGGGGGGTGGGGCAGGTCGGGCGGGGATCGACCGATGAAGAAGGTCGCCCGCGAAAAGAACGGGCTGCGATATGAGTACATCCCGCACCCAAAGGGGCCAGGTGAAGGTGTATGCGCGAGTAAAGCGGCGGCTGGAGCAACACCTTGACTATGCGGATGTGGGCGCACACGCCGTGATCGCGGCGTTCGTCGTTGTCACCTACGTGGCCCGCGCGTTCGGGCCCTGTCCCTCGGCGTACGCCACATTGCGCACCCAGCTGTGGAACTCGGTCGCGACTTCCTGCTGTTCGGCTTCCGTGTCGAGCAGGTGCACGATGGCGAGTTGACCGAGATCCCGGTTCGTGTGCTTAGCCGCGTGGACGGCGACAGCCTGCGTGTCGAAGTCCTCGAAGGCGACGAGTTCGAGGTCGCCGGCAGCCCCCACGTGATCGACCCACGGTGGCAGCCGCCGCTGCTCGACAAGATGTGGAGCAGAGCGGGGGTCGTGGCGCTCGTGCAAGGGGAGATTCCTCCCACGCCGGCCGAGGTGTATGCGCGAGTAAAGCGGCGGCTGGAGCAACACCTTGACTATGCGGATGTGGGCGCACACGCCGTGATCGCGGCGTTCGTCGTTGTCACCTACGTGGCCCGCGCGTTCGCCATATCTCGGTCTTCTCGGTCCGAAGGGTACAGGGAAGTCCGTCACGCTCGAGACAGTGGAGCGGCTCGCGCTCAATGCCTATAAGGGCCGGGTGACGGCGGCGGCGCTCGGGGACACGACTTCCGCGCAGCGGGGAACGGTGTTGATTGACCAAGCACACCGACTCCCCTACGAGCTCCTTGACCTCGTGGTGGACGGATACCGCCGCGACGGCGGACGTCGACGCGTAGTGGATTCGGACCATCGAGGGCAGCCCCACGAGTTCGAGACATTCGGTCCGAAGATCGTCGCCTCCGCGGAAGGGATCGACCCGGACCTCAAGGATCGGCTATTCGTGATCCACACAGCCCCGAGCGCGCGGCCTGTGCAGCCCCTCCCCGCACGGGACGACGAGTTCAGGCAGCTCCGCAGTGACTTGTACACGATGATGCTGAGCCACTGGCCGCTGTTCACCGAGGCCGCTGGCCGCCTAGAGAACGGGGCGACGGTCCGTAACCGAGCCGACGAGCTTTGGGCACCACTCGAGGTGGTGCTCACGGTTTGCCAGGCCCCGGCCGAGGAGATGGAGGCGGCTCGTGCGCTCTACAAGCGGTCGCTCACGGAGACGCTCGCCGAGCTGGGCGATTGGGAGCTGGCCCTCCTGGATGAGTTGGACGAGCAGATCACCACGGAATCGGTTGAGCTGACCAACGATGCGCTGCTTACGGCCGTCCTGAGGCGGCTCGACCTGCCTGAGGACGCACCAAAACCAGGTCCGCGGTGGCTCGGGACTGCGCTGGACAAGCTGAACCTTCTCGACGGCAAGAAGCGGCGGCAGATAGATGGGAAGCGCATCCGCGTCTACGGCTTCAGCCGCGCTCGCGTGCGAGGCCAAGTCCAACGGTTTGGACTGCCCACCCAAGGTGACCGACCTCCCCCTGAGGGGTCGGGCAGCGATAAGGATAATGCCAACAACGATATACAGGGCGCTGCCCGACTGCCCGACCGTTCAGCTGGCGTCCAGAATGGGGGGTCCGCCGACCAAGTGCTGCTAGCGGAAGCCGCCGGCCCCGTCTGGGACCGGCTCTGGGAGCTCGAGCCCGAAGGAGATGGGCCGCTCATGCGGCAGTTCATAGCCGAGGTCCACAGCGGCGTCACGCTGGACGATTTGGTGCACTGGTGTGAGCGGCTGGGAATTGGCCGCGGGGGCGGGGCGGCGTGAATCTCGACTCTCTCCAGGCCCTCGCATCCGAGTGGCGCGATGATGCCAAGACGCTTCGGGCGTATGGCGACGAACGCGGTGCAACCACCGCGGAATCACACGCGGCCCAGCTGGAGCGGACGCTGCAACAGTGGGAGGAAGAGCCGCTGCCTATCGCTACCGCAGCAGCTGAGTCCGGATACTCCGCGTACCGCCTGCGCGAACTCGCACGGCAGGAGAAGATCCGCGCACATCGCGAGGGAGGCGAGTGGAGGATCGTGCGCCGAGACCTACCCATCCGCCCCACACAGCCCGAACCAGACAGAATCGTTGTGGACCTGGCCGCGCGGATCAATGCTGCCCGCTGATGCTTGCCGCCTTATACGTACTTTTCCATATTGGAACAGTATGGAGCACGAGCATCTGACGGAGGTCGTGGTCGGTGTCCTCTCGCGGTGGCCGTTCAGCCGACGTTCGTTGGCTCGCGAGGCTGGTGTGAGCCATACCCAGCTGAACCTGATCGTTGGCGGAGAGCTTGGGGCATCGCCACGGCTCGCACGTGCGCTGCTGGACGCACTCGAGCGGAGAAGCGTGGATCTCGCCCGTGGCGCCGATGAACTCCGCCAGGCGCTGGACGAGCTGGAGTAAGGAGGCGAGCGATGGCACGACGGAAGCCCTGGACGTGGAAATGTGGCCCGCACGGCGCACGGGTTGTTCTCCGCGAGCGGAGCTATGGCAGCAACGTGCAGGTCGGGGCTTTCGACCGGACGATCGGCGGCCGCCGGTGGCGCAGTCTCAAGTTCAAGGTGCGGGATGTGGACGGCCAACTGATCCCCGACGCTGTGTCCCGCGCGAAGGAAGCGGCGTTAGACCTGTCCACACATCTGATTCGCGGCGAGTCGGACCGGAACGAAGAGGTGACGCTCGGCGAGCTGATCGCCCTCTTCAAGCGTGATAGGGTACCTGCGATGCGCGGCCGGCACCGCCTCGAAACCGATCGCGAGCTGGAGCTGCTACGGCGTGTGCTCGGGTCCCAGATCCGAGTTCAAGAGATCGGGTCCAGGGAGTGGGATGTGATTCGGCACCTACGAGCAAGTGGCACCATAGACGGACGCGGCCAGCGGCTGTCGCCGGACGAACGCACGCCCACAGCCGAGCGTACGGTCGCGAAGACCCTCAAGGCGCTGCGCCAGCTCTGCCGCTTCGGAACGACGTACCGGCGAAATGGACGACCGTTGCTCGCGTTCGACCCAACGGCCGGTCTTCAGCTACCCGTGAACCCAGATCCCGGCGGGCCGGTCTGCACGGACGACGAGTACGGCCGTCTACTCGCCGCCAGCCAAGGTCATCAGATGCGCGTCGGGAACCGAAAGATGGTCCCGAGCTACCTGTCGACCCTACTTGTCCTGTGTGCGGAGACTGGGCGCCGCATCGGCGCCGTCGTCGCTCTGCGCTGGGAGGACTGGCTACCGAATGAAGGGTCGCACGGCATGCTCCGCTGGCGTGCGGATAGCGACAAGCTTCGGCGTCGGGCGGTCACGCCGGTCACACCAGAGGTGCGCGAGGCCCTAGAGCGGCTCCGTCGGACCCATCCAAACTTCCATGACTGGATGTTCCCCGCACCCAACAGCAACGGTCACATATCGGTCGCTCTTGTCAGCCGGTGGTTTCGCGGCTGTGAGAAACTGGCTGGACTCGAACACGAGCCGGGCTTCGGATACCACTCTTTGCGAAGGGCCTTCGCTACCAAGCGGAAGGCGCTGCCCGTACAGGATGTCGCGGCGCTTGGAGGCTGGAAAGGGACGCAGGTGTTGATGAACCTCTACCAGCGCGCGGACGTCGACGCGATGGAGAAAGTGCTGCTCGAGGGCCAGAAGGTGGAGCTGCGGGTCGTCAGGTGAGGGGGATGATTCTGGTACCTAAACTGGAGCACCGAACGCAAACCGAAGCCGAGGGCGTGCGCATAAGGCGCACTAGCGCAGTGAGTTATGTGAGTGCGCCGCCAGGGAATCGAACCCCGAACCTACGGATTAAGAGTCCGTTGCTCTGCCAATTGAGCTAGCGGCGCGAAGCTCGAGGCCGAGCGACCGGCGCGGTCTGGAAGCGCCCGAAGGCAACTCCCTGCGGTCCAATCTCGACCTCGAGCCAAAGCATGTATCGCTGAAGAGCTCCGACGACCAGCGAAGTGGAGCCGAGGGGAGTCGAACCCCTGACCTCTGCAATGCCATTGCAGCGCTCTCCCAACTGAGCTACGGCCCCGTGTTGTCAAAACCGCTGGAAAGCGGCCTCCCAAACTACCGCCTCCCACGGCTACCCGGCAGCTTGACTGCCGCCTCACGCCCCCAAGGGGAATCGAACCCCTATCTCCACCTTGAAAGAGTGGTGTCCTAGCCGTTGGACGATGGGGGCCAACGGACTCGGCGCGCTCGGTAGCGAGCGCACCCTCGACCACGCGCCCGGCAGGATTCGAACCTGCGACCCTCGGCTTAGAAGGCCGATGCTCTATCCAGGCTGAGCTACGGGCGCTTGCCACCCACCGCTTGGCAGGTCGCTGGACAACTCCACCGCCTGCAGAGCTCGCGACGGGGATTGAACCCGTGACCTCATCCTTACCAAGGATGCGCTCTACCACTGAGCTACGCGAGCCGAGCCGCGTCACACACGCTTCGGATACAGGGGCGGAGGGACTCGAACCCCCAACCGCCGGTTTTGGAGACCGGTGCTCTGCCAGTTGAGCTACGCCCCTAGAATGCCCTCGGCATCCCTGCGGGCCGCCCCGGCGGCCCGTTGTATCCCATGGCTGGGGACGGAATCGAACCGCCGACACCCGCGTTTTCAGCGCGGTGCTCTACCAACTGAGCTACCCAGCCAAGAAGCTCCGGGGGTGGGATTCGAACCCACGACCTAGTGGTTAACAGCCACCCGCTCTGGCCACTGAGCTACCCCGGACCGTCCGGCCGAGCCTCTCGAGCCCGGCCGCCCGCCACACTCTCGGACCCGCGTGGAGAGCAAAACGCCCCGCCAAGCAGTGCGAGCCAGGCGAGGCGTCTTTCGATAGCGGGGGCGGGATTCGAACCCGCGACCTTCGGGTTATGAGCCCGACGAGCTACCAGACTGCTCCACCCCGCAATGCGGTCGCTAGGATACCCAAGACGCCCGGTAATGTCAACCCAAAACCGGGCCTTTTGGACCCCTTTCAACACCCGCTTGCGGCGTCTCGGATAGCGCCTCACGCGTGGTTGTACGCTTGCCCCTGCCGTCTGATCCCGCCTAAGGTTTCGCCGTGTCCACACACCCACTCGCTCTACCCGACTCGCTGCTCGAGCGCCTCCGGGATCTCCTCGGCCCGAGCGCCGTGATCGCGGACCCGGAACGTCTCGTCGCGTACGAATCCGACGCGCTCACGTACCTGCGCGGGACGCCGATCGCGGCCCTGCTGCCCGACTCGCGAGAGGGCGTTCGTGCCGCGGTCGAATCTCTCTACGAGGCGGAGATACCGTTCGTGCCACGCGGCTCCGGCACCGGCATCTCGGGAGGGGCCGTGGCGGACGGTGCCGTGCTGATCTCCACCGCGCGCATGCGCCGGATTCTCGCGATCGACGTAGCGAATCGGTGCGCGACGGTCGAGCCCGGCGTCGTTACGGGGTCGATCTCCGAGGCCGCCGCTCCCCACGGGCTGCGCTATCTCCCGGATCCCGCGAGCGCAGCGGCGTGCACGATCGGCGGCAATGTGGCGCAGAACGCGGGTGGGCCGCACTGCCTGAAGCACGGCGTGACGTCGGATCACGTGCTCGCGCTGGAGGTCGTGCGGCCCGACGGCAGCCTGCTGGATCTGGATCGCGGAGAGGACGGAGGTCTCGATCTCGGGGGGCTTTACATCGGTTCCGAAGGGACACTCGGGATCGTGACCCGCATCACGGTCCGTCTCGAGCCCACCGTCCCCGAGATGCGTACGGCGCTGGCCCTCTTCCCGAGCATGGATACGGCCGGTTGGGCGGTGAGCGAGGTGCTGGCGTCCGGCGTGATGCCCGTCGCGATCGAGATGCTCGACCAGGGCACGATCCGGATCGTCGAGGAGTCTCCGTTCGCGGCTGGCTTGCCCACCGACGCGGGAGCCGCGTTGATCATCGAGGTCGAGGGCGAGGCGGAAGAGGTGGACCGGGGAATCGCACGCGCGGCCGAGGTCGCGAAGCGGAGCGGCGCCACCGAGGTCCGCGTCGCGGGTGATGAGGAAGAGCGGGCGCGTCTGTGGAAGGCCCGCAAGAACGCGTACGGCGCGCTCGGACGGCGGGCGCCCGAGGTCCTCATTCAAGACGCGGTCGTTCCCCGCACGCGAATCGCCCCCGTGCTCGAGCGAATTGACAAGATCGCGCGTGCGCACGGGCTCGAGAACGTGAACTACTTCCACGCGGGTGACGGGAATCTGCACCCGCACTTGCTGTTCGATCCGCGTGACCCCGATCAAGTCGCACGCGTGAAGCGGGCGAGCGAGGAAATCATGCGGGTGTGTGTGGAGGCGGGAGGTACGATCAGCGGGGAGCACGGGGTCGGCCTCGACAAGCGCGAGGCCATGCGGCTCGTGTTCGACGATGCGGAGTTGAGCGCGATGCGCCAGTTGAAGAACGCGCTCGACCCAGCCGGGCTCTGCAACCCCGGCAAGATGTTCCCGGCTGAGGAGACCTGACGCCCCATGGCGAGGTACCGACGAAGGGACTCGTTCGAAAGCCGGGTGAGCGACGCCGTGGAGGTCAAGGGACGCACGTTCACCGCCGATCTGATCGCCAAGCACGCGACGGGCGTGGCCGGTTACAGGGTGACCCTCGCCTTCTTCGAGCTCGACGGACCCCACAACGCGATCGTGCAATTGCCGCCGGCCATCTCACGGGCCGAAGTCCAGGCTCGGGCTGACTCGTTGCGCGCCGACCCCGCCGCGCTGGCCCGGCTCCTGGCCGAGCGGCTACAGGACTAGGACGGGCCGGGGATGGAGTCCACGGCATGACGTGGATCGCCCCCGTATCGGAGGCGGAGCTGCGCGAATCGCTGGCGGACGCCGGCGCGGGATCCGGACCAGGCGCGGAGACGGTTCGCGTTCCCACCGGCGGGGGCGACCCTCCGCGCGACGCCCCCGTGGGAGACATCGACGTGATCTCGCTCGAAGCGCCCTCGTTCGCGCACATCGTGGAGTACGAACCGAAGGATCTCACGATCACCGTCGGAGCGGGTATGCGCCTCGCCGCGCTCCAGAAGACCCTGGGGTCGGAAGGCCAGTGGCTCCCGCCGGGAGCGTGGGGTCGAGCCCGGTCGGTCGGCGGGTTGGTCGGAGCCGGCACGCCCGGCCCGTTTGACACGGCCTTCGGCTCGGTTCGCAGGCACGTACTCGCCGTGCGAACGATCGCCTGGGACGGACGCCCGCTGACCTGGGGGCGGGCCGTCGTCAAGAACGTGGCAGGGTACGACTTGAAAGGCCTGTGGTGCGGGAGCCGTGGCCGTTTGGGTGTCGTGACGCAGGCTTCCCTGCGCGTGTGGCCGCAGCCCGAGGGCCGAGAGTGGCTGGAAGTCCGGGGATCGTCTGACGGGTGGACCCTCCTCGAGTCGCTCGCGGCGATGGAGCCCGAGGAGGATTTCCGGCCCGATGCGGTGCTGTGGAGCGGTGCGAGGTCGGCCCGGGGCGCGTACGCGCTCATCGGTCTGCTGGGCTCGGAGGCGAGCGTTCGCTCGCGCGGTACGCGCGCCCGGGAGTGGGTCGCGAGTCACGGGTACGAGGTCAGTGAGAGGGCGGGTGCTGCGACCCTCACGGGTCCTCTCGCGTCGCTCGAGTCCGGGACCCGCTCGCTCACCGAGGTCACTTTCAGCATCCATGGCACCAGGGCGAATCTCGCCGACGTGGGCCGGCGACTGGCTCGCGCCCTGGCCGACACGCCCGGTGCGCTCGACGCTCTCCCCGAGCTCGGCATCGTCAGGGTATCGTACGTACGGCCGGATGACGTGGCCCGCGCCGCGGCCATCCGGGCCGCTCTGTTTCAAGCGGCGGGCAGTGCCCGAATCGCACTGGAGACCGGTGGTCCGGAGGAGCTGGCCGCGGGCGAGGCACGCCGAGAGGCGAGCGTCCGGGGCCTGGAGGAAGCAGTGCTGGAGGCGCTGGGTGGCGCGCCGAGACACTGGCTCGCGGACCACGTGTAGCCTCTTTTGTGGATCACTGGGGAAGGAAGAGGGTCGAGTGAAGATCTATACACGCGGCGGGGATGCGGGCCAGACGGGCCTGTTCGGCGGGGATCGGGTCGCGAAGGACGACCCGCGCGTACAGGCGTACGGCGCGGTCGACGAGCTGAACGCGGCTCTCGGCCTCGTGATCGCGCTCGACGAGAGCGGAATCCTGGAGCGCCCGGCGCTCCTCGCGCTGCAGGAGGACATGTTCGCGATCGGGGCACGGCTCGCCGCCGCCGACCCTGAGCGGGCGTTGCGCAAAGGCACGATTCCCCAGCTCGCCGTCGCTCGCATCACGGTGCTGGAGGGCTGGATCGATGAGCTGACCGAGGAGCTCCCGCCGCTCGACGCCTTCATCCTCCCCGGTGGGACTCCTCTAGCCGCGCAGCTTCACGTGGCGCGAACCGTTTGCCGCCGCGCCGAGCGGGCGATCGTCCCCCTCGCCGACGCGCAGCCCGACCTCGCGGACGTCGTCCTTCCCTACATGAACCGGCTCTCCGACCTCCTCTTCACGCTGGCGCGGGCCGCGAACCACGGGGCCGGTGTGAGGGAGACGACGTGGCTCCCGCGACGCCGCGGCACCGGTGATGAAAGTGGCGGGGCGAATGAGTAGAGACGCATACCGGCGCCGTCTTCGACAGGAGCTGATGAGATGAGGCAGGGATCCCGCTTCAACCGTCGCGTCCGAGTCCCGGCACCCGCCGTTCTCGCGCTCGCGCTGACCCTCGGCCCGTGGGCCACGGCGTGCCGCATCGAGAGGGCCACCGCTCCAGGCGCGGAAGATCAGGGCGCGGACTTCGAAGCGCGGGTCGAGGAGATCCTGCGGCTTTCCGCGGAAGCCTGGAACGCGGGTGATCTCGAGGGCTTCATGGTGCACTACGAGCGCGCGCCCACCACCACGTACATCGGGAGCGCGGGTCTGCGGGTCGGCTACGACTCGATCCACGCACGCTTTGCACCCGACTTCGAGCCCCGCGCGGCTCGTGACTCGCTGCGCTTCGAGTCGATTCGAACACGTCTTCTCGAGCAGCGTTTCGGGGTCGCGACCGCACGCTACGTCCTGCACAGCGACGGCGTGACGACGTCGACGGGACCGTTCACGCTCGTGCTGATGCGAGTCGAGGGCGCGTGGAAGATCATCCACGACCAGAGCGCCGCCGATCCGCGGCCGGAGCCTGAGCCGGAGGAGAACGACGAAGGAGGGTCGGCCGGGGCCGCATGAATGGCGCCGCACTGCCATCCCCGCCCGCCTTCGACCTGGAGCTGAAGGGGCTCCTGACCTGCGTCCACTGCGGGCTCTGCCTCCCCGCGTGCCCCACCTATCAGGTATTGGGCGATGAGAACGATTCTCCGCGCGGTCGTC
Organism: Gemmatimonadota bacterium; assembly: GCA_039588275.1. Classification (GTDB taxonomy): domain Bacteria; phylum Gemmatimonadota; class Gemmatimonadetes; order Palauibacterales; family Palauibacteraceae; genus JBDHAC01. The sequence goes on from JBDHAC010000070.1 coordinate 24,718, forward strand.
TTTACCTGATTCGCGTGAGAATCGAGGGGCGTGAGAGCGGCCCGGGTGCGCGACGTGCGCATCTCGGACGCTGCCTCGGCTGCCGCGCGTGCGAGACCGTCTGCCCCGCTGGCGTGCCGTACGGGGCTCTCCTCGAGCGGGAGCGCGAGACGCTGCTGGAGTCTCGCCCCATGCGGGCCTGGCTGGGGCGCATGCCGCTCACCGCGCTCACGGGGCGCCTACTCGCGCCCGTCGTGTACGCTGCGCTGCGCCTGCTCCGTAGCCTGGGCGCAGCCAGTTGGGTCGGTGGGTGGGGCTCGGGCCGGGTCGGGCTGGCGGCGCGACTCCTCGATGCGACTCGACCGGGGCCCTTGTCGGCAGGCTCCTCCGGTCGGCGGCCCCGCCCGGGGCCTGCGGCGGCGGGGGCTTCGACCGACCCGGCTAGGTCCAGCAGCTACGCACTCCTCGAGGGGTGCGTGATGCGCGGGCTGTTCGGGCACGTACACGAGGCATCGCGCACAGCGCTGGACGCGAGTGGCTACCGCGAGACGCGCGTTACGCGACAGGGCTGTTGTGGGGCGCTCCACGCGCACGCCGGATACATGGAGCAGGCGCGTGAGCTGGCGCGCCGCAACATCGCGGCCTTCGAGCCCGGCGGGTCGGACTACGTCGTGGCGGATGCGGCCGGGTGCGGGGCGGCGCTGCGGGATTACCCCGGTTGGCTGGCCGGTGACCCGGGTTGGGCTCCAGCCGCCGGACGGTTCGCGGCCCGGGTCCGTGACGTGATGGAGTTGCTCGCGGAGACGCCCCGACCCCGGTCGGCACATCGGCCTGTCACCGCATCGGATCCCCGGTCACGGGGCCTCCGTTCGCCGGACCTCGCACCGAACCCCCGCTCGCCGGGGGCCGGCACGCCAAGGATCGCGTACGATGCGCCGTGCCACCTGCTTCACGCCCAACGGGTCGACTCCGCGCCGCGGGATGCGGTTCGGGCGATGGCGGGCATCGAGATGGAGTCGCTCGAGTCCTCGACCGATTGTTGTGGCGGCGCGGGTTTGTACAACCTCTTCCACACATCGCTGTCCAACCACATCCTCGAGCGGAAGGTGGAAGAGATCCGGGCCGGCGCCTACGAGGCGGTGGCCACCGGCAACCCCGGGTGCATCATGCAGATTGGCGCGGGGCTGCGCGCCGCAGGCTCGAGGGTCCCGGTCGTACACCCGGTCCAGCTGTTGGCACTGGAGGGCGTGTGGGCCGACGAGGCGTGAGCCGGCCACGCGTCGCCTCGTGAGCCGACCACGCGTCGCTTGGTGAGCCGGCCACGCGTCGCCTCGTGAGCCGACCACCCATCGTTTACTGAATCACGCGAGCTTGGAGAGCATGGATCGAGTTCGGCAAACCCTGGAGGAACACCGAGCCACGCTCGACGCGGTGGAAGCGCGTGGAGAGGAGATCCTTGCAGTCGGGCAACGGTTCCTCGACTGTCTCGCGGGCGGGGGCACCATCTACTGGATGGGCAACGGCGGCAGCGCGGCCGACAGCCAGCATCTCGCAGCCGAGATCGTCGGTCGCTACGAGGGGGTCGATCGCCGGGGACTCGCCTCCATTGCCCTGACCACGGACACATCCGTGCTCACCTCGGTCGGCAACGATCTGGGGTTCGAGGCCATCTTCGCGCGACAGATCGAGGCCCTGTGCCGTGCGGGCGACGTGGTGGTGGCGATCTCGACGTCGGGGAACAGCGCCAACATTCTGGCCGGGGTCGCGGCCGCGCGGGCGCGCGCTGCGTTCACGGTCGGCCTGTGTGGCGGCGACGGGGGTGACCTGGCCCGGGAAGTCGATCTGGCGATCGTCGTTCCCTCCGAGAGCCCCGCACGCGTGCAAGAGGCTCACATCCTGATCGGCCACATCTGGTGCGCCTACGTGGATGAACACGTCCGAAGCCACGATGACGGGCGAACAGGGACCTCGCCGGGGTAGTTATTCCGAGTACGGTCGGGCGCTCGGCGTCATGCCGGGGCCAACCGATCTGATGTCGCGAGAAGACAGGTAGATGCAAGAGTTCCAGTACTTGATAGTGGGCGGAGGGCTCGCCGCAGCCTCCGCCGTGGATGGAATCCGTGAGGTGGACCCACACGGCTCGATCGGCGTGCTCACCGACGAAGCCACGCCTCCGTATCACCGCCCCCCCCTTTCGAAGGAGTACCTGCAAACGCCGGAGGCTCCGAGAGATCTGCTCTACGTGAAGCCCGACGGTTGGTTCGAGGAGCAGGAGGCGCTCGCGCTGCGTATGGAGGACGCGGTCGTATCGCTCGACCCTCGGATGCTGACGGTGACCACGGAATCGGGCGCGGTGTTCAAGGGCGAGAGGATCCTGCTGGCGACGGGTGGACGGCCTCGAACGCTCTCTCTGCCCGGGCCCCGACTCGAACGAGCCTTCACGCTTCGCTCGGTCGAGGATGCCGAGGCGATTCGCGACGCCGCGCGGGAGGCCCAATCGGCTCTCCTGATCGGGGCGGGCTTCGTCGGCATGGAGCTCGCCGCCTCGCTGAGGAAGTTCGATGTCGATCCGCTCGTGATCGAATACCGAGAACGTGTCTGGCCCGCGATGCTCCCCGAGGCCGTCGCCGGCTTCATCCAGGCCTACTTCGAAGAGCGCGGGGTCGTGTTTCTACTCGGGACTCGCGTCGAGGAGTTGCGAGGGAGCGAGCGCGTGGAATCGGCTATCCTGGACACGGGAGAGGAGGTCCCGTGTGATCTCGTGGTCCAGGGGGTGGGGCTCGTTCCCAACGTCGAGCTGGCCTCGGCGGCCGAGATGGCGGTCCAGGATGGCATCGTCGTGGACCAGTTCTGCGAGACCAGTCACGGACACATCTACGCGGCGGGGGATGTCGCGCGTTTCCCCGACCCGCTCTCGGGCGAGCCGACGCGCGTCGAGCACTGGGATCACGCGAAGGCGCACGGCAAGCTCGCCGGCCGCAACATGGCCGGCCAGCGCGAAGCGTACGACCACCTGTCATACTTCTTCACGAACGCCTTCGACCTGAGCATCAACGTGTTCGGCGAGCCCGCGGTATCGGATCAATCGATCGTCTCGGGCGTACTCGGCTCGGCACGCTCCGTGGTGTACTGCGCGAGCGAAGGCCGTCTGTGTGGAACGATACTCATCAACGCGAACGACGCGTTGGATGAATGCAGGGAGCTCGTGCGACTCGGATTGACGATCGAGGAGGTGCGCGAGCGGCTGGTGCGATTCGGCGGGCCGGATGCGGAGGTCGAAGAACTCGTCGGCTAGGAGCCGTGGGGCGGAAGCTCGCTTTCTTCGGGCAGCCCGGGTCACGATGGGTCACGAGCACAGGGACAAAGGAGCGACATGAGCGAGATGGGCGACAACCCCGACACGGAGCGACACGCCGACGCCGAGGAGAGCGGCGACGTCACGACCCCGGGCAGCGACGCGGCTGCCGACGTCACGGCCTCGAGCAGCGACGCGGGTGCCGACGTCACGCCTTCGAGCAGCGACGCGGGTGCCGACGTGGCCGCCGACGCGGGCTCGAGCGAGATCGTCGAGCAGGTGCGTACGGCACTGCGCGGCGTGAGTGATCCCGAGCTCGGTCTCAGCATCGTCGACCTGGGATTAGTGTACGACGTCGAGCTCGAAGGAGAGCGGGCTCTGGTCACGATGACGCTGACAAGCCCGGGTTGCCCGGCCGGTGGTCAGATTCTCGGCGACGCCAAACGGGCCGCGGAGTCCGTTGAGGGAGTGGCGGAGGCCGAGGTAAGCCTCGTGTGGAAGCCCTTCTGGACCCCCGACCGCATCGACCCCAAGGTGCGGGCCATGATGGGGTTCTGAGGGGGCGAGGAGAACGCGAGGCTGACCGATGTTGCTGAGGCTGTTCCTCCTCTTCACGCTCGTCCCGCTGGTGGAGCTCATGCTCCTCATCCGGATCGGCGGGCTCATCGGGCTGCTCCCGACCCTCTTGCTGGTCGTCGCCACCGGTGCGGCCGGTGCGTGGCTGGCGCGGGCGGAGGGCCTGCGAAGCTGGATGGCCGTCCAGGGCGAGCTGGCGAAGGGGCGAATTCCCGGCGAGGAACTGGTGCACGGGATGCTCATCCTGATCGCGGGGATCGTGCTCGTGACGCCCGGGGTGCTCACCGATGTCGCGGGCCTGATCCTGCTGGTCCGCCCGATTCGAAAGTCGTTGATCCGCCGAATCCGCGAGCGCTTCACGCGGCAGCTCGAGGAGGGAGCCGTGGCCGGCCTGGGTGGTCCCTCCTTCAGCTTCCATTGGATGGGCGGTGGCGGGCCGGGGGCGGGCCCATGGACCGATGCCGACCCGGATGCGGCCAGCCGGGAGGCGGACAGGAATCGCGAGGAGCTGACCGGCGAGGGCGGCCATCGCCGTCCCCGGATCATCGAGCTGTAGCCCCGCAGAGGGAGGGCTCTATGTCGTTCAGACATTGGCTTGGATCGGTGTTGTTCGTCCTCCTTTGCGGTGCGGCCACCCCACTCGTGGCTCCCGCCGCTCCGGGCGGGCCCCCGCATGACGCGGCGGCCCGCACCCCCGCTGCCTGCTTCCTGCCCCCCGAGGTCGTCGCGCTGCAATCGACGCAGAGCGCGCCGGGCGGGCGCGGGAGCATGACCCTCCTGATGAAGAATTCACCCTACGGCGTGAGCGTCGACGCCGATGGGCACTATGCCTATGAAGTCATCGTGGAGGTCACCCGGCTCAGGCGGCGCGGGGGCGCTAGCTACGTCGTGTGGGCCGCGACGCCCGAGCTCGACCAGGTCGCGAAGCTGGGAGCGCTGGGTGATGGAAGTCGAGTCACGGGCACGGTGAGCTGGAACAAGTTCCTCGTCTTCGTGAGCGAGGAGACCTCCCCGGATGGCGAAACGTGGTCAGGGCCGATCCTGCTGACGGGTCTTTCCCCCAGCGGCCGCATGCACACCATGGCCGGCCACGGACCCTTCGAGGACGTGGATTGCCAGTACTTTTGATCCTGCGCGATCCAGGTCGTTTTCCTCGGCGCCCGGGTCTCGTACCGCTCCTGTCCGCTGTCCTGCCCTGCGCGTTTCTCCTGTTCGGCGCGGAAGCCGCGGCACAGGAGGACCGCATGGAGGGCATGCACCGCCCGGTTCCCGACTCGGCCGGCGTGGCCTGGCGGATGCCCCCGGTCGCGATGCCGGTGCCCATGATGTTGCCGGACCTCATCGGCCTGACCCCGGATGACGAGCCGTTCCTACCGGGCGCCGACATCGATCCCATGTCGCTCACCGGCGCGGTGTTCCGACAGATCGTCGAGCTGGCGGACGGCGATACGCTTCGACTGGAGGCGGGGTTCGTCCGGCGCACCATCGGCAGTCGGACGCTCACGATGTACGCGTTCAACGGACAGTATCCCGGACCGCTGATTCGCGTCCCCCAGGGGGCGGAAGTCGTCATCCTGTTCACGAACAACATCGACCTTCCGACGACCGTCCACTGGCACGGCTTGCGACTGGACAACCGCTTCGACGGCGTTCCGGGCGTCACGCAGGATCCGGTGATGCCGGGGGAATCGTTCGTATACCGCGTGTACTTCCCCGACGCGGGGATCTACTGGTACCACCCCCACCACCGAGAGGATATCCAGCAAGAGCTGGGGTTGTACGGCAACATGCTCGTCGACCCTCCCGACCCCGACTACCTGGGTCCGGTGAACGGCGAGGAGTACCTCATGTTGGATGACTTGCTGGTCGATGAGAGCGGGATATTCCCGTTCGGGCGCGAAGCGGCGATCCAGACGCTCATGGGACGGTTCGGCAACGTCCTGCTGGTGAACGGGGAGCCGCGTTACGAGCTGACCGTCCGTCGCGGCGAGGTCCGTCGCTTCTACCTCACGGACGTCTCGAACACGCGCACCTTCAACCTGGTGTTCAACGGCGCGCGGACGAAGCTCGTCGGCGCCGATGTGGGGAAATTCGAGCGCGAGCAGTGGGTCGACAACATCGTCCTCGCCCCCGCACAGCGGTATGTGGTGGACGTGCGGTTCGACGAGCCGGGGACGCACGCGCTCACGAACTCGATCCAGGCAATCAACCATTTCGCCGGCACCTTCGAAGCGCGCGTGGACACCCTCGGACTCGTCACGGTGCTGGACGAGGCGGCGGAGATCGATCACGGGAGCTCGTTCGAGACGCTGCGGCGGAATGACGACGTGATCTCCGAGCTGGATCGTTACCGGGGGGACTTCGGCCGTGCACCGGACCACGAATTGGAGCTCACGGTCCGCACGGGTGACCTGCCCTCGAGCATGGTCGCGGTGATGGCGCTCGATACGCTCTACTTTCCGCCCGTCGAGTGGAACGACGTGATGCCGATGATGAACTACCTCTCGACCTCGGGGAACGTCACCTGGATCCTGCGCGACCCCGCGACGGGTCTCGAGAACATGGACATCGGGTGGAGGTTCACCGTCGGCGACGTGGCCAAGATCCGCATCCACAACCGGCGTCGAGCCTTCCACCCGATGCAGCACCCGATCCACCTGCACGGCCAGCGCTTCCTGGTCCTGGCCCGGGACGGGGTGCCGAACGAGAACCTGGCGTGGAAGGACACGGTCGTGATCCCGGTCGGATCCACGTTCGATATCTTGCTGGAGGCATCGAACCCGGGACGCTGGATGGCGCACTGCCACATCGCCGAGCACCTGGACGCCGGGATGATGATGGTGTTCACCGTCGATCCGGCCGAATCGGGCCCTTAGCCGATAGCAGACTGCTGACAACACAGGAGGCCACATGCGGATGTACGCGAGGATACTGTTCCTGACGATCGTCTACCTGCTGATCCAGTTGGCGCGAACCGACGGGGACGTCCTCGCGCAGGTCGAGGTGATGAAGCGCGGGAGCGACAACATCGAGGTCCTCGGCCACACACCGCTGGGACCGAGGCTGAGCGTGGCGGACATGGACATCGAGCAGGAGCTCAGCCGCCCGTACGCGTACGTCGCGCGCATGGTCTACGGTGACGTAGGTCCCAAGGGGCTCGACATCGTATCGATCGCGGACCCGACGGCGCCCGAGGTCATCTACGAGTGGCGGATCGAGAACCAGGACCTCCACCAGCGAACCGGCGGGATGGACGTCAAGCACTTCAAGTGGAGGGATCGCTACTACGTGGTCCAGTCGCTGCAGTTCGGGCAGGGCGGACCGGACACCGACCTGGGGGCGGTCGTTCTGGACGTCACCGGCCTGCCCGACGCCTCGAAGGTGAGGGAGGTCGCGCGCATCCGGGAGCCCGAGCTGCCCGGCGGATTCCACAACATCTTCGTCTACAAGCACTCGAACGGCCGCGTATACCTGTTCAGCACGGTCTCGGGGCCGTTCGCTGCCGTGTACGACCTGGGGATGGTGGTCGAGGGCGATGTAGAGACGGCGCGCGTCGCGCAGGTCCCCGTGCCGGAGCAGGGTGGCGAGACCGGGACTCGCCGCCGCGGCTATCACGACTTCTACGTGGGCTTTCACCACGAGACGGGGACCGACCGGTTTTATGGCGGAGGGACCGGCGGCTACTACATCTACGACGTCACCGATCTCCGGAGCCCGCAGC
>JBDHAC010000071.1:0-16439 GCA_039588275.1 Gemmatimonadota bacterium
TTCCTCGAGCGCTCGGCTCAGCTCGGGCTGGCCGCGGCACTCACGCCCGGCGTGCTGGCGGGGTGCGACGCGTCGCCCCGCGCGGCCGACGCGGTGATGGCCGGAGCTGACGGCGGACCGCAGGAGGCGGACTGGAGCGGGGTACGCTCCGAGCTGGATGAGAAGCTGACGCCGTACGAGAGCGTCACCACCTACAACAACTTCTACGAGTTCGGGACCGGAAAGGATGACCCGGCGAAGAACGCGGGGACGCTACGCCCCCGGCCGTGGTCGATCGCCGTCGAGGGCGAGGTCGCCCGACCCGCCGTCTACGACCTCGAGGACTTCGTGGCGACCCACAAGCTCGAGGATCGCGTCTATCGACTCCGCTGCGTGGAAGCCTGGTCGATGGTGATCCCCTGGAGAGGCTTTCAGCTCTCGGAGCTCATCCGCAGGGTCGAGCCGACCGGAAACGCGCGGTATCTAGAGTTCACGACGCTTCTGGACATCGACCAAATGACTGGACAGCAACGGAATGTGCTCGACTGGCCGTACGTGGAGGGGCTTCGGTTGGACGAGGCCAACCACCCACTGACGCTCATGACGACCGGCGTGTACGGACGGGACCTGCCCAATCAGAACGGCGCGCCGCTCCGTCTGATCGTGCCCTGGAAGTACGGCTTCAAGAGCATCAAGTCGATCGTGAAGATCCGGTTCGTCGAGGAGATGCCGGGTACGACCTGGGCTCTCGCCACGCCCAACGAGTACGGGTTCTACGCCAACGTGAACCCCGAAGTGGACCACCCGCGCTGGAGCCAGGGGAGCGAGCGACGGTTGGGTGAGTTCCGGCGGCGCGAGACGTTGATGTTCAACGGATACGCGGACCAGGTGGGGCACATGTACTCCGACATGGATCTGCGCCGCTTCTTCTAGGGGCGGCGTTCGTTCTTGATGGGTCCGTTCTGATGCGGCCGTTCTCCTGATGCCGTCGTCCAAGAGGGTCTGGATCGCCGCAAAGACCGCGATCTGGGTCGCGGCGCTCATGCCGGCCGCCTGGCTGGCGTGGGACGGGGCGCGAGGGGGGCTCGGCGCTAACCCCATCGAGGCGATTATGCTCCGGACCGGGTGGTGGGGGCTCGTGCTGCTGACGGTCACGCTGGCGATTACCCCGCTGCGCCGGCTGACGGGCTGGCATTCGATCGTGCGCGTGCGGCGACTGCTCGGCCTGTTCGCCTTCTTCTACATCTGCCTGCACCTCACCAACTATGTCGTCGTCGACCAGTGGTTCGACTTCCAGATGATCCTGGAGGACATCACGGAGCGGCCGTTCATCACGGTCGGGTTCACGGCGTGGCTCATGCTCCTGTCGCTCGCCATCACGTCCACGCGCGGGTGGATCCGCCGCCTGGGCCGGAAATGGCAGCGGCTGCACCGGCTCGTGTACGTGGCCGCAAGCCTGGGAGCGCTTCACTTCTTCTGGAAGGTGAAGGCCGACACGCGCGAGCCGCTGGTGTTCGTCGCGATCCTCGCGGTGCTGCTTCTGCTCAGGGTACCGGTGCTGCGCCGACTTCGCCTACCAATGCGATGGGGACGGCGGGCGACGAGTCCGGGACGACCCGAAGCCCGGCGCTCGACCGCTTGATGGCCGCAGGTTCATAGGGACTCGCGCGCCTGGGGTGGAGCTGGTCAGGAAGAGTCCGGCACACCGAGGTCCTTCGCAGCCGCTGCCAGCCGCCGGTCAAGCGTGACCAACGGCGCGGAGAGGTGCCGCGCCAACCAGAGGTAGGCCGCGTCGTACGACGTCATGCCCGTTTCCTCGGCCAGTGTCGCCATGCCCTCCGTCGGCACCTGGATCTCGTCGATGCCGAGCCGTGCGAGCAACCGGAGCGCTTCACGGAGCCTGTTCAGTTGGCGGGGATACCGACTGACCTTCTTTGTGTACACGTTCGCGAGCTCGTATCGGAGTAGCGTCGGTGCTGTGAGACTCATGTGGCCGAGCCGAGCGGCGACCGCATCCGCTTCCGGTTCGCCAAACAGAAGCCCCGCTGCAGCGGACGCGTCCAAGACTACTACGCCGGTCAACGCTCTCGGTCGTGTCGAATATCCGTGGCGGCTTCCGGCTTGGTCGCCACCTTGAGCGCGCGAACCCTCTCGAGCACCTCGGCCGGTGTGAGCGCGCGGCGCTCCTCGAGTGCCTCCTCCAGAATCGCCATCAGCTCTCCCTGCATGGAGCGGTGCGACGCCACGGCTCGACGCCGCAAGCGCTCGGCGAGGTGATCGGGCACGTTCTTGATCGACAAGTTGACCGGCACCGTCACCTCTTCGTCATCACCGGGTCGCTAGCCAACACCTGCTTAGCTCCGAGGCCTCCCCCCGGAAGTATCGCGAGCCATGAGCGGAGCCATTATGCCTCCATAATAGAACCACGCATGGACCCGGGGAAGTGGCGGTGCGAAACGGAACCGATTCGGAGACCTGCATGTTCGTCTCACTTCGAGTCGCTCTCCCGCACCTCGTTGAAGTCCTTCATCGGTACGATGAGTGCGGCGAGAGGCCCTCCCACGTGCTCGAAGGTGCAGATGTGCTCGCACCCGGGCGGTGGCGACCCGATCGCTTCCGCGGTGGCGTAGGGGATGTAGATCATAAGGTGAGGCACGAAGCGTCCGGTGTTCGTGCCGAGTAGCTGCTCCCCCGAGAGCATGTATGACATCGCCACCCCCTGCGGCGCGTGCAGCTTGCCGGTCCCGATGTCGCGCTCGATGGCGACCTGGATCTCTCCGATCGAGGCGCCCCCTAGCGCCAGCTCGGTGCGTCGCATGTAATCGCCCATTATCGTGCGCGCCGCTTCGGCATTGTAGCAGATCGGGGCGCGTAGCCTCGGGTTGTAGAAATCGATGTGGGGACCGATCGGGCTGCTCCACGAGCGCTCCACCAGGCATGTGAAGCTGTTGCCGCCGGCCACGGCTTCGTGATAGCCGTCCGGCCGGAGCACGAGAACGCGGGCATCGCTCGCCACGTGCTCGGGCGCTGCGCTGCGGGCGAGCGCGATCTCGTATGCCTCGTCCATCAGGTACGCTTCCAGCGATTCCATGCGCGTGTCCCAGCCCTGGCCGAACGCGGACGCGGGGAACAGCGCGAGCAAGAGTGAGGGTTTGATCACGGCTCTCATCGGATCCTCCATCCAAGCTTGCGACGCGTGGTGCCGACCCACCTTGTGGAGCTTCCAACGGCGGGGCGGTCCCGATTCAGAGTCACCTGCTGGCGAGCTCGGGTCACTTGACGAACAGGCCCTCGAGACGATTGAGACAGCTCGTCCAGCCCTCCTCATGGGCGGATGTGGCCTCGGCGGCCGGGAACAGCTCGTGGATCAACACGACCTCGGTCGATCCGTCGAGATCGTTGAACTCCACGGTCACGAGCGTCTCGCCGACGGCGTGGTCCTTCTCCTCCCATTCCCACGTGTAGACGAGGCGGTGCGGACGAGCGATCTCGCGATAGACGCCCACCGCCGTGTGGATCTGGCCCTCAGACCCGTGCATCCGGATGCGGTACTTCCCGCCGACCCGCAGATCGACGTGCGCGTCCTCGACCGTCGATCCTTCGGGACACGACCACCGCTTGAGCTGCTCCGGCTCTGTCCAGGCCCGAAACACGCTATCGGGATCTCCCTGGATGACCCGCGAAACACGCAACGAGGTGTCCATCTTGGTGCTCATGACTTGTCCTTGCTCTCTTTCGTTGGCTTCTCGTGCTCGAGATAGCGCTTGAGCTGATCGAGCTGTGTCTCCCAGAACTCTCGGTAGCGTTCGACCCAATCGGCTGCGTCCCGCATCGGCCCCGCTTCCAGCTCGCAGCGGCTCATCCGTCCTTCCGGCGTGCGCCGAACGAGCCCGGCGCGCTCGAGCACGCGGAGATGTTTCGAGATCGCCGGACGCGAAACGTCGAATGGTTCGGCCAGCTGGCCGACCGTTGCCTCTCCTTCCGCGAGACGGGTCAGGATGGAGCGTCGCGTGGAGTCGGCGAGCGCGCCGAAGACGAGATCTAGTTCGGGAGTATTGGTAACCATATGGTTACCATTATGCGTTGAGGGGTCCTACCCGTCAAGCCTCGAATCGACACCTCGGCAGGCCTCCCGGGTGACCCACCTCGCCGAAGCTACTCCGCGCGGAACGCCTCCACGGGATCGACGCTCGCCGCCCGTCGGGCCGGAAGCAGGCAAGCGACCGCCGTGACCACCCCCAGGAAGACCGCCACGAGGCCATAGGTCGCCGGGTCCATGTTGCCGACGCTGTACAGCATCCCTTGCATGAACCTCCCCGCCGCCAGAGACAACGGGATTGCCACGGCCAGACCCAGGCTCGCCAGCACTAGTCCCCGGCGGAGGATCCCGGAGGCGACGCTCCACACCGTCGCCCCCAGCGCCATGCGGACGCCGATCTCATGGAACCTCCGCGAGACGTCGTAGGCCAATAGGCCATACAGCCCGACGGCCGAGAGCAGCAGCGCCACACCCGCGAAGGCCATGAGCACCGTCATGACGGAGCGACGGTCGGAGATCGACGCTGCGAGCACATCCTCCATCATCGCGGCCCCTGTGAGCGGTACGTTCGGATCGAGCGAGGCGGTGATGGAACGCAACGGCGGAAGGAGACCAGTGGTCTCTTCCTGAGTGCGAATGGCGAGCCGCATCCCGGACGGCGACCGCTGCACGTACGAGAAGTACATGGTGTAATCCGTGCCGGATGCGAGGCTGGAGGGCACGACGTCGCCTACGACACCCACGACCTCCGCCGTCCACGGTTCGTCTTCCCCGACATCGATCCCGAGCATGCGTCCCACCGCGTTGTCATCGGGAAACAACTCCGCCGCCAGCGATGCGCTGATGATCATGACGGGTGGGGAGTCTCGATCGTCGCTGAGCGCGACGTCTCGACCCGAGAACAGGGGAATCCCCATCGCGTCGAAGTACCCGGGTAGCACCATCCGCTGGTACGCGAGCCGGTTGAACACGCCCTCGCTTCCCCATTCTCCCGGAGGCGCCACTCGCACGTTGCCTCCCCCATCGCGGATGGGGAGACGGTTGATCAGGCCCGCAGCGGCCACGCCGGGGATCGCGGAAGCTCGCTCCTGCAGCTGGGAGTAGAACTGGGCACGTCGAGCCATGTCCTGGTACTCGCCGGCCGGGAGGGCGACCTCGACCGTGAAGAGCCCCTCGGCATCGAAGCCCGGGTCGACGCGCTGCAACTGATTGAAGCTACGCAGCAGTAGACCCGAGACGATCAGGAGGACAGATGTGAGCGCCACCTGCACCAGGACCATGGAGCTCTGGACCCGCGTGCCCCGCCGGCTTCCCGCCGTCCGTGTTCCACTCCTGAGAGCCGCCACGGGCTCTGAGCGCGCGGTCCGGATCGCCGGGATCACGCCGAACAGCCCCACCGTCAGGGCCGTCAGGAGAAGCGCGACCCCCAGCATGTTGGCAGACAGACCCACCTGCACCGGTCCGACCCCGTCAACCGACAGGAACAGGAGGATGGCCTTCTGCAGCCACGCCGCGAGCGCGGTTCCGAGGAGGGCCGCCCCCAGGGCGAGCAGACCGTTCTCGGTGAGGAGCTGACGGGCGAGACGGCCGGGGCTCGCGCCCATGACCGACCGGACGGCCACCTCCGAGCGCCGCGCGGTACCCCGGACCACCAGGAGACCGGCGACGTTCGCGCACGCCACCAACAGGAGAAGCGCCACGGCGGACAGCAGAAGCGCCAGCGTGCCGCGGTACCCCTCATTCAGGGCCTCACGAAGCGGTGTGAGGTTGAGGCCCTTGCGTCGGTTGGTGTCGGGATAGGCGTCAGCGAGCTGGTGCGAGATGACATCCACCTCGGCCTGTGCGCCGGCGAGCTGTGTCCCGGGCCCGAGGCGTCCGACGAGCACGAAGTTGTGGAACTGGCGCGCGGACGCCCAATTCTCGCCTCGCTTGATCGGCCGCCACACGTCCGCGTCGACGATTAGCCGGAGGCCCGGAGGCATGACTCCGATCACCGCGTATGGAGTCCCATCCACGTTGATCGCCGTCCCGACCACGTCGCGATCGCCGCCGAACCTCCGCTGCCAGTAGGCATGCGACAGGATCACGACATCGGGGCCACCCGGCTCTCCCTCGTCGGACGCGAAATGCCGGCCCACCAGGGGATCGATGCGCAGCGTCTTGAAGAAGCCCGTCGAGACGAGGGGGGCCGACACACGTTCGGGGGCCCCGGCACCCGTGATGGTCACCCGGACCGGATACGGCGTCAGTGCGGACAGCCCGGCCATGGTGCGGGCTTGGTCCCGGTAATCGAAGAAGTCCGGGCCGGACACGGTGTACCCGACCTCTTCCTCGTAGGTCACCCGCCCGAGCACGAGCTCATCCGGCTCGGGATAGGGGAGCGATCGGAACCACACGACGTCGAGCACCCCGAACATGGCGAGGTTCCCGCCGATACCGATCCCGAGGGTGAGGACCACGGCGAGCACGAATCCCGGCTGCTTCGGGAGGGATCGGAGCGCGAGCCGGCCGTCGCGTGCCACATCGCCGAGCACTCGCGCGATCCTCCGCACGTCCCGCACCTCATCCTTCACGCCCTCGACTCTCCCGAACGCGGCCAGCGCGCGCTGCCTGGCCTCCCTGGCCGGCATACCGCGGCGGATGTTCTCCTCGATCTCCATCTCGAGATGAAAGCGGATCTCGTCATCGATTTCGGCCTCATCTTCTCTCCGCAACAGATGTGAGATGCGGCGTATGGGGTCTAGCCAGTTCATCGATGAGTCCCTGCGTAGGAGGCCGGTCTCGTCATGTCGCCAGGATCGCTTCGACCGCTCCCGAGAACCTTCGCCAGGATTGCCGCTCATTCTCAAGCGCCTTCCGTCCCCTCGAGGTGAGGTGATAGACCTTGATCCGGCGTCCTTCGTCCGAAACCGCCCACTCGGACTCGATGAGTCCGCGATCGCGCATCCGGTACAGCGCCGGGTAGAGCGAGCCCTGGTTCACCTCGAGCACGTTTCGGGACCACAACTGGATCCGCTTGGAGACGGCCCAGCCGTGCAGAGCCTCCGTCTCGAGCGTCTTGAGGATGAGCAGGTCCAGGGATCCCTGAAGCAGGTCTGACCGAGCCATTGATCGAAGCTCCCTGTTGTCGAGTGTCTAGGTATTATGACGCTCGACAGCCGGAAAAGGTTTTCAACCCGAGTTGGAGGGGACTCGGTGAGTCAGGATCTCGTGGCCGGGCTGTGAAGGATTCGCACTTCTCTTGCACACGCTGGGCAACCGCCGACAGGTTGGCGCACCCTCAGACAGAAGTTTCTTGCCACAGGAGGAAAAGCATGACCAAGGCGTTGCTCACGATGGCCGTCGCCGCTTTGCTCGCGGTGCCGGGTTCGGCGCGTGCCCAGCAGTCGACCAGCCAGCAAGAGGTCAGACAAACGATTCGGGACGCGTACACCTACTCGAAGGACAACCTGGCGGATCCTCCGGACACCTACTCGGCGGATGGGGCCCTGGAATTCTGGTCGAGCGGCGGCTTGATGCAGGTCGTCCCTCCCGACGCGCCCCGGAACACGTACGACTCGTTCAGCCTCACCCCGAAGCACATCCGCGTGACGATGCTCGCGGATGAGCAGGTAGCCGTTGCGAATTTCTACGCCGAGGGAGCGTTCAAGGTGACGGGTCAACCCGCGGTGACGGACTACATGACGAGAGTCACCCAGGTCTTCGTCCAGGAGAACGGCGGCTGGAAGGTGCGCTCCTCGCACTTCTCGCCGATCATGGGCGGATCCGGTACTCCACAGCGAGCCCTGGAGAACTGAGGCGAGACGGCCGGACCGGTCGCAGTCGGACCGATGCCTGCGATTTCGGGCCCGGAGCGTTGTCCTCCGGGCCTTCTCCGGCAAGGTCGTAGGCGGTTTCACACCCAATGGAAGCTGAGGACCACCGAGACAAGACCTGGGATGGTCGACAATCGCATAGCGGGCGTAGACGCAGACTTATGCCGCGGACACGCCGGCCGGTGAAGTGATCGGCGCACGGAACACAGGAACCCCCCTCCTCTTGAGCCTCGTCCTCGGCGCGTGTTCCGGGCCGCCGGTGACGAACACCATAGACCCCGGCTCCGGGGTCATCACGAACGTGACGATCATCGACGGATCGGATCCGACGCCGATCGAGAACGCGGCGATCTTGATTCGGGGGAATCGGATCGTTCGGGTCGGAGCCGGAGAGGACGTCCCGGTTCCCGAGGATGCCTGGGTTCACGACGGTCAAGGTGCTTTCGCGATCCCTGGGTTGTGGGACATGCACACGCACGCCCTTTGGCAACCCTTTGTCCATGACGGCTTTCTCCGGCTCTTCCTGGTCAACGGCGTGACGGGAATCCGGGACATGGGCGGGACCCTCGAGGTAGTCCGGGCCGTTCGACCGGGCGGGTCCCTGGATTCGCCGCTCAATCCCAGGATCGTCGCCGCCGGGCCGTGGCTGAACGGGTCCGTGATCGATCCGCGCGCCGGCATCGCGGCCGAGACCGCGGAGGCAGCGCGTGAGGCCGTGGCGTCATTCGCCGAGGCCGGCGTGGACTTCATCAAGGTATATGTTCAACTGCCGCGGCCCGCTTTCCTCGCCGCCCTCGATGAGGCACGCATCCGGGGGCTTCCCGTAGCCGGGCACGTGCCCCTGGACGTCAGCTCGCAGGAAGCCGCCGAGCTCGGCATGCGGAGCATCGAGCACATGCGGACCGAGATCGGGGGGTTTTGCGAGGAGGTGGGGGAAACCGACTGCGAGGAGCTGCTCTCGGTATTCCGGCGCAACAACACCTGGCAGACGCCGACTCTGTTCGTTCGCGGGAAGTGGGCCTTCCCACACGCTCCATCGTTCGCTGCAGACCCCCGGCTGCGATACGCGCCCAGCTATCTCCGTGAGGAATGGGAGGGTATCCTCGAGAGCCGGCTGGAGAGGAAATCGTTCGAGGAGATCAGACGGCAGTACGCCGCCGAGCGTGAGCTCGCCGGAGCCATCCATCGCGCGCGCCTCCTCATCCTCGCCGGTTCGGATGCCGGGGATCTCTACAGTCTGGCCGGATTCTCGATTCACGATGAGCTCGAGCTCCTGGTGGGAGCCGGGCTGTCACCCCGGGAAGCCCTCCACGCGGCAACCCTCGCACCGGCGGAGTATCTCGGGGCCACCGACTCTCTCGGGACGATCACCGAAGGCAAGCTCGCGGATTTCGTGCTGCTCCATGCGAATCCGCTCGAGGACATCCGCAATACGAGGAGGATTCGGGCGGTGGTTCGCGATGGGCGACTGTACGATCGCTCGGAGCTCGACGGGATACTCGAGCAGATCGCGGATGCGGCCGAGCCAACGGTCGGTGGCGGCTGATGACGACGGGCGCTCTGGTCGGCCTGGTAGTCTTCGGCATCGCCCTGCTCCTCGTGCTGGTGGCCGTCGCCCGCCTCCACGCCTTCATCGCGCTACTGGTGACCAGCCTCGTGGTTGCGGTCCTGGGCGGAATCCCGCTGGCCGAGATCGCGGGTCTGATCCAGGAGGAGATGGGTGGCACCCTCGGCTACATCGCCGTGGTCATCGGCGTCGGGGCGATGTTCGGCGAGATGCTGCAACGGTCGGGGGGCGCTCGCTCCATCGCGGACACGCTACTCCGGAGGTTCGGCGATCGATTCTCGCCCTGGGCGCTCGGATTGACCGGTCTCATCGTCGCGGTGCCCGTGTTCTTTGATGTCGCACTGATCCTCTTCATCCCGTTGGTCTACAGCCTCGCCAGGCGAAGCGGTCGCTCGCTCCTCTTCTACGCGATCCCGCTTCTCGCCGGTATCGCGGTCGCGCATTCGTTCATTCCGCCGACGCCGGGACCGGTCGCCGTCGCGGGCCTCCTGGGAGCGGATCTGGGCTGGGTCATCGCCCTCGGTGTGGTCGCCGGCATTCCCGCCACGATCGTGGGCGGAATCTGGTTCGGCCGTCGTGTCTCAGGCCGTATCCACCTCGACGTGCCCGAGTTCATGCATCTGTCACCGGAGACCACAGGCCCGGAGACCGCGAACCCGGAGACCGCGTACCCGCAGAGCACGAACTCTCAGGCCACGATCTCAGAGACCGCGGCGAACGCGCCCGGCTTCGGCCTCGCGGCGGGACTCATCGCCTTGCCGCTGGTCCTCATCCTTCTCGGAACGGTCTCGTCGGTCGCACTGCCCGACGCACACCGGATGCGCGACGTCCTGGCCTTTGTCGGGCATCCGTTCACCGCCCTTATAGCCGCTACCCTGCTGTCGTTCTACGCCCTCGGCACGCGCCTCGGGTTTTCGCGCGACGAGGTCCGCAGGATGGCGACGAAGTCTCTGGAGCCGGTGGGTCTCATCATCCTCGTCACCGGCGCGGGCGGGGTGTTCGGCAAGGTCCTCGTGGCCACCGGCGTCGGCACTGCGGTCGCCGACTGGATGGCCGTGTCGCGGCTCCCGCTCGTGGCGCTGGCCTTTCTGATCGCCGCGGTCGTCCGGGTGGCGCAGGGGTCGGCGACGGTTTCCATGGTGACGGCCGCCGGCTTGATGGCGCCGATCCTCGAGGCCACGACCACGTCGGCGCCCCAGGTCGCGTTAGTCGTCATCGCCATCGCCTCGGGGGCCACCGTCCTTTCGCACGTCAATGACTCGGGCTTCTGGCTCGTCAACCGCTATCTGGGCATGTCCGAGAAGCAGACGCTCCAGGTGTGGACGGTCATGGAGACCCTGGTCGGGCTCACCGGCTTCGGGGTGGTCTTGCTGCTGTCCTCCTTCCTGTAGCTGTGCATCGCAGCGACGCTCGTCACACAGAGCGGGGCGATCCGGAGGCGTGGCCGAAGATCGCGGACCGCGGCTCGTGAGGAAGGATGGCAGGCACGTTTCAGCTGGAACGTTTCACCTACGAAAGCGAGCGCGGCAAGGGGGGGACGCGGCCGATTAGCCGACACCGACGTCCGATGAACAGCCATCTTGCGGCTCAGATCTGACCGGCCTCTGAACGGCGACGACCTCGGGTCAGCGGCTCAGGCTTCCGGCGCCTCCCACTTGCCCGACGCGGCCGCGCGAAAGACCGCCTCGATCACCGCGATGTTTTGGACCGCATCTTCGAGCGGCAAAGGCGCGTCGGAGCCCTTCCGCAGCGCCTCGCTAAACCGGTCGGCCTGGACGGTGTACTGGTCGGCCGCCGGAACCTCGATCGTCTCGACGCTCCTCCCGAAGACGTCGGAGCCGTCGTCCACGAACAGGCGGCATGGCCGGTCGGGCGGGGCGTTGAACGGGATCTCGATCTCGATCCGGCCCTTCGTGCCCATGAAGTGCATCCGCTGGTAGGGGACCAGTTGCGTCGAGCAGGTGAAGGCAGAGTGTCCGGAGGGGAATTCCAGGATCGCCGATGTCAGCCGGTCGGTCCCGAACTCCGGGTCGTGCTCCACCAACGCCGCCACCCGGCGCGGCTCCTGGCCGAACATGAAGCGGGATGTCGTGATCGGATAACAGCCGATGTCCATGAGGGCGCCGCCACCCCAGTCAGCGACGTTGCGGATGTTCGACGCGTCGCGGTTGAAGTAGCTGAAGAAACCCATCACCGCGCGCAGCTCACCGATTCGGCCCGAGCGCGCGATCTCGCGGGCGCGAAGCCACTGGGGGGCCGTGCGGACCATGAAGGCCTCCTGAATGCGGACGTTCGCGCGGTCGCGGACGGCGAGCAGCTCGCGCGCCTCCGACAGGGAGAGCGCCAGGGGCTTCTCGCACAGTACGTGCTTGCCCGCCTCCGCCGCCTTCACAGACCACGGGACGTGCAGGTGGTTGGGTAGCGGGTTGTAGACGGCCTCGACGCCCGGGTCCGCCAGGAGGTCCTCGTAGGAGCCGTAGGCCTTCGGGATGCCGAGCTCCGTCGCCACGCGCTCGGCCCTGGTCCTGTCCCGGGACGCGATCGCGATCACCTGGGTCCACGTCCCGTGCTGCATCGCGGGGATCACCCTCGTGCGCGCGATCTTCGCGGCGCCCAGGACACCCCACCTCACCTTCTCGCTCACAGATCCTCCCTGGCTGTGGGGCCTCAGGATGTCGATAGACCCAGGGCCGTCACCACCGCATCGACCACGGCCTCGAGCTCACCATCGGCATCGACGACCACCGCGTCCACTGGCTCTTCGAAGCTTTCGAGTTGCGAGGCGAGCAGGTTCGGATCGAAGAAGTGGTCCCGGCGTTCGCGCAGCCGGCGCTCGAGCACTGCCGGCGTCGCACGCAGGTAGACGAACCTGGTATCGGCCCGGTCCGTCAGCAGGAGCTTACGGTACTCCCTCTTGAGCGCCGAGCAGGCGACGACGGCCGAACGACCGGAATCGGCATGCTCATCCATGACCCCCCGGACGCTCAGCAGCCAGGGAAGGCGATCCTCATCGGTGAGCGGCACTCCGGCTGTCATCTTGCGCACGTTGCCGGCGGAATGGAGGTCGTCGGCATCCATGAAGGACCAGCCCAGGCGCTCTGCCAGCAACTCTCCGACCGCCGTCTTCCCGGCTCCGGAGACGCCCATCAAGACCACAATCACGCTATGGGAGGACAACGATCACGCTACTCGAGTCGAATGCGAAGGAGGTAGCTGTCCGCGGTCATGTAGAGCGCCGTGCCATCTCGGTCGAAGGCGGCGTTGGCGGTCGCCTGGGTGGTTCGGATGGTCCCCAGATGGCGACCATCGGGAGAGAACACGAGAACTCCGCCGGGGCCGGTGGCGAACAGATTGCCGGCCTCGTCCACCTTGAGACCATCGGGGAGACCGGGACGCTCGCCGACGTGCTCGGTGGCGTCGAAGAAGACGCGGCCGTTGTCGATCCTACCGGAGGGCAGCAGATCGTACGCCATCCAGATGGCCCGCTCCGGGTCGGAGTTGGCCACGTAGAGTGTCTTCTCGTCGGGCGACAGCGCGATGCCGTTCGGGCGCGACAGCTCGTCCGTCAACAGCGTCACCTCGCCGCCGACTCCGAGCCGGTAGACGCCATTGAAGGGTGTTTCCTGGGTCGGGTCGCCGGGGCCCTCGGGTAGCCCGTACGGCGGATCGGTGAAGAAGAGCGCTCCGCGACTGTCGAAGACCGCGTCGTTCGGACTGCTGAATCGCTTCCCCTCGTAGCGATCGGCGAGCGTCGTGAAGATGGGCTCGGGTGCGGTCAAAGGAGCGTCCAGACGAGCGACCCGGCGGTCGCCGTGCTGGCACAGGACGAGCCGGCCCTCGTGATCGAGCAGAAGGCCGTTGGAGCCCGGTTCTCCACCCCGGGTGGCGTCGCCCGTATAGCCGGACGGCTCGAGCCACACCTGATGGCCCGCTCCCTCCATCCATCGATAGATCCGGTTTCTCGGAACGTCCGAGAACAGGACGTATGCGCCGTCCTCGATCCAAACCGGGCCTTCCGCCCAATCGAAGCCCTCGGCCAGGATCTCGATGACCGCGTCCGGAGGGATCAGAGCGTCGATGGCCGGGTCCAGCCGCTCGATCGTCCCGATCGTCCGGGGGGATGCCTCGACGGAGACCGAGGGACCTCCGCTCCCGGCCCCGGCTTCCTCCGCGGAGCGGTCCCCGACACACGCGGCCAGCAGGGGCAGGGCGATCAAGATCCTCACGCGATGCATATCGTCTCCAAGCCTGGGATGCATCCCAGACCCTGCAACTCCCCGATCAGGTCTTCGTGGACTGGGGGGCGTAACCGTCACCGGTCAGAAATGACGCCAGGTGAGCGCTCAGGTCGCGAGCGTCGTCTCCGGCGCCGTCGATGAGGCTGGATTTCCGGCGTCGCAGGAACGGGATGCCCATCAGGTACAGGCCGGGCGCCTCCACCACACCGCCGTCGTGTCGGATGCGTCCCTTGCGGTCGAAGACCGGTACGTCGAGCCACGAGTGGTCGGGCCGAAACCCGGTCGCCCACACGATCGTGCGGATCTCACCACTCGTGAGGTCCAGGCTGAGCGGGGGTGACGCCTCGAACTTTGTTGGCTCGAAGCGGTGCGGTGGCTCGACGGTCTCGTCGAGCCCGTTCTCCGTCGCCCACTCGTCGATCCGGTCGAGCAGCCGGTTCATCTTCAGGTCCGACAGCTCGCACTGGTTCGGGAGCGACCCCGAGAACTGGGCGTTGCCGTTGTTGATGCCGGCGAGACGACCGATGAGCTTCACGTCGATGTCCGTCAGCGAGTTCAGGTCGACCGTACGGCGGTCGTCGGAGCCGGCGAGCTGGGGCGAGGGCAGGTTCCGAACGCGCTCGAGGTTGTCGTATTCGGTGTAGTGCTCGTCGAGCACGCCGCAGCGGTCCATCCACCACTTGATGTCCACACCTCGATAGACCCGCGGGACACGCACGTGCTCACCTACGGATATCGTGACGGGCCGGCCGGAGCGGTGTATCTCTGCGGCGATCTGGGTCCCGGTGGCCGACGCGCCGACGACCATCACGCCGCCTTCATCCAGTTGGTCGGGGTTGCAGTACTCCAAGGCGGGGAGCGTCGCGATCTCAGGCGGCACCAGGTCCGCGAGCGCGGGCACGTTCGGGAGGTTACAGGCGCCGCTCGCGATTACGACCGTTCTCGCGCTCCACACTCCCCGGTCGGTCGTCACCTCGTAGCCTTCATCCACGCTCCGCACCGAAGTGACCGTGGTGTGCGTCTCCACCGGCGCGGAAATCACCTCCGCATAGCGCTCGATGAACGCGATGGTCTCCGGCATGTCGCGGTAGCCGTCGGGGTCGTCCCCCTCGTAGCCGAAACCGGGAAGGCGGCTCTGCCAATTGGGAGTGAGGAGCCGCAGCGAATCCCACCGCTCGGTCTTCCACGAGTTCGCCACCTCGCGCCGTTCGAGGACCACATGGTCGATCGAGCGGTCGGCGAGGCAGCGGCTCATGGCCAGTCCGGCGTGGCCCGCCCCGATGATGACGGTGGTGGTGCGCACGGCGTTGGTCCGGGATCCGGTGGCGCCGCTACTTGACCTCCACCGAGACGTTGGTCGGGTTCGTGATGACGTCGTAGACGGCAGAACGCTTCTGCGACTGTGCGACCACGGCCCGGATCTCTTCCGGCGTGGCGTCCGCGTCGATGTCGTACGTGACCTTGATGCCGTCGAAGCCGTTTCGCACGTCGCTGTCGATCCCAAGGATGCCCTGAATGTCCATTCCCCCTTCCAGGGTCGCGCTCACGGACCGAAGCTGGATGTCCCTCATCTGGGCGACCGAAGCGACACCGGCGGTGAGGCAGCTGGCGAGGCCCGCGAGAACCAACTCGACCGGCGTCGCACCGTGGTCCTCCGATGCGAACACCTCGGGGTGATCGGCCTCGAAGGTGAACCGGCTCTTGTGCTGTTGCTCCTCGCCGAGCCCGAAGAAACCCTCCACGGTGGATCGGCTATGCGTGCCTTTGATCCACTCGCAGGTCGCTCGCCACTGGAACTGGGCGGCTTCGGGGGCTTCCGACAGGGCCTCGCGCGCCTCGAGCAACGCGTCGACATTGACGCCGTTGTCGACGGGGGTGGTGGTCTCCATGCAGTCCTCCTTGTAACAACTCCAACCGAGTGGGAAACTCGGATTATTGTGGACAGACTGTGCTGGAGGCAAATGACGGTATGGAGTAAAGCACCGGGCAGGGGGGAACGCACTCGACTCGCTGCTTGATGGATCGGCACCTGACGTCGCATCTTGAGAGCCCACACGGTTGACGCTTCAAAACGAGGTCCGCCTTGGGTTTGCCTTTCACCGGAAATCGCTACGACGTCGTTATTGCCGGGGCGCGGTGCGCCGGTGCGTCGACCGCGATGCTCCTGGCCCGCCGGGGGCTGCGAGTGCTCGTCGTCGACCCCGCCCGCTATGGAACGGACACCCTCTCGACGCACGCGCTCATGAGGGGCGCCGTGTTGCAGCTCCACCGTTGGGGAGTGCTCGACGCGGTCCGCGCGTCGGGTGCGCAGCCGATCCGGAAGACGACCTTCCATTACGGCGACGAGACGGTCGAGGTGATCATCAAGGCGCGTGATGGGGTCGATGCCCTGTACGCTCCCAGGCGGACGGTGTTGGACCCCCTCCTCGTGGACGCGGCGAAGGAGGCGGGCGCGGAGGTGGTGTACGGTCAGGCCGTCGTCGACCTGATCCGCGACGATGGTGGTCGCATATCCGGCGCGAGGATCTCCGGCGCGGACCGGCAGGTGACCGACGTGTCGGCCGACCTCGTGATCGGGGCCGACGGGATCCGGTCGCGGGTCGCCCGGATTCTGGAGGCTGAGGTCGACTACGCCGTGCCCCACGCCGCCTGCTCCATCTACGGGTACTGGACGGACGTGCCACTCGAGGGCTACCACTGGTTCTACGAGCTCGGAGTGAGCATCGGGACCATCCCCACCAACGACGGAGCCACCTGCCTGTTCGCGTTGATTCCGCAGGCCCTGTTCAGTGACCGGCGAC
>JBDHAC010000072.1:0-20306 GCA_039588275.1 Gemmatimonadota bacterium
CCACGACGTCGTGAACGTGGACTGTCTGACGTACGCCGGCAGCCTCGAATCGCTCACTTCAGTCGCGGAATCCGAGCGCTATCACTTCGAGCAGGTGGACATCTGTGAAGGGGCCGAGCTCCGACGGATCTTCGAGCGGTACCGGCCTCGGGCCGTGTTCCACCTCGCGGCCGAGTCGCATGTGGATCGCTCGATCGACGGACCCATGCTGTTCCTGCACACGAACGTCGTCGGGACGTGCACGCTCCTGGCGGAGACGCGACGCCATTACTCGGAACTGGATGAGATCGGGCAGACCGAGTTCCGCTTCATCCACGTCTCGACGGATGAGGTCTTCGGCACGCTCTGTCCACGGGGCTTCTTCACGGAGTCCTCTCCGTACGACCCGAACTCGCCCTATGCGGCAAGCAAGGCTGCTGCCGACCACTTCGCGCGAGTGTGGCAGCGGGTGTACGACGTGCCCGTGATCGTCACGAACTGCTCCAACAACTACGGTCCGTTCCAGTTTCCGGAGAAGCTCATTCCGAACATGATCCTCCGCGCGCTGGAGCGGCGAACGCTTCCCGTGTACGGGGATGGGCGGAACGTGCGCGATTGGCTGAACGTGGAAGATCACGTGCGGGCGCTCATGGCCGTCCTCAGGCGCGGCCGGGTCGGTGAGACCTACGCGATCGGCGGGAACGCGGAGCGCCAGAACATCCAGGTCGTGAGCCAGATCTGCGACACGCTCGACGCGATCCGGCCACGCGGCGACGGCCGAAGCTTCCGGGGACAGATCACCTTCGTCGCGGACCGTCGAGCCCACGATCGACGCTGCGCGATCGACGCGAGCAGGATCCGGCGCGAACTGGCGTGGGAGCCGCGTAAGAGCTTCGAAACCGGTCTACGTCATACCGTCCAATGGTATCTGGACAACGAAGCCTGGTGGAGTCGCATCCGTGGCACGACTTACGGCGGCGAACGGTTGGGTGTGAGCGCGTGAGACCGGAGCGCACGCACGTGGGATGAAGATCCTACTTGCCGGACGGCACGGGCAGGTCGGGTCGAAGCTGACACGCACTCTCGCCCCTCTGGGACAGGTGTGCGCCACGGACCGGGCCGAGCTGGACTTGACGGACCCGGACGCGATCGTGGCCACGGTTCGCGCCCTCCGGCCGGACTTGATCGTCAACGCGGCCGCGTTCACGGATGTCGATCGGGCGGAGACCGAGCCCGATCAGGCGCTCGCGGTAAACGCACACGCGCCTCGGATCCTCGCCGAGGAGGCAGCTCGTCTTGGAGTACCACTCGTGCATTACTCCACCGACCACGTATTCGATGGCGAGCAGGACGAGCCGTACGCGGAAGACGATCCCCCCGCGCCCCTGAGCGTGTACGGGCGCACGAAGCTATTGGGTGAGGAGGGGGTGCGTGCGGCCGGGCCTGCTCACCTGATCCTGCGTGTGGCCTGGGTATACGGTGGCCGAACGCGCAACCTCTTCGCGACCATGCTCGACCTGTTTCAACGCCGCGTCGACGTTACCGTGGTGAACGACCAGACGGGGAGCCCGACCTGGTGCCGCGAGATCGCCGCGGCGACGGCGGAGCTCATACGAGTCGCTTCCTCGAGCATGACTTCGGGAGCGAGCTCACCGCTGCGGGCGGCGCTCTCGGAGCGAGGTGGCACGTACCACCTGGCCAGCCCGGGCCGCACGACCTGGCATGGCTTCGCCGAGGAGATCGCCAACTGCCTGCGCCGCTTCGATGGCCCTCCGCTGCGTGTGGAGAATATCGTCCCCATCGCCTCGGCCGAGTACGGGGCGGCTGCGCGCCGACCCCGCAACAGCCTCCTGGATGGCCGGCGTCTCGAGGAGCGGTTCGGGATCACGCTCCCGCCCTGGGAGGATCAGGTCGCCGGCTGCGTAGAAGCCATTACCACCCGCCGCGAGGTCCTGGTCGGCTGACCCACCGCCAGTCAACCGCCGCGAACGAGCGCCGCGTGCGGCCCCCGCCGGTGAACCCCCGCGCTGGCGGCGATACCACCTCACCGTAACTTTCCCGGACGCAGCCGTGCGCCCGGCAGTCTCCGGGATACGCGCGCCACCACGGGATCACCCGAGCAGCGAGCAGGACGATGCGACTTCGGGAAGCGATGTACCGCATGCTGGCCCTTGCCGCCCTGACCTCCCTGCCCGCCATGCCCCTGTCTGGGCAGCCGACCGCTCTACAGGAGCCCGAGGCAGCGGCCCGTTTCGAGTTCCCACTCAACATCCAGAGCATCATGCGCGGTACTGAGCTGGTGGGTCAGGCACCAACGGGCGTGCGCTGGACGGACGATGGAGAGTGGATCTACTTCCGCTGGCTGCCGGGGGGACACGAGTGGCACGAGGAACGGGACCTGTACCGCGTCCCGGCGGCCGGTGGCGAGCCCCAAGAGCTCGAAGATGAGGCGGCGGATTCGCTCGCGGTCCACATCTCCGGCGGCGACCTGTCGCCCGATCGCGCCTGGCGCGTCACATCGGTCGAGGACGACCTGTACCTGGTGGAGCGCGCCACCGGGTCGGTGCAACGACTCACCGAGACCACCGAGGCCGAGGGCTCACCGGCCTTCTCGGGTGATGGCGAGAGCGTGTTCTTCCGCCGCGACGACAACCTGTACGCGCTCACGCGCACGGACGGGAGTGTGCGCCAGCTGACCGACATTCGTAGCGGTCCCGCGCCGAAGGACGACGAGCCCGCGCAGGGTCACAAGGGCTTCCTCGAGGAGCAGCAACGCGAGTTGTTCGAGCACGTCCGCGTCGCGGAGGAACGAGACGATCGTCAGGAGGCCGAGCAGGAGCGGCGGGAGGCCGGCCGTCCGGAGCCCCTGTACGTGGATGCGCCGGAGCGCGTTCAGTCCCTCGCGGCGAGTCCGACGGGAGAGTTCGTGATCGCGACCGTGACGAAGCCGGCAGGCGACGCGACGCAGACGCTCGTCCCTCGCTGGGTGACGTCGTCCGGATACACGGAGGAGAACGACGTACGGGCGAAGGTCGGGGACGAACAATCCGAGGCCCGCATCGCCCTGATCGAGGTCGCGACGGGCGAGACGACCTGGCTGGATCTGACCGCGCCCGACGGAGAGGAGAGCGACGAGTCATCGCCGGAGGCTGGCGACCAATCTGGAGCGGAGGAGGCGCCAGCCCTCGCCGTCGCCCGGTTCGCCGGGTGGAACGACCGCGGCACCCACGGCCTCCTGTTCGCAGTCGACTTCGACTACAAGACCTGGCGTCTGTACGCGCTCGACGCCGCGAGCGGCGAGCTCACGCTGCTCGACTCCCACTACGATGAAGCCTGGGTCGGCGGCCCGTGCTTCGCGAGGTTCGGTGGGGGGTGCCTCGGGTGGTTCCCGGATGACGCTGCCGTGGCCGCGGACGGACCCCGCGCGTGGTACGTGAGCGAGGGGACCGGCTACGCGCACCTGTACGCGATCGACGCGGATGGCTCGGACCGCCGCCAGCTGACGAGCGGCGAGTGGGAGGTGCAGTCGGTCACCATTCCCGAGGGACGCGACAGGTTCCTTCTCCACACCAGCGAGGTGTCGCCGTTCGACCTTCACCCGTGGCGGATGGAGTTCGACGGCCGATCCCGGACCCAGGTGCTCGAGGGCGAAGGATCGTACCGGACCACGCCCTCACCGGACGGAGACCGGCTGGCGGTGCTCGTGTCGCGGGCCAACCGGCCGCCCGAGCTGTTCGTGGGCGACAACGACATCGATGCCGACCTCGAGCAGCTGACCGCCTCGCCCACCGCCGAATGGCTGACCTTCCCCTGGATCCAGCCCGAGATCGTTCGCTTCGAGGCACGCGATGGGACGGGTGTGCCCGCTCGCATCTACCGCCCCTCCGATGTGGGGGCCCGGCCGAACGGAGCGGGGGTCGTGTTCGTGCACGGCGCCGGGTACCTGCACAACGTCCACAACTGGTGGTCGAGCTATTACCGCGAGTACATGTTCCACCATTTCCTCGCGGCGAACGGATACACCGTTCTCGACATCGACTACCGCGGCTCGGCCGGATACGGACGCGACTGGCGTACCGCGATCTACCGCCACATGGGTGGTTGGGATCTGAGCGATCAGGTGGATGGGGCTCGCTACCTGGCGAGCGCCGAGGGGGTGGATCCCGGTCGCATCGGTATCTACGGCGGCTCCTACGGTGGCTTCATCACTCTGATGGCCTTGTTCACGGAACCTGACGCCTTCGCGGCGGGCGCCGCCCTCCGCTCGGTGACCGATTGGGCGCACTACAACCACTGGTACACGAGCCGTATTCTGAACCTTCCCGATGACGACGAGGAGGCCTACCACCGCTCCTCGCCCATCTACTTCGCCGACGGCCTGAAGGGGCATCTCCTCATCGCGCACGGGATGTACGACACGAACGTGCATTTCTCGGACGTGGTGCGTCTGGCGCAGCGCCTCATCGAGCTCGGCAAGGAGAAGTGGGAGATGGCGGTCTACCCGGTGGAGAACCACGGCTTCGAGGAGCCCACATCATGGACCGACGAGTACCGCCGCATCTTCCTGCTCTTCGAGCGTTCGATCGGTGATCCGACTGCGGGGTCTGCCGACGGTGACTGACCCCCGAGGCGTCCGGCCGACGCCCCTGGCCGGGCGTGCCCCTCCCGGGCGTGCCGCTCCCGGGTGTGCCGCTCCCGGACATGCCGTCTCCGGGCGTGCCGTCTCCGCGCGGGTTGCCCCCATCGCCGGGCACGTCAGGCGCACGGCGCGCGCTCTACTCGCCGGACTCGTCGTCGGGTGCGGATCCGATGCGCCGGCCGAGTGGCGGGAGGCCGCCGACCACCGCTGGCTGCCGCTCGAGGTGAAAGGCCGCGAGACGGGGGGATTCGAGATCCTCGCACCGGCGCGGACCGGGATCGAAGCGGCGAACGACCTGCCGGAGGAGCTGGCCCTCGAGAATCGAACGCTGGCGGACGGGTCGGGCGTGGCGCTCGGCGACGTGGATGGGGACGGGCGAACCGATGTGTATCTGTGCCGCATCTCCCGGCCCAACGCGCTGTACCGGAACCTGGGGGACTGGAGGTTCGAGGACATCACCGAGCGCGCCGGCGTGGGACTCGGGGACCGCGCGTCGACCGGCGCCGCGTTCGCCGACGTGGATGGGGACGGCGACCTGGATCTCATCGTCACGGCATCGGGTCAGCCCAACAGCTTGCTGCTCAACGACGGGTCGGGTGTCTTCGCGGACGTGTCGGGCGACGCCGGCTTCATCGTGTCCCGGGCGAGCCGCAGCCTGACCCTGGCGGATGTCGATGGGGACGCAGACCTGGACCTGTACGTCACCAACAACAAGACCCGCGTCGCGCGGGACCTGTTTCCTCCCGAGGACCGGACCTCCGAGCGGATAATGATCCGTCGCGGCGAGCGCTATGAAGTCGTACCGGAGTTCGCGGATCACTACCGCGTCACTCGGATCGGCGATTTCGTCCGCCGCTTCGAGCTCGCCGAGGAGGACGAGTTCTACCTCAACGATGGCGCGGGCCGATTCGAGCCGGTCTCGTTCACCGGCGGCCGCTTCCTCGATGAGCGCGGCGAGCCGCTGACCGAAGCGCCCCGCGACTGGGGGTTGAGCACCCGGTTCCACGACTTGAACGGGGACGCGGTACCCGACCTGTACGTGTGCAACGACTTCGAGAGCCCAGACCACATCTGGATCAACGACGGATCGGGAAGGTTCCGAGCGGCACGTCCGGAGCTCATCCGCACGACGAGCCTGGCATGCATGACGCTCGACTTCGCCGACGTGGATCGCGACGGAGTCGACGACATCTTCTCGGCGGACATGGAAGGCGTGGATGACGTGCGCCGCAAGCGGATCCTCGCCCAGATGTTGCCGGACACCACCGGCCCCGGCGACCTGACCAGCCGCCCGCAGCGCACCCGCAACACGCTACAGCTCAACCGAGGCGACGGCACGTACGCGGACGTTGCGCCCATGGCCGGGGTCACAGGCTCCGATTGGACCTGGGGCGCGCTCTTCCTCGATGTGGACCTGGATGGCTACGAGGACCTTCTCCTGACCACCGGTCACGCGTGGGACCTCCTCGACGCGGACCTCCAGATGCAAGCCGCCGGGGCACGCGGCCAGATCGATTGGCAGGTGGAGAACCGACTGTATCCGCCGCTCCTCCTCCCGAACCTGGCCTTTCACAACCGGGGGGATTCGACCTTCGATGAACGTTCGGAGCTGTGGGGGTTCGGGGCGGAGCCGGACATCGCACAGGGTATCGCGAGCGGGGATCTGGATGGGGATGGCGACGCGGACCTGGTCGTGTCGCGCCTGAACGCGTCTCCGCTGGTCCTGCGCAACGAATCGTCGGCCCCGCGGGTGAGGGTGCGGTTAGACGGGCTCGCGCCGAACACCCGCGGTATCGGGGCGACGATTCGAGTGCATGGCGGGCCGGTGCCGGAGCAGCGGAAGGTGGTGACGGCGACTGCGTCCTATCTGTCGGCCTCGGAACCGGCGCACACGTTCGCAGCCGGCCGCGACGGCCGCGACGGCCCGCTGTCGATCGAGGTGAGATGGCCGAGCGGTGCGACGACCCGCATCGACGAGGTGATCGCCGACCGCTTGTACGAGGTGCGGGAGCCGGAAGGTGCCGCGGTTGCCCGGCCCGGCGCGGACCGCGTGATACCGGTCGCCGCGCCGGGTCCTCGACCCATCTTCGAGTCCGCCGCGTTGGGGCACGTGCACGCCGAGCCCTCGTTCGACGAGTTCCTACGCCAGCCTCTGCTCCCGTACCGGCTCAGCCAGCTGGGTCCCGGCGTGTCGTGGATCGATGCGGACGGAGACGGCGATCCCGACCTCGTTGTGGGGAGCGGGAGCCAGGGCCGGCCGGGCCTGTATCGAAACGACGAAGGACGCCTGAACGAGGTGCGTCTGGAGATGCCGGCCGCGCCGCTCGACCAGAGCACCATTCTGGGTATGCCGTCGGTGCGTGGTGGGGTCGAGTTGTTGATCGGCCAGATGAACTACGAGGCCTCGAGCCCGCAGGAAGCTCGTGAGGCCCCCTCGGTACTTCGAGCCCGCCTCACCGGACTGGCGACGGGGCGCGCCGTTGCGAGTCTCGTTCCCGGGGTGCCAGGCGCGCTGCCCACCGTGGGCCCGCTCGCGCTGGCCGATGTCGACACGGACGGTGATCTGGACCTGTTCGTCGGGGGACGTGTCGCTCCGACCGTGTACCCGACCGCCGTTCCCTCCCGGTTGTACAGGAACGCCGACGGCACCTTCGAGCCCGACCCGGCGACGGACCGCCTGTTGGCAGGAGTGGGGATGGTTTCTGCGGCGCTGTTCAGCGATGTCGATCAGGACGGCGACCCCGATCTGGCCCTCGCGTTGGAGTGGGGGCCGATCCGACTGTTCCGGAACGATGGGGGAGAATTCCGGGAAGCCACGCGCCAGTACGGGCTCGACGCCTGGAGCGGTCTATGGAACGGTCTGGCGAGCGGCGACCTGAACGAGGATGGACTTCCGGATCTGATCGCTACCTCGTGGGGCGAGAATACCGGGTTCGAGGCGACCTCGGAGCACCCGCTCTACCTGTATCACGGCGACGTGGATGGGAACGGTACGTATGAAGTGGTGCGGGCGAGGCACGACGACCGGATCGGGGGCATCGCGCCGCTCGAGCGACTGCGTCGGCTGGAGGGAGCCATCCCGATCCTGCGCCGCTTCGTGCCGTCGTTCGCTTCATACTCCGAGGCCACGTTCGCCGCCGTGTTCGGCGAGCGGCTGAGCGAGGCGACTCGGCTGGAGGCTCGAACCCTCTCGCATACGCTCTTCCTGAATCGCGGTGACCGTTTCGAGCCGGTGCGACTGCCGGGCGCGGCCCAGATCGCGCCGGCGTTCTACGCGGGCGTGGCCGATCTGCAGGGGGACGGCCACGATGATGTGTTCCTGACCCAGAACTTCTTCGCCACGGAGCCCGAGACCCCGCGGTACGATGCGGGCCGAAGCGTGTGGCTCGCCGGTGATGGGACCGGAGCTCTCGAGGCCGTCTCCGGGAGCGAGAGCGGTGTGGCGGTGTACGGCGATCCGCGCGGTGCGGCGCTGGCCGATTACGATGCGGACGGGCGGATCGACCTGGTCGTGAGCCAGAACGGCGCGGCCACCCGCCTGTTCCACAACGTCGGAGCCGAGCCGGGTCTGCGCGTTCGACTGCTCGGGCCGCCGGGTAACCCGGGCGTCGTCGGGGCGAGCCTGCGGGTGCTATATGCCGC
Source organism: Gemmatimonadota bacterium (assembly GCA_039588275.1). Classification (GTDB taxonomy): domain Bacteria; phylum Gemmatimonadota; class Gemmatimonadetes; order Palauibacterales; family Palauibacteraceae; genus JBDHAC01. Next base: position 8,261 of record JBDHAC010000072.1, read on the forward strand.
CGGGGTGGGCCCGCTGCGCGAGATCCAGGCCGGCTCCGGGTACTGGTCGCAGAACGACGCCATCCAGGTGCTGGGTCTGCGCGAGGGGCCGCGCGCCGTCCAGGTGCGCTGGCCGGGGGGCGAGCTCACAGAGACGCCGGTTCCGGATGGGGTGGCCGAGCTGGAGATCCCGATGCCGGGTTCCGCGGAAGGCGGGAGATGATGCGGGCGGAGGACCGGTGAACATGCGGGTGGATCGGTGAGGCGGCGGGCGGCGGGCCGCGCGCTGCCGCTCGCACTCCTCCTGGGCACCGGTGCGAGTCTCGGGGCGTGCGGCGGTGACGCGCCTCCGCCGGAGTGGGTGGAAGAGGACGGGTACCGGTGGCGACCGCTCTCTGTCCAGGGTCGCACGGCGGGCTTCTCTCGCGTCGATGCTCCACGGGCAGGGATCTCGTTCCGGTACGAGATATCGGAGGAGCTCCGGCTGGACAACCGCATCCTGGCGGAGGGAGGCGGGGTCGCGCTCGGCGACGTGGATCGGGACGGGCTCCCCGACCTCTTCTTCGCGGGCGTGGCGGGCCAAAGCGCCCTGTACCGCAACCTGGGCGGGTGGCGCTTCGAGGACGTGACACAGGTTGCCGGCCCGCATCTAGGCGGGGTCACGGCTCGGGGTGCCGCTTTCGCCGACGTGGACGGCGATGGCGACCTGGACCTGGTGGTCACCGTCCACGGCGCTCGAAACCGCCTCTTTCTGAACGATGGCGCCGGGGCCTTCGTCGAGCGCGCCGATGCCGGGTTCGAAGTGGAGGCAGGCAGCACGACGCCGACCCTCGCCGACGCGGACGGGGACGGCGACCTGGACCTGTACGTCGCGAACTACAAGACCCGGCAGGCCGACGACCTGTTCTCCCCCGCGCAGCGCTCCTTCGACCGCCTCAGACCCGATGAGACCGGGGAGGTTCGGCTCCCCCCCGAGCTGGAGGGACATTATCGGATAGAGGTCGAGGGGACGGTCGTCAGACGCTGGGAGCTGGGCGAGCACGACGAATTCTACCTGAACGATGGGAGCGGCCGGTTCGAGCGCGTCGAGTTCGCGGGCGGCCGCTTCCTGGACGAAGCGGGCGAACCGCTGGGCGCCTCGCCGAAGGACTGGGGACTCAGCGCGCGATTTTACGACTGGGACGTGGACGGAGACGCCGATCTGTACGTGGCGAACGACTTCTCGAGTCCGGATCACGTGTGGCTGAACGAGGGCGACGGCGCCTTCCGGACAGCGCCCGCGATCGCGATCCGTACCACCAGCCTTTCGTCCATGACCGTCGAGTTCTCCGATCTGGACCGGGACGGCGATGTGGACCTGCTCACCACCGACATGCTGGCGCGGGATCGAGGGCGCCGTTTGATGCAGGTGCCGAGCGTCATGCCGGACCCGGTCGCGCCGGGGGAGATCGATCCGCGCCCGCAGGTGAACCGCAACACTCTGCAACTGAACCGGGGGGACGGGACGTTCGCCGAAGTCGCGTGGGCGGCCGGCCTCGCGGCGTCGGACTGGACCTGGGGGGCGCTGTTTCAGGATGTGGACCTGGATGGGTACGAGGATCTGCTCGTCACGACCGGGCACGTCTGGGATCAGCTGGATGCGGACACGCACGCGCGCCTGCGGGCGGCCCCGGGCGCGGTGGACTGGCGGCGTGAGCTCAGCGCCTTCCCGGACCTTCCGCAGCCCAACGCCGCGTTCCGAAACCGCGGGGATGCCACCTTCGAGGATGTCAGCGACGCCTGGGGGTTCGGGACGGAGCCCGACATCTCGCACGGCATCGCGTCGGCGGATCTGGATGGCGATGGGGACCGGGACGTGGTGGTCACGCGCTATGGGGATCCGCCGGCCGTGTATCGAAACGACTCAGGCGGCGCGCGCGTGGCGGTCCGCCTGACCGGTCGGCCACCCAACACCGGGGGGGTGGGCGCCCGCGTTCGTCTCCTCGGGCACCCTGCGGGCGGCCAGCAGAAACAGGTCACGGCCGGTGGTCTGTATCTCTCATCCGGGGATGGCTCCGTCACGTTCGCCGCGGGCGGCGACGAACCGCTGGAGCTGATCGTGGAGTGGCCGGGCGGGCGTCAGACCCGGATCACCGACGTCAGGCCGAACCGGCTGTACGAGGTCGCGCAGGGCGAGTCACCGGAGCGAGAAGAACCGGCATCCGGGGGCGAGACCGCGCTCACACACTTCGTCGACGAATCCGCGAGCCTCGGGCACGTCCACGTCGACGCGCCGTTCGACGATGCGTTCCGCCAGCCGCTGCTCCCCAATCGCCTGAGCCAGCTCGGCCCCGGCGTCACGTGGCTGGATGTGGACGGCGACGGCGACCCGGACCTGGTCATCCCGGCCGGGCGCGGGGGGCGGCTGGCCTACTACCGGAACGATGCGGGGACGCTCCGACGGGTAGAGGTGAGCCGGAGTGACGCCGGATGGGATGAGGCGGCATGGGACCAGACGACCGTGCTCGGACTCCCTGCGGATCCCGGCGGCTCGGTCGCGGCCGCCGCCGCTGCCACCGGTGCACGGCATGATCTCCTCGTCGGACAGATGTCGTACGAGGCGGGGTCGCCCGCGGAGGCTTTCGACATTCCCGCGGTCGTGCGTTTGTCACTTCCTGGGGCAAGGGCGGGGTTTGGGGAGCCGGTCGTCCCCGGTGACCGCGGCGCGGCCGGGCCCCTCGCCCAGGCCGACGTGGACGGGGACGGCGACCTCGATCTGTTCGTGGGTGGCCGGGTGATTCCGGTCGCGTATCCGATCGCGGCGACCTCCCGCCTCCTTCGTAACGAAAACGGCCGCTTCTTCAGTGACTCGGCGCTCTCGGCCCCCTTCGTCGACATCGGACTCGTATCCGCGGCCGCCTTCTCGGATCTCGATCTGGACGGTGATCCGGATCTCGCGCTCGCTACCGAGTGGGGCCCCGTGCGGGTCCTTCGCAACGAGGGCGGGGCGTTCACCGACGTGACGGACGAGCTCGGCCTCGGCGAAGCGCTCGGTCGCTGGAACGGGGTAACGGCCGGCGATCTGAATGCGGATGGGTATCCCGATATCGTGGCCACGGGGTGGGGAAGCAACACCGAGCATGCGGAGCACGGCGACCGCTACACGCTCGTGTACGGGGACGTGGATCGGAACGGCACTCTGGATCTGGTCGAAGCCGTGCCCTCCGCGGCCGGGGCACTGCGGCCGCTCGCCCGGCTGGACCAATTGGGGCGGGGGATTCCGTTCCTGCAGCGGCGACCCGGGGGACACGCGGATTTCGCGATGGCCAGCCTGGATGATCTTTTCGGCGAGGCCCTCGCTCGGGCACGCCGGCTCGAGATCCGCACGCTCCAGCACGCAGTTTTCGTGAACCGCCGGACGCACTTCGAGGCCGTCCGGCTCCCGGCCGAGGCGCAACTCGCGCCCGCGTTCCACGTCGGCGTTTCGGACCTGGATGGAGATGGGTTCGAGGACGTGTTCCTGGGGCAGAACTTCTTTCCGGTCCGGCGGGGAACTCCTCGCTACGATGCTGGCCGCGGCCTGTGGCTACGCGGCGACGCGCGCGGGGCGCTGACGGCCGTCCCTGGCCAGGTCTCGGGGATCATGGTGTACGGAGACGCGAGAGGCGCGGCCTTCGCGGACTACGATCGAGACGGACGCGTCGACCTCGCCGTAGCTCAGAACGGGGCGACGACGAAGCTGTACCGGAACCTCGGGGCGACGCCGGGAGTCAGGATTCGCCTGGCGGGACCTCCCGAGAATCCACAGGCGATCGGCGCCAGCGTGCGACTGGTCTATGAGGACGGGGCAGGGCCACTCCGCGAGGTGCGGTCCGGGGGCGGATACTGGTCACGCGATGAGGCGGTACAGACGCTGGGTCTCCGCGGTCGCCCGACGGCGCTCCGCGTCCGCTGGCCCGACGGCCGGACGACCGAGGTGCCCGTGGATCCCGGCGCCTCGGAGATTCGCCTCTCAGCTCCGGACCGCTAGGCAACTCCCGGTCGACGTTCCACCACGAATGGGGAAGACCCGTTCCGGTATCATCCGATGAGCGCGCGGGCGAGCCAGGCCACCCCGAGACCGGCGTACGTGCCGACCGCATAACCCAGTAGACCGACCGCGACTCCGGGCAGGGCCAGCCGGGGCCACTCGCGCGCCATGGCCAGGGCGAGCGCGCTCGAAGGACCACCCACCGCGGCCTGTGATGCCACCGACGCACTACCCACATCCAGACGCGCCAGCCACGCGCCCCCATACACCACGAAACCGTGAATGAGGACGACGAGCGCGGTGATGTAGAGCACCTCGGGCCCCACCCTGAGGATCTCATCCACGCGCGATCCGATCCCGATCACGACGAAGAACAGGTGGAGCGCGAGGTAGCCCAGCGGCAACGCGCCGTGTAGCGATCGCACCGCCGGGAGCTGGGCGACGGCGAGGGAGAGCGACGTCAGCCACAGGATCTCGGGAATCGCGGGAACCCAGACATGCAAACCGGCGGAAGCTTGGAGAATCAGGAAGCCGAGAGCGAGCAGGATCGCCAGGTCCGTGATCCGGAGATCGGCGCCCGCGAGCGGTGAGCTGGCGGCTTCTGGGTTCTTGGTTTCCTCGCCGGGCTGAGCAGAACGCCCGTCCGAGGCGTCTCGTGCGGCACGACCCGGGATCGGCCGAAAGCGCTTCCCGAGCCAGAGCGGGAGCAGGAGCGTGGCACCCATCCATATCCCGGTGAGCAGCGCGTCGGCTGCCGCGGCTGCCGAGAACAGCGAAGTCGGCAGCTCCACCGCACGGCCGACCGATACGAAGTTGAGGCTCCCCCCCGAGTAGGTCCCGGTGAGCACACCCGCGAGCCGCCAAACGTCGCCGTCGAAGGCTCCGGCGAAGGCGAGCGCCGCGACCAGCGCCCCCACGGCGGTACCGAGCGTAGCCAACGCGAACGCCCCCAGCATGCGCGGCCCGGCGGCACGCAGGTCCGCGACGCGAACCCCGAACAGGAGCCACGCGATCGCGAGCGAGGTGACGGGGCCGAATATCCCGTCGTACACGGGCGAAGCGGCCGGGACGACTCCGAGGTTGGAGAGTACGGCGCCGAACGCGAGGACGAGCAACGCCGAGCTGACTTTCGCCGCCCATGAATAGCGTCGATCGAGCCACAGCCCGAGTGCGGTGACGACCGCGATGACGGTCGCTATGCCCAGGGGGTTGGCAATCATCGGCGCCGCACGCTCCTCACGAGTACGTGATCACTCCGCGTCCGGAGGGCGAGATACGCCACTCACCGGACGGCCCGAGTATCGGTGATCGTACTTGCCGTTTGGTCATTCTTTGCACACGCACCTGGTAGTCCCTGCGGTGTGCACGAAGGTCAGTGGTCGTTTAAAGTGCAATCGTGTCAACGGCTTACGATCAGCAACCGAGTACCGAACAGCCGGGCACCGGGCTTGCCCCTAAGAGGCGCGTCGTCAGCTGTCATGACTTTTGGAGAGTTAATGGTATGCGTGGAATGGTCCGTTACCCCCATCAACGGTCGGAGCAATCGGGGCTCGAGGCGTCGGCCCGCGATCCCCTGAAGCTCCGAGAGGCCCGGCGGGGCGAGTCGGGCTTCGCCCTCGCCGCGGTGCTCCTGGCGCTGATCGCGCTCACCGCGATCGCGACGGCCGGGCACCTGCACTCGAACACCGACTATCGCATCAACCAGAATCACCGCGCCAGCGTGAAGGCCTTCTACGTTGCGGATGCCGCTCGATCCCAGTTCATGGGACGGGGGCGAGTCTGGACGGACACGGTCACCTACAACTACACGGATGGGACCGCTCGTGTGTGGCTGGACACGTTGCTGGCCGTGGATGATTCCTCGACGCTTTACAGGCTTAACACCGTCGGATCGCATAGCTCTCCGGAGGGTGGCCTGGCCGCTAGGCACTTGAGCTCGGTCCTGCTGCACAAGGTGGCGGGGTTCTCCGTTAACGCCGCGATCACCTCTCCGCCTGGGCTGCAGAAGAACGGTGTGGCGGGCGACGTGGATGGCCACGATGCGGCCACGCTTGGCTCGTGCTCGGTCGCGGGCAGCGAGGACGTGGCCGGCATCGCGCTGCCACAGGGGACGTTCACGATGGCCGGTGGCGGGAAGGGTGGCGGCGGCGGTCCCTGGCCCCCCGGCGTGACCGGCAACCCCGCGATCGACAGCACACAGACGGCCATGCAGCTCCTGCTCGACACCGGGATCGACTGGCAGGGTATCCTGGACGGGAGCTTCGCGCAGGCCGACTTCGTGGTCTCTCAGGACGGGTATCCGAGCTTCGCGGCCGATGTGGACGTAGACGAATGGCCGCTGATCGTCGCGGACTACGACTATTTTGCGGCGGGCCCGGGTCACAGCGGGCGCGGAACGCTGGCGACCGCCGGCGATCTGGACATCAACGGGAATTTCCACTGGGACGGGTTGATCCTGGTCGGCGGCACGCTCACCAGCAACGGCGTCGAGACGGTGCAGGGCGCCGTGGTCACGGGTCTCAACCTCCTGCTGGGCGGCTCCGCCGGCCAGACGGATCTGGGCAATGGCACGTGGATCTACGCCTACCACTCCTGCAACGTGCTGAACGCGCTCGGCGCGATCGGGTGGCCGGTCGAAGAGCCGGGAACCTGGTTCGAGGCGATGTAGGGTTCCGAATTGAGCCGCCCCCCCGTCAATCGTCTGACCCGTCCTTCCGGCGCCTTCTGGCGCTCCAGATAACGCGCGCCGTGGCTCGGGCTTGGACGGTCGGGGATCCCATGAGCAAAGCCCTGCGCGGGTTGCTTGCAAAGTGCAACCCGGACCCTGGTGAAAATATGCAACACGCCACCCCTGTCGATCTGTGTAACGCCATTGTTCACAGCGGATTAGGGTTGATGAGCCAATCGGGAACCGGCCTTGCCCTAGCTTAACATCGACGCACACTGTTGGGAGGCAGACGATGAGGGGTTCGAACATTCGAGACATACCGGATCGCGCGCAGGGCGGCTTCGCGCTCGCGATCGTACTGCTGGCTCTGCTGGGCCTCTCGGCGCTCGCGACGGCCGGGTACCTGAGCTCGAATACGGACTATCGGATCAATCAGAACCACCGCGCGAGTCTGAAGGCCTTCTACGTGTCGGATGCCGCGCGCTCGCACTACATGGGGCGCGGAAAGCTCCGCAGCGACACGATCACCTACTCATACGCGGACGGCGCCGCCGACGTGTGGACGGAGCAGCTGATCTCGGTCGACGACTCGTCGACGCTGTATCGCCTCGTTTCGGACGGGAGACACAACTCTCCCGAGGGCGGACGAGCGAACCGCCAGACCAGTTCGGTCGTGCTCCACAAGGTGGCCAGCATCTCGGTGAACGCCGCCGTGACGGCGATCGGCGGGCTCGTCAAGAACGGCACCTCCGGATCCGTCGACGGAAACGACGCGGCGCCGAACAACAGCTGTCCTGTCGCTCAAACCGAAGCGCTCGCCGGTCTCCAGGTACCACCCGCCGGTTTCAGTCACAACGGCGGCGGCAAGGGCAAGGGCGGAACACCCAGCGGATTCTACGGGAATCCCGGCATCGACAGCACGACCGCAGCCATGCAGTTGGTGAACGACCTGGGCATCGATTGGCAGGGGATCCTGGACGGAAACTTCGCGCAGGCGGACTACACGCTATCGCACGACGGGTATCCCAACTTCTCCAGCGATGTCGCTACGGAGGATTGGCCGCTGATCTGCCGCTGATCTTGATCGATGCCGATGACTACGCAGTCGGCCCTGGGCACAGCGGGCGGGGAACGCTGGTCTTCCAGGGTGCCGCCGAGTTCAACGGCGCCTTCGCGTGGGAGGGGCTGATCCTGATCGGTGACGAGTTCACCTCGAACGGGAACCAGGACATCGATGGAGCGGTCGTTGCCGGCCTCAATCTCATGCTCGGGGTTAGCCCGCAACCGGTCGATTTGGGCAACGGGACGTGGGCGATCGCCTACCACTCCTGCAACGTCCTGAACGCGCTCAAGGGGATCGGGTGGCCGGTTGATGAGCCCGGCACCTGGCACGAGATCTTCTAGCACGGGGCGGAGACGCTTCCTCGGTGTGATGAGGCGCCGACGTCGGCCTCCCGACAGGGCGTCACTCCCGGTCTCTGCTCCCGAAGCTGACCGGTTCCCGATGCCGGTTGTCGGGGCCACCACGCCCCGAGCCGCTTTGACGGTGGCTACCGGATCCGGGCTCCCAGGCCGACCGTGATCGCGATGTCGTTCTGGAGCTTCGAGTCGCCAGTGATGGGTGACTCGAAGTAGGACGCGATGTCGCGCAGCTCGGTCCACAACGCGATGCCCGCCGAGAACGGGATCCGTACGCCGGCGGCCAGGGTCGCCACGGGGTCCGTGGAAGATGCCGCCTCGGTGACCTGCGTCTCGTCCAGGTCGAGATGCCGGATACCCGCGCCGAGCGCGAAGTAGGGTCGAACCGGACTCGCCGTGCCCGAGACGGGGACTTGATACACGATGTTCGCGACCGCGGTGATGTAGGTCGCGTCCCCGAGGTCTACCGGTGCCGTCGGATCCACGACCTGCGTGGCCTGGAGCTGCGAGGGCGCGAACAGCCCGAAGGCACCCACGCCGAACGACCTGCTCACCCAGTACACGGCTTCCGCCCCGAACGCGACGTACGGGTTCACGACCGTGGCAAACTCGGCGTCGGGGTTCTCGGTCAGGTTCGAGAGCGGGGACATCCACCCCACGAAGGCTCCGATCTCCAAGCTGGTCTGATCGGCGACAGCCTCGTCCGCTTCGTCTGCCATTTGGGCCGAACCCGGCCCCGCCAGCGATAGGGTCAGAGACAGCCCGAAGGCGGCTCCCTTCGCCCAGCGTGTACCGCTGCAGCGTCGGATCATTCTGTTCCTATTCCTGTGGATCGTTAGGATTCTCGGATCCGCACCACGGATTCTCGCGGCCGCGACGCGGATTCTCGGGACCGCACCGCCGACTCTCGGCGCCGCACGGCTATTAGCGGGTTCTCACCACCGTGACCTGCGGCCGAACCGCCTGGTTCAGAGCGTTCCCGTTCGGACTCGTGAGACTCAACGCCAGTGCAGGCGAGTCGAGGCCCGACACGAGCGCAAAGTAACGTACCGTCGATGCCCCTACGTCGAATTCGAGGGCGGCGGTTTCAAACCCCAGCGGCGTGGCCGCCAGCGGGAAGGGCACGGGGAAGCTTGAGCGCGCGGCCGGGCTTTGGCTGAGCGCCGAGAACACGTCGCGGAACTGCCACGTCAGGATGCGATACCGATCTCCCAACTCGTCCACGCCCGCGTCGTCCGCCGCGATCGCCGCCGAGAAGTCGGCGAGCACATCCTCCCAAGGGCGACTCGTCGCCCGCTCGACGTTTTGAATCCCGCGGTCGCGATTCCGACCACCCGCGGCCAGGGATCGGAAAAACGCGCGTGGGTCACCGCCGGCCTGGTCACCGAGCCAGCGTAGCATGAGCCATCCGAATCCGCGCATCTGATGGCCCTCGACTCCGCCGGGGTCGGAGCCCGCGAGCGTCTGAGCGGCCGCCGGATCCGAAAGGAACACGCTCAGGTTGAAGAAGTTGCTCAGCTGGTAGGCGTTGAAGATGTCCGAAGCTTCTCGGGTGGAGGTCACCTGGTCGAAGGTGTAATTGCCGCGCTCACTCAGCTCGAGCGCTCGGAGCCCGACGACCTCCTCCGCGATCGCGGACAGCGCCTCGTCGAGCCACACGTCCTCGATCGCTCCGAACCCTCCTCCGGCGGCAAACACGCGCCGCTCCGCGTTGATCAGGTGCTGGAGCTCGTGCGCCACCGTCCCGCGGGCGTTCGTGAGCGCCTGCTCGCGACTCAACGCGATGCCGAACTCGGCCTCTGGATCCGGGACCGCGACGTACAGGATCTCGCCCTCGTTGCTGGCGGCGCACACTTCACCCTGCGGTCGGGCGTCTCCGCCTCCGCGCCCGGAAGCCGCCAGGTCGAGCGGCAGGAAGAAACCGCCGATTCCCCGATCACCTGGTGAAGACAGACGGTTCACCTCCGGTGTCAACAGAATGACGACCCGCCCGTTCCCATCGATGTCGGCGACACCGCCGAAGTAGGCCGTGTCGGTCGGAATGCCGACCACGTCGAGCTCATTGGCCAGGAGAGCCAGGTCTTCCTGGGTGAATCCGTCCGCCGGGACGCGAGCATCCTCGGCGAGGACGAGATGCTGTCGCACCTCGCGCACGATGGCCTGCGTCACGCGCGTGGTGTCCTCGCAGGAAGCGGTCAGGTCGGGTTGCGCCGCGAAGAAATGGCGCAGCGTATCCCCGACCGCCGGGGCGGCGGTCGCCGAGGATTCAGTGGCCAGCGAGGCGGGGACGACGCGGCGGCGAAGCAGGCCCTCCAACGCGCTGGACCGCAGCCGTGCGTCCGGCTGCAACCGACCGCGCACTCCCTCGGCGAGCATCGCGTCGATCTCTCGCGGGGCCAACGATGTCGCGATCCCGCGCGCCGAGAGCTCGGCAGAGGATCGACCGACGAGCCTCATCCTCGTGCTGGCCGGCGTTCGCGCCGCGCTCCCGACGGCGACCCGGTACTCGCGCGGCGATGCGGAGGATGGGAACTGGAGGCACGCGACATCGGCCGGTCCACGGACCGTGCGGACTTCGCCCACCGCCAGGTCCAGCGGGGGCTGGATCGGCTGGAGGGTGATCATCTCTCCGTTGCTCGGGTCTCCCGCTACCAGCACCCGCACGCCGACGTCGCGGGCGGGCCAGCATTGGTCCTGGAATCCGGGGACGACGATGCGCAGCGACGTGCCCGAGGCTTCGAGGATCTCGGCCGACTCACCCTCGATCCGAACGTCGTTCTCGGAGGGGATGGGGCTGAATCCGCGTCCGAACAGGAGCGCCTCATCGCCGGCCACGAGCGGGACGCTGGCCACCGAATCGAGTCGCACCGTGCCCACGAAGTCGGTCGACGCGACCGCCGTGAAGCGGACCGTGTCCGACAGCACGCCTCGTGTGGCGAATGCCTCGACCCGGTACTCTCGTGCTTCCCGCCCGAGGGTGAGCAGCACTTGCCCGCGTCCGTTCGCGTCGGTGAGCGTCGTGTCAGCCGTCAGAATCGCGGACTGACCGGCGCCATCCGCAATACGCCACGCGATGGCGATGCCGCCCGCCGGGGCGCCGCCACCCGACAAGGCCTGCACGGCGAACGGGATCGGCAGCTGACTACCCACCTCGGCTCGCTGGTCATCCCCCTCGACGAGCCGCAAGCCGACCGAATCCGCGGCCATCGCCTGAACCTCGAAGTCGAGCGCTTCTACGTTGGCGGCGCTCGGGATGTCGACCTGGATCCGAATCGGCCCTGGTGTTCCGCCTGCCTGGAATCCGGCCTCAGCGACTCCGTCCTGACCGGACACGGCCAGGTTCGGGAAGAGCTCTCCCTCTCCCTCCGAGAGGACGAACCGGACCGGGATCCCCTCGACTGGCGCCCCGAGCGCGTCCTCGACGCGGACCGAGATCGGCGGGTCGGTCATGTCGCCCGTCACGACCGTGTCCACCGCGGGGGAGAGCGCGACGAGCAAGGTCGGGGGAGAGGCGGGCTCGGTGCTTCCCGTCTCGCCGCACGCAGCGATCGCGATCGCGACACACGCGAGGAGAAGGCAACGCGCCCTCATGATGGGTCCACCTTCCAGAACACGATCCCGCCCGCCTGCTTGCCGACGTCCACGCTGGCAGCCAGTCGACCCGCGGAGATATCGATGATGTCCACCGTGCCGGGCTCGCCACCCACGCCCTCCACGCTGATGAAGGCGTAGCGTGAGTCAGGAGAGATCGCGATCCCGTGCGGCAGCCGACGCGTGTTCCCGATGCGCGCCATCTCCGTTCCTTCGGCCAACCGCCAGATCCCGGTCGCCTGCCCGCCCTTGTAGGTGACGACCAGGTGCTGGCCGTCGGGGGTGATGTCCAGGTTGTAAGGCCCGGGCCCGGTGCCGAACCGGCGCACCACGCTCCAGCTCTCGGTATCGACCTCGAGCACCTCCGCGTTCTTGTTGCA
>JBDHAC010000073.1:0-15964 GCA_039588275.1 Gemmatimonadota bacterium
GTCCCCGTGAACGTCACCGACGCCCCTGCGGGGAAGCTCGATCCGCCCGCCGGTGCCGTGATGGCCGCCGCCGGCCTGTTGTTCGTGATCGGGACCGTGATCGGGTGTACATCAATGCCCCCGTTGGAGTCCACGACGGTGAGCGTGATCGTGTGTATGCCGATCGACAGGTCGCTCGTCGTCACCGACTCGCCCGTACCGAGCTCACCGTCCAGATCCGACGTCCATCGCAACGAGACACCCGACAAGGCGCCGTCCTCGGCATCCGTCCCCGTGCCCGTGAACGTCACGGACGTCCCGGCGGGGAAAGTCGACCCCCCCGCCGGTGACGTGATCGTGGCCGTTGGCCTGTCGTTCGTGATCGTCGCAGGGGGCCGGCGGACGGGCTCGGCGGTGGGTGGACGGACGGCCTCTCCGGGGGGCGGGCCGGTGTCGGGGGGAGGTGGCAGCGGCCGGCATCCCGTCCCCAACAACACGAGGACGATCAGGGATCCTTTCACGCTTGCCCGAGTCCTTCGCTCCCGTCCTTCGCGCGCTCCTTGCGCGCGGCCTTGACCAGAATGAAGCCGAGACCGCCCCAGACGAAGCCCGTCACGAGGATCATTACGATGATGCCGGTCGTCGTCACTTGCGTTCCCTCTTCGGGATTCTCGCGGCCAAGATTCTCGCGGCCAAATTCTCATGGTGTCTGGCGGCCAAGTTAACCACCCGACGACGCATGCGCTCTCGGCGTGCGCTACTCCTCCGCGGAGGTATTGGGTCTGCACGGTGCCCCGGTGAGCTCGCAGCGGCACAATCCTGACACACCCGCACTCTCAGCCTCTGCCAGCCGCCCAGTTGTACCGACAAACCCGGACTACGAGTCCATCGCCTGACACGAGATGTCACGCGCCCGGCCGGGTCTGGGACGCACGAGACAGCTAGTCAGGCCCCGCTCCAGATCACTCCGCGCCCGCGCCGTCGGCGACGCGGCAGGCTCGACCCGCGAGTCGGGAAAGCCTATGCTCGGGCGGAGTGCCTAGCTTTTCCGATGGCCCCCGTCCGAATGGCCCAATGATTTACGTCACTTGCGGACTTCCCGGATCCGCATATCAGCAGTTCGCAGCGATTTAATCCCACCTTGAACGACGGGGTTGCGAAGGGCTGCAGCGCACACCTTAGTTCGATCCTCATATTCGTCGAATAATGCTGGGTGGGTGGCTTGGGCGTATTGGCTGTTGCGAGGGTCTTCGAGCATGAGCAGCAGAATCCAACCGTGTTCACCGTGCAGGTGGCTTGCCGCCGACGTAGTTCTCCAATCTCGCCGAAATCCTCGACGACTCCCAAAGGCTAGTTCACACAGCAACCTCTAGCACCGGCGCGCACGCCCACCGGGTTGTGTGCCGTATTTCATTTAGAGAAGTCACCGTTCTGTCTGGCGTGCAGGTGAGCCGGACGAGTTGTGTGTGGGAGAAAGAAAAGCTGCCAGCTGGCGGGCTCTTTGGCGGAACACACCAGCTGACAGCTTGCGCAACACGACACCCACAAGGGGGGCGCACGTGTTTGGCAGGTCCAACGTACCTCAGTTTAGCCGCAGGGTTCCACGGCGCTCGGATCCGGGTCCGAACACCGCCGCGAAGGCCGCTGCGCACGCTCGACGGGCCAGCTGTCGAGTGGATCGCTGGCCGAGCGGCTTCACCTGACGGAGCGCTCCCAGCTCGACAGCTCACCGAGTCAGACAACGTCATCCACCACAAACCTGGAGTAGACTATGCATAGGCACAAAGCACTCGGAGCGACCCTGCTGTTGGCCTTCTTCGCCTATGGGTGCAGCGAGGACCAAGGCGTCTCCGGACCCGATGCGCCCACCGACCTGGGGGCCACGAACCAGCCCATGGTGCAGTTCGGTGACGTGGGGCCCACGGGTCCCAGTATCAGCGCGTCAATTGCACCTTCCAGCGCCCACACGATCAGCATCGCGGGTGTAGGCGCGAACTTCGGAAATGCAGCCGCAGCCCAAATCTGCGCGTTGGGCGATTTGGCGTGCACGTTCGCTCCAGTGAGCGCCGCGGCCTTCAACGCGCTGACCCCGGCCCAGCTGCGGGCCGCCTACGACGTGCTAATCTTCACCTGGGTCTCCACCGGCGCGATCAACGCGGACTGGAACACCCGCCTTCTTCCCTACATGGCCCTTGGCGGTGGCGTCATCTTCGAGGACCCGGGCAACCTCCCGGATCTCGCCCCAGGTATTACCGCATTCAATCTCGACGCGAGTTCCGCTGGAATGGCGATCAGCGCAGTCGTCCCTGGATTGACGGATGGGATCACCAACAGCTTCGCGAACAACCACATCGGATTCTCGGCGTGGGATCCGGCCCTGTCTCCGTTCATCACGCGCTTTTCCACCGTGGTGGGATTGTACGGCCAGTTCGCTGGCGGCTGCATCGTGGCCACGGGGCCCGATCAGCACTTCCACGGGTTCAAACCCAACAATCAGTACAACCTGCTCGTGAACGAGATCAGCTGGGTGACGGGCCTGTCGAGCAACTGCGGGCTGATCATCGTCGGCATCGACATCAAGCCGGGCAGCGACCCGAACTCGATCAACCCGAAGAGCATGGGCGTCGTCCCCGTCGCGATCCTCGGGAGCGCCGACTTCGACGTGACGGACGTGGATGTGACCACGCTCACCTTCGGGCCTGCGGCAGCCTCGCCCGCGCACGACCTGACGGATCCGGTCACGTATGCCGACCACCTGCAGGACGTGAACAGCGACGGGTTCACCGACCTCGTGTCGCACTATCGGCAGAAGGAGACAGGTCTCGCTCCGGGTGACACCGAGGCGTGCATCGACGGCGCCACGAACGGTGGAACGCCGATCCAAGGCTGCGATGCGGTGCGTGTGCTGGGAGGTTAGCTAAGCAGCTCGTGTAAGGGTAGCGACGAAACTGCGTCGCGTGCCCTGCGAGAATGACTGTCCTTTCACGCCGAATCAGCAGAGAGGGGCGGCTCCACCGGGGCCGCCCCTGCTGCATCAGGTCAGCCTCCTCCTAGCCCTCCCCGGCTGGGTCTGGGACGCACGAGACGGCTAGATAGCCTCGGTCGGACCTCGCTCCAGCTCCCACTGCGTCCCCCGTCGTAACACCGCCAGATCCCGCAATGTGACCTGACGAGACGTTCGTCCGTCCATGTCGGCGGTTGGGTGGGATGTGCCTACGGACTCAAGAAATCCGGTGCGCCTTCAGCGTCCGCTCTCTCTCGACCCGCCCGATGCTTGAACTGGCACCGGCGGGCGCGGTCGAAGCCGGCTCTTCCGTTTCACACGTTCTCATTCGCTTCGAGCCCGAGCTCGGCGGCGATCCCCTGCATGGCCCGGATCACGAGCAGGATGTGGTCGCCCAACTCCTCGCCCAACTCCTCGCACGCGTGCCTCATCTCGTCCCGGTCCAGAGCGGCCGCGAACGCCTTGTCCTTCATCTTCTTGTTGACTGATTTCGGCTTCAGGTCGGAGATCCGCGTCGGGCGCACGAGCGAGCAGGCAACGATGAACCCGGTGAGGTCGTCGACGGCCCGCAGCGCCTTGTCCATCCGGCTCTTCGCCGCCACGCCCGTGTATTCCGCGTGGGCCAGGATCGCCTGACAGATGTCCTCGGACACCCCGCGCTCCCGGAGGATCGCCACCCCGGTGGTCGGGTGCTCCTGGTCGGGGAGGCGGTCGTCGTTGGGCCAGCGCTCGTAATCGAAGTCGTGCAACAGCCCGGTCACACCCCACAACTCCGGGTCCTCGCCGAACTTCTCCGCGTACGCTCGCATGGCCGCTTCCACCGCGTACATGTGCCGTCGCAGGTTCGGGTTCTCCGTGTACTCGTGGACGAGGGAAAGGGCGTCCTCTCGACTCGGTATCATATCGGCTCGGCTCTCCTCTCTTGTCTCGAAGTCCGGGCGATCCGCGCCTGGGCGGCCCCGTGCACAGCGGCTCGAAGCGGGTCGGCCCGCGTCAGCGTATCGTCCGAATCCGCTCGTCAGCCGGCGTCTGCGGGTCAGTCTCGCCCGGTGATCAGCCCGCTCCCACGGCTCTCAGCGCGGCCAACATGCTGTCTGGCTGAACGGCGCTGAGCATCAAAACGTAGCCTTCCGTGGTAGGGATGTAGACGACCCGGGCGGGGTCCGTCACGTACAGAAGCGCCTTCTGGCGGTTGCGGAGCCGATACCAGCCCGAACGGTAACCGGGCAGGCCCGTGCCGAACGTCCGAAAGCGCGGTCGCAGCTCGTCCTCGCGCCCCAGGTCCAGAACGCGGGCCTCGTCCACGCGGAGCTGCTCTATCGGGATCGTACGCTGATAGAGGTCGCCCGCGATCCGCAGGCCATCCGGTGAGATCTCGAACCGGGTCTGTCTGGCCGAGTAGGCGACGTACCCGAGCAGCGCCAGCACTGCAACGAGCAACAGCGCGACGGCGGCGATAAAGAGGAGCGAGCGGCCGGGAGCGGGGATCATCGGGAAAACCTGCGTCATCTCCTCCTCCTGTCGTCGAGCAGCGCAGCACGAGTGACGGTCCCGCTGCCGAACCGCTCCGCGAGGGAATCGATGGCCGTGGCGACCTGCGAGTCCGCCTCCGGCTGTCCCCGGGAGTCGCCGGTGGCCTGCTCGGTTCCGTAGACGTCCTGCTCGAACAGCGCGAGCTGCCGTTCTCCCGCCGGTTGCAGGCCAGAAGCGGTGACCCCGATCAGCCGGACGCGCCGTTCGGGGCTGTCCGCCTGGTGGAACAGCTCACGTGCGACGGGCCAGATTCGCTCCGTCGTGTCGACGGGGCGCGGGAGGGTACGCTGACGCGTCACCGTCTCGAAGCCATCCCACCTCAGCTTCATGTGCACCGTTCGACCGGTCAGCCCTCGGTGTCGGAGTCCGCTCCCCACCTGCTCACACAGGCGGAGCAACGTGCGCTCGACCTGCTCGCGGTCCTCGACGTCATGATCGAACGTGATCTCGTGCCCTAGAGACTTTCGGCCCGGGCTCGATACGCGCCGATGGTCGACTCCGTTTGCCAGGTCGTGAAACCGTCGCCCCAGCGCCGTCCCGAACGTGGCCTCGAGGAAGTCTCGCTCCATGCGGGCCACGTCACCGATGGTGCGGACGCCCAGTTGGCGGAAGCGCTCCTGGGCGCGCGCTCCCGCGCCCCACAAGCGCGCGATCTCGAGCGGGGCGAGAAACTCCGCCTCCTGACCGGGCGGAACGACGACCAGGCCATCGGGCTTTTCCAGATCGCTCCCCACCTTGGCCACGTACTTGCTCGCCGCCACGCCGACCGAGGCGGTGAGACGCTCTCGGGTCCGGATCTCGCGTTTGATCGAAGCCGCGATTTGTGGCCCGTCACCGAACAGAGCCCGGCTGGCAGTGACATCGAGAAAGGCCTCGTCGAGCGAAAGAGGCTCGATGGAGTCCGTGTAGTTACGGAAGATGTCGAAGACGCGCTTGGAAATCTCGCCGTACAGCGACATTCGCGGGCGTATGTAGGCCGCCTGCGGGCACCGGCGGTACGCCTCCGAGATCGGCATGGCGGACCCGACACCGAACCGGCGGGCTTCGTAGCTCGCCGTTGCCACGACGCCTCGGCCTCGCCCGCCCCGCGGGTCGGCACCGATCACGACTGGACGCCCGGCAAGCGACGGATCCTCGCGCACCTCGACGGCCGCGTAAAACGCGTCCATATCGACGTGGAGGATGGTTCGCGAAGCCGGCTCCCCCGCGCTCATTCGGTGGTTCGCGTCCCGGCGCTATCACGCTCGTCGATGATCCGACGAACCCTGCCCGGCGTGTCGCTCACCAGTCCGTTCACACCCCAGTCGAGCAGTCGGCGCATGTCGGCGGTGCGGTTCACCGTCCACACGAACACCCCGATACCGTCGGAGTGCGCGCGACGCACGAATCCACGCGTCACGATGCGGATCGGGCCTCGCTTCTCGGGCACCATCGCGGCGTCCACGGTAGGCGCCTTGAGCCCTCCGAGTCCGATCTTGCCGAGCAGCACGTATCCGCGGAGCTCGTCCTGGTATGCGCACCGCCAGCGCGCGTGTCGGCCGGCCGGATCGACCTGATCCCGATCGAACCCGCCCACCAGGATTCGCTCGTGCTCCGGGTGGCTCTCGAGCCACTCACCCATCGCGTGTCCGGCTCGCGCCGACTTGATCTCGGCTACCACCGGGAGTCCCGCGACTGCTTCGAGAACCTCCTCGAGGGTCGGGATTCGGGCTCCCTGGTCGCGGAACGGGAACGTCTGTCCACCGTCCGGCGTGAAGCGATATCCGGCATCGAAACACCGGAGCTCCTCGAGCGTCAGCGCTTCGGCGTCGCCCGTCCCGTCGGTGGTTCGCTCCAGCGTGTCATCGTGGAGGACGATGAGGCGCCCGCAACTGCTGCAATGCAGGTCGAACTCGACGGCGTCCGCGCCCACTTCGACCGCGTGCTCGAAGGATGGAAGCGTGTTCTCGGGCGCGACTGCCGCCGCCCCGCGATGGCCGATGACCCGGATGGGCGAGGCCGGCCCAAACAGGTCGTCGGGGTACGATGAAGCACGGTCTTCGGGCATGCGCGCACATTCGCGTCGCCACGCGAGCGCGGCAAGCGTGCGGACGGTGGTCCCGACCGGGTTTGGCCGGCTAGCCCGCGTACAGGTGGAGGATCTTCCCGGATCCTGTCCGCAGTGGGGCCTGCCGTTCCACCTGGAGCACACCCGCCCCTCGCCACTGGAGCTCCATGAGACGCTCGCCGCTGTCACCGCCCCCGATCGCGGACAGGAAGACCTCGGCCAGCTCGGTGGGGTCGAGGGGCCCCAATTCGGGGTGGACGAACAACCGAACCCGCGGCCCGGTGGCCTCGCCGTCGGGGTCCTCCACGAGCTGGTAGTCCATGGGAGTCCCGCCGAACCGGGCGGGCAGCACTTCCTCCAGAACGCGGATCACGTCCACGTCCAGAAATTGGATGCCGCCCGCGGTGAGCTTCTCGAAGCTCCGGATCCGGTGGATGTGCGTGTGCCACCCGAGCGCCCCCATCGCGCAACCGCACTGGCGCCGGGATAGCTCCGCCTGATCGCCCATCGACACGTTCAGCATCAGGACGGGTGCGGATCTGAGTAGCGACGTGAGCAGGATCGCGGTCTGCGGCAGGCCGGCGCTGTTACCCGGGCCTGACTGGATCACCGCGTGGCGGTCATGGAAGAAGTGCTGTTCATCGGGCGCCTCGGGCTCCCGGCACGCAAAGGCGATGATGTCGGTTTCCGTAGCCCCGAAGCGTGGGAGTGCGTGCGCGCCGACCTCCTCGATCGCTCGTCGGCGGGCGGTGGTGGTCGGCTCGCCCCCGGCCGTGAACCGGGCGCCCGAGATGTCGACGCCCGCCGCCTTCGCGGCCTCGCAGACGAGGACCGCGGAGCTCGCGAACGTCCACACGTGAGGGACGTCCCCGCGCGCCAGGACATGTCGCGCCCAGCGCACGACCGGCATCGGGTCGTCCAGCGGAGCGAGCGTGGCGGGCGGAAGGGGTACCCCGGACAACAGACTCCCGATTCGCATGGCTCGCGTGCCCAGCCGGTAGCGCGGGTGCAAGCCCGGCTCCTTCAGCGACACGGGCGTGAACCAACGCTCCGGAGGGCTCCCGCCCACCGCGAATTCCAGGGTGTTCGTCACCGAGGTACCGCCCGGCACACCCCAGTGAGCGTGCGTCCACCCGGCTCCGTCGTGGGCCTGGAGCGAAAGGTGTGTGTTGATCGCGTGATCCCGGATGAACGCCAGGTCTATCGGTACGGCGGTGGGCGCCCCGCGCGATCCGCTGCTCTCGGAGAGCCCGTGCACTACCGCGTCAGGGCGTACCAGATCGGCCTGCTCGATGGTGAACGAAAGGCTGCCGCGCTCGACCGGTGTCCTGCCCTTGAATTCCGAGCAGCTCAGATAGACACCATTTGCGAACAACCGCGCGAGGGCACCGTCCACTCCCTCGGATCGCACGAGTTGGGTGAGGTCGCCCGGCTCGCACCCGGCGTGCATCAGCAACCGCCGGTATGGACTCTCCTGCCGTTCGAAGATCCAGCGCTGCACGAGCGCGAGGAACCGTGTCTCCCGTTCCGCGAGCCGACGGGCAAGCGTCTCACGCGCATGCGCGAGTCCGAAGGGGGTCCGAAGAAAGCGGGGGAGGCTGGCGAGAAAGCGCAGCCCTATGCGGACGTCGGGGATCGAAAGCCCTGTGAAGCGCGGCCTCGCTGACACGGGCGGGGAAGCGCGCACGAGTGGGCTCGCCGCCCCCTACCCGGCCGCGGGTGCGGGACTCGGGGGCGGGGAAGGCTCGGTCGGCTCGAGCTCGGTCGTCATCTCCGCCTGCCGCCGCCCCAGCCAGTAGCCGACCAACAGCCACAAGCCGGCGATCGGAACGGTTGCGAAGGCGATCCCGGCCATGCCGATGCCGAGCGCCCCGAGCCCCGCGTATGACCATGCGCCGATCTGGTCTCCGCCACGGTACACGAACGTGTCGATCAGGGCCTTCGCCTTGTACTTGTCCTCGCGGCTGACAACGGTGTACAGCGTCTCCCTCGTCGGCCGCGCCACGGCAAAGTTGCCCGCACGCCGGAGGACCTGGAACACCACGATCGCGATCGCCCCGGGCCAGAATCCGAGCACCGTGAATCCGACCACGCACAGTGCGGGAAGCAGCGTGAGGGTGACCGCCACCCCCAGCCACTTGATGATCCGTCCCGTCAGGAACACCTGGGTGCCGATCGTAAGCACGTTGGTCGCGACGTCGATGAACGCGAAGAATGACGTGCGATCCCCGCGGTCAGCGATCCGGTCCGCGATCTCCGCCTGCTGGAAGTACAGCACCGTGGCGATGATCGTGTAGGCCAGCATGTACACGCAGATGCCGAGCAAGTAGGGTGACCGCACCACGTGAGCGACACCCGCCCACATGCTCCCACCGATAGGCTCTTCCTGAGTCGATTCGAGCCCCTTCGCGCGGCGCAGGCCCTCGGAAAGACGTGACAGCTTCTGTATGATCCGCACGCCGATCTCGAGCAGGACCACCGAGATGAGCATCAGATTCGCGGCCGAGGTCCATTGGGCCAGGACGCCCGTGACCGAGCTGCCGACCACCGCCCCCAGCGTCCCGCCCACGGCGATGAACCCGAACAGCCGTTTGCTCTGCTCGGTCCGAAAGACGTCCGCCATGAAGGCCCAGAAGATCGAGACCACGAACAGGTTGAAGACGCTGACCCACCAATAGAAGGCGCGGCCCACCCACAGCTGTTCGCTCCCGGTCGTCGCCCTCAGTAGGAAGAAGAAGACGACCAGGTTGAGCATGAAGAAGCGGTAGGTGAGCGTAACGAACCGCACCCGGGAAAAGCGCACGACCAGCGCCGCGAAGGGTGGATTCACGAGCAACATCAGGACGAGCGTGCCCGTGAACATCCAGGGAAGGTTTCGGACGCCGCCGGCCACGGCCATCTCATCGCGGATGGGCCGCAGGACATAGTAGGCCGATAGCACGCAGAAGAAGTAGGCGGCAGACAGGACGAGGGCGCGGACCTCGTCCTCTCGAACGTCGATGAAGCGCCGAAGGGTCCTCGTGAGAGCGCCGGGCGGTGGAGCCACGGAACCCGGGCTATTCATGCCGGTTCAAGCCCGGGCTTCTCAGTGGTCGTCCTCCTCCTGCATGTTATCCGCCGCCTTCCCGAGCGCGTCACCCAACTCCTTCATCCCTTCGGCCACACCCTCCATGACCTCACCCATGGCGCCGCGGAGCGTGTCTGCGATGCCCTTCACCAGCTCCTCGGTGGAGGCTCCGATCACAGCGCGGACCATCCGGCTGCCGGTTTGTTCGACATGCACTTTCCACTCGCCGGCGTCCTCGACCAGCACCGTCTCGAACGAAATGTCGAGCTCCCACTCGCCGGCGGTCGTGACCCGGGTTTGCACGAGCGCCTTGCCATCTTCGCTCCGCGCGTCTCCGATCTCGTAGCTCTCGACCGCGGACTCGTCCTCCAGCTCGAGAGACGAGTCTTCGGATTCGATCGAGTACGCTCGGGCGGTCTCCACATCGCCGTCCTGGACCGCCGCCCAGAATCGATCCGCTACCGTCTCGGGCCCGTCGGCCCCGGCACATGCCGCCACGAGCCCGGCTGCACCCAGCAGGTACAACACGCGTATGGCCCGTGGTGCGGCATTCGCACGCCTCGTCGTCCTCGTCCTCATCGGTCCTCCTATGTCATCAAAACGGCGTGGCCGTCCATTCGGGCCACGCCGCCCCATGGTTCCGCTCAGAGGTCGCACAGGGTAACCGCCTCCCGCAGCGACCGAATCGGGTCCGGACTCGTCGGAATGAATTCGTGGGCCATGTGACCCTCGAACCCCGTCTCGAGAATCGCGCGAACGATCGCCGGATAATTGAGCTCCTGCGATTCGTCGATCTCGGCGCGCCCCGGGACCCCTCCTGTATGATAATGGGCGATATGCTCATGGTTGCCCGAGAGCGTTCGGATGATATCCCCCTCCATCACCTGCATGTGGTAGATGTCGTACAGGAGCTTGACGCGCGGCGAGTCCACCGCCTGGATGACCTCCACTCCGTACGGCGTCCGATCGCCGATGTAATCCGGGTGGCTGACCTTGCTGTTGAGGAGCTCGACGAGGATCATCACGCCTTCGTCCTCCGCCACGCTCGCGCAACGCCGCAGGCACGCGATGCTGTTCGCGATCCCCTCCGCGTCCTCCATCCCGCGCCGGTTGCCGAAGAAACAGATCACGTTGGGTACCTCCGCCTGCGCGGCCTTCGGGATGTTCTCCTCGAACGCGCGGACGATCGTGTCGTGGTTGGCGGGATCGTTGAGACCGTCTTCGATGGTGCCGGCGCCGACCATACCGCACGAGACACGGAGCCCGTGATCGAACGCGATCGGCCACTCTTCGATCTGGAGCAGGTCGATAGCCGGCAAGCGCATTGCGGCGACCTCGCGGCAGAACTCGGGCAGCGGGATCTGTTCGAAGCACCACCGGGCGACGGATTGCCGGATGCGCCCCGTCCGGTCCGGCTCGACGGCTACCTGACGGGCCGCTCCCGTCGCGGATGACAGAACCACACCGGCGGACGCGGCTCCGCCGATGCGAAGGGCGTCGCGCCGACTGATCTCTTTCATCCGGTCATCGGGTCGTTCATTGGGCCTCGGACCGGCCCCCGGACAGTCCCGAAAGGTGGAGATAGCTGGCCCGGATCGAGGCTTCGGGGTCTGCGGGCTGATCGTGCTCCACGAAATAATGGGCCAGACCGGCCTGTTCCGACCCGGCGAAGATGCCGGGGAAGTCGATCTCACCCGCCCCGACGTCGACCATGGTCCCGTCGGCCGCTCGATCCTTCACGTGGCACAGGGAGAACCGGCCGGGGTGCGCCTCGAAGTAGGCCAGGGGATCTCGTCCGGCATGGATGATCCAGAACAGGTCGAGCTCGATGGCAACGAGCTCGGGGTCGGTGCGCGCGAGCAGCACGTCGAACGGCGTCTCGTCGTCGAGGTGTTCGAACTCGAACTCGTGGTTGTGATACGCGAACTGCACATCGGCGGCACGGCATGCTTCGCCCAGACGGTTCATCTCGTCCGCGAGCCGGCGATAGTCATCGAGCGAATCTCGATCTTCGGCCGCGAGCCAGGGGAGAACGACGTACCGGTGTCCGAGCGTCGCCGATGCCGCGAGTACCTCGGGGAGCCGGTCGCGGAGCGTCGCCAGATCGACGTGCGTCGCGGGTGCCGCGAGCCCCAGACCGTCCAGGGTCGCCCTCAAGCCGGCCGGCGGCCGGTCGAAATAGCCGGCGAACTCCACCTCGCGGTAACCCACCCCGGCGACCATCTGCAGGGTGCGCTCGACATCCTCTGCCATCAGGGACCGGACCGTGTAGAGCTGCAACCCGATGCGGTCGAGCGACGCCGATTCCTCGTTGGGGACGGTGGAATCCGCCTTGCGGCCCGTCGATTCCTGTCGCGCTTCGCTACGGGTACACGCCACGGGTGTGAGGGCATAGACACCTAGCGCCGCGAGCGAACGCCCCATGAAAGATCGTCTATCCATGCCACGAATATGGCTGAGAGGGCGATTGCGGGGCCAGCGTGGGGCGCCGGATATTGGTCGGGCCCACAAGCGGCCGGTCCGCCACAGGAGGAGAAACGTGAAGCGACGCCGTGCCCTGCGCGTGCTCGGAAGCGCTGCCTCGATTCCTCTGCTCCCCTCTTCCGCCCTGGCTGAGCTCCTCGCCTTTGGGCAACAGGCCCGTGCCGCGGCTGCCGGCCTCACTCGCTCCGATCCGTGGCTCCCCGGGACGCTCGACCCGCACCAGGATCGCACGGTCACGGCCATCGCCGAGGTGATCCTTCCGGAGACCGAGACCCCCGGCGCCACGACCGCGCGGGTGAACGAGTTCGTGGATTTGATCCTGACGGATTGGTTCACCGTGGAGGATCGAGACCGCTTCCTGACCGGACTCGACGACGTCGACGTGCGGACCCGCGCCGACTTCGGCCTGGATTTCGTCGAGTGCTCGCCCGAGCAACGGATCGCGACGCTTGCCGCCCTGGACGCCGAGGTAGAGGCGCTGCGGGACGGTGCCACCGCAGCACGCGACGAGAGACGTGGCGAGGGGGAGGGTGACGGACTTACCCGACAGCCGACGGAGCACTTCTTCTACCAGATGAAGCGGCTCACACTGGCGGGCTTCTTCACGTCCGAGATCGGGATGGGCTTGCTCGGCTACCAGATCGTCCCCGGTCCCTTCGAGGGGTGCATGCTCCTCGACCAGTACGCCGGAGGGGGTGGGTCATGAGTCGCCGCCCGGACCGCGCAACGCCCGGGACGTCCATGCAGCGCCCCGGGCCCACGGCGCCCTATGCCCGTCGCCGGGATGAGTACGATGCGATCGTGGTCGGATCGGGCATCACCGGAGGTTGGGCGGCGAAGGAGCTCACCGAGGCCGGCATGCGCACACTGGTTCTCGAGGCGGGCCCGATGATCGTGCCGGAGCGCGACTACGTGGAGCACACCCCCGCCTATCAGATGCCCTTCCGCGGCTGGGGGGACCGTCGCGCCTTGGAAGCGGAGCAGCCGATCCAGAAGGAGTGCTACGCGTGCGACGAGCTCGGGCGAAAGTTTTTCGTAAACGACAACGAGAACCCCTACACGCACGACGAAGACAAGCCGTTCCTGTGGATCCGTGGTCGGCAGGTGGGCGGGCGATCGATCATGTGGGCGCGGCAGTCCTATCGGCTGAGCGACATCGATTTCGAGGCGAACCTGAGGGATGGTGTCGCCGTCGATTGGCCCATCCGGTATGCGGATCTGGCTCCCTGGTACGACACGGTGGAAGAGTTCATCGGCGTGAGCGGGCGTCCCGAAGGGTTGCCCCAGCTACCCGACGGCCGATTCCTGCCACCCATGGAGATGGTGTGCGTGGAGGAGGTCGTGCGCGACGCGATCAGGCGTCATTTCGGACAGACACGCCGGATGACGATCGGACGATCCGCAGTACTCACCCGCGCCCACAACGGCCGCGCAGAGTGTCATTATTGCGGGCCATGCCACCTCGGCTGTATCACGCGCAGCTACTTCAGCTCGCTGACCGCCACGCTTCCAGCCGCCGAGGCGACAGGCCGGTTGACGCTCCGTCCGAATAGCGTCGCGCACAGCGTTATCTGGGATCCGAGCGCCGGGCGCGCGACGGGGGTTCGGGTCATCGACCGCGAGACGCACGAGCCGCTGGAGTTCTTCGGTCGGATCGTCTTTCTCGCCGCCTCGGCGCTCGAATCGACGCGCATCCTGCTCAACTCCACGTCGGCCGATTTCCCCCAGGGGCTCGCAAACTCGAGCGGTGTCCTCGGTCACTACCTCATGGATCACACGATGAGCACGGGGGCTACGGCGACCTTCAAGGGGTGGGAGGCTTACACGTTCACCGGAGAGCGCCCCAACGGCATCTACGTCCCACGTTTTCGAAACGTCACCGAGCCTTCGGCCGATTTCCTCCGCGGCTATGGGTACCAGGGTTGGCCCTCACGCGCGGGCTGGTCGCGCGGTATCGACGAGACCGGCTTCGGAGCGGATTTCAAGGCGAGGCTCATGCAGCCGGGGCCATGGAGGATGGAACTGGGTGCGTTCGGGGAGTGTCTGCCGCATCATGAGAACTACGTCGAGTTGGACCCCGAGGTGGAGGATGCGTGGGGAATCCCGGTCCTCAGGATCAACTGCGAGTGGAGCGACAACGAGCGGGTCATGATGCGGGACGCGGCCGAGCGTGCGGCGGAGATGCTCGATGCGGCCGGTGGCACCGACGTGGAGATGTCGAGCGAAATCACTGCGCCCGGGCTCACGATCCACGAGATGGGAACCGCTCGCATGGGCCGCGATCCGGACACCTCGGTGCTGAACGGCTTCAACCAGGCATGGGACGTCAGGAACCTGTTCGTCGTCGATGGCGCCGCGATGACTTCGTCCGCGTGCCAGAACCCGTCGCTCACCTACATGGCGCTCACCGCACGGGCATGTGACTACGCGGTGAAGGCCAGCGAAGCCGGGGATCTCTAAGCGGCTACCGAATAAACACCGAAGATGCTACGTTCGAGCGCATGATACGCGCGCTCGTGCTGGCCGACACACATCTGGGTTTCGACCTGCCCGAGCGGCCGCGCGTACGGCGTCGCCGCCGAGGCCATGACTTCTTCGCGAACTACGAGCGCGCCCTGACCCCAGCGCTATCCGGCAGGGTCGATTTCGTCATTCACGGAGGGGACGTGCTTCATCGCGCTCGCGTCCCGACGACGCTCGTGTACCAGGCGTTCGAGCCGCTGAAACGCGTGGCGGACGCGGGCGTGCCGGTCTTCGTCGTGCTGGGCAACCACGAGCGCTCGCGCCTCCCCCACGCACGCTTCGCGGCGCACCCGAAGATCCATCTGTTCGATAGACCACGCTCGTTCACGCTCGAGATTCGGGGAGTTCGCCTGACGCTGGCGGGCTTCCCCTACGAGCACCGGGGGATACGCCAACGGTTTCATGCGGCTCTGAGCGCGACGGGGTGGAACCGCGAGCCGGCCGAAATTCGCCTGCTGTGTGCGCACCAATGTGTCGAGGGCGCAACCGTTGGGCCCGCCGACTACACGTTCAGGGATGCCCCGGATGTCATCCGTGGTCGAGATATCCCCGCCGGGTTCGCGGCGGTCCTCTCAGGCCACATCCACCGTCACCAGCTGCTCACAGCCGACCTGCGAGGACGGCCGCTCGCGGCGCCGGTGCTCTACCCGGGCTCGATCGAGCGCACATCGATAGCCGAAAAGGACGAGCCGAAGGGGTACGTGCTCCTGGATCTGGAGCCGGCCGATCCGGGGGGCACCGGGGCGGGGGCGCTCGAGCCGGGTCGAGGCCGCGTGGCCGACTGGTCGTTCGAGGCGCTCCCCGCCCGGCCCATGCTCGTGCACGAGATCGGGGCTGAGCCGGAGGGACTCGAGGCCACGATCCGCCGACTCATCGATGAAGCCCCATCGGACGCCGTCTTACGGATCCGGGTGCGGGGGCGGGTCGGTCCCCGGGCGCGCGAGATCCTCGCCGCACCGAAGCTGCGGGCCATGGCGCTGCCGACCATGAACATTGACGCGGTGTTCTTGGATGACACACGCTGGTCACGACGGGGGCGTGCTTCGGCGCCGGCTCAGAGTCAACGTGACGGGGGGACTTCGCCGCGCATGTGAACGATCCGGTGCTTGACGTCGGCATCGAGGTCGGTCAGGGCGTCGGCGAGAGGCGCGTCGTCTTCGATCACGAGCTGGATCCAATCGACCTCTGCCGGCGAGAACTCTCTCACGCCCTGGAGGAGCGCCCGGGCGTCCGAGGCGCTTCGCGCGCGAAACGGGTAGCAACCCGGGTACTCGGGATCGAA
Organism: Gemmatimonadota bacterium; assembly: GCA_039588275.1. Lineage (GTDB taxonomy): Bacteria > Gemmatimonadota > Gemmatimonadetes > Palauibacterales > Palauibacteraceae > JBDHAC01. The sequence goes on from JBDHAC010000073.1 coordinate 15,920, forward strand.
CCGAGCGACACCTACGAAATCCCCTCTGATCCTGACCCCCAAGAG
>JBDHAC010000074.1:0-15772 GCA_039588275.1 Gemmatimonadota bacterium
GATCGCCGCCGTCAACGTCGTCTTCCCGTGGTCCACGTGCCCGATCGTCCCCACGTTTACATGCGGCTTCGTCCGCTCAAACTTCTCCTTCGCCACTCTCGTCCTCTCCTGGATCTGCGTTGTCCACGGTGCTTGCAGCCGTACCTCGACCATTAGTAAATGGTGGGGGGAGGATTCGAACCTCCGAAGGCATTAGCCGGCAGATTTACAGTCTGCTCCGTTTGACCGCTTCGGTACCCCACCGTCGACCCGTAACGCTGGTGGCCTGCCGCTCAAACCCCGAAACCGTCGTTCGCGGGGCGGCGACTCCGAAAAAGACTCGCCGGCTCACTGAGCTGACGGTGGGACTCGAACCCACAACCTCCGGATTACAAATCCGACGCTCTACCGATTGAGCTACGCCAGCCAAAAATAGACCACTAACATATCGGGGTCGAGGCATAGCGTCAACACCGTAACTCCCTGTCAGATCAGGGTTCGTCGGGTGTCTCGCCACCCTGTCCGGAAGCTCGGGAATCGGCGATCGGAACGGCTCCATCACGGACCCGCCATCGCGTTCCTTCCGGGGTGTCCTCCAGCAGGATGCTCCGCCCTTCGATCTCTTCGCGGATCCGGTCAGCTTCTTCAAAATTACCGGCGCGCCGTGCTTCCGAGCGGGCCGCGATGCGGTCTTCCACCCACTCCCGCAGCTCCGGCGCCAACTCCTCGCGCTCCTTCTGTCGCAGTTCCAGAACGCCAAACACGGCATCGAAGTCGTCGACGAATCGAAGCGCCTCCGGCACACCGCTCGGGATCCGGCCAGCGGCTTCGTCGAGCCGCTGATTGCCCTCGCGCACGAGCGCGAAGACCGCGGCCAACGCCTCGCTGACGTTCAGATCGTCGTCCAGCCCCAGCTCGAATTGGCGTCGCGCCTCGACCGCGAGCTCACCCAGACCGATCTCCGAAGCCGGGGGCGCACCGGTCTGATCGAGGCGCGCGAGTCGCAGCCGGAACTCTTCGAGCCGGTCCACGGCGCGGTGTGCGTTCTCCAGCCCGGCGAAGGTGAAGTTGAGCTGACTCCGGTAGTGTCCGCTCAGGAGCAGGTAGCGGATCGCCGACGGCGCGTGGCCCGACTCCGCCAGCTGCGGAATCGTATAGGTGTTCCCCAGCGACTTCGCCATCTTGCCGCCGTCGACCAGCAGGTGTGCGGCGTGCAGCCAGTAGCGGGCAAACGGCTTTCCGGTCGCACCCTCCGATTGCGCGATCTCGTTGGTGTGGTGCGGGAAGAGGTTGTCTACCCCTCCGGTGTGGATGTCCAGGGTCTCACCCAGGTAGTGCATCGCCATCGCCGAGCATTCCAGGTGCCAGCCAGGTCGCCCCGAACCCCAGGGCGAGTCCCAGGTGGCCACCTGCCCCTCCCCGGATCGCTCTCCCCCCTTCCACAGCACGAAGTCACGGGGGTCGTCCTTCGCGTACTCCTCATCACCCGACGCACGTCCGGCGAGCGCGATGGCATCCGGATCCAGGTTCGCCAGCCTCCCGTATCCGGGGAAACGAGCGATCGGAAAGTAGACGGACCCTTCGCTCGAGTACGTGAGTCCGCCTTCCTCGAGCCGCCTCACCAGCTGGATCATCTGGTCCACGTGCTCGGTCGCGCGCGGGTATTCCTCGACACGCTCCAGTCCCAGCGTGTGCCAGTCCTCGAAGAACTGATCGATGACCGGCTCGGTGATCTCCTCCAGGGAAGCGCCTTGCTCCGACGCCGCGGTGATCGTTCGGTCGTCCACGTCGGTGAGATTCATCACCTGGATGACCCGGAAGCCCTTCCACTTCAGGTACCGCCGAAGGAGATCCTCCCACAGGAAGGTGCGGAAATTCCCGATGTGGGCCCGGTCGTAAACCGTTGGGCCGCAGGTGTACATGCGGACTTCGCCGGGGGTGAGCGGCTCGAACGGCTCGAGAGTCCTCGTCAGGGAGTTGTAGAAGCGGAGCGCCATACGCCTTGTCTCGGGTGAGGGCGGTCGATCCAGCGGTGTGGTCCGGCCGCGAATCGGTCTTCGAGCTTCGCGCTGTATAGCGACGGGCCGGGGGGTTTGTTCCGCGCGCCTCCGTACGCGAACGCCGATCGAAGCTCTTCAGACCACCGGCGAGAGGCGAGCCGGCTCACCCTTCGCCGCGGAACTTCTCGGTATGCCAGGCGCGGTATGCGGCGAGGGCCCCTTCGTTCGCCAGGCTCCACACGGCCAGGCAGCCGCCGAGGTGCGGGTCGGCCTTTGCGGCGATGAGCCCTGGAAGGACGCCGGCCCCAGCCGCGAACGCCATCTCGTCCAGCGGCTCGAAGGGTGGCCCCCCGAACAACGTCCGAGCCACGATCCATCCGTCCACGAAACCGCGGACTGCGACCAACTCGCGGTCGATCAGCTCGTCGCAACTCACGTCGGGATCCCCTCGCACCGCCTGCATGCGAAGCACGGCATAATTGACGTACGCGCGATCAGCTTCCCGCAGGTTGCCGGGCGTGACGATGGCGGCGAGGGAATCCGTCACGACATCGATCGCGTTCCAGGGGAACGCGCGCTCCGCCGTCGCGGCCTCGACCGCCTGGCCGTACGCCGTGAAGTAGAGGACCAGCGGATCTTCTTCCAGGTTCTGTTGCAGGGCGCGTGAGCGATCCCGCATGGAGAGGAGCTCATCGCGCTCGAAGGAGAGCTCGTCGCCCGAGGGTGCGCTCAAGGTGTATTGTGCGTACCCGGCCTGGGGGATACCGAGAATGATCGCCGCGATTAGAGTCGTCAGGACTCGGCGCGGCACACGCATGAGGTCAGGCTCGGTTGAGCGACAGCGCTTGGCGAGCGCGCTCGCCGGGCGGGTCCAGGTCCCGTCCTTCCGACTCGTACAGCCCGGCAAACCGCAGCACGTCGTCGCCCACGTCCCCGAGCAGCTCTTGCTCGCGCGCGAGGACGGTGCGAGAGACCTCGTCAGCCGGGCGATCCCCGGTCCAACCGTCTTCGATGACTTCCCAGCCCAGCTCTTCACCGATCCGGTGGGCCACGTACGCGCAGCAGAAGATGTCATCGATGTAGCCGTACGGACCGACCTCCGACTCGGGGATAACGTCGTTGGGACTCACGAGATACGCGATCGCCGCGTCCACCCAGAGCCTCTGCTCCTGGGAAAGCCGGGGATCCTTGAGCAGGTTGAACATCAACATCCCGTAGATGGGCGCCAGGAGCACCACATCGCGCAGCGTGCCCGCGTATCTGGCGACTTGCTCTTTCAAAATCTGGAGATAGTCGGCTGGCATGCCTTCTCCCCCCGGCCTGGAGCGGCGGCTCGCGTCGTCCTGCCGGCCCGGACGAGCCCGGGGGCCGGCAGCGCTCATTTCCCTCAAGATACCATGCGCCCGCCTTCGTGTAACCCCCGCAATGGTGTGTCGGTTCGCCGAGCCCGGCTCGGTCGGTCAGGCGTCGCCGGGTCGACCCGGCGTCACTCGACCGTGACGCTCTTCGCCAGGTTGCGCGGCTGGTCCACGTCGCAATCCCGCAGGACGGCGATGTGGTATGCGAGCAACTGGAGCGGCACCACGTTGAGGATCGGCTGCAGGAGTGGAATCGTCTTGGGCACTCGGATCAGGTGATCGATCTTGTCGTCGAGCCCTGCGTCGCCGTTCGTGACCAGCGCGATCACGCGTCCGCCACGCGTCTTCACCTCTTCGATGTTCAACACGACCTTCGGATACACAGAGTCCTTGGGCGCGATGAACACCACCGGCATCTCCTCATCGATGAGGGCGATCGGTCCGTGCTTCATCTCGGCCGCGGGATACCCTTCGGCGTGGATGTAGCTGATCTCCTTGAGCTTGAGCGCGCCTTCGAGCGCGATCGGGAAGTTGGGGCCGCGCCCCAGATAGAGGAAGTTGCGGGCATCCTGGAACTCGGAGGCCAGCGCCCGGATCGTCTCCTCGCTTTCGAGGACTTCCTCGATCAGCTCGGGGAGCGACTTGAGCGCCGCCACGAACTCGCGTCCCTGGAGGATCGAGAGCCCCTGTCGGCGGCTCAGGTCCAGCGCGATCAGCGCAATGACCGTGAGCTGCGCGACGAACGCCTTGGTTGACGCAACTCCGATCTCCGGACCGGAGTGCGTGTACACGCCGCCGTCCGTCTCACGGGCGATCGAGGATCCCACCACGTTCACGATGCCGAGCGTGCTCGCGCCCCGCTCCTTGGCCTCCCGGACGGCGGCCAGCGTGTCCGCCGTCTCGCCGGACTGCGAGATCGCGATCACGATCGTGTTGGGAGGGAGGACCGGGTTTCGGTATCGGAACTCGGAAGCGTACTCCACCTCGACTGGAATCCGCGCGAGCTCTTCGAGCATGTACTCGCCGACCAGCGCCGCGTGCCAGCTGGTGCCGCAGGCCGTGAGCACGAGGCGCTCGGCCCGTTGCAGCTGTTCATCAAGCGGCAGCAAACCGCCCAGATGAGCCGCGCCCTCTTCCTCCAGAAGCCGGCCGCGCGTGGCGTCTCGCACCGTCGCGGGCTGCTCGAAGATCTCCTTGAGCATGAAATGCGGATAACCGGCGCGCTCGATCCGACCGAGATTCCAGGAGACGTGGCTGATCTCCTTCTCGATGGGCCGCAGCCCCTCGGGTGAGTCGAGCGTAGCGAGATCGAGGGTCTCGTACCCGTCCGGGTGGAGGATCGCCAGCTCGTCATCTTCCAGGTAGATGACCTGTCGCGTGTGGTCGAGGACAGCCGCCACGTCAGAGGCGACGAACACCGCCTTTTCCCCATTTTCGGCCACACCGAGCAGCAGCGGGGCGGAACGGCGCGCGACCACGATCTTGTCTCGATCCCGGTTGCTCATCGCCGCGAGTCCGTACGTACCCTCGATCTGAGTGAGGGCCGCGGCGACCGCCTGTTCCAGGTTGCCTTCGAACGCCTCTTCGATCAGGTGGGCGAGCACTTCGGTGTCCGTCTGGGTACGAAACTCGTGCCCGATCTCGATGAGCTTGGTCCGCAGGACATCGCAGTTCTCGATGATGCCGTTGTGGACGATCGCTACGTCACTCGCGCAATCGGTGTGCGGGTGGGCGTTGGTTTGGTTGGGGGCGCCATGGGTCGCCCAGCGGGTGTGCGCGATTCCCGTCGTTCCGGACAGCGGCTCCTCGTCTACCAAGCGCTGCAGACCGACGATCTTCCCGGCGCATTTGCGAACTTCAAGACCTTCGCCGTTTTGCACGGCCATCCCGGCGGAGTCGTATCCCCGATACTCCAGCCGGCGGAGCCCCTCCAGCAGCAGCGGGACGGCATTCTCGCTGCCGACATAGCCGACTATGCCACACATCGCCCCATCCCCTCACGTCCCAGCTGGTATGCGTCCCTCCACCCAGTCGATGAGCCCTTGCGCGTCTTCCTCGTGTTGCGCTTCTGCAACGATGCGCAGGATCGGCTCGGTTCCGGAAGGCCGAACGTGGACCCAGCGCCCGTCCGGCCATTCGAGGCGAAGCCCGTCGGTCGTATCCGCCCCCACCGCTGGGGACGCCGCGTCGCGGATTCCCTCAAGGAGCTGTCGGACTTCCAGCGATCCTCTATCGATCTTCCGTTTCGCTATGTGGTATCTTGGAAGCGGCTGCAAGCGCGCGCTCAACCCATCCGTTTCGGCGGATAGCCACTGCAAGATGAGCGCCGCGGCGAGCGGCGCATCCCGTGTCATGTGCAACGCTGGATAAATCACGCCACCGTTGCCTTCTCCGCCGATTACGGCTCCCACTTCGACCATCTTTGCGACGACGTTCGCTTCACCGACCGGAGCGCGGTGAAACGGGACGCCGAAGCGCCGGGTCGCGTCTTCGATAGACCGGCTCGAGGAGAGATTCGTCACGACCGGACCGGGCTCGCGTGCGAGCACGAGCTCGACGGCCAGCGTGAGGGTCCAATCCTCACCGATCGGGCGCCCCTCTTCGTCGACGATCGCGAGTCGATCGACGTCGGGATCCACGGCCAGCCCGACGTCGGCTCCCTCGGCTATGACCCGACTCCCGAGATTGGTCAGGTGCTCGGGAATCGGTTCCGGATTGCGAGGAAACCGTCCGTCCGACTCCATGTCTACACCGATGACCCGGCAACCGAGCCGCTCCAGCAGTTGGGGCATGATCCGGCCCCCGGCTCCGCGAACGCAGTCGACCACGACGCGAAAGGACCTCGCCGCGATCCGGTCGGGGTCCACGATATCGAGTTCCACGATGCGGTCGACGTGCGTCCGGATCGCATCTGCCGCCGCTGATCGCGTGCCCACCGCTGACCAATCGGAGTAGTCCGGGCCGCGTTCGTAGATGCGCTGTACTTCGGCACCCTCCTCCGGGTGGAGGAAGCGGCCGTCGCTGCCGGCGAGCTTCAATCCGTTCCAAGCAGCCGGGTTGTGCGAGGCGGTCACGAGGAGTCCGCCGATTGCCCGAGGAGAGTCCTCGACGGCCAGCAGTCCGGTCGGGGTCGGGACGATCCCGAGATCTCGGACATCCAACCCGACCGCGCGTAGCCCCGCGCAGACCGCATCGACCAGCAGCTCGCCCGACGTACGACTGTCGCGGCCAACGAAGACCACCGCATCCCGTTCGAGCGGGGCGCCGCCGCGCATGTACGTCCCGAACGCCGCGCCGTAGCGCGCGGCCACTTCGGGTGTGAGCCCTTCGCCCACGATGCCACGGATTCCGGATGCAGAGACGATGAGGGATTCGGGCACGCTTTCATCCGTCCAGGGACACTACCGCCTCGCACCGCAGGGCGGGCATCGGCTCGCCCGCGGTCGACTCGGCGCGCATCGGCTGCACCGAGCGCCCGACAGTAGGTACCCGTCGAGGCCAGCGTCAACCGTGGTCGGAGGGGGCGCGGCGCGGCCGGGCTGGCTTCGTCCGATCCGAGATCGAAGTCGCGGGCGCCGCGCGAAGCGTGGCATCGTCCTGCGTCGTCGTGTCGAGGCCGAGCGAAGCGAGACGGCGGCGAACGCGGCGAACGTCGCGCGGGCTCACCGTCACGGCCGCGAAGGCATCGCTCCAGCGCACGACCCGTCCTGCCGAGCCCAATAGCTCCTCCACCGACGTGCGGGCCCGGCGGGCGAGATCCGCCACCGCCAGGCCGGAGGGAGTCCGGACCAGCAAGTGCACCCGATCCGGCAGGACACACGTCTCGATCGGCTCCGCCCCGAGCCAGCGACAAGAGGCCATGAGGTGGCTTTCGATCGAGGCCCGTCGCGCGGAGCTCAACACGCGGGCACGGGCCAGCGTCGTCCACGCCAGGTGAACGTAGAGTCGGTGCGGTGTGCGATCCGAGGGCATACACACTCTGATCTACTCCACCCGGTCATCCGCCTGTCATGGCGTCGCTGCCCTGATTCGCCGCGCCGCTTCGCGAACCTGCGTGGGGGAAGGTCATCGACCCCGCCTGGGCCGTCGCGCACCCCGACGGGCAGCCATAATTTCCAGCCACGGCATTGATGGCCTGACTCGAAGAGGAAGCGTATCCCTACGTGAGCGAATCCACGAAGTACGGGTTCGGGACGACGGCGATACACGCCGGACAGGAGCCCGACCCGACGACGGGGGCGATCATGCCCCCCATCTATCAGACCTCCACGTATGTGCAGGATGCGGTCGGGGCGCCCAGGCTCGGGTACGACTACGCGCGGGTCAGCAATCCTACCCGCGACGCGCTGCAAGCCAACCTGGCCGCCCTCGAAGGTGGAAGGCACGGGATCGCCTTCGCGTCTGGCCTGGCGGCCATCGAGGCGCTCCTCAAGGCGACCCTCAACGAGGGCGACCACCTGGTGTGCGGGGCGGACGTGTACGGCGGGGTCGACCGGATGCTACGGCTTGTGTGGTCGCGGTTCGGTCTGTCTTTCGACTTCGTGGACACATCGGACCTCGCGGCGCTCGAGGCCGCCGTTCGTCCCGAGACGCGGCTGATCCATGTGGAAACCCCGAGCAATCCGATGATGATGGTCACCGACATCGCCGCGTGCGCTGAAATCGCGAAACGGAGCGATTGCCTGCTCTCGGTGGACAACACCTTTGCGACGCCGTACCTGCAACGTCCGCTCGAGTTCGGAGCGGACATCGTGATGCACTCCACGACGAAGTTCTTGAACGGGCACAGCGACATGATCGGGGGTGTCCTGATCACGGACTCCGATGAGCTGAACGAGCAGCTGCGCTTTCAGCAAAAGACGACGGGGGCGGTGCCCGGGCCGCTCGATTGCTGGCTCGTCCTGCGCGGCACCAAGACCCTGCACCTCCGCATGCGGGCTCACTGCGAGAACGCGCGGGCCGTCGCAGCGCTGCTCGACGCCCACCCCGAGGTCGAGGGCACGAATTACCCCGGACTGCCGGCTCACCCGCAGCATGCGCTCGCCACACGTCAGATGCACGATTACGGATCCATGGTGAGCTTCGAGCTGGGGTCGGCGGAGCGCGCGCATCGGTTCGCGGGCTCCACGAAGATCTTCGCGCTGGCGGAGAGCCTCGGCGGCGTGGAGAGCCTCGTGTCGGTGCCCGCGGTGATGACGCACGCGTCGGTCCCGGAGGAGAAACGGCGAGAGATCGGGCTCACCCCCGGACTCGTGCGCCTTTCGGTCGGCATCGAAGATTCTGATGATCTCACCCAGGACCTGGAGGCCGCGCTGACAGGACTTTGATCGTTCCGCGGGCGTCCTGAAACTGGCCCTCGGGCCGGGACGTACGACCCGTCGACGTCAACGCCCGCGCCCCGCAGCGCGCTCGCGGAGCCCGTGGCCTCAACCGATAGAGGACCCCATGAACGACCAAGCAGGCGTCCAGCGACGCATCCTCACCGGCATCAGCCCGCTCGCCTGGGAACACCCGGCCGACCGGGCAGCGCTCAATACGCTTCGGAAGGTGCCGGGCTTCGACCTCGCGCTCCGTAAGGTGTTCGGGTTGTTCGGCGAGCGAGCGCTGCGCCTCGCGTTCAAGGCCAACGCGGTGCGCGTCTCCCCCAACCAATACCCCTGGGTGCACGAGCGACTCGAGCGCGTGTGCGAGGTGCTCGACGTGGACTCACCCCCAGAGGTCTACATCTCGCAGACGCCGATCGTGAACGCGGGCGCGGTGGGCATGAGCGAGCCGTTCATCGTCTTGAACTCCTCGATGTTGGAGGTCCTCGGGCCCGATGAAGTCGAGGCCGTCCTCGGGCACGAGGTGGGGCACATACTCAGCGGGCACGTCCTGTATCGAACCCTGCTCATCCTGCTGCTGAACCTGGTGATCTTCCGATACACGCTGGCCGGACTGGCCATCCGACCGATCTTGATGGCGCTCCTCGAGTGGTATCGGAAGAGCGAGCTGTCCTCCGACCGGGCCGGTCTCCTGGCGGTGCAGGACGCGGAAGCCGCGATGCGGTCGTTGATGCTGCTCGCGGGCGGTACGCGAGGCGAGACGCTGCACCTGGACGAGTTCGTGGCCCAATCCCAGGAATACCGCGAAGGTGGAGATCTGCTCGATTCCGTGTACAAGGTCCTGAACGTCCTCGGGCAGACGCACCCGTTCGCCGTGGTGCGAGTGGCCGAACTGCAGGACTGGATCGAGTCGGGGGCCTACGAGCGCATCGTCGCGGGCGAGTACCAGCGCCGGGACGAGAAGGACACGCGGACCTACAGGCAGGACCTCGCCGAAGCGATGAAGGGGTACAAGGACGCGGCGCGCGAGCTGTTCGACGAGGTGGATGCCGCCGTGGACCGGCTTCGCTCGAAGATCGGCGACGCGTTCCGCGCGCGGAATGAGTGATGAGGGTCCTCGTCGTCGGGAGTGGCGGGCGCGAGCACGCGATCGTCGACAAGCTCCGGCGCGACGAACCGGGGGCCAAACTGTATGCCGCGCCGGGAAACCCCGGCATCGCCGAGCTGGCCCAGAAGGTGCCGCTGGCCGCCGACGACATCGACGGGTTGGCCGGCTTCGCGCAGCGGGAGAGCATCGACCTGACCGTCGTGGGGCCCGAGGTGCCGTTGGCCGCCGGGATCGTGGACCTGTTCCAGTCGCGCGGCGTGCCGATCCTCGGTCCGACGCGCGCCGCTTCGCGCATCGAGGCTTCGAAGGCGTTCGCCAAGAGGCTCATGCAGGAGCAGGAGGTTCCGACCGCGGACTTCGTGACCTTCACGGACGCCGAGACAGCGCTCGCCCACGTCCGAGCCCTGGGCGGTCCCCTCGTCGTCAAGGCGTCGGGCCTCGCTGCGGGCAAAGGCGCGATCGTCTGTCCGACGACCGAGGAGGCTCTCGCGGCGGTCGGGGCGCTCATGGTAGAGAACCGCTTCGGAGATGCCGGCGCTGAAGTAGTGATAGAGGAGTTCATGGAGGGTATGGAGGTCTCGGTGTTCTTCCTGACGGACGGGGATCGTGCCGTTCCCCTCCTGACCTCGAGGGACTACAAGCGCGTCGGGGAAGGTGATCTGGGACTCAATACGGGCGGAATGGGCGCCTATTCTCCGGCCTCGCCCAGCGACACGGAGTTTCTCGAAGACGTCCGGCGCACGATCGCGCAGCCCGTGCTCGAAGCGCTCGCGGGCGAAGGGTGTCCGTATCGGGGGTTTCTGTACGCGGGCTTGATGTTGACGGTGGACGGACCCCGTGTGGTAGAGTTCAACTGTCGTCTGGGAGATCCCGAGACGCAGGCGGTCCTGCCGCTCACCGCATCGAACCTGCTGGAGCCGATGCTCGCGATCGCCCGCGGAGAGGGGCTCGGGGAGTGGGTGGCACACCCGGTACCGGGCGCAGCCCTGGTCACGGTGCTGGCCAGCGCGGGGTATCCGGAGTCGTCCGACCGAAGCCGACCCATCGAGCTGCCGGCCATGGATCCCGATACGGTCCGCGTTTACCACGCCGGCACCGCCCGCGAGGCTGGAGCGCTCGTCTCGAAGGGCGGCCGCGTGCTCGGCGTCACCGGTCTCGGCGCTAACCTGGAGCAGGCCGCACGCAACAGCCGTGAGGCGGCGGGGCGCATACACTTCGATGGCGTCCATTGGCGGGGGGACATCGGGTGGCACGAGCTGTCGCCCGATCGCTCTCCGGAGTCCGTCTCACCCGCCCCACCCGCATCCTGACCGCCCGCCTGCGTTACGGTGCCCGAGCTACCCGAGGTCGAAACCATTCGCCGCGAGTTGGCACCCGAACTCCAGGGTCGGCGCATCGAGCGGCTCTCGGTGCGCAAGCCGGACATCCTCCTCGGCCCCCGCACGGCCCGCGCTTTTCGGAGGCGGGTGGAAGGCCGCCTCGTTTCCGGAGTGTCTCGACGCGCCAAGTACCTGCTCTTCCATCTGGAGGGGGGCCACCTGATGCAGGTGCAACTGCGCATGAGCGGCCGCTTCGCGCTGGGGGAGCGACTGCCGGACCCGGGAGAGTTCAAGCACATCGTCGCCCAATTCGCGTTGGACGATGGGCGGACCCTGTTCTACGACGACGTGCGGCGACTCGGCGGATTCCGCATGCTCTCGGGTGCCGAGTGGAGGCGACTGGAGGCGAACCTCGGCCCCGAACCCCTGGAGCCGGGCTTCACCGGCGCTCGACTTCGAGAGGCCCTCGCCGGCCGGCGCGCACCGGTGAAGAACGTCCTGATGGACCAACGCCGGGTCGCCGGAGTCGGAAACATCTACGCGAGCGAGGCGCTACACGCGGCTCGCATCGACCCGCGTCGCCCCGCCGGAGAGCTGGCTGCCCCCGAGTTGCGGCGTCTCCACCGCTCGATCCGTCGAATACTCGCGAGCGCGCTCGCGCAGGCCGGGACCACGTTCCGGAACTACCGCGCGGTGAACGGTCGCAGCGGTAGCTTCCAGTCGCTACTCCGAGTCTACGGACGGGAGGGTGAGCGGTGTGAGCGCTGCCGTTCGGAGATCGTTCGCATCGTCCAGGCCGGTCGCAGCACGTTCTATTGTGCCACCTGCCAGCGGTGAGCTCCGGCGACCCGCTCGGGCGCTTCAGCGACCCGCGAGCTCGTCTTCGCCGGAGCGGCATTTGTTCGGGCCCATCGGGCGGGCTATCGTCGTGTCCGGCGGTGGGGTGAGGCAAAACAGCCCTCCACGACCTGCGGACTCACGCATGGTCACCCGACGACGAATCGTACGGCTTTGGCGGCGACGTGCCTGTGGGATACAGGGATCAGAGCGACCAGGACCTCGTCCAGGGATGCCTCCGAGGTGACGAGCGCGCCGCTCGCGAGATCATCCATCGCTTCGAGAAGCCGGTGTTCTCGCTCATCTATCGGATGGTGCGCGACCGCGAGCTGGCGGAGGATCTCTCGCAGGAGGCCTTCGTCCGGACGCTCAACAACCTCCGGCGGTACGACCCCGCGTACAAATTCTCTTCGTGGCTGTTCAAGATCGCGTACAACCTCACGATCGATCATCTCCGGAAGAAGGAGCTGGAGGTCGTATCGATCCAGGGAGCGCCGGATGCGGTCACTCCCGATCAGCAGGCGGCCACGTCGATCGCGCTCGAGACACGAGATGAGAGGCCTGATCAGCTGTTCGAGGCGCGCTCGCTCGGATCGGAGATCGAGACGGCGATCGATCGGTTACGACCGGAGTACCGGACCGCGATCCTTTTGCGGCACGTGGAGGGGCACTCGTACGAGGAGATCGCCGAGATCATGGACGTACCTCTGGGCACGGTAAAGACGTATATCCACCGCGCGCGCGGGGAGCTGAAGATCGCGCTGCTGCACCTGCTAGAGCCTTGAGCCACATGCATTTTCCGGAGGCCGGGCGCCTGAAACCAGACGCTCGGGGCTTCCGTAGGGTACACGGGCGCGAGAGGCGCGCCGCAAGACGAGGAACGAAGTGAGCAAACACCTGACACAGGACGAGATCGAGCTGTTCGCGAAAGCGGGCGGCTCCCCAGCCCCGGAGGCCCGCCGCACGCACGCCAAGACGTGTGCGCGGTGCCAGGAGGACATCGGCGCGTGGAGGGCCCTCGACGGGCACCTCGCACGATTGCGGCAGATCTCGCCCGCACCCGGCTTCACGAGCCAGGTCATGGCTCGCGTCCGACTACCGGTGCCCATGTACGAGCGTGCGTTCGCGCTCGCCCGGCGCCGCTGGGCGCTGGTCACGGCGGCCGCCGCCGCGCTAGCGCTCACAGTCACCGGATCCGCGTACTGGCTGTTCGAATCGCAGGGACTGGCACCGATCGAGGTCGGCGCCTTTCTGCTTGGCGGTGCGCGAGACCTCGCCGTGCGCGGGCTGCTTGCGCTCGGGCGGGTCGCGTACGACCTCGGCCTGGTGGACGCCGGGACGACGTTCGCCGACCAGTTGAGCGCGACACAAGCGCTCGGCGGACTGGCGCTGGCCGGCATGATCGGACTCCTGGCGGTGGCCAGCATGGTGCGATTGATGCGACCCACGCCGGGGCTGATCGGGGCCACGAGTCGGGAATGACCGCTGCGATCGAAGGGCAACTAAGAGACCATGTGGACGGGTTGTGAAGTCATAGGCGAGGTGACATGAGGAAGTTCAGTTGGAGAGGCGCCGGCCGACAGGTTGGCCTGTACGCGCTTGGGTTGCTCGTCGCTACGAGCGGTTTCGTGGTCGCACAGGAGTCCGAAGTCGTCTCGAGTGCGGTGACGCTCTCCTCGCGTCAGGGAGGACGCGCTGAGCTCAGCATTGAGCTCGCGAACGGGGTCGAGCACCGCATCACGTTCAACCGTGGCGCGATCCGAATCGACGACCAACAGATCGGCGCCTACGAAGAGGGCGGTGCCTTCATCGAATCCTGGCGCGAGCTGCTCCGCGAACAGGTGGAGCTCGATCACAGCGGACTGCGCGAGCGACTGCTCCAATGGCGGGCCGGCGAGCTGGCCGACGCGGAAGCGTCCGCCGCGGATGCGCTCTACGCAGGGCTCGGCCGGTTGCTCGGCGCCCCGGAGCCGGCCGCTCCCGCGGTCGAGGAGACGGCGACTGTCACTGGACCCGGTGGAAACCAGCTCGCGATCGCGCCAGGCGGGATCGGCTTCGAAGAGCTCGCCCGTGAGCTGGAACGGCTCCAGGGCTCACTCGCTTCGTTGAGCGACGCGGCGCGAGACGCGGGAAGCCGTCTGGCTCTGATCGTCCACGACGATTACGCGATATCCCCGGGCCGCACGGTAGAGGGCAACCTTGCGCTGCTAGATGGTACGCTGGAGATCGGCGGGACCGTGGCGGGCGACGTGCTGGTCCTGAACGGCGACCTCGTGTTGGCCGATGGCGCTCGCATCGAGGGCGATGTCCTGCAGGTCGGTGGCTCGGTGGAGACCCTGGGCGGCGTTGTGGCCGGTGAGATCCTCTCGGACATCGCGGTGAGCCCCTCGCGATCGAGTGGACCCGTGACCCGCGAGGCGCCCGAGGTCCGGGTGCGGGCCCCGGTCGTCCAGCGTTCCCGCGCCCGGAGCGTCCGCGGCCCGTTCCGTCAGTTAACGCACAACCTGGGGCACGCGGCCGGAGGCTTCACGGGAGCCCTCAGCGCCTTCCTCGCGCTCGGTGTGCTCGGACTGTTGACGGTCTATTTCGGCCGGCGGCGCCTCGAGATGGTGGCGGACACCGTGCGCCATGAGTTCGCGCGCTCCTTCGCCATGGGGCTAGCGGGCGAGGTGCTCTTCTTCCCCGCCCTCCTGATCATGACGGTACTGGTGATCACGATTCCGGTGATCCCGTTCTTCGTGATCGGGACCGGACTCGCCATGTTGTGCGGCTATCTGGCCGTCGCGCACGGTGCCGGAGAGATGTTCGCCCGCCGCAGGTATCGGTACGAGTGGCTCGAGCGTCTGCGTCGATCCAACTCCTACTACTACGTCCTCAGTGGGCTCGTCCTGCTTCTCATCCCGTTCGCCCTCGCATCCGCACTCTGGGTGTTCGGAGGCTTGCTCGGGTTCCTGCGTGGCCTGGTGGTGTTCGTGGCGTGCGTGGCCACGTGGGTCCTGTGCACCAGCGGATTCGGCGCCGTCCTCCTGACGCGCGGGGGATCCCGAAGCGTGGTAGTGGATTGGGGAGCCACCGAGCCCGAGGGCGAGGGTGAGGTGTCCGATGCCTGACGGCCAGGACCCCACGCGTCCCGTAATCCGGACCGCTGCGCTCCTCGCGATCACATTGCTGGGTGCTGCTGCGCCCCTGGCGCCGGCCGGCGCGCAGGAGTGGCGTGATTTCCGTGCGGCCCGGCAGGGGGAGGGCTACGAGTCGCTGGATGCCGAGATCGTCTACGGTATCGGCCGCCTGACGATTACCCGCTCGGACCAGTCGTTCCTGTACGACGTCCACATGCGCTACGATGCGGAGCGCTTCGTGCCCGTCCGAAGCTGGAACGCGCACGGCCAACAGGGGAAGCTGCGCATCGCGATCACGTCCACGGGGCTCGAGGACGACGACGACCGGCGCGTAAAGGTGCACCTGGACGACTTCGATCTCGATCTGAACCTGGACGATCTGACGCGAGTGGGTGACTCCGACGGCCGGCTCGCGCTCGAGCTACACCCGGGCGTTCCGACCAGCCTCCGCGTCCGCGCCGGGGCTTCGGAAAACCGGCTCGAGCTCGGTGGACTCTCGCTGACCGGGCTGGATGTCGCCACCGGAGCCAGCAGCACGCGCATCTCGTTCGAGGAGGCGAACCTGAGCCGTATGTCCGAGCTCACGCTGAAGGCGGGAGCGGCCGAGTTCCGGGCTGAAAAGCTCGGGAACGCGCGTTTCGATCACCTCAGCTTCCACGGCGGCATCGGGGACGTCACGCTGGACTTCACCGGAGCCTGGGAGCAGGACGCCACGGCCTCGGTCAGCA
>JBDHAC010000075.1:0-16232 GCA_039588275.1 Gemmatimonadota bacterium
CATCCGCGAACCGATTCGCTCCCGTCTGCTCGTCGAGAAGCTACGCCGCCTGATGCAGATCGGACGTCTCATCGACGCGGCGGCGGAAGACACGATCGCCGGCGGTGCAGGAAGCACATTCGCGCTGGGGGACTTCGTCCGCGTACTCGGAGTCCTGGACTCGCTGGCCGGCCGACTGGGGGTGAAGCTGGGGTTAGCGGTCATCGGACCCACCGAC
The DNA here is from genome assembly GCA_039588275.1 of Gemmatimonadota bacterium. Lineage (GTDB taxonomy): Bacteria > Gemmatimonadota > Gemmatimonadetes > Palauibacterales > Palauibacteraceae > JBDHAC01. Next base: position 218 of record JBDHAC010000075.1, read on the forward strand.
CCGGCTGTCGACCCCGAGCTCCTGGCCATACAGCGCTCGCGGACTCAGGAGCTCGTGTGCCGACACACGCGGGGCTCGGATGTGGCGGCATGGATCGGTGAGGCCGACCTGGCGCTGATCGCATTCGACATGACGGCCGAGGAGATCGACAAGCTGGTTCATCGGCTTTCACGCCTCGATTCGGCCGAGCCCACCGCTACCGAGGGAGCTGGGTTGAGTGCCGGGACGGCAGAGCTGGACCTCGACAGATTCCCCTGGGCCGGTGACCCGGGGATGGCCCGGGCGGCCGATCGCGCGGAGCGGATCGCGGCGCTCGCTCGGATCGCGGAGGCGCAGGCCGCGCTTCGGAGCGCCCGCCAGGCTGGAGGCGGCATTCGGGCCGCAGAAACACATTGAGCCAGGAGACGCCCGCCAGCGTGGTCGTGACCCGCGACTCCAAGCGCGGTGTGGAGCGAGCGCGGACCGCCGCCAAGATCCCGATCGTCCTCGGGACCGCGTTCCTCCTCGTGGGGCTGGTCGACCTCGCTTTGCTGTGGATTCCGGTCCGACTCGATAGCGTCGCGTGGGAATTCGCAACGATTGGCCGGACCCTCGATGCACTTCCGATGCCGGTTCTGGGCCTGGGGCTCGTCGCGTATGGTGCCGTTCGGCACCCGCGAGTGGGAGTCGGCGGCATGCGTGGTCTCGCCTGGGTGTTGGCGGCGGTGGCCCTGGTTCTGATCGCGCTCGGCGTTCTGTTTACGACACTGGCCCCGGCCGTGGTCGCGCAGACACCGGCGGAGGCGCTCGAAGGACTGCACCGCGCCGTGATCCGACACGCGGTGCAATCGGTCGTCTACCCCGTTGCGCTTCTCGTGCTCGCCGTGCTGGCCTGGCGAAGCAAGCGTTCGCAGCCGCTCTGAACGACGCGATGAGTACCGGGGCTATCCCCGCAACCGGCGGTCACGCTCGATCGCCCGACGCTCGGCGGAGAAGGCGTGGAGACGCGGAGTCGCGAGTGCGCCGCGCTGCGGTCGTCGCGATGGTTGCTGGCAGCTTTCTGCTCTTGTTCGGCTCCACGATCCTCGAGCTGTTCGGGGACTGGGTTGGGAGCGCCGAATACGGGCACGGCTTTCTCCTGCTGCCGATTGCAGGCTATCTGGCATGGCGTTCACGCGTGAACGAGGCAGTGCCGAGTCCGGGGCTCGGGCTCGCCCTGCTCGCGGGCGGCGTCCTCCTGTTCCTCGTGGGAAGCGTCGCAGCGGAGTTCTTCACGCGTCGCTTCGCCGTCCTCATTGGCCTGGCCGGCATCGTGACCTACTATCGCGGCTGGATGCAGCTGCGGGCTTGGTGGCTACCCTTCACACTCGCCGCGTTCACGATCCCGCTTCCGGAAGTGATACTCAACTCGCTCACTCTCCCGCTGCAGCTGCTGGCGTCTCGGATCGCGGTCGGGGTGCTCGAGTTTCGGCATGTACCCGTCGCGCTCTCCGGAAACATCATCCTGCTTCCCGGGCAGGAGTTGTTCGTAGCGGAGGCGTGTAGCGGTCTCCGCTCTCTGTCGGCGCTACTGGGTCTCACGCTTCTGATCGGCGGAACCGCGCTAGAGACGGCTCCGACGCGAGTCGTGTTGTTATTGCTCGCAGTGCCGGCCGCGATCGCGGCGAACGCTCTGCGCGTCTTCGGTACCGGGTTTGCCGCCTATTACATCGGACCGGAAGTCGCGGAGGGCCCGCTCCACACCGTGTTCGGCGGACTGGTATTCCTCCTACCGCTGGGCCTGGTTGGACTCCTGACCCTGTTCTTCCGCCGGATCGAGACATGACGGCGCGCGGGGACCGAGAGATGACGACGGAGACGACGACGGGGACGACTGCGACGAGACGATCGATCTTCCGTCCCCTCTGGCCGATCGTCGTCTTGGCGCTGGGCGTAGCCGGCCGCTTTGCGGTCCAGCCGGACGACAGCCGGACTACATCCGTCCCGCTGTCCGCGTTCCCTGATGCAGTGGCCGGGTTCGAGCTGCAAGAGGAGGAGAATCTGAGGGGGGACGAGCTGACCGTGCTGCGTCCGGACGACTACCTGCTGCGCTCCTACCAGGATACGCGCGGCCGGGCCATGAGCCTGTTCGTGGCCTTCTACGGCCAGCAGACGAGCGGAGCGAGCATCCACTCTCCGCGGAACTGTCTACCGGGCTCGGGTTGGGAGCCGCTCAGACATGACCGGATCCGCACGCCGACCGTGTACGGAATGAGCCAGGTGAACCGATACCTGGTCGAGCACGGATCGGGGGCGAGAGCTCTCGTCTATTACTGGTATCAAGGGCGGGGCCGGGTGGCGGCCAACGAGTACACGGTGAAGCTGGACCTGTTGAGAGACGCCCTCTTCCGCGGGCGAACCGATGAGGCTCTCGTTCGGCTCGTGCTCCCGGTCGACGCCCAGGCCGAGGGGTTGGCTCGCGCCGACGCGATCGCAGCCACAACCGTTCGAGAGGTGATCCGCCTGCTGGCGGCTCACGTACCCGCCTGATCCCCGGCGCACGTGGCCCGGTGACCGATCGCGGCCCGCTGACGTTGAGAGGCATTGCGCGCGCCATCCGGTACACACCGGACCGCCTCCTGCACCCGCTGAGGCGTCGCGCCGCCCGGAAGCGTGCGCGCGAGTGGGGTGGGGATCGTCTCGTCGTCTTGTGTCACGGAAACATTTGCCGCAGCCCGTTCGCCGCGGTGATCCTCCGCCGTCAGCTGCAGGGCGAGGTCCGTCGCCCCGGGGTCGAGTACCTGGCGGTCGAGTCGAGGGGATTCATCCTTCCCGGCCGGCCACCGCCGCCCTATGCCCTGGAGGTGGCGGCGGCGAGAGGCCTCGATCTCTCGGCGCACCGCTCGAGGCTGATCGACGAGGGGCTGCTGGACGGTTCCGAGCTCCTTCTCGTGATGGAGGCCCGACAACGGATCGAGCTCCGGAGCATGTTCAGCTCGTTCGATGGCCCGATCTTGCTGCTCGGCGATCTCGATCCGGGGCGTATCCGTCGACGCGCGATTCTGGACCCGATCGATCGGCCGCGCGCCGACTTCGAGTGCGTGTTCGACCGAATTCAGGCTTGCTGCCGCGAGCTGGTCGATTGCCTGGTCGTGGCCACATCCTAGGGACGACCTCGCACGCCGCGACCCGGCCGCCACCGCACGAAGTCGAGCAGTCTTCCGGCGGCGACGCCGACTGCCGCGGTGGCGTACAGGTAGGCCGGTGTCGGCAACAGGTCGGTGAGCGGTGGGATCAAGATCATGAGCGCGGCTCCGACCGCCGCCACACACACGAGTCCACGGGGACGCCGGGCCCACAGACCGGCGGGCACGAACAGCAACAAGACCCAACAGGTATCGAGCACTGTCCGCACGGTTTCCCCCAGGCCCTCGGGATAGAGCAGCAGGGCCCAACCGCGCCCGAGTGTCAGACCGAGACCGCAGCGTGTGTCGCTCCCCGTCGCGGAGCGCCAGCTCACACAGGTTCCCCGTCCACCTGCAGAGTCCCGCTCCACGCGAATCCACAGACGCCCATTCCCTCCCTCGCCAAACAGGTCGGGGACGCGGATGTCGGGCACATCGAGCCGGAACGACGAAGCCCGGCGTTCCACCCGGTACACCAGGTCGTCCTCGTCACGGCCGAGGAGAACGACCTCGCGCTGTCGATCGTCGTAGATGGCGAACAATCCCCCGAGGCCACGCACGGGCTCGGACGAACCGACGACAACCACCAAGGGGCTGCCGCGCCTCAGCCGGGCGAGGATGGCGCCCGAGTCGCTCGCGCGTCCGTCCGGAACGAGGACGCCGTCCAGCCGAACGTCCTCGACGTGGGCCTCGATCGGCGCCAGGTGAGCGAGATCGGGAACCCACAACGCGAAGTATTGGCCGGGCTTCAGATCCGGGACCAGAGCCCACCCGCCGAGTGCGATCGCCGCGACACCCGCCAGGCTCGCGACCGAGGGGACGGTCCTGCTCGAGGGGGCAGCTCCTGCAGCGCTCCACCCGAACCGGCGCGCGCGCGCGGCGATCGCGCTCCCGACCATTCCTCCCACCGCGTTGAAGACGAGATCGCCGGGGCTCCCGTCCCGACCCGGGAGGAAGACCTGGATCGACTCGACACCCGCAGAGAGCAGCACGCACGCGGCGATCGCACGGGCCTGCGTGCCGAGACCGACCCCGGCCAACCACCCAAGAGGGATGAAGAACAGCACGTTCAGGATGGCGTCGGCCAGGCCCCGCTGGCCACAGATGAGACACACGCCGGTGGATGTGGGCGCCTCGGTGTGTGAAGGAGTGAGCGTGACGACGAGGATCAGCGCCACGTATACGGCGAGGAGCCCACGTGAGGGCCACTCGCCGGCCGTCGGACTCCACGTACGGGGACGGAGCCTGTGGTACGGGTGCGACAGGCCGCCGACACGGGCCTTTCAGACTCGGCCCACGTGACGCATTGTTTATGTGCGAAGGGTCCCCTGAGCCTCGTGCGCTCCGGCACGGCCATTGCCTGTAGTCCGGTCATATGACGAAAAAGCCGCGGGTCAGCGTCGTTTGTCCGTTGTTCGACGAAGAAGATAACGTCGTGCCGTTGGCGGAAGCAGTCATCCGCTCCCTGCCCGCGCACGAGTCGTGGGAGCTCATCCTCGTGGATGATGGCAGCGCCGACGCGACGTACGCCCGGGCGCGACAGGTGGTGGAACGCGACCCCCGCATCCGTGTGTTTCGACTTGCCCGCAACTACGGGCAATCGACCGCCACGCAGGCCGGGTTCGACCAGGCGCGAGGCGACATCATCGTGACGATGGATGGAGACCTCCAGAACGATCCGGGGGACATTCCCAGACTGATCGACAAGCTGGAGGAAGGGTACGATCTGGTCGCCGGTTACCGGGAGCATCGCCGCGACCGGTGGCTGACTCGGAAAGTCCCTTCGAAGGTGGCAAATGTGCTGATCCGCTGGCTGACAGGGGTCCCGATACGGGACAACGGTTGCTCGCTCAAGGCGTACCGGTGTGGGCTGGTGCGCCGGATCGGGCTGTATTCCGAGATGCACCGGTTCATTCCCGCCCTCGCGGTGGGCATCACCGGTGCGCGGACGGCCGAGCTCCCGGTGCGACACTACCCGAGGCGATACGGTCGGACCAAGTACGGCCTGTCGCGCGTCTGGAAGGTGCTCTCGGACCTGCTGATCGTGATCATGATTCGTTGGTTCCGGGATCAGCCGCTCCACATGTTCGCGTTGGGTGCCCTCGGCGCGTTGGTGGCCGCTTCGGTGTTCCTGGTCGGTGCCGTCCTAGCGTCTCTCATGGCGGGTCCGAGCCCAGACTCGATCGTCCTCCCCAGCGCCGCGATCGTCTTCGTCGGGCTGGCGCTGTACCTCATCATGGTGGGTTTGATCGCGGAGGTGGCCCTGCGCCAGGTCTCCTCCTGGGCGCCGAGCTCCGCGGAAAGGGCCTCGGTTCCATGAGCCGGTCCCTGGTGCGGGAGATCCCGCTCACAGCCCGCGCGGTCCCGCCGCCGGAAGCCGAGCCGGCGGAGGACATCTACCTCACGGTGATCGTGCGGGTCACCGAACGGCCCGCGCCCCTCGACGACCTGTACCGAGAGTATGCGGCACCGATACGAGAACTGGAGCAGCCGTTCGAGTTCCTGTTCGCGATCGAGCCTTGGGCGCGCGATCTCGTTCAGCCGCTGTACGAGCTCGCAGACGATGGCGAGCCGATTCGCATTCTGGAGTCGGCTCGGTCGGTCGGGGAAGCCGGTCTGCTTCGTGTGGCCAGCGAGCGCAGCCGAGGGGGTATCGTCCTCACGATGCCCGCGTATCAACGCGTCCAGCCCCAGGCGCTGCCCGAACTGATCGCCAGAATCGAGGGTGGAGAGGACATGGCCGTGGCCCGTCGCTGGCCGCGCAGCGACAGGGTCGTAAACCGGTTGCAGAGCAGGGCGTTCAACTTCTTGCTCCGCAAGCTGGTCGGGCAGGTCACGCACGATGTCGCATGCGGCGTTCAGGCCATGCGGCGGGATGTCCTTGCGGGAACCCCCATGTACGGCGACTTCTACCGCTTCCTCCCCGTACTGGCGGTCCGCGAGGGGTTCCGGGTCGTGGAGGTGGATGCCCCCCAGCACCCGCGCGATCGCCGGACCCGTATCTACAGTCCAGGCACTTATTTGCGGCGACTGATCGATATTCTCGGACTGTTCTTCCTGGTCCGCTTCACCGAGAAGCCGCTCCGTTTTTTCGGGCTTGTGGGGATGGGGCTCTCACTCGGTGGCCTGATCGTGCTGGGCATTCTGTTCGTCCAGAGACAGTTCGAACAGCAACCGATCGCGAACCGTCCAATGCTTCTCGTAGGAGTCACCGCGTTGACCGTGGGCGTGCAGGCGATCGCGCTGGGGTTGATCGGGGAGATCATCGTTCACCTCAATGCGGCCAGAGGCGCCCGCTATCGATTGCTGGATGATGACCCGGAGCAGTCGTGAGCGACGCCAAGCGGCCGGACCGCCGGCACGTATTCACGGTAGACCTCGAAGAGTACTTCCAGGTGAGCCTGTTCGAAGGGGTCACGTCGCGCGCGGAGTGGGATTCACTTCCGAGCCGTGTCGAGCGAAACGCCGATCGGCTGCTCGAGCTCCTCGATCGCCACGACACCTTCGCGACCTTCTTCGCCCTCGGTTGGATCGCCGATCGCCACCCGAACCTGATCCGAACGATCGCCTCGGCGGGCCACGAGATCGCCTCGCACGGCTGGTGGCATCGACGGGTGCGCGAGTTGGGGCGAGAGGAGTTTCGAGCCGAGCTGCGGGACTCGAAGGCGATCCTCGAAGACCTGACCGGTGGCCGCGTTCTCGGCTTCCGGGCTCCCAGCTTCTCGATCGTGCGCGGTTCGGAGTGGGCTTTCGATGTGCTGCTGGAGGAGGGCTACTGGTACGATTCGAGCCTCTTCCCGATCCGGCGTCGAGGGTATGGGTATCCCGGAGCCACCCCGACGCCGCACGTGATCGAACGGCCGGCGGGGAGGCTGCTGGAGCTGCCGCTTGCGACGACGCGACTGCTGAGATTCCGGGCACCGGCCGCTGGAGGGGCGTACCTGCGCCTGTTGCCGTTCGCTCTGATCTGCCGCGCGTTGAGCGAGCACGAGCGTGCTGGGGAAAGCGCGGTCATCTACGTGCACCCCTGGGAGTTGGATCCGGACCAGCCTCGCATGCCCCTGTCAGGACTCGCACGCTTGCGCCACTACCACGGCCTGGAGAACACGCTGGGGTTGCTCGAACGCCTCCTCGAGGAGTTCCGCTTTACATCGGTGGCCCGGCGTTACTTCAGCTGGCCGAGTCTGGAAGCGGACGCGTCCCGTCGCGCCTCGTCAGCCGAGCTGCGCCGACGCGTCGGATTGTCGCTGGGCGGCGCCTAGGCCGAGACGAGCGACCCCGGACGGTGAAATGTCACGCGCCTCGAGCGTGAGGAGCAGGTGGCCGCTCGCGCTGGCCCTGCTTCCCTTCCTCCTCCTGATCGCGCGGGAGTGGACGTCGCAGCCCGATATTCAGAACGGGGACTTTGCCCAATACCTGATGCACGCCGAGGCGCTCGCTGACGGCCGACCCTATCTGGACACCGGCTACATCTTTAGCCAGCGTGACCGGCACTTCGGTCCTCGCGCGTATCCGCCCGGGCTCCCGCTCGTGCTGGCGGCGGTGGGACTCGCGACCGGCGGGTCCATGCTCGCGGCCAAAGGGCTCATGGTGTTCCTGTCGGTCGGCTGCTTGCTGGTGGTGGGCGCGTACTTCTGGCGGCACGCGACCCCTTCGTTGGCGATCGGAACGACCGTGCTCGTGGGCTTGTCGCCCGATTTCGTCGGCTTCTCCATATCACCCCTCTCGGATGTGCCGTTCGTGGGCCTGGTCTGGCTGACGATTCTGCTCGCAGATCGAACCACATCCTGGAGCTGGGCGCGCGTCATCGGTGTGACCGGGGCAGCGGGCGCCGCCATTCTGTTCCGTCCCCACGGCCTCGTTCTCATCCCGGCGCTGCTCGCATGGGGCGTGCTCAACGGGCGCCGGCTGGGGTGGCGACCCCTGATCCCGGGACTCGCGCTGAGCTTCACCGCGCTCGTAGGTCGACTTCTCGTCCCCGACACCGCGATGCGTACGTGGCCGCCCCTCCGCTGGCTCGTCGGCGAGCTGTTGAGCCCGAGCCCACGCTACCACCTCGCCGTCTTCGAGAACCACCTGTACCCGTTGCCCGGTAATTTGCCGAACGACGCCTACCACGTCCTCAGCGGGGCGCTCATGCTGGTCGGCCTGATCGCCTTCGCCCGGGTCGACCCGCGTCGCTTATGGGTGGTGTTCGCGGTGATCTTCGCCCTCGCGCTGGCATCGTTGCGAGCCGCCGAAATCCGCTATGCGTGGCCGCTATATCCGCTGTTCACCTTCGGATTGTTGAACGGCGTGCGGGTTCTCGTGGGACAGGTCGCCCGGGTGCGACCCGAGCGTGTCGCGCTGGGGGTCGCGTCGATCCTCGCGCTCGTGGCCGTCGGCAAGGCGCTCGCGACTGCGCCGAAATCACAGAGACTCGACGACCCTCGCCTGATTGAGCTGTTCGAGCACCTACAGGTACAGGCCGAAGTGTCTCCCGTCCGTGTGGCCTTCATCCGTCCTCGGGTCCTCGCCTGGAAGACGGGGATACCGGCCATGCCGCTCTCCATCGTGCGGGACCCGCAGGAGCACTTAGCCGACTGGTGCGAGCAGGGGATCACGCACGTGGTCCTTGGGGACATGGGCCTGGGCCCCAACCGTGCCCAACGTACCCAAGAGGCGATCGAGTCGTACACGGGTTACTTCGCCCTCGGCTATCGCAACGCCGAATTCGAGGTCTACCGGGTACTGCCGGAGGCGTGTTCCGGTTGAGTGGATGGCGAGGCGCCGGACCACGTCGAGACAGCCCGGCCTGAGCCGCACGAGAGACAGAACACCGCCGTCACGCCATCCTCTGCCACGAATTCCGGACTCCGTGTCGCCGTCAGCGAATCGAGCCACTCCCGCTGTCGCGCCGAGAGATACCATTGGGTTAGCGGCTGGGTCTCACCCGACGTGATCAACCACACGCGGCCCGGGGCCACTCGAATGAGCGAGTCGATCACGGCGGGGTCGGGTAACGGTCGGCTGCCCACGTAGATGTCCCGGTAGACGCCGTCTTCGGCGCGCGTCAGGAACTGCCTCATGTCGCCGAAGCGTCTGTACCAATAATGAACCTCCCCGGCATACCAGGACTGGACCGAGGGATCTTCAGCGATGACGATATCGTTTGCGGCGCGTCGCTCCCGCACGTAGGTCCCCGCGCCCCGATGGTCCGGCCGGAAGGGGAACATGTGAACCAGCGGGTTTACGGTCTCTCCATGCCGAAGCTGCAGAACCTTGATCGATTGCGGCACGCCGTGCCCTGTCAATCCGCCGGACAGCACGAGCGCGAGCACGGCGAGCCGCACCATACCGGACCATGCCGCACCGCCCGGCCGGAACCGTCGGGCCAGCCAACGGCCGGCGTCCGCGAGACCCGTCGCGACGGTCAGGAGCATGAATGGATACAGGGGAAGGAGGTAGCGCGTCGCTTCTCCGCGTCCGGCGAACCCGAACGCCCCCACCAACGCCACGGCGGTCAGCAGGCACGCGACGGCGCCTCGGCGCCCGATCTCGGTCGGCGTCCACACGTACCGGACACCCACGCACAGAAAGATCAGCATGACCCCGGGGAACTGCTGGAAGAGGCGGTACGCGTGCGGGTAAGGGTATGAAATGCTTGAGGTTACGGCACCCCACAGCCCCTCTCGAACTCCCCACACCAGGCACCATGCCACGATCGGGAGTACGAGCACAGCCACCGGGGCTCGGATGTGGCGCCAGACGGCGGGCAACCCTTTCCCGTGCGATACGAGCAACAGTCCGAGCGCGAGTCCGGTCCCGTACACTTGCCCAAAGGCTGCCGCTATCCCTGCGCCAACGCCGAGGACATAGAGTCCGGCCATCTGGATGGTCGTCCAGGGGCCGCCTGCCCGCCCGTCGGACATCGCCCGCCGAAGCCGGGCCACCAGCCACAAGCCGACGCCCGCACCCGCGAGCGCCGCCAGCAATGCGAGCGCTCCGGTCAGGGAGGCGTGGTTCACTGTATTCAGACTCGCCCCGACAATCGGCTCGGCGATGGGCGGGGAGTCCACCGATTGATACGGTGCCAGAGTCCACAGCCGGCTGAGGGCGAACCCACCACCCAGGGCGACGGCCGACACGCTGAAGAGCGCGATAGGGGTCACCTGCACCGCTCCCGGGAATGCGAGCCACACGAGGGGGAGCACTCCGCCGAGCACGCCGAGCAGATGGAAGTTCACGCCGCCGGCGTACGCGAGCGCGGCACCAACGAGCGGACGAGCTCGCCCGGTCCGCGTCCAGCTCCAGAATCCCCAGGCGGAGAGGACGATACACAGGACCAATCCCGAGTACATCCTCGCCTGTCGGGAAAAGACGAGGTGCCACTCAGAGAGCGCGAGCAGAAGCGCCGCCAGGAACGCGGCTGGGGTGCCGATCACGCTTCGCCCGAACAGAAACAGGGCCAGCACGGTCAGGCTCCCGAGGATCGCCGCGGGCAAGCGGTACGGACCCTCGCCTTCGGCTCCGAGAAGGGCTGCCGAGCCCGCTGCGAGCCAGGTGTACGGAAGGGCGCGTCGGTACTCGAGACCGGACGGCAGCACCGACTGGCCATCCTCGAACAGCGCGCGCGCGGCCATCGCCGTTAGATCCTCGTCGGCATAGAATCCGAGGCTGCCGAGGTCGATGATGCGCGGGGCCACGGCCATGACGGCAAGGAGGAGCAGGCCCCCGAGCGCGGCGCGGTTCCACGGACTGCGGGCCCTCGCCTCCAAGCCTCGTCTCGCCGATTCCGTCACGGTGCTGGATTCCTCCTCGCCCGTAGATCCGTGCTCAGGAGCGTGGCGACTGCGACGTGCCCTCCACGCACCCAACCTGCGCACCCCAGGGGAGCATCTTACTCCGCCGGCGTTCCGCAGCAAGCGGGCCACCCGGCATGCTCTCCGATCCACAGTGCCGCGCGGCGGGTAGCGCAGAGTATGGGAGGCACTTGTCGCGCTGGCGCAACAGTCACCCGGCGGGGGACAGCGCCGTGTCGTGGACGGCCCATCAAAAGCGGTCTATCTTCGCGCCCGGGCGTCCGTTCGGCGGCACAGCCGTTGCTCGGTCAAGGACGGTGGCCGGGGGTCCAAATGTGGCTTCGAACGAACCCCGTGGCGCCGAGAGCTCCTTCAATGGCCTGGAGCTTCTCTCCAATGGCTATCGCGAGGCGTGCGCAATGAAGGCATTCTATGCAGAGGCCGGACGGCGGGTCGCGCCGGGCACGATGTCCCGGCGCGAGCTCGCGCGGCAGGGCTGAGCGACGCGTGGAGATTCGACCGGCTGCAGATGACGGCGAAGCGTGGGATCGCTTCGTCCGGGCCAGCCGGGGCTGGACACACTGCCACCTGTACGGCTGGCGCTCAGTCATCGAATCCACCTTCGGCCACGAGTGCTCCTACCTCACCGCCGTCCACGATGGTGCCCTTGCGGGTGTCCTCCCGCTGGTCCGCGTCAGGAGCTCCCTATTCGGCCACTACCTCGTCTCGATGCCCTTTCTCAACTACGGTGGTCCGCTCGGGGAAGACACGGCGAGCGCCGCGCTGGTGGATGCCGCGATCGCCCTGGCGGACGAATCGGGCGCCGAGCTTCTCGAGCTGAGAAGCCGGCATGAGCTGCCGGTCTCCGTTCCCGTGTCGCACAGGAAGATCGCCGTCGTACGGGAGCTTCCTTCGGAATCCGATGAGCTGTGGCACGACCTGAGGGCGAAAGTCCGAAGCCAGATCCGGCGCCCCAAGAAGGAGGGCGTCGAAGTACGCTTCGGCGCTGATCAGATCGGGCCCTTCTTTCGAGTCTTCAGTCATCACATGCGAGATCTGGGGACCCCTGCGCTGCCGGAGTCCTTCTTCACACGGATCGGGGCGACCTTCAGCGATTCCGTCTGGTACGGGTGCGCCTATCTGGGAGAACAGCCGATCGCGGCCGGGTGCGCCTTCCGTTGGGACGGCGAGCTCGAGATGACGTGGGCGTCGGCGCTGCGCGAGCACAACCGAATCGCGCCCAACATGCTTCTCTACTGGGCGTTCATGGAGCGCGCGATCGAGACCGGGTTGCGATCCTTCAACTTCGGGCGCTGCACGCCGGGCGGCGGGACGCACCGCTTCAAGTCGCAGTGGGGCGGCGGCGATGAGACCCTGTGGTGGTACGACCACGCGGCCGGCGGGCGGACGGCGACCCCCTCGGCGGGCAAATCGGCGTACGGCTGGGGCCAACGGCTGTGGCGTCTCCTGCCGCTGCCGATCGCGCGACGGCTCGGTCCGAGGATCGTGAAGTACATCCCGTGATCGAGCGCTACTGAGCGTGCGATTCCCTCCGTACCATTGCCCACCCGGCTACGCCCCCCTGTCGCTTGGCTCGCTGGCGGCGGGGCTGGTCACGCTAGCCGGGGACGGGGGATCCGCTCGGCGGCGGGTGGAGCTCGAGCTGGCCCGCCTCTACTCACCCGACGCGATCCTGCTCGTGGACAGCGGAACGAACGCGCTCGCGCTGGCCTTCCTGGCGACCCGGCCAGCCTATCCGGGACCGGTAGCGGTCCCCGCCTTCTGTTGCTTCGACATCATCACCGCTGCCGTCGGGGCGGAGGAATCGCTTCTCTTCTACGATGTCGAGCCCGCTACTCTTCAACCCGATACGCAAAGCCTCGAGCGTGCGCTTCGTTCCGGTGCACGCCGGGTCCTGATCACGCACCTGTACGGACACCCGGTCGATCCGCGAGCACTCGAACCGCTTCTCGAGGAGCACGATTGCCTGCTGATCGAGGACGCGGCGCAGGGGTTTGGTGCGACCGTGGCCGATCGTCCGGCCGGGGCGCTCGGTTCGCTGGCGGTGCTGAGCTTCAACCGTGGAAAAGGCGTGACGGGTGGGGCGGGTGGTGCCCTCCTGGGCTCGCGTCCGTCGCCGAGCGTCTCGCGGGTTACGCGCGGGGGGGGCGGGCCCTGGCTACCGGGGCGTCGAGCTGGGCACTGGCCCGCCCGGGCATGTACGGGCTCCCACGGCGCGTACCGGCATTGCACCTGGGCGAGACGTTGTACCACGAACCCACCCGGCCCTCCGGACTCTCCGGAGCGGCGGCGGGGATTCTGTCGCGCAGCTTTACGCTCGCCCTCGCGGCGGTAGAAACGCGGCGGGAAACGGCCGGGCGGTTGGCAAACGTGCTATCGGCCAGGGACGACATCCAGGTCTTGAGACCGGTCAAAGGCTGCCGCTCGAGCTATCTCCGATTGCCCGCGTTGCTGAATGACGAGACTGCCCGTGCCGCGCTCGAAGACGGCGCCAGGGTCGGGATCGCGCCCGGCTACCCGCGCACCCTCCCCGATCTGGTCCAGGCCCGCCCGCTCGCTTTGAACGAAACCGACGGCTTCCCCGGTGCAACCGAGTTGGTTGGACGCTTGTTCACGTTCGCGACCCACACGCGGGTGGGCCGACGGGGGATTCGTCTCGTCGAAGGTTGGGTACAGGGAGCGTGGTGATCTGCACGGTGGGTCGGGCAGAACACAAGATCGGGGTGCGGCTCGCACCGGAGTTCAGTGACTCTGCAAGCTGTTTCGAAGTCTCTCTCGTGTGGGGCGCGCATCCCTCTAATTGGCTCACACTCAAGGGGATACGAATGGTGACCCCAGGCACGGTTCGTGGGGCCGACGCCCCGGCCGCGTGCCGTGGCTGGGGCGGTGGGAAGGGCCGGCGTGGCCAGGAACTTGTACAGAATGCGAGGCACAGAATCTCGCTGAGCGTCAACGTACTGTCTCAGGGCAAACCCGCGCGAAAGCCGGGGACGCAAAGGCACGAGGCTAAAGCGCGGCGGTTCGCGCCATGCTCGTCGGCCTGCCAGTACACGAGGGTTGCCCGTGCTCCCTCACCACGGTGCGTTGACACACCGCACCGCTGGATGATGGGAGAGAGAGGATGGGACCCTCCGCCGGACACGATTTCCTCCGCAACTCGTTTCCTGGTGACTCCTCGGCATCGGCAGGCTCGCCGGCCTTGCCGCATAAGGCCCGACGGTGTCGATTGCCTGGGGAAGAACCCGCATACGCGGCGGCTGCCTCGAGCGCGCTCCGCCGCCTTCCGAGGAATACCATGACGTTGGCTCTCCTCATCGGACTGCTCGCCTGCGGGCAGGACGCGATTCCGACAGCTCCGGCGGGCCCGGAGCAGAACCGCCTGGTCGCGACGGTGACCGTGCAACCCTCGGACGCCGTGATCGCGCCCGATGACCAGATCCGGCTGTCAGCGATCGTGAAGAGCGCCCGGGGACAGACCGTGAACGGTCGCCCGGTGGTGTGGAGCAGCTCGGATGAGAGCGTTGCGTACGTCGATGCGGGCGGCAATATCGTCGCGGGCCGCGAAGGGAGTGCGACGATCACCGCCGATGTGCTGGGCGTACGAGGGACCGGCACGATCGACGTCCGTGGTGAGGTGGTGGAGATCATCATCGCCGACCCGTCCGCGGGCCTCGTCGAGGGCTCGGTCGAAAGGCTGAAGGCGACCTACCTGTACTCTAACGGAGCGAGGCGCCCGGCAGGCTACCTGAAGTGGACGACGTCGGACCCATCCGTTCTGTGGGTGGATGGCAAAGGGCAGTTGACGGCCACGGGCGCGGGCGACGCTACGGTGACAGCCGCAGGTCGCGGTAAGAAGAACGGGAAGACTCTCAGGGTCAAGGGTGCGAAGGCGGCGAGCGTCACGGTGCACGCGAGCGCTACGGAGCTCGCGCCTGGAGAGACGACGCAAGCCTGGGCAGTGATTCTTGATAGCAAGGGCCGGCGTCTGTACAAGACTCCGACCTGGTCGAGCTCGAACCCGTCCGTGGCAACCGTTGCGAACGACGGTCTGATCACCGCCCACTCGCCGGGCCAGACGTCGATCAGCGCCACGGTCGATGGCGTGACGGGATCGCTGGGCATCCAGGTGTCCAGCCCCCCGAGCGGAGACGACGGGAGCGGAGACGACGGGAACGGTGGCGGCGGGAACACGAATCCGAGTGGAGTGACAGATCTCGCCGTGGCCGGGGCTGGCGAGACATCGCTGATCCTTCAGTTCACCGAGGTCGATGACGGGACCGGCTCGCCCGCACGGTACGAGCTCCGGTACGACGCATCCGGCAACTTCGACTGGAACCAGGCGCTCGAAGTGCAGGATGGCTCGTGCCGGGCGCCCATAGAAGGCTCGAACGTGGGCGCCGTGCGAAGCTGCAAGGTGGAAGGGCTCTCGGCCGCGACGACGTACCAATTCCAGATCGTAGCGTTCCGGGGCTCGCTGGACGGAGACGCCACGTTCGGTCCACTCTCGAATATCGCCACGGGATCCACCCAGGACCCGGCCCTCGTCGTGGATGTGACCCCCTCGGCGTTCACCGTAGAGGTAGGGTCCCAGCGTCAGCTGGACGCGCGGGTCACGGACTCGTACGGGAATCCCGTTGAGCAGTCCCTGACCTGGACCAGCTCGCGCTCGACGGTGGCCTCGGTCTCCTCGAGCGGCATGGTGGACGGCGTTAGCAGCGGCGGTGCCTCGATCCGTGCCACCGCCGATGGCGGGGCCTCGGACGCGTCGGACGCGACGGTCTCCAACCCGCCTGATGAGGATGATGGAGGTGGAAGCGGTGGCGGGAGCCCCCCGCCTTCCAGCAACCGCCCAAACGAGCCTTCCGGGTTCACGACGATCACAGACACATCGTGGGACGTGCTGCCGCACTCGGGCACGGGAACGGCCGGACCCGCGACCGACTACTGGAAGACGAACTCGATCGGCCGATTCTCCATTGCGCAAGATTCGTCTGCACCCGCTAGCCCAAGGAACGTGCTACACGGGCAGCAGTACGCGGGCGAAGCCCCGGGTTCATCTCAATGGCGCAC
>JBDHAC010000076.1:0-24313 GCA_039588275.1 Gemmatimonadota bacterium
GCGGCAAGGCCCGACCCCGCGGGCGAGGGCGCACCGCCGGGCGTCGCGAGCGTGGATGGCGGCGCCCGACTGATCGTATTGGGAGTCCGTGGACCCCGCATATTCTAGTTCTCTTCGGCGGATTCTCGCGCGCGTGACAGGACGAAGCCCTGGATCAGGCGGACGTCTTCCGGGCTCAGCACATCGTCGAACCGCGGCATGCCCAGTGGCTCCCGTAGGCCCCCCAGCACGATCTGCTCGAAAGTCTCGTGCGTCGCGGTCGTCGCTCGCCTGAGATCCGGCACGCCACCGCCGCTGACGGCGTCGAACCCGTGGCAGGCCCAGCACCGGTCCGAATACAGCTCGCTTCCGCGTTCGATCTCGGCCTCGGTCAGCTGGAGCTCGAAGGTGGGAGCCTCGATCGGCGGCAGCGGAGGTCTAGGCTCCGGCAGGGCCGCGGTACCATCGAGAGCGAACGCCAGAATTCGACCCGGTCCGACGCTGCCGGTGCCGAGCGGCGTATTGATCAGCACCTCCGGACCGCCCCAACCCGCGAGCACCGCTATGTATTGCGTCCTATCCACCGAATACGTGATCGGGGGGGCCGCGATTCCCGTCTCGTGCTGGAACTCCCACAGCGCTTCGCCGTCGGTGGCCCGGTAGGCTCGCAGGAGTCCATCGGCGCGCCCCTGAAACACCAGGTTCCCCGCAGTCGACAGGGTCCCGCCGCTCAGCGGGTCCGGTTGATCCACGCGCCACACCTCCTCACCGGCGACCGGATCCCATGCAACGAGGTGTCCTCTCGCCGTCATCTCCTCGCCGGTCGCGGGACCGTCGTAGCCGAAATCCGCCCCGATGTTGAGGCTCTTGGGATCGTAGCTCCACCCATCGTCGATCGAATGGAGCATGGAGTGCTCGTATACGGGGAAGTAGATCAGTCCGGTCTCCGGGTTGTAAGACATCGGATGCCAGTTGTGCGAACCCTCGGGTCCCGGGGCGACGTGCATGCCACCCTCGAGCTCGCGCGCCGCGGCGTTCTCGATCGGACGTCCGTCTGCGTCGATCCCCGTAGCCCAGTTGATGTCCGCGAACGCGTCGCCGGACAGGAACTCGCCCGTCTCACGATCGATCACATAGAAGAACCCGTTCTTCGGCGCCTGCATGATCACTCGCCGCTCACGTCCATCGATCTCGAGCTCGGCGAGCATGAGCGGCTGAGTGGCCGTGTAGTCCCAGTTGTCGCCGGGGGTAGTCTGGTAGTGCCAGGCGTACTCCCCGTCCGAGGCGTGCACGGCGAGGATCGAGGAGAGGTAGAGGTTGTCGCCGCCGCCGGGGCTCCGGAGCCGCTCGTACCACGGCGAGCCGTTCCCCACCCCGATGTAGACGAGATCGAGCTCGGGATCGTAGACGATCGCGTCCCAGGCGGTCCCGCCGCCGCCGGCCGTCCACCACTCGCCCGACCACGTCTCGGCCGCGGCCTCGAGGGCCGCGGACTCGTGTCCGTCCGCCGGATTCCCGGGGACCGTATACACGCGCCAGTCCAGCTCGCCGGTCTCGGCGTCGTAGGCGGAGACGAAGCCGCGCACGCCGAACTCCGCGCCGCCGTTCCCGATCAGGACCCGACCCCCAGCGATCCGGGGCGCGCCCGTGATCGAATAGGCCTGGCCCTCGGGCGTCGTGCGCGTCTCCCACACCGGTTCGCCGGTCTCCGCGGTGACCGCGACCAGTCGGCCGTCCAGCGTCCCGGCGAAGACCTTCCCGCGGTAGAATGCGGGCCCGCGGTTGACCACGTCGCAGCACACGTAGCGCGCGTGTCCGCGCGGAACCTGCGGATCGTGCGTCCACAAGAGCTCGCCGCTCGCCGCATCGAACGCGTGCAGGACGCTCCAGGCGCTGGTGGCGTACAGGACGCCGTTCACCACGAGCGGCGTGCCCTCGAGCCCGCGCATGTGCCCGAAGTCGTGCGACCACGCCAACCCGAGGCGACCGACCGTCTCCTCGTTGATCTCGTCGAGCGGGCTGTGACGCTGCTCCTTATAGGTGCGGCCGTACGTGAGCCAGTTGGCTTCGTCCGCATCGGCGTCCGCCAGGCGCGCGTCGTCGACCGCGCCGGCACCCGTCATGAGGTCCAGGTCGCGGGTGTCATCCGACGGGCCGCAGGCGGCTACCGACCCGAGAGCCGCGAGGGTGGCCCAGATCGCGAACGTCTGGATGTGTCGGGTCGTGTGGTTCTGACGGCTCGTAGGACGTGGGGAAAGAGGGATCCGGGCGGTGCGGCGCATGGTTCGCTCCCGTCGCAAGGTGGCGCAATCGCAGTTCAAGGACTACGGAGACGCGCCATGATAGGTGCGATGACGCGCGAACGGTAGACGGGCACTGCATCGCCCCCGGTAAGCGGGAACGCTCACCCGACCGACCCGTAGAAGATCCCATGAGGTTGACCCCTTCGATTCTCGCTCTCCTCGCGCTCACGGCGTCCGGCTGCAAGGCCATGTCCCCGCAGGATTCGGAGCTCTTCACGGCCGGTCCGCGGCTGTCCGTGGGAGAACGGCCCTCGGCCGTCGCAGCCGGCGATCTGGACGGCGACGGAGACCTCGATCTCCTCGTGGCGAACACGATGAGCGGCACGGTCACCTTCCTGCGGGGCGACGGGACCGGCGGCTTCGAGCGGTTGGCTGATTTCCCCGCCGGCGAGAACCCGGTGGACGTGGCGCTCGGGGACTTCGACGAGGACGGAGATCTCGATGCCGCGATCGCTAACCATGAGACACTGTATCTGACTATTCTAGTTAACGATGGACTCGGTGACCTGAAGTTCACTGAAAAGTCACGGTTGAGCGTGGACATCGGCCCGCACCCACATGCCGTGCGTGTGACGGACCTCGACCGGGATGGCCACCTGGACCTGCTGGTCGATGACCGGGAGCGCGAAGCCATCCTCGTGATGGCCGGTGGGGGTGAGGGAGAGTTCACCGAACGGCAGCGCATCGACGTGGGCGGCGATCCGTACCGCGGCATGGCGATCGGAGACATGGACGGGGATGGCTGGGCCGACCTCGTCACCCCCAACCGAAGCGAGGTCGCCATCGTCCTGCGGGCCGGAGCGGAGCCAGCCGCCGAGCTCGCGGCGGAGAACTTTCGCGAGCCGGTAGGCATCCCTGCCCCGCAGCCGTTCGGCATCCAGGTAGCCGACCTGAACGGGGATCAACTGCTGGACGTCATCTACGCGACCGAGCCGGGCGCCGTGCGAGTCCTGCCGGGCGAAGGCGCGGGCGCCGTCTCCAGCCAGGCCTGGTACCAGGAGCAGATGCCCCGCGGCGGGAAGGCCATCGCCGTGGGAGATTTCAACGCGGACGGGATTGACGACGCCGCCATTCAGAGCTTCTTCTCATCGGGCGTCAGAATCCTGTTGGGGGACGAGGCGGCGATCCGCACCACCGAAGTGGATGGAGGCGAGAATCCGTGGGGCATCGCGGTCGCCGACCTCAACGGGGACGGCCGTGACGACCTCGTCGTGTCGGACCACGGGAGCGGTGAGGTACGCATCTTCCTCGCGCGTCCTTAATCCCCCCTCCCTTTCTTTGGCTTGCGCACAGTCCTCCAATTGTGTACTATGTAGTACACAGTACGCATCGTGAGGGGAGGCATGGGAGGATTCGGACAGTTCGTGCGGGCACGGCGCGAGAAGCTGCAGAAGGAAGATCGTAGTTACTCGCTCCGCCAGGTGGCGGGTCGGATCGGCGTCGAGCCCTCGTACCTGAGCAAGGTGGAGCGCGAGCAGGTCCCTCCCCCGTCGGAGGAGACGATCATCCGGCTCGCGACGGCCCTCGAGGTCGACTCGGACGTCCTGCTGGCGATGGCCGGTAAGGTGTCCAGCGACCTCCAGGAGGCGATCCGGCGACGCCCGCGGCTGTTCGCGGAGCTGATCCGCGAGCTCAAGGGCATGCCAGACCGGGCCGTGCTCAGGCTGGTGCGCGAGGTCCGGGACGGAGACTGGTAGTAGCCAGGAAGACTCGACCACAAGAAAGACGTAGCCGTACGCCGTACCGAAGGAGGACCGATGATAGAACTACGACAGGACGCCCTCGTCTTCTCGTTCCCGGAGGTGCACGAGCATGCCTCGTTCGGGATCGACTTTCAGCGGACGCTCCGGATCCCGGATGACGGGACCGACCACTTCCTCCCGCCCGGGCTCGGTCGCTTCCCGCTGCGGCACGTGGACGACTTCGCCGCGCGCGTCCCCGCGACGTGGCTCGCGCACGGAGGCGTCATGCTGCCCATGTATCAGTCGGAGGCGATGTGGCTGAACTTCACCTCGCTCTCGGGAGCCGGGGCGGCGGATGATGACGAGTGGTACGGGTACGGCGGCGGCTTCTCGTATCCGTTCGCGGTCAAGATCGCGACCGGGAAGATCAACGCCGTCTCGGGAGAGGAATGGGAGGACGGGCTCCACCGAGATCCGCAGGACTACGTCGTCCTACCCGGGCAGCCGTGGCTCGACGGGTACTGCGTCGAGAAGGGGGTGATCCGACAGTTTGTGGCCATGCCGCTCGGGAGCGGGTACAGCGCCGAGGAGCAGATCACCGGGGCCGCCGAGCATGGCGGGGTCCAGGTCATCGCCTACCCGATGAAGACGGAGGCGTACGAGCGGCGGCTGGCGGCCTGGAAGAAGACGCAGCTGGTGAGACGACGCGAGGGCCCTGCCGAGTACGCGTGTCTGAGCCTGGGCGAACCCGCCGCATACGACATGGGGCTCGCACCCGGCGGGCGCATGCGGCAGGAGATCTACGACGACCCGAACCGGTTCGAAGAGTGGGACACGCGGAGCGCGAGCCGCTGCTTCGTCCACCTGCCGAACTCGCTCGTGTGGCGCGCGATCACTGGCCAGAACCCGCCGACCACGCCGCCTACGTCGAAGGAGTACACGAACGCCGGGCTTCCCTGGTTCGATTACTACGCGCCGGAGCTGGAGGCCGTCGACGGGTCGAGCGTCCTGTCAAAGCTCAAGAGCGTGGTGACGTTCGGGAACGAAAAGGGGGATGTACCGCTCCCCGAGAACGAGTCGGTCACGCCCGAGCACGTGGTGGAGCTCCGAAGCGGGATGAAGCCCGGGCAGGTGCGCGAGGGACGATTCTAGGCCCGTAACTTCAGGACGGAGTTGACTTACGCGCCCCGTTTCGCGTATACTGTTCAGGCGTCCAGTAAGCGTACGAGAGGCGGGATCTGGGGAGCGACCCAGAGCCCGCCTTTTTTCTTGCGCCCGGACGAAGGCGCCTACCGTCACGGTGACGAAGGCGGCCAAGCACGACGCGGGGCCATTTCGGCTCGCGCGCACGCAGTCGGAAGTTGCGGCAGGTCCGTACTCTCCCGGCCACATCACCAAGTAAGTAGGAGTACGGCAATGCCGAGCAACGGAACTGTGAAGTGGTTCAGCGACCAAAAGGGCTATGGCTTCATCGCTCTCGATGAAAGCCAGGGCGAGGTGTTCGTCCACCACACGGCTATTCAGGCCGAAGGCTTCAAGAGCCTCGCCGAGGGCGATCGCGTCGAGCTCGACGTCGTGGAGGGCCAGAAGGGCCCCGCGGCGGAGAACGTGAGGAAGCTGGCCGGCCTCTAAGGACCGACCTGCAAGCTGGACCTCATTCGGGGCCGTCCTCTCATGAGGGCGGCCCCGTCTTCTTATATCACACGCCCGGGAGCGCCAGATGGTCCAGGTGACACTGAAAGAAACCGACGGGCTCGATTGGGCGCTAAAGCAGTTCCGTCGGAAGATGATCCGTTCGGGACTCTTCAAGGACATGAAGAAGCAACGCTTCTACGAGAAGCCCAGCGTCGCCAAACGGCGCAAGACGGCGGCCGCGCAACGCCGAAGAGCACGCGCACGCCGTCGCGCCCTCCTCCGGAAGAAGCGAGAGTTCTAGGCCGCAGCTGCGGCTGGGCCCGGCGGGCCACCCCAGCCGTCGCGGTGAGCGCCCGCTGCGCGTTGTTCTAGAGAGAGGGGACGCGGTTCTGCCGGGACGAAGACGCGCAGGGCGAAGCCTTGCAGAGCGCGTGCAATGCGGCGGGAGGCTCGGCGATGACCACACGATCACGAGCGACTCGACCACGGATCGCTCGAACCTCACGCGGACGACGGATTCCGGCGTGGTGCGTCCGAGCCCTGTGGGTGGTCGCCATCCCCGCCACGAGCCTGACCTCGTGCCGCGCGGGTCCCACCGAGATCCCGGACGTCCTGACAGGTCGCTGGGGCGGGGATGGGTTTTCGCTCTTGGTCACCACCGACTCCGCCTCTGCGCGTTTCGCCTGCGCGTACGGAGAGCTCCGAGTGCCGATTCCGCTTTCGTCGGAAGGAGCGTTCTCGGTAGAGGGTGACTTCGTGCGTGAGATCGGACCCGCCGCGCTCGGCAACCCCGCGCGCTATGAAGGGCAGGTGCGTGGGATTCGCATCTCGCTCCGGGTCCTCGTGACCGACACGGTCTTCGGGACGGGCACGAGCACGCTGGGTCCGTTCGAGGGTCTTCGGGACGGCGAGGCTCGTGTCGCCTACTGTCAGTAGGTCAGCACCTGCGTGACGAGCAGGACGGACCCCTTCGACCTCCGGAACTGCGACGAATCGTCCGGTTAGTAAGGGCGAACCAACGCCGTCTTCTGGAGGCTTTAGAGTGAGAGCGCGACACAGCCGCTGGACCCCCCGCGTCTTCTCGGCAGCTATCGCCGCCCTGTTGGCCGGCGTCGGTACAACGGCGTGCGGCAGCGCCGCCGGGACCGGCGTGGAGACTGGACCGCGGCCTGCAGCCGAGGTCGACGCACGGCCCGCCGCGGAAGCCGGGGCCCGGCCCCCTGCCGACTCGATAGCCGAGCTCGAGGCGCTTTACCGGGCCCGAACGGACAGCGCCCGCATGCACTTCACGGCGGCCGACGTCCACTTCATGACCGGCATGATCGGCCACCACGCGCAGGCGCTCATCATGTCGGCACTCGCCCCCACGCACGGTGCGAGCCCGCAGATCCAGACGTTGGCCGCCCGCATCATCAACGCCCAGAACGACGAGATCGCCCTCATGCAGGCGTGGCTCGCCGATCGAGGACAGTCGGTGCCCGAGGTGGAGATCGAGGGGACGACGCTCACGGTGCACGGCGCCGAGCACGCCACCCACATGCCCGGGATGCTCACCGAGGAACAGATGCGGGAGCTGGATGCGGCGAGGGGGCCGGAGTTCGACCGCGTCTTCCTCACCTACATGATCCAGCACCACCGCGGGGCGGTCACCATGGTCCACGAGCTGTTCGGCACCGACGGCGCCGCGCAGGATGAGGCGGCGTTCAAGCTCGCCTCCGCTATCCAGGTGGATCAGCTGACCGAGATCGCCCGCATGGAGCTCATGCTGGAGGAGCGCTCCGGCGACCGGTCCGACGAACGGTCCGACGAACCATCGGGAACGGCGTCGGCTCGTGAGCCGCGGACGTGAAACCGGACTCTCCTTCGACTCGTGATGACCCTGGACCGATTCCTACGAAACGGGCGCGGATCCGATCGTGAAGATCGGGCGTCGCGCGGTGTCCGATTGTCACTCGCACATCGACTTCACGCGTACATCGACCCTGGACCGAGAGGAACATGTAATGTCGCTCGTTAGCTCGAAGCACCGCCCTGCCCCGCCGACCGCCGTCCGTCGTCACTCGTCGCTCGCGCTCGTCGCTGGATTCCTCGTTGCGGGCCTGCTCGGGGCCACCGGCTGCGCCTCGTCGGGAACGACCCCGGGAGGGAGCCCGGCCGACGCGAGCCCCGCGGGAGCGCCCGAGGCGGAAGCCGCTGTCCCCACACCCAATCCGACCCCGGTGTGGGACATGATGCTGGAGAGCTCCGACCCCCGCGTCGGGCTCGAGCCGGGGGTGTTCGACGCCGAAGAGGCGATTTGGAACCTGAAGGTGGTGTCGACGACGCCACCGCCGGAGGCGTTCGTCGGTTCCACGAACTCCGACCTCGCCTTCAAGGACAACTACGCGATCCAGGGCAACTACGACGGGATCCAGGTGTGGGACATCTCGAACCCGAGCCAGCCGGAGCTGGTGGTCGGGTACGTATGTCCGGCCTCGCAGAGCGACGTCTCGGTGTACGAGAACCTCCTGTTCGTCTCGGGCGAGGGACTCGGCGGCCGGCTCGATTGCGGGACCGAGGGCGTCGAGGAGACGGTGAGCCACGATCGGCTGCGCGGGATCCGGATCTTCGACATCAGCGACATCCGGAACCCCGAGTACATCGCCAACGTGCAGACCTGCCGCGGCTCGCATACGCATTCCGTGCTCAAGGACCCGGACGACGACGAGAACGTCTACATCTACGTCTCCGGCTCGGCGCCGGTGCGGCCGGCGGAGGAGCTGCCGGGCTGCTCGGGTCTGTCGCCTGAAGAGGACCCGAATTCGGCCCTGTTCCGGATCGAGGTGATCCAGGTGCCGCTCGCCGCGCCTGAGCAGGCGGCGATCGTGAGCTCGCCGCGGATCTTCGACGACCTCGTCGCCCCGCCGACGCACGGCCTGGCGCCCGCCGATATCGCAGCGGTCGAGGAGGCGAAGGCGCGCGGGGCGTTCGTGGTCGACATCCTCGGCCAGCCGCAGGTGGTGCCCGAGCGGTTCACGGCCTCCAGGCTCGAGAGGATCGTGGCGGCGCGTGGCGGAACCGGCGAGCCCACCGCCGCCGACAGCGCCGAGCTGCAGGCCCAACTCGAAGAGATGGTCGCCCGCAGGATCGCCCAGCGCCCGGACGGCCCACGGCCCGGACCCACCCAGTGCCACGACATCACCCTTTACCCGGCCCTCGGTCTGGCGGGCGGCGCCTGCGAGGGGTACGGGCTGCTGCTCGATATCCGTGATCCCGTCAACCCGACGCGTTTGAGCGCGGTGAGCGACTCGAACTTCTCCTACTGGCACTCGGCCACGTTCAACAACGATGGCTCGCAGATCCTGTTCACGGACGAGTGGGGCGGCGGCGGTGGACCGAAGTGCCGCGCCACCGACCCGAAGGAGTGGGGCGCGAACGCCATCTTCACTGTCGAGGGCCAGGAGATGGAGTTCAAGAGCTACTACAAGCTCCCGGCCCCGCAGACGCCCGAGGAGAATTGCGTCGCGCACAACGGCTCGCTGATCCCCATCCCCGGACGCGACGTGATGGTACAGGGCTGGTACCAGGGCGGGATCTCGATCTTCGATTGGACCGACGCCGCGAACCCGGTCGAGATCGCCTACCACGACCGCGGCCCGCTGGACGCGGACCGGATGCAGTTCGGCGGGAGCTGGTCGGTCTACTGGTACAACGGCGTGATCGTAAGCTCCGAGATCGCGCGCGGGCTGGACATCTTCGAGCTCGTCCCGAGCGAATACCTGTCGCAGAACGAAATCGACGCGGCCAAGTCGGTCACGCTCGACTACCTGAACGCGCAGGGGCAGCCGCAGTTCGTGTGGCCGGCCACGTTCTCGCTGGCGCGGGCGTACGTCGACCAGCTCGAGCGCACGAACGGGCTCTCTGCCGACCAGATCTCGGGCGTGCGCCAGGGATTGGCCGACGCGGAGGCCGCTTCGGAGGCGGAACGGGGTGAGATGCTGACCACGATGGCAGCGCATCTCCGCGAGCTGGTGTCGGGATCGAGCGACCAGGGGAAGGTGCGGAGGCTGGCGGGAGCTGTGCGGGACCTGGCCGGGGCGCAGGGCTGAGGGGTAGCGAAGGAACGCGATTCCTGGGAGTGCCTCGGGGGAGCTTCGGTTTCCCCGGGGCGGTAATCGGGGTGACTAGGCCGCCACCTCCACGTAAGTGGCGTACGAGGTAGGACTGGGAACGGACTCGCCATCCTCCCGCATGGTCTCGAGATGCAGCTCGATAGCCCCCCGCATCTCCGATTCCACCGCTTCCCGTGAAGCTCCCGTGGCCACGCATCCGGGGAGATCCGGGGAGTACGCCGAGTAGCCGGTCCCGGTCTGTTCGACGATGACGAGATAGCGCATCACTTCATCCCTGCCTGCTTCAGGATGCTCTTCAGTGTGCCAGGAGCCAGCTCATCGCCGGGCTTGCCGGCCACGGTCACCACCCCGGGTTTTTCCCGGTGCTTGTATTGTCGGTGACTCCCCCGCGTTCGCGCCAGATACCACCCATCCCGCTCGAGCATTCGGATCACTTCCCGGACCGTCGACATGAGCCAAGGTCCGCGGGCGGATCATCAGTCTTTCAACGAGACCGCGCTCCACGAAACACGGTGCGCTAGGCAACCTGAGGGCCCGGTTCACGCGCGCGACGTCAGAACACCAATCCCCACAGGGTCCTGAACGGGAGCCAGTCGCGGTCGATCGCGAAGTAGAGCCCCACTAGGATCGCACCGAAGCCGGCGATGGCGTAGACCCAACCCTTGAACACCAGCCACTTGAACGTCTTGGGACCCCACGCTTTCAACCTGTGGAAGGCGAGGAGGCCCTCTTCGCCCGAGAATGCGACTTCGAGAATCTTCGCCCCGACCTCCCGGTCCTTCCAGTACTGCACGTGCGCGTACCCCGGGATGCGCAGCCGTCCCCGCGTGTGGATGTTCGTCGCCGTGTCAGCGCCGAAGAGGTTGATCGGGCCGCTGACGTAATCACCGCCGTAGAAGAAGTTGAGCCAGAACGGCACCTCGAACGTTCCGACCGACCCGTCCGACTTGCGAGCGCCGACGGTGCGAGGCGGTGGCAGATGGGTCCACTGGCGGAGCACGCCGTTGTGCTTCACATGGCGATCGTCCGAATCGTCCTCCTTGACCTTGTCCCGATCGGAGTACAGGAAGGCGATCTTGTCCAGCGGCGAGCCGAGCGTCACGAAATGGCGTAGCCCGGAGAAGATCCTCTCGGCGTTGCGTTTCTTTGCGGTCAAGACATGCTGCGGCTCGAGCTCGGTCGGTTCGTCGCCCTGGCCGCCCGCAGCCTTCCAGGCCGCGGCGCGCGCGTCCAACTCCTCCCAGTACGCCTCGCTCACCTGTGAACACTTCTCGAAGATGTCGCCGATCACGTTGTAGCTGATCACCGACCCGAGGCTGTGCCCTACCCAGACCACTTCATCGAAGCGGTGAGGCACTCCGCCGATCGTGAGCATGGCGTTTCTGGCCGGCTCGCCGGGGCGCGGATCGCGCGGCAAGTCGTCCAGTTCCCAGTCGCAGCCGAACAGGCGAAGACACTCCTCGCCGATTCGGTGGTCGATGAGCTGGACCGTCTCGAGCGGAGCGTCGCCCTTCGGTTCCAGGTACGCGCGTGCATCGTTCACGTACCCGGTCATGAAATGTCGGAAGCGCTTCGAGATCAGGATGATGAGACCGGCCAGGAGCAGGAACAGGGTCAGGAACGCGTAGAACAGCTTCAGCCCCCAACTGCCGCGCATGATGAGCCGGAAGCCCATCTTGGCCAGCCACCGCCAGCTGGCGAACCCGCGCGTCGCCATCGTCCGCCACGCGAGCGTGAAAAACTCCTTCTCCCGCGGGCCCAGGGTGGCGACGTCGTCGGGGTCCAGCCATTCCAGGTCTTCGTAATTGGCCCAGTAGCCCTCGAAGATGTACGGCTCGGGAACGATCCAGGCGTTCTCGCTTCCGTCCAGGTCCGGCTGCAGGGCGGCCACCGCCCGTTCCATGAGGACCCTCAGCTGAACGGCCGTCTCGGTGTCCTTCTGCTCTCCGATCCCGTGGACGACCATCAGGGCGCGCGTGCGGAACGGATTCGGGACGTCCTGGTGGCCGAGGCGGATCTGGTCCGGTATCCGTCGGAAGCGCCATTGGTAGCGCCTGAGGTCGCGATCGAAGGCCGGGGGTCTGCCCGGCTTGTCGGGCAGGTCAGCCGGACCGGGTGCTGATGGCGGAGCAACCGGCGGCACAGAAGCCGCCGGCGATGGGGGAACGGACGGAGTGCCCGGGGTGCCTGGAGCGGACGGCGCGGACGGCGCGGGAGTTGGCGACGGCGACGGGTCCGGATCGTTATGCGGGGGATGGACCATCGGATGCTCCCTCCTCGAGCGACGGGCAGCCACCATTCTTTAAGATGCCATGAATCCGGGAAACATGACATCGGGGACCACTTCCCCTTCGGACCGGCTCCGGGTCGGCCCCAGAAAGGCTCGGCCGGTTGCATGCCTCGACTCGCGCTACCTAACCTTCACCCATGGCGCTCGTCGCTGTGGTACTCAGCCTTTGCGTCGCGGCCCTGGGGGCGCTCGGCCTCCTCGCCCCCCAGCGCCTGGTGCGCATCGTCCGATCCTTCGAGACTCCGGTCGGGCTGTACGCTACGGCCGCGGTCCGCCTCGTCTTCGGTGCCGCACTCGTCTTCGCGGCTTCCGGCTCGCGCGCTCCCCTGACCATCTGGATCCTCGGGATGGTCATCTTCATCGCGGGTCTCATCCTGCCCGTGGTGGGGCTCGAGCGTTTACGCCGCCTCATGGACTGGTGGTTGGCCAGGGGACCCGTCTTCGCACGCGTCTGGGGAGCCGTCGCCCTCGTGTTCGGCCTGTTGCTGGCGTACGCCGTAGCGCCATGAGGATTGCCGCCGGACTGCTTAGCCTCGTCCCCGCGCTGCTGTGTGTAGGCTGCGCGTCGGTCGAGACGGAGGAGGGCCAAGCCGAGACGGAAGAGGGACCCGCCGCACAATTCCAGGTAACGGTCGAGAACAACACGGACTGGCCCGTCGTGGTTCGTATCGCCGGGCTACTGATCGGTGAGGCCCAGCCCACGGGCACTAGCAGCTTCACCGCGTCACGGCGGTCGATCGCGGGTCGCCGGGTCTCGGTGTGCGTGGACCCGATCGGATCATCTCGCAGGCGGTGTCACCCGGGGCAGTTCGTGGTTCCCCGACTCGTGCAGAAGATCACGATTACGGTCCCTCGGACAGGTCAGATACGCGTGTCCGCGCTGTAAGGGGAAGGCACATTGCCTGTGGATCTCGAGCGCCTACGGGGCGTTCTAGCCGATCGCTACGAAGTCCTGGACGAGCTGGGGCGCGGTGGGATGGCCGCCGTGTACCTCGCCCGGGACCTCAGGCACGAGCGTCGCGTCGCCCTCAAAGTGATGCGTCCCGAGATCGCGGCCTCGCTCGGGGCCGAGCGGTTCCTGAAGGAGATCCGGATCTCGGCCAATCTCGCGCATCCGAATATCCTGCCGCTCCTCCTGTTCTTCGTGATGCCCTACCTGGAGGACGGTTCTCTGCGGGCGCTTTTGCGACGGGATCGTCAGCTCCCTCTGAAGGACGCGCTTCGCATCACGAGCCAGGTGGCCGACGCGCTGGAGTACGCGCACGCTCGGGGCATCATGCACAGAGACATCAAGCCGGAGAACATCCTGTTCGAAGCAGGCCATGCGATCGTCGCCGATTTCGGCATCGCGCGCGCGATCAGGGCCGCGGATGAGGCGCGACTGACGGAGACCGGTCTCGCCGTCGGGTCCCCCGCCTACATGAGCCCCGAACAGGCCGAAGGCAGAGGAGATGTCGATGTGCGCACCGACATCTACTCGCTGGGCTGCGTGCTGTACGAAATGCTGGCGGGCGAGCCACCGTTCATGGGGACGTCTCCGTCGATGATCATCGCCCGCAAGATGACGGGTGTCGTGCCACCGCTGCGGGTGGCGAGAGACTCGGTACCCGAAGCGCTCGAACGAACGGTCGAGAAGGCCGTCGCCAGATCTCCCATCGACCGGTTCGACAGTGCCCGGCAGTTCGCGGACGCACTCGTCGCCGGGCCCGCGCCGAGCGAGCGACGTGGCACGTTCGCCCGCGGTCTCAGGCATTCCATGGCGCCCGTGCTCGTCACCCTGGCGCTGATCGTGGGGGGCTGGTGGGTGTTCCAGACCTTTGTCAGGGACGCGGCGGGCGATGCGCTGGCCGCGATCGCAACGGCGACGTTTCTGGACTCCGTGGCCGTTCTGCCGGTAGAGAATCGGACGGGCGACGCGGCGTTGGACAACGTCGGGGCAGCCCTTTCCGAGGGTATGGCCGGCGAGCTCAAGCGTCTCGGGCGAATCAAGGTCACGGATCCCTACTCTGTCCGACATTTCGTGGAGGCAGACCTCAGTCCGGGCGAGCTGGCCGACTCGCTGGGTGTCGAGAAGCTGGTGCGCGGATCGCTCTATCGAGATTCCGCGAGGACGTGGGTCAACGTGGTCACGACCGAGGGAACGACGCGCACTCTGCTCTGGCAGGAGACCTACGAGCTAGACTACGCCGATGCGTATGGGTCGGCGGGCGACATCGCCCTGGCCTTCGGGGAAGATTACGCGGCCAATGCGCCGGCTCTGGCCTACGCGATCGAGTTGAGCCACCCCGCCCACACCTCGGGCCAGGAGGCGTATCTGCTCGGCAAGACCTGGCTCGGGAGACGGACCAGCGAGGGCCTGGCCCTTGCGCGAGACATGTTCCGTCAGGCGATCACGCTCGACCCGGAGTACGGCGAGGCCTTCGCCGGTCTCTCGAAGGCCCACGCGCTGACGCTGGCCTACCGATATCGATCCGATGTCGATGGGTATCGTGCCGCGGGGCTCGCGCTCGGGCTGGCGAGCCGTGCCATCGAGCTGGAGCCGGGGGA
Source organism: Gemmatimonadota bacterium (assembly GCA_039588275.1). Classification (GTDB taxonomy): domain Bacteria; phylum Gemmatimonadota; class Gemmatimonadetes; order Palauibacterales; family Palauibacteraceae; genus JBDHAC01. The sequence goes on from JBDHAC010000076.1 coordinate 14,549, forward strand.
CGCCAGCGGATACTCCGCTCGTGGATACATCGCGACCCGCTCCTATGCGCCTCCCGAGGAAGTCGCGCCCGATTGTGAGCGGGCCATCGAGCTAGCGCCTGGTGCCCCCGAGGGTCTCAGCTGGTGTGCCCGGGTGCTGTATCAGACGGGACAGGTCGACGCCGGTTTCATCGCTGCCGAGAAGGCGATCGAGATCGACCCGAAAAACGCGGGGCGTCGGCTCGCGCTCGCGTACGAGGCGTTGGCCCTCGGCCGTTATGATCGGGCCATCGAGGAGGCCCGGGCGGCGAGGGCGATCCAGCCGGAACTCATGCTGCCGCGCGCGATCGAGGCGCGTGCATTGCTCCTGAGCGGGGCGCCGGATGACTGCATCCGTATGGACCTAGGACCCCATGAGGGGATCCGGGCGATGTGCCTGCACGCGCTCGGCCAGCGGGACCAAGCCGCCGCGATCGTGGACTCGATCGCCGTAGACCTCAGCTTTCCCGCGCTCGACGACACCCTCTACTCGGCGGTCCTTCGCGCCGAGGACCTGTCTACGTATTACGCCTGGACCGGAGATGCGGAGCTGGCGTTGGCATGGCTCGAGTATGCCTTCGAGCGCTCACCCAGCGGGGTGGAGGCGCGAGTGCTGGAGTCCGCCCTGTTCGCGAGGGTCGCGGAGGATCAGGTGTTCCGAGAAGCGATCGACACCATGCGTGCCAGCGTGTGGGCGCGCGTCAAGCGGGAGAGCACGACGGCGCTACCGTAGCTTCCGGGATCGGCCGGGCGCATGGCGCTCGTCCTTCTTGGCCACGGTCGCCGACCGGCGTGCGCAGGAGGAGCCAGCAGCTACCACGCGCTACGCCGGGAGGCACGGCTCCGCAACGCCGAGGATCCGCTCGCCTCCCGCCTCCAGGAACGCCGCTTATGCACGCACCTCCAGCGACGCGGCCTGTCATTCCCGCGACGCGTCCTGCCCCTCGACGGGAGGCGGCCTGCCTCTCCTGGGACGCGCCCGCCCCTTGTGTGACGCGCGACCGCAGACCGATTCATACGAAGGTCCCGTTAGCTGCCGCGCCGGCCGCGCGGTGTTCGACTCTCCTATTCTCGATGCGAGGGTGACGTGAACTGGGAGGCCATAGGAGCCGTTGGAGAAATGTTGGGCGCCGCCGGTGTCATCGTGACGCTCATCTACCTGGCGCGTCAGATTAGTCAGAACACCAGGGCCACGAAGTCGTCGATGTCGCACTCGATCGCCAGCGCCGCACGGGATTGGAACCGGCCTCTCCTGCAGGACCCCGATCTGGCGTGGACCTTCCAGGTGGGCACCGAAGATCCGACCCAGCTCGACGAGAAGGAGCAGGCGCGGTTCGTCGAGCTGTGTTTCTCCCTGCTCCGTATGTTCGAAGACGCGCACTACCAGTACAACCATGGGGCCCTCGACCCGGACGTGTGGAAGGGCTACGAGAAGCTGTATGCCGCGTACGCCAAAGCCCCGGGCTTTCAAGCGTACTGGGAGGCGCGAAAGGACACCTTTCGCCCGGAATTCCGCGATCTGATCGATGGGTATGAGTCGCCTGATGTGCCCACGTGGGGCGCGTTGGGGGGCTTCCGAGGATCCGAGCGCGGGACCGAGTGAACCCATTCGTAGCGCCCACACGAGCTCCTCGCTCATCAGCGGGCAAAGATCATCAAGAGCGGAAGCGTCGAGATTAGCGCCACGGTGCTGGTCAACACGCCCAAGGGGAGCTTGATCCCGAGCAAGACCCGCAAGCCCAGGATCGTCAGGATCACACTCCACAGTGCGGCGAGACCGTGGGTATACATCGTGATACCGACTTCAAAGCGGTCCAGTCCCACCAGCACCCAATCGGTCACCATCAGGGGTGGCATGACGATCAGGTAGATCAACCCCCCAATCATCAGAATCCGGTCCATGTCACTCACCTGACCGGCCAATCGGATCCCCAGGTGGATGATGGCGGCCTGTAGCAGCCAGATACCGATGCGCAAAACGGGCAAGAAGAAGATCTCGGCCTGTAAGTATCGTTCAGTCGGCAAGAAAGTCAGGACCGATTCGAGCTGCGGCGCCCTCCCGAGGAGAACCTGCGACGTCGTGGTGGTCAGGGAGACCACGACGTTGATGATGAGTACGCACCAAAACGCCCAGTGCGGCGAGGTTTTCACCTCGAGTTGTCCGAACGCCGCAGCGGGTTGCGTGATCCCGGTCCACCAATATTGGATAAGGCTCATGTTCTCCCCCGGGTGTTCGCGTGCGCCTGCTCGGCCCCTGGGCTGTGGAGGGCTATGGCTCGAACCATGTCCCTCGCGGAGGCGAACGGCCCGGATTCCTTGCTCGATTCGGGCTCGTCGTAACCCCACAGGATCGAAGTCAGATCTTCGATCAGCCGCGAGCGTGTGGGCGCGGGTGATGCGGGAGAGCACGACGGCGCTTCCGTAGCATCAGGGACGGGCCAGGCCGGCCGCGCTCCTGTTGGCGGCGGCGGTCGCCACCGGCCGGCGAGATCAGTCGGAGCCAGCGGCTGCCACCGGCTACGCCGGGAGATGCGGCTCCGCGACCCCGAGGATCTGCTTGCCTCCCGCCTCGACGAACGCGGCCGCGGCTTCCCGCTGCCCCTCGCGGGCCCGCTCGAAGGTCGCCTGGAATCGCGGTTCTTCACGGAACACGTCGAACCAGGGGTCCTGTTCGAGCCCTTCGACCGCGTAGAGCCCCCGCTCGACCATCGCCTCGACGACCTCGAGGCCCAGCTCGATCAGACCGCCCCGACCCGCGGTGCGCGCGAGGAAGAAGAGAGCCTCGGGATCCCGGACACCCCGGTCGAGGACCTGGCGCAGCTTCGCCTCGGCTTCCTCCGGCCGGCCCCGGAGCGCGGCGATCGCTGCCCCGAGGTAGTATTCGCGTGCCCCCTCTATGTCCAGCTCCAACGCTTGCTCGAGCAGCTCCAACGCCCCTGCGTCGTCTCCCTGCCGCCCTTTGATCATCGCCTGCAAATAGATGGCGTCCTGCTCCGGGACGATCTCGAGGGCCCGCTCGAACTCGCCGAGCTGAATGTAGGTGTGCTCGACGCTCGTCCGGATCTTGGGATCGAGGGTCCGGGCCCGCTCGTGCGCGGCGATCGAGGCGGCGTACAGCCCCTGGAAACGGCACGCCGGGACGAGTCCCGCCCACAGGTTCGCCTCGCTCGGCTGTTCCCTGATGCGCTCCAGCAGTCGAAGCATCGCCCCTCGCCCGTCGGCGAGCTCTTCGAGCTGGTAGTACGTGTAGAAGTTGTGGAGGAGCGGCGACTCGGGATCCAGCTCCGACGCCTTCTCGAACGCTGCGCGCGCCAACTCCAGGTGGCCTTCTGGATCTTCGTCGAAGTACTTGCCGATGACTCGACATACACGCGCGTACTGCACGCGCGCCGGGACGTAGTCCGGGTCTCTCTCGACGGCCTCCCGCAGCAGGTCGCGAATGGCCAGCACGTCCGCGTTCGTCTTGATCATGCCCTCCGCGTGGAGGGCGCGCAGGAAGAGCTCGTACGCATCCGGGCTGGCCGGCACATCGCGGTGCAGCCGGGCCTCTTCGTTCGGGGTGAGCGGGATCGCCACTCCCTCCACCACCTTGCTCGCCAGTTCGTCCTGGAGCTGGAAGAGATCCCCGATCGGGACGTCCTCCTGGAGCGACCACACCACCGTACCGGACGGCACCTGCAGGAGCTCTGCGTTGAGGCGCAGCCGCGAGCCCGCCGACATGAGGTTGCCGGCGAGGGCGTAATCGACCTCGACCTGGGACGCCAGCTTCTTCAGGTCCGGCTCGGCCCCACCCACCGATGCCGCGACACGCGTCGAGCGCACCGCGAGGTGCTGGATGCCCGCGAGCGAGGCGCCGATCGCCTCGGGGAGGCTCGTCGACAGGAAGTCGACCTCCGGATCGGGGCGCAGCATCCGAAATGGGAGCGCGATGAAGCGCCGGACCGTCTCGGCCCGACGCCGGCTCAGGGGGGTCTCGCGACCGCCGCTCTGTAGCGCGCGTACTCGCTCCAGCGCCTCGCTCAGCGACTGCGACATCTCGTCCGCCGATGCAGGCCGTTCCTCGGGGTCCTTGGCGACTGCGCGGCGGATGACCCGGTCGATCGCGTCGATCCCGAGGGTGCCGCCCAGGGGCGCCGGCTGCTCGTGCGCGCACGCGTGGAAGACTTCGATCGCGTTCGATCCGGGGAACGCGTGCTCGCCCGACAGCATCTCGTACAGGACCGCCCCGCACGAGAACAGGTCGCTCCGCGGGCCCACCTCTTCGGCGCGCCACTGCTCGGGCGCCATGTAGTGAGGCGTACCCATGATCGCCCCGGTCTGCGTGAGCTGCATGTCCTCGGGCGTGTCGACGGGACGCGCGAGCCCGAAATCGAGCAGCTTGGTGCCGACCTCGGTGAGGAAGATGTTCGAGGGCTTCAGGTCGCGGTGGACGAGCCCGCGCCCGTGCAGGAAACCGAGCGGCTCGAGGACCCCGAGGCCGATCGAGACGGCCTCCTCGATGCCGAGCCGCTCCCGTTCGAGCCGCGCGTGGAGTGACTCGCCCTCGAGGAGCTCCATCGCGACCCAGAGCTCGTCTTCGCGCTCCTCGACCCCGTACACCTGGCAGATCCCGGGGTGATTGAGGCTCGCCGCGGCGCGGGCTTCTCGCCACAGGCGGTCCCGGAGCTCGTCGGATTTGAGCTCGCCGAGCGTCTTGAGCGCGACCTGGCGGCCCAGTCGCTCGTCCTCGGCGCGGTACACCACGCCCATGCCCCCGCGCCCCAGGACGCCGGTGATCCGGTACGGACCGATCGTCTGGGGCTGTTCGCTGCGTTCGGCGGCTCGGTCCGAGCCTCGCTTGAAGCGCTTGAGCATCGCGGCGTCGCATCCTCGGTCTCGGGTGTGACCATTCGCGTCCGGGAAGATGCACCGGACTGCCCGGGTCGCGCGAACCCCGGCACCCGTTGTCCCCTCGACTCGCGCCACCTAGCTCTAACCGGTGACGATCGGGCTGCGTGGGATATCAGAAAGCGCAGCTCGTACGACCCTCTGGATCTGCAGGCAGAGCGGAAGGAGCGCCCGATGACGCTCGTAGCTCTCCTCATCAGTCTCTTCGTGGCAGCCCTGGGTGCGCTCGCCCTGCTGGCCCCCAAGCCCTTCGTGCGCCTGATGCGGGCCTTCGAGACTCCGGCCGGACTGTACGTGACCGCCGCGATCCGGCTCGTCTTCGGCGTCGCACTCGTGTTCGCGGCACCGGGCTCACGCTCTCCTCTGGTCATCTGGATCCTCGGCATGATCATCTTCGTGGCCGGGCTCGCCACGTTGATGGTGAGTCTCGACCGCTTCAAGCGTCTCCTGGAGTGGTGGCTGGCCAAGGGAGCGGGGTTCTGGCGCGCCTGGGGAGCCGTCGTGCTGGGCCTCGCCCTGCTGCTCGCCTATACGATCGCGCCGTGGTGGAGATGAGGAGGAGATGAACAGGGCTCTGTTGTGCTCCGCCGCGGCGGTGCTGGTGTGCGCGGGCTGTGCCTCGGTCGAGATGGAAGAGGGCCTCGGCGAGGACCTGCAGACCATCGTGGGGCAATTGGAGGTGGTGGTCGACAACAACACCGATTGGCCCGTGATGGTCCGGATCGCCTCGATCCGGATCGGCGAGGCCAGGCCCAACGGGACTACGACCCTGACGGCACCACGGGAGCAGATCGCGGGTCGCCGGGTGTCCGTGTGCGTGGACCCGATCGGAGACTCTCGCAGGCGGTGCTACTCAGGGCCGTTCGTGGTCCCCAGCCAGGTGCGGGAGATCAGGATCACGGTTCCGCGGGTGGGTCAGATACGGGTGTCCGCGCTGTAGGGTCGGCCGGCACCTTCTTCCGAGTCGCCCTTCGCCCCGGTTGCCGCGGCGAAGGGCGGCCCCCGTTGGAGGCCGCCCCAAATCACCCTGCTGGGACGTAGAACGCCCCCAGCCTACTGCTGGCTCTCGCGTTGCCTGCAAATGAAGGCCGTCGCCTACCCCCGCCGATCCCCTCCCGACCGATGGCCACCTCCTTTAGCCCGGCCCAGGGGGCCTTGCTCGCATGCGCGCTCAGCGATGAGGCCGTTTTGATTAAGAGCTGGAGCGTTGGCGAGAACTCCCATCGTGTCCTCCGCGAGACCGGAATGCCCACGCTTCTTCGCCACGGTCCCTATCGCTTCTACGTCTTCAGCAACGAGCACCACGAGCCGCCGCATGTGCACGTGGATCGTGATGACAAGAGCGCGAAGATCTGGCTGCAGCCTGTCTCCGTGGCTCGAAACCACGGTCTTAGCCCGCTGGAACTGAGGAGCATCGTCCGGTTAGTAAGGGCGAATCAACGCCGTCTGCTGGAGGCCTGGCATGAGCACCCCAAATACCCGCACTGAGGCGCCCGACTCCGGAGGCCGAATCCGGGACGTTCACGTCGACGATCGACGCTTGAGCGTCGATCTGGAGGACGGTCGCACGATCTCGGTTCCGCTCGAGTGGTCTCCGCGGCTGGCGACGGCTACGCCGGAGCAACGCGCCAACTGGCGGATCATCGCGGGAGGACATGGCATCCATTGGCCGGATGTCGATGAGGATTTGAGTGTCGAGGGCCTATTGCTAGGGGCGAGGGCGCCAGAGGCGTAGGGGAGTGTGGGCGGCGATGCGCTCGAAGTCCGCGTCCGGACTCAACAGGGTGGCTTCCATGTCGAGGCAGATCTGGGCGATCACGCAGTCGACCGCACCCCGAACCGTGACTCCGGCGCGTCGCAGCGTCCGGAACAAGCCCGCCGCCTCGACATGGCAGTCGACGGACGGATGAATGACGGGGAGTGAGACGAGGAGATCCCTGGCCCGTCGGAAGCCGCGGTCGGTTCGGAAGCCCTGAAGCACCTCGGTGATGATGATCGGGAGGACCGCGAGATCCTCCTCCTCCGACAGGGCGACATCCAGGCGCTCGACGTGCGGCTGTGCGAGCCCGTTGAAGAAGTCCGCCCACGTGTTCGAGTCGACGATCAGCATGCGGGCGAGATGACGATCATCCAGCGTCCCGGCCCATCATCCGTGGGATGTGCGCCCCGACCGCCAGGAGTCGACATCGCCTTCCCACGAGAGCCGACCCCGAAGCCGCCGGAGCGCCCGGTAGATCTCTCCCTTTTCCACCAGGCGGCGAAGCGCGATGTCGACCACCTCGCGCTTGGTCCGCGCACCGGTGAGTCGCATGGCCTTCTCGACCAACGCGTCGTCGAGGACGATGTTCGTTCGGCCCATGTTTCCTCTCCTGGTCGACACTCGTATACACCAATATTGCTATAATTGGTGTATGTCGCAAACCGAACTCATCTCTCGATGACCCCTCCCCTTCGTGATGGAGGGCGCTGCCGGGTTCATGAAAGGGCATCCAGCAAGACCTGCGTCGCAGCGAGCATGTCGGTGAGCAGGCGCTCATCGTGTTCCAGCTAACCCTCGTACTCGGCGAGATTGCGCCGTTCGTGTGCCTTGGCCAGAACCCGCCATTGCCCGGTGCGGAGGCCCGCCGTGTGCGGCAGAGCCTGGAAGACCATGTAGCGGTTGTCGGATCGATAGCCCATGCGTCGAAGTGCGTACAGCGCCAGCGCGTGCGCGGCGTTGTATGCCAGATCGAAACGGCTCTCGAACGAGAGATCCGCCCGCCGGGCATCCGCCAGACGAGACGCGCCGGACCGCCTGAGTCCGGCCAGCTCTTCCTCGCCGGCCGGCTCCTTCTTGAGCGCGCCGATCCGGACGAGGTTCTCGAGCTCACTCGAGCTCATTCTCGGAACCGAGCACGAACAGTCGCGGACCGGCATCGACGCGGGCCGAGAATCCCTCCGACCACGCACGCTTCCGTCGCCACTCCGCAGGAGTCATCAGATTCGCGTTGATCGGGCGCCCCAGCTGACGTTCGACCGGCTGCAGCGCTTCGAAGAGCGTCGGATAGTCCAGTTCGTCGGCGATGACCATCAGATCGACATCGCTGTCGGCCCGGTCCTTTCCTTCGGCCACGGAACCATAAACGAAGGCCGCGCCTTCGTCGCCGACGAGCGGGCCGAGGGCGGTCCGAAGCGGACCCAGGAGACCAACGGTCTTCCGCACCAGCGCGACGAGCTCCTCAAACACCGGGGAGTCCGGGTTGGCCTGGTAGTACTTCTGACGGCCCTCGACGCTTTCTCGCACGAGGCCGCTCTGCGCCAAACGCTTGATCATGCGATGTGTGGCGCCGGTGCCGGAGCCCACCAGGCGGATCAGCTCCACGCTCTGGAAGCGACGTTCCGGCTGGCCGAATAGCAGCCCGAGCACGCGCTGCTGGACGGAGGTGAACAGCGCATCGGCCAGCGCCGTGGAGACGCCCCTCTCGTCGACTTTCTCTTGCGTTCCCATATCGGGAACGGAAATACCCAAGGCGGGAACGTCGTGCAAGCGCTCTCCGCCGACTGGGACGCTACCCGACCTCGAGCTCAGCGTACGGGCGCGACCGTCTTCCCCACTTCGTAGAGAAACTCGGGCGCGAAGTCCGCGCCGTTCGGCCACTCCACAGTCTTGGTCTCGGGGTTTACGCGGACCCGGGAGAAGAAGTCGAGATCTCGGAGCGGCTCGAACACGTCGCCGTAGAGCTCGTCCTCGAGGTCCACGTCTTTCGTTGCGCCATCGCTGAACCTGAGCCTCAGCCTGAAGCCGCCCAGGTAGCGAACAGATTCGACGTGAAGGATCATCTGCGACCTACCCACCGCAGCGGTGGGATCGGCTCGAGCGGCCGGTGCTCGCGCGCCCGATTCCAGTCGTCCATGAGCTCATTGCGATGCTGCTGGGCCCACTCCAACACCATGCGTAGGGGGCGCTGCGTCATGCGCCCGGTGACCAGCCCACCGTCGATCTCCACGATCACTTCCTCGTTCTGGTAGCGCGCGTGGAAGTGTGGAGGCGGGTGATCATTGTAGTGCATGAAGATCACGATTCCAAAGAACCGGCTGATGACGGGCATTCGCCACCCCGAGCCTGGAGCCTCCGTTCCAGCGGACAGCCCAGCGTGGGGCATGCTCTCAACTGCGCGTGAAGGTGGATGTTGCCGCCGGGTGGGGGACGGGTCAGTCTTTCATCAGGATCCTCATCCAGAGGCTCGATACGGAGGCTCGATCCATGCGACACGCCCGCCCGATCCCCCGCTCTTCCGCAACCTCGCGACTCGCGACCCTGCTATTCGGGACGCTGCTGCTCGCGACGCTGTCAATGGCTGCCACTGCCGTTCCCCTCCAGGGGCAGGTGGACGCCCGCATGTTCCGCTACCCCGACGTGTCGGACTCGCACATCACCTTCGTGTACGGCGGCGACATCTGGGTCGTCCCGAAGACGGGCGGGCTCGCCTCCAGGCTGAGCTCCCCGGCGGGTGAAGAGTTGTTCCCGCGCTTCTCGCCCGACGGGAGCCGGATCGCGTTCACCGGCAACTACGACGGGAACTCCGACATCTACGTGCTGCCCGCGATGGGCGGCGTGCCCGAGCGGATCACCTACCATCCGTCCACCGACCGGCTGGTCGATTGGGCGCCCGACGGCTCATCGCTCCTGTTCGCGTCCCAGCGCCGTAGCGGGGTCCAGCGGTTCAACCAGCTCTATATGGTGGACGCGGACGGCGGGCTCCCGGAGAGGCTGCCGATGCCGTACGGCGAGTACGGCTCGCTGGCGTCCGGCGGCGATCGGATCGCGTATACGCCGAAGGCCCGGTGGGCGCGCACCTGGAAGCGGTATCGGGGCGGGAT
>JBDHAC010000077.1:0-23965 GCA_039588275.1 Gemmatimonadota bacterium
GCCTGGCTACGCTACTACAATCTCACCCGGCGACACGCCGGGATCGGACGACGTACACCCTTCCAGCGTCTCGTCGAGCTCAGGGTGAATAACGTCCTTGCGACGCACACCTAGCCCGCCACCTCCGACTCCTCCCGGTCCAGGAGGGTCACCTGAGCGTCCGCCGGCGACGGCACCTGGTGACAGCGACGGCAGCGCGCTTCGTAGCTTTCGGAGCCGCCCACCTGGATCGTCGGTCCTTCCGCCGAAGCGGGCTCGCCATCGATCAGGCGTTGGTTCCGGGTCGCCAACTCGCCGCACACGACGCAGATGGCGTGGAGCTTGTCGATCCGCTCCGCGATCGCCAGCAGCTCCCCCAGGGGTCCGAACGGCTCGCCTCGGAAATCCATGTCCGTTCCGGCCAGGATGACGCGGAGGCCGCTATCGGCCATACCGTTCGCCACCTCGATCAGCCCCTTGTCCATGAACTGCACCTCGTCCACCGCCACGACCTGCACGTCGGGCTTCAGGAGCTCGGCGACGTCGCGGGAGTTGGAGACGGGGAACGCTTCGATCGCTTCGCCGTCGTGCGAGCTGACATGGCGGATACCGCTGTAGCGATCGTCCAGGTGGGATTTGAACACCTGGACCTTGCGACGGGCGATGATCGCTCGGCGCACGCGGCGCATCAACTCCTCGGACTTGCCCGAGAACATCACGCCGGTGATGACCTCGATCCAGCCCTCCCGACCCTCAGCCAGCATTCAGGCCAGGGCTGTGGCTTCGGCGAGCAGGCCGACGAGCTGGTCTTCGCTCATCCCGGCGAGCGCACGAGTCGCTTCGGCCACGCTCCCGCTGTCGTGAACGACCCAGCGGGGACGCTCGTACGGATCGTCGAGACAAACGAAGTAGATGCGCGCTGCCGCGGGTGTGGTCGGCTGACCCGCCGAGACGTACGCCTCCCAGCGGATCAAGGCCTCGTCCATGAACTGTCGTGAAAGCGCCTCTCTCATGCGCTCACACCTTCACCGAGGCGGCAAGCAGCTCGCGGAGGTCGTCCTCGCCCAGTTGCTCGACCGCCTCTTTCGGGATCTTCGAGATCCCCGGGGGTGCCAGGTTGTAGCGTTGGGGGACCGCGGCGTCCTCCTGGTTCCGAAACAGGAGCATGAGCCGCGGAGACTGTTGAAGCGTACCGGAGTGGAGTGAGACCTCGGCCTCCCACCGAACTCCGGCCGCGCTCGTGAAGCGAGTCTTCGCGCTGTCGGCTGCGCCATCGAGGCGAAAGACCAGCTTCTTCAGAAGCTTCAGAGACATCTATGACTCCACGGGATCCCAGATCATATTTGGGCTTCGGCGACAAGCTAGACGATACGGCCGCCACCTGACAACCGTATGCAGGAGGTCTCCCCGTGCCACTTCCTGAAATCGCTTCGCGCATTCGTGGCGACCGGGTGCGGAGCGTCCCGGCCCTGATCGCGGTGGCTCTGCTGCCCGTCCTCGCGCCGGCTCCGATCCAGGGCCAACAGCTCTCGCGCGAGCGGATCCTGCAGCTTACCGAGAACCACGCCGATCTCGCGTTTCAGACCTACCGGGAGCTCCTCTCATTGCCCAACGACGCGCTGGTCCCGGAAGACATGCTGCGTGTGACCGAGTGGCTCGAGACGGCCTTCCGGACCCGTGGCTTCGAGACCGAGCGGCTCGAGATGCCGGGGAGCGACGCGCTACTCGCCACGCGGGAGGCCCCGGCGGCGAACCGCACCGTGCTCATCTACCTGCAGGCCGATGGGCAGCCGGTGGACCCCGGCCGGTGGTTTCAGGACAGTCCCTGGGTACCGGTGCTGAAGGAGCGGACGGCGGACGGCGAGTGGAACATCATCCCGTGGGAGCGGCTGTACGAAGAGCCGGACGAGGACTGGCGGATGTTCGCACGCTCCGCCTCGGACTCCAAAGGGCCGATCGCCCAGTTCCTGACGGCGCTCGCGATCCTGGACGAGGCGGGCGCGGCGCAGGACTTCACCCTGAAGGTCATCGTGGACACCGAGGAGGAGATGGGCTCGCCTCATCTGCCCGAGGCCATCGCGCGCTATCGGGACAAGCTCGCCGCCGACATGCTGGTCATCCTCGACGGCCCTCCGCACGTGTCGGGGGAGCCGACGCTCACGTTCGGCGCGCGGGGCATCGCTACGATCACCCTGACCACCTACGGGCCTCGAGTCGCACAGCACAGCGGGCACTGGGGCAACTACGTGCCGAATCCCGCCCTGCGACTGAGCCAGATCCTCGCGTCGATGAAGGATGAGGTGGGGCGTGTGACGATCCCCGGATTCTACGACGGGATCGCTCTGGACGATGAGACGCGCCGCATCCTCGCGGCCGTGCCCGACGACGTGGAGGCGCTGCACGAGCGGATGGGGATCTCCGAGCCCGATGCGGTCGCGGGCAGTCCGCAGGAGGCGATCCAGTACCCGTCCATCAACGTCCGCGGGATGAGCTCGGGTTGGGTGGGGGCCCAATCCCGCACGATCATCCCGCCCACCGCCACGGCAGAGATCGACGTTCGACTGGTGCTGGAAAGCGACCCCGAACGTCTGATCGGGCTGATCCGGGAGCATATCGAGGGACTCGGTTACCACATCACGACGGGCGAGCCCACGGATGACGAGCGACGGGCGCACCCCAGGATCGCGAGCTTTACGTACAACGTCTCCTACCGGGCGTATCGCACGGACTTCACGTCGGAGCCCGGGCGCTGGCTGAGCGCCGCCTTCGTCCACCTGTTCGGCGAAGAGCCGGTCATGGTGCGCACCAGCGGCGGCTCGATCCCGATCTCTCTCTTCGTGACCACGCTCGGGGTGCCCGCGGTGAGCGTCGGGACCGTCAACCCGGACAACAACCAGCACAGCCCGAACGAGAACCTGCGCGTTGGGGATTTCCTGAGGGGGATCCGGATCATGACCGCGGTACTGAGCCAGCCGCTGGCGGAGATCTCCTGAAGATGTCGAGGTCCCGCGGGGCCTCGACTGCACTCTGCGTTCTGGTGGCGACAGCGGTCGCCGGCCCGACGACAGCCGCCGCGTCCCCGACGACAGCCGTTGCATCCTTGACGACAGCCGCCGCGTCCTCGACGGCAGCCGTTGCCCACGCGACGACGGCCATCGCACGCCCGGCGACAGCACCCGTGGCGGCGCCGCGGGCCGCGCAGCAGGACACGACGTTCAGCCTGTCTGCCGTCCGGACCGAGTCACCCCCGGCAATCGACGGGATCGTCGACGACGAAGAGTGGAGCGGCGCCGCGCGAGCCACCGACTTCATCCAGTACGAGCCCAGGCGCGGGTCGCCCTCCGAGCACCGCACCGAAGCGTTGGTGCTGTACGACGCGGAGCACTTGTACGTGGCCTTCGTCGCGTGGGACCCCGAGGCGCCGGCGGCGCAGCTGACCCGCAGGGACGCCGAGCTGACGAACGACGACGCGGCGATACTCCTGCTCGATACCCACCACGACCGCCAGTCCGCCTACTACTTCATGACCAACGCGCTCGGCACGCAGACCGATGGGCGGGTCGCGAACGACGGGCGCACGGTGGACGACACGTGGGACGCCGCCTGGCAGTCGGCCGCGCAACGCACCGACTTCGGGTGGACGGTCGAGATGGCGATCCCGTTCACATCCATCACCTACGCGTCCGGCGATGACCGCACCTGGGGCGTCAACTTCGGACGCAGCCGGCGCAGGACGCTGGAGCTGAGCTTCTGGTCGGGGCCGCTGGAGAACCCTGGACGCATGTCGCAGGCGGGGGAGCTGACCGGGCTCCAGGTCGCCCCGCCGCCGCGGCGCCACCAGGTCATCGTGTAGGGCCTCTCCCGCGTGCAGGAGGACACGACAACCAACTGGGACGCGGGGGTGGACCTGCGATACGCGATCACCTCGCAGCTGGCCGCCTACGCGACCGTGAACCCGGACTTCGCTACCATCGAGGCCGATCAGGAGCGCATCAACCTCACGCGCTTCGAGCTGTCGCTCACCGAGAAGCGCCCCTTCTTCCTGGAAGGAGCGGAGCTCTTCAGACAACGCATCCGCACTTTCTATTCGCGGCGCATCCCCGACATCACCGTGGGCGGGCAGGTGCTGGGCAAGACCGAGGGTTGGTCGGTCGCCGCGCTGGGCGCCCGGTCCGAGCCCGTCGGCGACTCGTCCGTGGCCACCTATTCGGTCGGTCGCGTGCAGCGAAATCTCGGGCGGTCGAACGTGGCGCTGACCCTGGCCAACCGGACGCTCGAGAGCGAGAACGAGGCTCGCTCGGCGCCGACGCCACGTTGTTCTTCAGCAGGACTCTCGGGATGACCGCGCAGCTCATCCAGAGCTGGGGGGAGCTCGACACCGGAACCTGGGGGTACTTCATCCGCCCGGCGTGGGACACGCCCACGTCGCACTTCCACGTCCGCTACACGCACCTCGGCGAGGGCTTCGCCGACAACGTCAACGCCATCGGCTTCATCCGAGACGACGACCGGCGCGAGCTGGACTCCGCGCTGGAGCACACGTTCTGGATCCGCAGTCCGGTGCTCGAGCGTCTCACCTACGACTCGAACTACAACATCTACTGGGGACAGACGGGCACGCTGCGGAGCTGGCAGATCGATCAGCGGATCGACCTGGAGTTTCGCAACCGGTTCAGCTTCAGTGCCGACTACAAGGAGGAGTTCAAGAGGTTCGAGAAGGACTTCCGCAACCGCGCGGTCGAGCTGCAGGTCGGTTACAACACGCGGGAGTTCGAGTCGGTGCAGCTGGGATTCGAGGCGGGTCGGAACTTCGATGCGGACTTCCAGCTGTGGACCGCGGCCGGCGCCTACAAGGTGACCGATCAGCTCTCCGTCGAGTACGAGCTCGAGCGTCTCACGCTCGACCCGGACCCCGAGCTCGAGAGCACCTGGATCCACGTGCTGCGCGCGAACCAGTTCTTCACGCCGGACCTGTTTCTGCGACTGTTCTTCCAGACGAACTCGGCGATTGACCGGCGCAACGTCCAGGCGGTCCTCGTCTATCGGTACCGGCCACCCTTTGGCACGCTTCAACTCGCCTTTCAGCGCGGAACGGCCGAGTTCGGAGAGCGCAGCGAGCAGGGGAACACGCTCTTCCTGAAGGGGACGGTGGTGTTCTGAGCTCCTCGTCGANNNGCATATATCTAAGGTCCGGATTCCGAATCCGCCTCTCCGAACGGCGTCATCGGGCCGCCCTCCTCCCTCCGCCGGCGCGGCACCGGGCCCAGGAGCAGGATCGCTACTCCCAATTGCCAACCGATCGTGTAGCCGTAGATGGCCATCAAGGTCGCTCCCCCCGAGAGCGGGAACACCACCAGATGGAAGGTGGCGGCGAAGCCGGCGGCGGCCACCCACTGCCACAGGAACAGCCGCCTCGCAGCGATCAGCCGGACCATGCCCGCCAGCACCAATGCACCCAAAAGCCCGGGGAGCGCGAAGGCGATGCTTGCGCCCATTTCCCGGTCACCGGCATACCCCACGATCTGGAAGGCGACGAGAAACGTGAGCGCGCTCAGCCCGATCAGCAGACCCCGTCGAAGCGCGCGTCCCCTGACCGCTCCAACCTCGGGCGCGAGGACGATGGTGCCGAACACCCAACCGGGCGCGGTGATGAGAGCCAACTGGAGCGTCGCGGAATCGCCGATGATCTGCAGGCGCGACAGGGGGGACGCGCCCCAGGCGGTGGCCAGGAGAAACACGGACAACACCCCCGAGAGCGCTGCCCGCGCTGCAAGAAGCACCGTGCGCCGACGCATGAGCCCGTCCAAGTCCAACGGCGTTCGCGGTGAGCGTCACGAGATCAGGTGAATCAACGCCCGGTACCCTTCGCTCGGCAAGGGTCGGCATGGGTAGGGTTCGGGGTTACGATTGGACTCCGAGCCGGGTGCTCGATTCCGACCAGGTGAGAGCAAGGATGCGGAAAGCAAGGATGCGTGAGAGCAAGGAGAGGGCGATGCGGCAGTCTGCGCTGGTTTTGGCGATCGCGGTGGGCGCCGGTTCAGGCGGCGCGATCCAGCAGGCGGAGGCTCAGACCCACACGAGGGTCCTTGTCCGTGTGACCGCCAACGATGCGAAGATCCTCGGATCAGGCGTCGGCGGTGCGCGCATCACCGTTCGGGATGCCAGGACGGGCAAGGTGCTCGCGGAGGGCGTGCAGGAGGGGTCCACCGGGAATACGGGTCTGATCATGGGTACGCGCGAGCGCGGCGCTACCGTGTACGAGACCGAGGGCGCCGCCGGCTTTCTCGCCGAGCTCGCGCTTTCGCAGCCCACGCAGATCCTCATCACGGGCGAGGGGCCGCTCGATACCCCACACGCCATGCAAGTCGCTTCCCGGACCCTCCTTGCGATCCCTGGAGAGGATGTGCTGGGTGAAGGGGTCATCCTGGAGCTGCTCGGGTTTACGGTGGACCCCGTTTCTCCAGCGGATGGCACCGAAGTGCCCGCGGGCGAGCCGGTAGAGGTGCG
This sequence comes from Gemmatimonadota bacterium, assembly GCA_039588275.1. Lineage (GTDB taxonomy): Bacteria > Gemmatimonadota > Gemmatimonadetes > Palauibacterales > Palauibacteraceae > JBDHAC01. The sequence goes on from JBDHAC010000077.1 coordinate 6,487, forward strand.
CGCCAAGGTCACGATGCTGTGTGGATGTCCGACGGAGCCCGGTGGGCTGTGGGATGCGGACGACTACGAGCTACTCGTGCAGGCGGTCCGGGGGGGCGAGGTGGTGGGGTCGTGGCCGATGGAATTCGCGGGCGAGACCAGCCACTACGTGGGCACGGTAATGCTGGACCGACCCGGCGAGGTCGTCCTGCGCATGCTGGCCATGGACCGGAAGAAGGGGAACTTCGGCATGGCTACGGCGAAGGTGTGGGTGAACTAGGGTGCGATCGACGCCTGAGCGCACCCATCACGGTGCGGGGCGTAGGTGCACGCGCTATAGTGGATGTCCCGCTGATCGAGGTTCACAGCGCCGGTTTCGTGGTAATGCCCCTGACGAGGATCGCGATGACGGTATCGCGAGTGACGATCGACTCGCTCCCGGACCGGAGGTGATCGCGGCGTGCGCCCTGATCTCCTTCGGATCGCGTTCGAGCTGTCGAGTCGAGGTGAGACGTTCGTCCTCGCCACCGTCATCGGTCGTCGGCCTCCCAGCTCCGCGCAACTCGGGGACACCGCTCTGATCACACTCGACGGCGAGGTACGCGGCTGGCTTGGAGGCGCGTGCACGAAATCGACCATAGTGCGGGAGGCGCGTGCCGTCCTCGCCGATGGCACTCCGCGCCTGGTGGTTCTCTCTCCCGATCCGGAGGCCGAGGGCCGGCCGGGTGTCCGGGTTCTCCCGATGACCTGCCACAGCGGAGGCAGCGTGGAAATCTATCTGGAGCCGCACCAGCCTCCCGACAAGCTCTTGATCTTCGGGGCCACGGAGACGGCGCTCGCACTGGCTCGCCTCGGAGAAGTTCTCGGCTTTCGGGTCCAGCTGGCCGAGGCTGCCGACGAGATCGGCGACTTCGGTGACGCGGATCCCGCCGGAGCCGGCCTCTACGTGATCGTGGCCACCTATGGCGAGCACGACGAAGAAGCGCTCAGGCTCGGGCTCTCGCTCGAGCCTGACATGATCGCGCTCGTGGCCGGGAGAGCTCGCTTCGCCTCCGTGCGTGACACGTTGATCGCCGGCGGCTTGCAGTCGGCGGTCGTGGAGCGAGTCGTGAGCCCTGCCGGTCTCGACATCGGAGCCCGGACTCCCGCGGAAGTCGCTCTCAGCATCCTCGCTCAGATCGTGCAAACCAGACGGGCCGAGAGCGGTGAGGCGGCCCGGGCGGCCATGGCGGACGGCGACGATGTTCGCACCGGGGCCGGAGTTCCCGGCGAGCGTCTCGCGGGCGAGCCGGTCTCCGACCCCGCCGGGTCGCGGACCGCGGCCGACCCCGTGTGCGGCATGGCCGTCGCGATCGAAGCTGCACCTTCCGCAGAGCACGGTGGCCAGACGTTCTACTTCTGTTGTCCCGGTTGCCGCGCGCGCTTTCTGGCGAGTCCGGAAGAGTTCGCGGTCACCACCTAGGGGAAAGGATTCCGGCATGATCCCGTCGCAGTTCGACTACCACGCGCCGGCGACGCTGGAAGAGGCGATCGGCCTCCTCGAGCAGTATCCCGACGAAGCGAAGGTCCTGTCGGGCGGAATGAGCCTACTGCCGATCCTCAAGCTGCGGCTCGGATACGCGACCCAGCTCGTAGATCTCGGACGAATCCCCGACCTCGCGTACGTACGTGAAGAGAACGGTCACATAGAGATCGGAGGGGCGACACGCGAGGTCGACGTGGAGCGTTCGGAGCTCCTCGCAGCGACGCTTCCGATCCTCATCGATACGACGAAGGTCATAGCCGATCCGCTGGTGAGGAATCGCGCTACCGTGGGTGGCAATCTCGCGCATGGCGATCCGGCGAATGATCAACCGGCCGCGATGCTCGCCGTTCGGGCGGATGTCGTCGCGACCGGACCCGAGGGCGAGCGGACGATTCCCATCGATGATTTCTTCGTCGGTCCGTTCCTGACCGCGCTGGAGCCGACGGAGATCTTGACTCGAATCCGCATCCCCGTTCCGCCCGCTGGCAGCGGGGGCGCGTATCTGAAGCTCGAGCGCAAGGTCGGGGATTACGCCACCGCGGCCACCGCCGCCCAGGTCGCACTCGGTGACGACGGCGCGGTCGTGGCGGCGGGGCTCGCGCTCACGAACGCGGGGGCGGTGCCCGTGCGCGCTGCGGAAGCGGAGGCGTATCTGATCGGGAAACCGCTCGCCGGAGAGGTTGTCGCCGAGGCCGCAAGGCTGGCTAGCACGGCGGCGGAGCCCGCTCCCGACTGGCGAGGGAGCGTCGAGTACAAGGTAGAGATGTTTCGCGTGCTCATGAGCCGCGCGATCGACCGGGCGCACCAACGGGCACGGGCTGCTGGCGCCCCGAGCTCGGCCTGAGGGAGGAGAGCGACCATGGCGACCCACGACATCCGCGTCACGATCAACGGCGAAACGCACGAAGGCACGGTCGACTCGCGATTACTCCTCATCCACTGGCTGCGAGACAGCCTCGGGCTCACCGGGACGCACATCGGCTGCGACACGACCCACTGCGGGGCGTGCACCTTGCTGCTGGACGGCGCGCCCGTGAAGTCGTGCACCCTGTTGGCCGTCCAGGCGGACGGCTGTGAGGTAATGACGGTCGAGGGGCTGGAACAGGACGGTGAGCTGCACCCGATCCAGGAAGGCTTCTGGGAGATGCACGGACTGCAGTGCGGGTACTGCACGCCGGGGATGATGATGACGGGGTACGCGCTCCTGCGGGACTCACCGAATCCCTCCGAGCTCGAGATCCGCGAAGCGATATCCGGCAATCTGTGCCGGTGCACCGGCTACGTGAACATCGTGAAGGCCGTGCGGTACGCGGCCGACAAGCTGACCGACTAGGACGCCAGGACGCATCGAGGGCGGTCGATCCGTCCGCGGGGGAGACACGATGGAACCGAAGACATCGGCTGAAGTTTGTGGGATGGGCCATTCGATGAAGCGCAAGGAGGACCCGCGCTTCATTCGAGGGCAGGGGCGCTACGTGGACGACATCCAACTGCCCGGCATGCTGTACATGGACATCGTCCGTAGCCCGTACGCGCACGCCAAGATTGCCGCGATCCGCACCGACGAGGCGATGAAGGTCCCGGGCGTCCTCGCCGTGATCACCGGCGAGACGCTCGCCGAGTACGACCTTCATTGGATGCCGACCCTGATGTCGGACACCCAGATGGTGCTCCCCACCGAGAAGGTGATGTACCAGGCGCAAGAGGTCGCGGCGGTGATCGCGACCGATCGCTATGCGGCCGCGGACGGAGTGGAGGCGGTGGAGGTCGATTACGAGCCGCTGCCCGTCGTGGTCGATCCCTTCAAGGCTCTGGAGCCCGACGCGCCCGTTCTGCGCACGGACAAACAGGGGAAGACCGATAACCACATCTTCCACTGGGAGGCCGGCGACCGCGAGGCGACGGACCAGGTCCTCATCGACTCGGACGTCGTAGTGAAGCAGGACATGCATATTCCGCGCATACACGTCGCCTCGATCGAGACGTGCGGGTGCATTGCCGACTACGACAAGGCGACGAACCACCTGACGGTCTACCTGACGACCCAGGCACCGCACGCCGTCCGGACCGTGATCGCGCTCGTGGCGGGACACGTCGGGCTCTCGGAGGAGCGGATCCGCGTCATCTCCCCCGATATCGGTGGCGGCTTCGGGGGCAAGGTGCCGGTCTACCCCGGCTACGTGATCGCGATCGCCGCGTCCGTGGTGATCGGGAAGCCCGTCAAGTGGATCGAAGATCGGATGGAGAACCTGCAGGCCGATTCGTTCGCGCGTGACTACCACATGACCGTCGAGCTGGGCGCGAAGCAGGATGGGACCTTCACCGGGCTGCGGATCAAGACGCTCGCGGATCACGGGTACACGGATGCGGCGGCGAATCCGTCCAAGTTCCCCGCCGGGATGTTCTCGATCTGCACCGGATCGTACGACCTGCAGAACGCGTTCGCCGAGGTGGATGCGGCGTACACGAACAAGCCGCCGGGAGGGATCGCCTACCGCTGCTCCTTCCGGGTGACGGAGGCCGTGCACGCGATCGAGCGCATCGTGGATGTGATGGCGCACGAGCTGGGCCGCGACCCGGCCGATCTGCGGGCGCAGAACTTCATTCAGCCGGACCAGTTCCCTTACCGGTCGGCGCTCGGGTGGGAATACGACAGCGGGGACTACGAGACTGCCCTGGACAAGGCCAAGGCGATCATCGGCTACGACGAGCTCCGGAAGGAGCAGGCCGAGAAGCGGGGGCGTGGCGAGCTGATGGGGATCGGGATCTCGAGCTTCACCGAGATCGTGGGCGCGGGGCCATCCGAGCAGTTCGACATCCTGGGGCTGAAGATGTTCGACTCGGCCGAGATACGAATCCACCCGACCGGCAAGGCGATCGCTCGCTTCGGCACCAAGTCGCAGGGGCAGGGACACGAAACCACCTATGCGCAGATCGTGGCCGAAGAGCTGGGGATTCCCGCAGATCACGTACAGGTGGAGGAGGGTGATACGGACACCGCCCCCTACGGTCTCGGCACCTACGCGAGCCGATCGACGCCGACTGCGGGTGCGGCTGCCGCGATGGCATCACGGAAGATCCGCGCAAAGGCCCGGAAGATCGCCGCGCACCTGTTGGAGGTGAGCGAGGAGGATCTCGAGTGGGGGGCAGGCCGCTTCCACGTGAAAGGAGCGCCTGATCTCTCCAAGTCGATCCAGGAGATCGCGTTCGCCGCCTACACGAACCACCCGAAGGGCATGGAGGCGGGGCTCGAGGCGGTGCATTACTACGATCCTCCGAACCTCACCTTCCCGTTCGGAAGCTACATCTGCGTCGTGGATATCGATCGCGGCACGGGAGAGGTGAAGATCCGCCGCTTCGTAGCCGTGGACGATTGTGGGAACATCATCAACCCGATGATCGTCGACGGTCAGATCCACGGCGGGCTCAGCCAGGGGTTGGCGCCGGCTCTGTACGAGCAGATCACGTACGATGAAGAGGGCAACATCACCGGAGGCAGCTTCATGGAGTACCTCGTGCCCACGGCGATGGAGACGCCGGCGTGGGAGACGGACAAGACCGTGACGCCATCCCCTCACCACCCGCTCGGCGCGAAGGGCGTAGGGGAATCCGCAACCGTGGGAGCGCCACCGGCGATCGTGAACGCGATCGTGGATGCCCTCGCGCACCTGGGCGTGCGACACTTCGAGATCCCCGTCACCCCCGACAGGGTGTGGGAGATCCTGAAGGAGCACGGTTTGTCGTTGTAGGTTGCCGGTCGCACCGCCGGCGTGACGTCAAGCCGCGCGACCGGCCCCGTGTCTAGCGGGTCTGCGGCGCGACCACTTTCTCGGTGTACGCGACCCCATCCGGCGTCGGCCCCGCCTCCATCTCGCCCACGACGTCGCCCGTCTCCAGATCGACGACTTTCACCACGCCCTGCTGGCTGAGCGATTGAAACGCGTGCGTCGCCCGCGCCGTCAAGGTGATCCCCTGCGGCCCCCCACCGGGAAACGGCACGATGTGGAGCGCGCGGCGCTCCGCGCGGTCCACGATCCGTAACTCGTTCCCGCGAAGATCCGGGATCAGGACGCGGCTCTGATCGGGTGTGAACAGGATCCTGTAGGGCCACCCGAAGTCACTGAGCGCGACCTCGACCTCACCCGACTCCGTGTCGATCACGTTCACGGTGCCCTCGGCGTTGCTCCCCACCCAAACCTCGCTCCCGTCGTGGGTGACGCCGATCGCCTCCGGTTGTGGAGGCACGGCGACCGTGCCCGCGAGACTGCCGGCCTCGACGTCCAGCTCCGAAACGGTGCCGTCCCCGATGTTGCTCGTGTAGATGCGGCGGCCGGTCGCGATCATCGCGAGCATGTGCGAGCCCGGGTGCCCGGTGGGAATCGCCTTCACGATCTCCCCGTCACTGACCCTCACGATCACCACATGACGGCTCTCCTCGGAGGTGACGGCCAGGAGGCTGTCCCCCGGGAGGAACGCGATTCCGTGTGGCCGGCTGTGCTGCCCGAGGTCGATGGTTTGCTCGACGGCGAGGGCCTGGACGTCGATCACGGTCAGGGTGTTCCCGCCGGGCCGTCCCCCGTAATCGGTGACGACGGCGCGCTCTCCATCGCCGGACATCACGACTTCGTGCGGACCGTTGCCGGTCGGGAGCGTCGCCAGCGTCCGTCCCGATCCGACATCGATGATGCGCGCGGTGCTGGCGCCTTTGTTCACGACGACAATCGTCCCCGTCAACTCCTGCGCCGCGGCCGACTCCTCCACGGGCGCCACCCCTGAGCCGGAGGAGACCGTCCGCTCGGGGATCGCGGCATAGGCAACGATCGGGGGCGCCACGAATGCGACGGCCAGCGCACGTGCCCTGCCGGCACGGAGGAGCCTGGGGGATTGGGAACGGGGAGTCGGTGTGAACATCGGTACCTCGTCGTCGTTTTTCGCCTACTGACGGGCCATTCGATGGATCATGCCACCTGGCGCCCGGGACCCCGACAAGCTAACGGCCTTTCAGCCGCGCGAGGAAGTCCAGCACCGTCGCGTTGAATCGCTCCGGCTGTTCGATGTTCATCATGTGCCCAGCGCCCGCGATCTCGGCTCTCTCCCTGTCCGGAACGTCGGCTACGAGCCGCTCGGCGATTGCGCGAGCGTCACCCTCGGCCTTCTCGCTGACCAGGACCAGGGTGGGAGCCTCGATCCGGGCGAGCGCGTCGATGGCGCGCGGCTCGACGAAGCCCATCATCACCTGCGATCGGATCCCGCCGAAGTTGTCCCGGACCAGGCGTTCGATCTTCGCGAACGCTTCCGGGTCGTCCTTCGCGGATCGGAGGGCGGGCGAATCGAGGAACAGCGTTTGGGCTTCCTCCATGTCCCCGCGTTGAATCGCCGCGAACACGGCCCCCATGGTCCGCATCACCTGGGGCGAGAACTGCCACCCCGTGATCCCGGGTTCCGCGAGCACCAACGCTCCGACCCGCTCCCGGTGCGCGAGAGCGAAATCGACCGCGATACCGCCGCCCATGGAAAGACCCACCACGTGCGCGCGCTCGATCGACAGGGCGTCCAACAGCGCGCTGAGATCCTCCGAGGGCGTGAAGCGGGTCGTGGGGGCGGGCGAGTCCCCGAAGCCACGCACGTCGAAGCGAACGACCCTGTAGTACTCGGCGAAATCCGCCAACTGATCGTCCCACATCCGTCGGTCCATCGCCCCGCCATGGATGAGGACGAGCGGCATGCCCTCACCCGCGATCTCGTAGTACAGCTTCCCCCCATCCACCTGTACGAATCCGCTCTCTACCTCGAGCTCCTGAGCGGATCCGGCCATCGGCCCCGAGAGAGTCAGGCATGCGACGCCGAGCGCCGCCAGGTGTGGCCTTCGGGGCCGGAAGAGTCGTCGAGCACGCATATCGGTGACCCCCTGTCTTTTCCGGCGCGGCGCCCTGTCCAGGCGCCGTTCCGCACGCTAGAATTGGTTAACCAGTGAACGATATAATATTTACTGGTGTACCGTTTGCCTGTCAACCGTGTGCGTGTAGTGGGCCCTCAGCAGGAGGGGACGGTCGTGGCCGATGAGGCGGCGCGAGAGCGCCATGAGTACATGCTCGCCTGGGCCAGCCTGGTGCACGCGGGGACGTTCCTCGCGGCGGCGCTCGACAGACACCTGAGCGAGGAGCTCGGACTCTCGCTGGTCGAGCAGGATCTTCTCTCTCAGGTCGACAAGTCGGGGGGAAGGCTGCGTATGGTCGACCTGTCCCGCCTCACGTTCCTCAGCAAGGCAGGGATCACCAAGATGGTCGACCGGCTCGAGTCGGACGGTCACGTGGCCCGCCGGCCATCTCGGGAAGATCGCCGGGTGATCAACGCCGAGCTCACGGACGAAGGACGTGACGTGCTGGGGCGATCGCGCCAGCTCCTGAGGGCCTGGGTCAAAGCCAACTTCGCGGAGCACCTCTCTCCCGAGGAGACGCGGGAGTTCGGAGCCGCGCTCCGGAAACTCCTCGAGGGGCATGGGCGTTGGGAGGGACAGATGGCGCACTTGCGCGGCTACAGAGAGGGACCCGGACCGTGCGAGACGTGATGCGTGGGGTGAGACACGCGCCCGTTGGCGCTCTCGCGTGCACGCTTGGAGTCTGGATCGCCGCCTGTGTTCCCGAAGCCAGCGACCGCTCGCCGGCCCTGTCCGAGGGAGCGACGGGCGCCTCCGCGGCCGAGCCCGGCCGCTCTTCGATCGAGATCGTCATGTACATGGGTGGGAGCGGGGAGCGTGCGCTCGAGTCGTTCCGCGAGCACGCGGGCCAGATCTCCATCGTGGCGCCTCAGGCCTTTGGCGTGGACAGCGCCGGAACGGTGCTCGGCGAGGTGAGCCCCGCGCTGATCGAGATCGCGCGCGAATCGGGGGTGAACGTCATGCCCCTCATTCACAACCCGGGCTTCGATCAGCCGCTCATCCACGCCCTGTTGCGCGATCCTGCCGCACGGGCGCGGACGATCCGGAGCATGGTCGGGCTGGCGCTGGAGCACGGGTTCTGGGGCTGGCAATTCGACTTCGAGAACATCCACGCATCCGACCGCGATGCGCTGACCCGATTCTACCGTGAGACCGCCGAAGCGCTGCACGCGGCAGGCGTCCGGGTGTCGATCGCGGTGGTACCGCCCGAGATCACCGGGATCGACGCTCCCTTCGCCAATTACATGCGGGACAACTGGCGGTCCAGCTTCGACCTCGTCGCGCTGGACACGATCGGCGACTTCATGTCGTTCATGACCTACGCCCAGCACGGCGGCATCACCCCTCCGGGGCCGATCGCCGGGCTTCCGTGGATGCGCGCGATGCTGGATCACGCGCTCGGCTCCGGAGTGGCTCCCGAGCGGCTATCGCTCGGGATCCCGTCGTACTCCGGCTACTGGTCTTCGACCCACGACGAGAAGCGGGGCGGGCGCGCTGTCGGACGTGAGATCCCGTTCTCGCGTGCAACCGAACTTCTCGAGGCCTCGGGCGCGCCCCTGCAATGGCTACCGGAGCAGGGCGTTCACCACGCGTTCTGGGAGAGCGCCGGGGTGTTCGAGTGGATCTTCCTCGAAGACGAGCGTTCGCTCGAGGCCAAGCTGGACCTCTTCCGATCATACCCCGGTCTGCGGGGCGTATCGGTGTGGGTGTTGGGGGCGGAAGGGCCGGGCTTCTGGCCCACAATACGGGAACATCTCGACCGTTGACGGCGTTCCGGCTCGGAACGCCGGTGCAACCATCCGCGGAGCAGTGGCGTCGAAGGTGGAGGACCAAAGGACCGCGACCGCCATTCCAGGATTGCTTTGCAGATGCAAGTGCACTCATACACCGGCCGGCGTTCTTGCTCTCTCTCCTCGCTCCTACCCCCACTCGCTGCGCTCCTCATTCTGGCGCTCGGCTCGCCCGCCTCCGCGGCCGGTCAGGGTCGGCAGCCGGATGAGAACGGGCCGGATGGGCGCGGGCTGGAGAGGGCCGTGGTCACCCCGACTTCCGGAGACGCGGGACACGAGGAGATCGCACCGCGCGCGTTGGCCGTCCAACTCCAGGGCACGATCGACCTGGATGGCAAGCTCGATGAGGCGATCTGGGCGCAGGCCCCGGCGATCACGACCTTCTGGCAGCGGGAGCCGGACGAGGAACTGCCCGCAACGCAGCAGACCGAAGTGCGATTCGTCTTCGACGGCGAGACGCTCTTCGTGGGCGCGCGCATGTACGACGAGCTCGGAGGCGACGGGGTCGTCTCGAGGCTCGTACGCAGAGACGCCCACACGCAGAGCGATCAGCTCAACCTGACGTTCGACACGTTCCACGACCACCGGGGCCAGATCGAGTTCTCGATCAACCCGGCCGGCGTCCGCGGGGACGCGTTGGGTTACGACGACTCCTGGGACCCGGTCTGGCGAGCGAGCGCAAACGTCGACGAGTTGGGTTGGACCGCCGAACTCGAGATCCCGTTCTCGCAGCTCCGCTTCCCGCGGGATCCGGACCAGGTGTGGGGGCTCCAGGTTCGTCGTTTCGTGCAGCGGCTGAACGAGGTCTCGGTGTGGTCGTTCTGGCACCTCAACGAGTCTGGCGGACCCTCCCGTTTTGGCCACCTCGACGGTCTCAGCAACATCCAGGCGAGGACGAATCGGCTCGAGATCCTCCCGTACGCCGTGAGTCAGATGGATCTGAACGGCGAGGTGGATGAAGCTGATCCGTTCGGCGGCAAGACACAGGGCGATTACCGGATCGGCGCCGACCTCAAGTACCTCCTGACCTCCAACCTGACGCTCAGTGCGACGATCAACCCGGACTTCGGTCAGGCCGAGGTGGACCCGGCGGTGGTCAACCTGAGCGCGTTCGAGACCTTCTTCCCGGAGAAGCGCGAGTTCTTCATCGAGGGTCGCGGGAACTTCAGCTTCGGCAACTTCTGGTGTCAGTTCTGCAGCAACACCTCGTCGCTCGGCATGCTGTTCACGCGGCGGATCGGGCGTCGGCCGCAGGGCGGCCATCTGGCGGAGGATGCCGGTGAGTACGCCGACGTGCCCAGCGCGAGCACGATCCTCGGGGCTGCCAAGATCACCGGGAAGACGAGCGGCGGTACGACGATCGGCGTCCTCGGGGCGCTCACGCAGCGCGAGAAGGCGCGCGTGTCCGGGACCGCGGGCGATCTCTTCAAGCAGGAAGTCGAGCCGTCGACCGGCTACTTCGTGGGACGGGTGAAGCAGGACCTCCTGGACGGCGATCTCCAGATCGGCGCGATCGCGACGTCAGTGCGCCGGAACTTCGACGATCCGGAATTCGAGGAGTTCTTGAACGCTCATTCCGAGGGCGTGGGAGTCGACGGCGAGTACTGGTGGAGCGATCGCACGTACCACCTGCTGTTCAGCACGGCGTTCACGAGCATCTCCGGCTCCCCGGAGGCCATCGAGCGCGCCCAGAAGTCGAGCGCGCGCTACTTCCAGCGCCCCGACCGGCAGCACGGCGGCAACGGGCTGTTCAGCGACGCGTACGACCCGACGCTCACCTCGATGCGGGGGTGGGGACTGTACTCGCGCGTGGCGAAGGACGCGGGGGATTGGCGCTGGGAGACGGCGCTCAACGTCCGGAGCCCCGGGTTCGAGAACAACGATATCTCGTTCCTCACCCGGACCGATTTCATCTGGATGAACGCCAACCTCATCCGGCAGTGGACGACGCCGGGGTCCTGGTACCGTTCGATCTGGACCACGATCGGGACACAGCAGCAGTACAACTTCGACGGCGATCTGACCGACCGGCAGGTCCACGGCTTCTTCTGGGTCCAGACCCCGTTCTACTGGGACATCAACGCCATGGCGATCCACCGTCCTTCCACGCTCGATGATCGCCTGACGCGTGGTGGGCCCGTGGTGAGGAAGCCGGCGCTCACGTTCCTGGCCAGCAACCTCGGCACGGACAGCCGCAAGTCCGTGATCGCCAATCTCAATCCGTCGTACTTCTGGGATGAGGATGGAGGCTGGGGGTACGATCTGGGCGTGGACCTCACCTTCAAGCCGCGGTCGAACCTCCTGCTCACGCTGTCGCCCTCGTACGGCCGATCCGTCAATCCGGACCAGTACGTGGACACGCTGTCGCCCTCGTACGGCCGATCCGTCAATCCGGACCAGTACGTGGATGCGGTGGACGACGAGACCGCGGGGGCGTTCTTCGGACGCCGGTACGTGTTCGGGGAGCTGGATCAGAAGTCGTTCTCGATGACGACTCGGCTGAACATCACGTTCACCCCGACGATGTCGCTCGAGCTGTTCGTGCAGCCGCTGTTCTCCGCGCAGGGCTACTCGAACTTCAAGGAGTTCGACGCGCCGCGAGAGCTCGGCAAGAGCGTCTACGGCCTCGACATCGGAACGATCCGGGACCAGGGCGAGGGCTTCGACAAGGAGTTTTTCGTCGATCCGGATGGGGCCGGTCCGGCCGAGGAGTTCTCGTTCGAGAACCCGGACTTCAACTTCCGCTCCCTGCGGGGCAACCTCGTCTTCCGGTGGGAATACCTGCCGGGCTCGACGCTGTTCTTCGTGTGGACCCAGGATCGCAACTCGACGGATCCGTTCGGCGACTTCGACCTCGGCCGGGACACGGACTCGCTGTTCGGGGCGCCGACGGACAACATCTTCCTGGTGAAGATGACCTACTGGCTCGGCATCTAGATCTCTGAGCGCGGGGCGTCCGGCATCGCCGGGCACCCGCGCGATCCGCCCCCTTCTCCAGACCCACACTGCTCCCACTGCTCCGTGCGCTCGCCCCGTTTGCGGGCAGTTGCAGCCGAGCCGAGATTCACGGGCGCAATGACACGAGCCGTCCCCCGTCGACCGTTCATCGCTGTGCTCCTCGCGTGCGCCGCGCTGAGTCCCTCACCGGGCCGAGGCCACGCCCAGGCTGGAGCGCAGGAAGCGAACCGACCTCTGGGTGCCGAGTGCCCACCCTCCGAATCCTCGCGGATCGTCGTCCCGCTCACCGGGATCGTCCGCGATCGACGGGCGGATGCGCCGCTGCCCGACGCGCGCGTCGCCCTGCGGTACCGGGACGAGCGCCGAGCCGTCCGGGGCGAGGCGGTCGAGACGCTGTCGGACGAGGACGGCCGCTACCTGCTGTGCAATCTGACGGCGTTCAGCGAAGCGACCGTTACGCCGTTCTACGTGGGCATAGAGGGCGAGGAGACGCGAGTGCGACTCGATCGCGCGCAGGAGATCGACCTAGAGGTGGATCTGGGCGAGTCGGCATATCTCGTATTCTCCGTGGTATCCGCCGAGACCGGGGCGCCCGTGCAGGGCGCGTCGGTACGGCTCTCCCCCATCCCGCTCGGGGGCGTGACGGACTCCCTCGGCCGGGTCGGCCTGCGACACGTACCCCCGGGATCGTACGGTCTGGAGGTGAGGCATATCGCCTTCGCCACGCAGGAGGACTCTCTAGAGATCGCCGCCGACCAACTCTCGGAGATCCGTGTGGATCTGACCACCCAGGTACTGGCCGTCGAGCCCCTGCGCGTCACGATCACCGGGCGGGATCCAGTCTTGATCGAGAGAGGATTCTATGAGCGAAAGGCGGCGATCGAGGAGGGGTACTTCGGGACCCACGAGGAAATCGTCCCGTACACCATGTTCCGCACCCTCTTTCGATTCAGACGCGAGTTCGTGACCCGGTACGACCGCGGAAGGGTGTACCTGCTCGATGGACGGCCGATCACTCGCCTCGGCTACGACGCTTCGAGCCTCAACGAGATCGCCTTCAGGCGCGTGCGTGGAGTCGAGGCGTTCCCCTGCGTCGAAGCACCCCCCCGACTCTGGAATCAGCTGTTGTTGGAGGACCTCATCGGTCTCGCCACCGACGAGTGCACCCTCGTCCTTATCTGGACCCGGTAGCTCCGCTCCGTAGTGCCGCGAGCCCACCGCTACGCATCTGTATCGCGGCGGTACGAGTACTCGTTGAAGTTCACCCGGCCGCTGAACCGGAGCGAAGCGTCGGATCCATGTAACCAGTGCGGCGAGCTGTACAGATACATGTGATTCGCATCGTCCACGTAGATCCCGGCCCCCGCACCGAAATTGCCCTGTTGGTGCTTGCACTTGATCTGCCTGGACTTAAGGCGGAGTACGTTGCGGGGTCCGTTTCGAGGATCGCCGCCTTTCCAAGAAATCCAGAACAGATCCAGGAAGTTCACCCCTCCCGTGGTAGGTGACTCCTTGGCGATATTCCTCGCCGCGACGAGAAACACGGTCCCCCCGTCGGTCACCAGGTTGATGTTCTGATAGGTCCCTCCGCTCGGACGAAAGCCTCTGGGTAACTCGCTCTTGTGGAGTCGCCCGCAACGATCCGCCTCGAAGCCGTCCCTGAGCTTGGTCTTGGCGTGTGGCGGGGGCTTCTTGGACGCGTGAAAGTGCAGCTCTTCGTCGTCCCACACGGCCAGGATAAAGCAATCCTTCGGCGGATAGTACGCCATCCCCACCGCCTTCGGCTCCATGCCTTTCTTCTTCAGGCGCATGCTCTCGAGTTCGTACGGCCGGAGTAATGTGAGATTCTCGTCTGGTCGGGGAGCAGCCGGATCCCCGAACTCGAAGAAGCGGATCTGCGACGAGTAACCTGTGCCATAGATCGGGACGGCGAGCACGCCATCCAGAGCCTGGATCCCGCCCGCGTGCCAGCGGTTCTCGTCGATGTCGATGACGTCGATCGTCTCGTCGGCGGGAGCCGGTGTCTTGTATGGATACCCGTAGTCGGGAAGAGCCCACGGGCCGGCATCCGTCTGGCTTGCCATGTCCACGACGATCAGCTGGGAACGCTGTCCGCCACGCTTTCTCGAACCGGAAAGGACGAGTTTTCGTCCAATTCGCTGCACACCCTGAAAGTGCTCCTGGGAACCGAGGAGATTGATGAGCTGCGACGTGTATCGCGGGAACGGGATAGACCGGTTCCACGCGCCCAGATACTGCTTCTTGGCCACCCGGTCCGGGATCTCCCCGAAGCAGCCGGGCACATCCTTGACGAGAGTCGGCGCCACGGGTCTCTACAGCCTCGCTACTTCGCGAGCGACGGCGTCCCAGGCCTCCTCCCGCTTCCACTGGTTTTGGATCTTCGATGCAATGTAATTGGCCAAGTGCAGATGGTGTGTGGAGACGAACCGGCTGTGAAAATCGTTGAGTGCCTGCGCGGTCGCCGCGTACATCTTCAGGTAGATGGCGGCGACGTACTCGGCGAGGAAGCCTCCGATACCGCCGAGGGCGCCGGTGACGATCGTCTCTGTGGCCCCGGGGTTATCTGCAGTCACCAGCAAGAGAATGGCGGTGATGATGACCGCCACTCCGAATGCCATGCACAGCAAACCGACGGTGAGCATGACGCGGCTCTGGCGGAGTGCCAGGCGATAGTATCGCCGAAGGGCATACTCATGGCCTTTGAACTGCCACCATGGTTGATCCGGCTCGGGCTTCTTCTGGATCTCGATGTCGGATTCCAGATCCTCTCTTTGGATCTGAAGATCCTTCGCCTGGAACAGAAGCCCGCGTAGCGCGAACAGGAGGATCGCGCCGATGGCCCCGACCACGGCGAACCACATGGAGGCTGTCAGGCGCGGGCCAGATTGCGCGGCCTGAGATGAAGTCTGCGCGGCCTCGGGTGGAGTCTGCGCCAGCCACACCGCCAGACCGATGAAGGCCACGAGGAGAAGTATCGTCGCGAGGGTAGCGCACACCCGACGATAGAAACTGAGACGCGCCAGCTGCGAGCGCATCAGCGGCAGTCTATCCTCGACCGTCTGCCATGCTTGCCCGGGCTCCTCCGACTCCAGGGCGCGATCCCACCCGAAAGCATCCAGCGGGCCAAACGTCTCCCGTGCGAGGCGCTTCACGAACGCGTCCCGCTTCTCTTCTTGTGGAGGGGTGGGCGGCGTTGGGGAACCGGGCTGGGCGGAGGGGTCACTCATGGTAGCTGCTCCGGGCCGGGGACATCATATGGCGACTCTAGCCATGCGTGCTGCCAGCGGATGCTCACCTGCCAGCGGATGCTCGCGCGCGACTGTCAGCCTCTGAAGTATGATCCTGGCGGCGGCCGTACGCGAGAGGGCGGACTTGCGACACGTGAGCCCGCCCGGCAGCATCGGAGGTTCCCGGCTCCCTGAGATAGCTTCCAACCGCGATCGTTGTGAGCGACACGAACGCCGACTCCGCTCCCGCCGCTCCGCAGGCAGAGGACGTAGCCACCGACCGCCCCGGAGTTTGGGCGTCGGTCAAGGAATCCCTGCGCGGGACCGAGCAGGACTTCACGACGGGGAGCCTCAACCGGGCCGTGTTGCTGCTCTCCGTCCCCATGGTGCTCGAGATGGCCGGCGAGTCCGTGTTCGCGATCGTAGACGCGTTCTTCGTGGCCCGCCTCGGGGCGTCGGCGCTCGCGGCCGTGGGACTCACCGAATCCGTCCTCGAGATCATTTACGCCGTCGCCGTCGGTCTCAGCATGTCGACGACCGCGATGGTGGCGCGCCGCATCGGCGAGAAGAACCAGGAGGGCGCGGCGCGAGCCGCCGTACAGGCGATCATCGTCGGGATCGTGATCTCGATCCTCTTCGGCGCGGCGGGGCTCATATGGGCGCCCGATCTGCTGCGTCTCATGGGCGCCGACGACCAGGTCGTCGCGGTGGGCGCGACGTACACGCGGATCATGTACGGCGGCATGATCGTGATCATGCTGCTGTTTCTGAACAACGCCATCTACCGTGGGGCGGGTGACGCGGCGATGGCCATGCGCTCCGTGTGGCTCGCCAACGCGATCAACGTGGTGCTGGACCCGATGCTGATCTTCGGCGTCGGTCCATTCCCGGAGTTGGGGCTCACGGGAGCCGCCGTGGCCACCACCATCGGACGCGGTATCGGCGTCACCTACCAGCTCCGGGGCATGTCTCGTGGGCCGCGCCTCCAGGTGAGAAGGTCGCACGTACGGCTCGATGTGGAGGTGATCCGGCGCCTGATCCGGATCTCGGTGGGTGGAGTGGGGCAGATGCTGGTGGGGACGGCCAGCTACGTGGGGCTCATCCGGATCCTGGCCACGTTCGGCAGCGTCGTACTCGCCGGGTACGTGATCGCGATCCGGATCGTCATCTTCATCATCCTCCCGGCCTGGGGTGTCGCGAACGCCGCCGCCACGCTGGTGGGTCAGAACCTGGGTGCACGAAGGCCGGAGCGGGCCGAGCGTGCGGTGTGGGTTACCGGGGCTTGGAACATGGCGTTCATGGCAGTCGTCACCGTGATCTTCGTCGCCTTCGCGGGTGCGATCGTGGCTCCGTTCAGCGCGGACGCCGAGACTACTGCCGTGGGTACCCGCTCGCTGCGAATCATCAGCTACGGCTACGTGTTCTACGCGTGGGGCATGGTGATGCTGCAGGCGTTCAACGGCGCGGGGGACACGGCGACGCCCACCAAGATCAACTTCTTCGTGTTCTGGGTCTTCCAGATCCCGCTGGCCTGGATCCTGTCTCGGTCGCTCGACATGGGACCCAGCGGCGTGTTCTGGGCGATCGCGATCGCCTATTCGCTCTCGGCGATCGTGGGCGTCTTCCTGTTCCGCGGCGGAAAGTGGAAGGAGAAGGAGGTCTAGGTCTGCGTCGCCAGGACGTGTGTTACTCGGCGCGTGGCACCCTCAGTAGGCTCCCGGCGCGAGGCACTCTCAGCGAGGCACCCTGAGCGGGGTCCCGGCGCGTGGCACTCTGAGCGGGGCACCCTCGGCGGGGTCCCGGCGCGTGGCACTCTGAGCGTGGCACTCTCGGCGGGGTCCCGGCGCGAGGCCCTGAGCGGCGCCCCGGCGGGTGTTCAGAGCCGGTTGATAGCGTCCCGTACCTTCTTTGTAGGGAGGCTCCTTACGGAGCTCTTCCACGGAAGCTCAGACCTGAGGGAGAGGGACGGGATGGGATACGCCGCGCTCGCGGCCATGGAGCCTGCCGAGGAGCCCCGGACGGATGTCGATCCGGATCTGAT
>JBDHAC010000078.1:0-12758 GCA_039588275.1 Gemmatimonadota bacterium
ACTTTTTTTCAGTCAGCCACGCCCGGTATTACCGCCTCTCAGAGCACGTTCGTCAGGTGACGGCCCGTATGGCTTGCCGCTACCTGTGCGATGCTCTCGGGGGGCCCTTGAGCAACTACTGTGCCGCCTGCCGCGCCACCTTCCGGCCCCAGATCGATGACCCAGTCCGCCGTCTTGATCACGTCGAGGTGATGCTCGATGACGAGAATCGTATTCCCCTTGTCCGCCAGGCGGTGAAGCACACCGAGCAGATCTCGTACATCTTCGAAGTGCAGGCCCGTCGTGGGCTCATCCAGAATGTAGAGCGTGCGCCCGGTGCCCACCTTCGCCAACTCGGTGGCCAGCTTTACGCGCTGCGCTTCGCCCCCTGACAGCGTAGTCGCGGATTGTCCCAGGGTGAGGTATCCTAGCCCGACGTCAGCCAGGGTTTTGAGACGTCTCTTGACGACGGGTATCGGATCGAAGAACTGGAGCGCGTCTTCCACCGTCATCTCGAGCACATCCGCGACACTCTTGCCTTTGTACAGAACTTCAAGCGTTTCGCGATTGTACCGTCTGCCGCGGCATACGTCGCAGGGGACGTACACGTCGGGAAGGAAGTGCATTTCGATCTTGACGAGCCCGTCTCCACGACACGCCTCGCACCGCCCCCCTTTCACGTTGAAGCTGAATCGGCCGGGTGCGTAGCCGCGGATGCGTGACTCGGGGAGCTTCGCATACAGATCCCGGATCGGCGTGAAGACGCCCGTGTAGGTCGCCGGGTTCGAGCGCGGCGTCCGGCCGATGGGACTCTGGTCCACGTCGATCACCTTGTCGATGAGCTCGATCCCTTCGATGGCGTCGTGGTCGCCCGGAACCAGCCGCGAGCGGTACAGCTGCCGCGCCAGCCGTCGATAGAGGATCTCTTCCACGAGCGTCGACTTGCCCGAACCCGACACGCCGGTGACACAGATGAACAACCCCAGGGGCAACTCCACGTCCACGTCTCTGAGGTTGTGCTCGCGGGCGCCGCGCACGGTCAGGTAACCGAGCTCCCCCGGCGACCGGCGGGCGGATGGGACCGGGATCTCGCGTTCGCCTCGCAGATAGGCGCCGGTCAGAGACCGTGGCTCGGCCAGGAGCGCGTCCAGAGTGCCGGTAACCACTACTTCCCCGCCATGTCGCCCGGCGCGTGGTCCCATGTCCACGATGTGATCGGCGGCCCGAATCGTCTGCTCGTCGTGCTCGACGACCAGCACGGTGTTCCCCATGTCACGCAGGGTCGCGAGCGTTCCGAGCAAACGCTCGTTGTCGCGCGAATGCAGTCCGATGCTCGGCTCGTCCAAGACGTACAGGACCCCGACCAGCCGGCTGCCGATCTGCGTCGCCAGCCGGATCCGCTGCGCCTCGCCGCCCGACAGGGTCTCTGCCGAGCGACCGAGCGTCAGGTAGCCCAACCCCACGTGATCCATGAACTCCAGACGTTCCGCGACCTCCTTGAGGATCGGTGCGCGCACTTCGGCATCCGGAGACTCGCCGGCGTTCGCCTTGTCGAGCCACTCGTGGAAGAGGTTCCGAGCCTCGGTGACCGACAGCTCGACGACGTCGTGCAGGTGCCGGTCGTCCACCGTCACCGCCCTGCTTTCCGGGCGCAGCCGACCGCCCTCGCACGCGCGGCAGGTCGTCATCGCCATGTATTCCTCGAGCATGGCGCGGACCTTGTCGCTCCCGGTCTCCTTATAGCGCCTGAGGACCATGGCGATGGCACCCTCCCATCCGAGGGAGGGGTCACCCCCGAGGATCGCCTGCCGTTGCCCGTCACTCAGCCCACCCCACGGATCGTTCAGCCCGAACTCGTACTTCTCCGCCACGCGCGGGAGCATATGGCGGCGAAGACGTCCGGTGGGGACGCCCAGCGGTAACAACACTCCCTCGAGAATCGAGATCTGCTGACCACCCAGGATGAGCTCGGGGTTGGGCTCCCGCTGCACGCCGAGCCCGTCGCACTCCGGACAGGCGCCGTAGGGGGAGTTGAAGCTGAACTGTCGTGGCTCGAGCTCCGGGATGCTGATCCCGCACGTGGCGCAGGCGTATTGCTCGGAGAACAGGTGCGCTTCCGGGTCCGAGCCGTCGCCGCCGGCGTGCAGGTCCACCTCCACCGTTCCCTCGGCCATCCGCAGTGCGGTCTCGATCGAGTCGGCCAGCCGATCGCGGTCCGCGCCGCGCACCACGAGTCGATCGACGACGACCGAGATGTCGTGGTTCCGGCGGCGATCCAGGGTCGGAGGCTCGGCCAAGTCGATCAGCTCGCCGTCCACCCGGGCGCGCACGAACCCTTCGCGCAGAGCTCTTTCGAACAAGTCCCTGAACGCGCCTTTTCGCCCGCGCACGAGCGGCGCCAGGATCTCGATCCGTGCCCCCTCGGGCCATTCCATCACGCGGTCGGTGATCTGCGAGGCCGACTGGGCCCGGACCGGGCGCCCGCACGAGGGGCAGTGCGGCGTTCCCGCGCGTGCCCACAGCAGACGCAGGTGGTCGTAGATCTCGGTCACGGTGCCGACCGTGGAGCGAGGATTCCCACCGGCGGTCCGCTGCTCGATCGCGATCGCGGGAGAGAGGCCCTCGATCTGATCCACGTCGGGCTTTTCCATCACGCCGAGGAACTGGCGCGCGTAGGCGGAGAGCGATTCGACATACCGGCGCTGCCCTTCCGCGTAGATGGTGTCGAAAGCGAGCGAGGACTTACCGGAGCCGGAGAGGCCGGTAACGACGGTCAGGCTGTCGCGCGGGATCTCGACGTCGATGTCACGAAGGTTGTGCACGCGCGCGCCGCGGACGACGATCGAAGGACTCGCCTCACGCTCGGGCAGATCGTTCGCGACCACACCCGGGGTGTCGAGTTCCGTGCGCCCGGACGTTTTGCGCCGCGTGCTCCGCGTGGGGCCTCGTTTGGTGTCTTGCGTGCGTCCCGACATAGCCCGGCATCGTAGGCGCGCTCGGCGCCGCAGGGCAAGCTACTCCCCGGGTCTTGTCTCTAGTGGGCGCGTCGCAGGGTCGCCGTGATCCAGCCTACCCCCAAGGTGACCGCGGTCCCGATCGCCACGAACCACGGCCACGCGACCGCGCCGCGCGCCAGCGACCACAGGAGGATCATGGAGCCGATTCCGGTCACGATCCCGGCGATCGCGTCCGGGGCTCCGGCACGGGGGACGAACCGAGCCAGTGCGAAGGCGCCGAGCAACCCGCCGTACACGAGCGACGCGATGCCGAGAGACACCTCGACGGCAGCGCTCTGGCGACTCAGCGGGATGAACAGGATCGCGGCGCCAACGAGGAGTACGGCCCACCCGATCGTGAACCTGCGCCCGGCCCGCAGGATCGCCTGGTCATCCTCCGTCCGACCCTTCGCGGGCGCCCAGAAGTCGTACGCGGACGCCGAGGCGAGCGAGTTGATCGAGCTCGACAGGGTCGACATGGCGGCGGCGAAGACCCCGGCGATCAGCAGCCCGCGCAGCCCGACCGGGAGCGCTTCGAGGATGAAGCGGGGGAAGATCTCGTCCGAGCGATCGAAGCCTGCGCCCCCGTAGAACACCCACACGCCCATACCGACAAGCAGGAACAGCGCGAACTGCACCAACACGGCAAACCCGCTGCCGACGAGCGCGCGCCGGCTGGAGCGTAGATCTCGACAAGCGAGGAGCCGCTGCACGATGAGCTGGTCGGTCCCGTGCGACCCCATGCTGAGAAACGCCCCGCCGATGAGACCGGCCCACAGCGTATACGGCACCCCGGGATCCCACCCGAGATCGAAGACGCGGAGCTTGCCGGCCGCGGCAGCCTGATCGAAGATCGTCCCCCAACCTCCCGCCACTGCGGTGTGGAGGACGGCGATCGCCACCAGTCCTCCGACCAGATACAACCCCATCTGCATGGCGTCCACCCATACGACGGCCCGGATCCCGCCCAGGTACGTGTAGATGAAGGTCGCGAGCCCGATCACACCAATGGCCACTGGATAGGACCACCCCGTCATCAGGGCCAGAGGGATCGCGGTGGCGAACAGTCTCACCGAGTCGGCCAGGAGGCGGGTGATCATGAAGATGCCCGAGGTGAGCCGTCTGGTCGAGCCGCCGAAGCGTTGGTCCAGGAGCTCGTAAGCGGTCATCAGCTCGCCGCTCTGGTACGCCGGGAGGAGCCAGGCGGCCACGACGATGCGCCCGACGATGTACCCCATCGCGATCTGCAGGAAGCCCAGCGTGCCCAGGTAGGCCACGCCTGGGATGCTCAGGAACGTGAGCGTGCTCGTCTCGGTGGCCACCACCGACAGGAGGACCGCGCCCCACGGGAGATCACGGTTCCCGAGGAAGTAATCACGCCCCCCGCGCGCGCCGCGCCCCAGCCAGGCGCCCCATAGAGTCACGCCGGCGAGGTACAAGAAGAGAACGAGGAGGTCTAGGCGATCCAGACCACCCACCTCACCCGGAACCGGGCGGCAGGTCGCGAATCGAGGTCACGACCGCGTCGTGCACCGCGCGCCGCAGCGGAATGTGGCGTCGGTTCTCGCGCGTCGGGTTCACGCGGTTGGTCAGCAACACCACGAACAGATCCAGCTCCGGGTCCACCCACAGGCTGGTTCCGGTGAAACCGGTGTGCCCGAACGCGGCCGCGGTCATGAATCGGCCCGCCGAGGAGCCTTCCGAAGGCGTGTCCCAGCCGAGCGCGCGACTCGACGCCGGATCCTGGCGCCGGACGAAGACCGACACAGTGGCGGGAGAGGGGAAGCGCTCCACGAGCACCCCTGCCGCCGCGTCCAAGATCCGCTGAGCGAAGACGGCCAGGTCCCGGGCGCTCGAGAACAGTCCGGCGTGCCCGGCCACCCCGCCGAGGGCGTGTGCGTTCTCGTCGTGCACGACTCCTCGCAAGTGGGCGTGACGGAACACAGTGTCGATCTCGGTCGGGGCGACGCGCTCGTGGAGGGATGCGGGAGGTGTGAAGCGGGTCTCGCGCAGCCCGAGCGGACCGAACAGCGAGCGCTCCAGCAGCACGTCGATCGGCTCCCCCGAAATCTGTTCCGCGATGAACCCCAGGGTGATGAAGCCCAGATCGCTGTATACGGTTCGCTCACCCGGCGAATAGGCCGCAGGGAGCTCCCCGATCGCGCGCCGATACGCCTCCCGTCCGGCCAGCTCCTGCCAGAACGGGCGGAACGGAGGCAGTCCACCCCGGTGACGCAGCAGGTCCCGTACGGTGACGGTCTTCTTCCAGCCATCGCCCCACTCCGGGAGATATCGCCCGACGGGCGCGTCGAGCTGGAGATCCTCGGTTTCGACGAGCTGCATGATCGCGGTGGTCGTGGCGACCACCTTCGTCAGCGAGGCCAGGTCGTACAGGGTCGAGTCGGTCACCGTGGGCGAAGCCGGATCCCAGTCCTGCCTCCCGTATCCGCGCAACCGCACGAGCCGGCCATGACGGCCGATGGCGAGCGCGGCGCCCGGTGTCACCGAATCGGAGATTGCGCCGAGGATGATGTCGTCGACACGCTCCAGTCCTTCCACCTCCATGCCGACCGTCTTCGGCTCCACCTCCATGCCCACCGTCTCCGGCTTCACCTCCAGCGGGTCGGGTCGCTGCAAGCCTTCGCCCACCGCGTGGTAGGGTGGGAGCGATATCGGTAGTCGCCCCGAGATCGGCGCGTGCCCGAGGAGCGCGTCGGCCGCGGCGCGCTGTGCGACCTCCTGCCCTCCCCAGGCCAGGAGGTACGCCCCGGCATCCGGGAGCGCCGAGAGCAGATACGGGCTCCCGAAGGAGAGGACCAGCGGGGTTCGACCACGCTCCTCGAGGTCGGTCGCGAAGTCGATGAGCTCGGTGCTCACATCCAGCGAGCCGGCCGCGGAGCGGGGTGGCACGTAAGCGGAGATGAGCACCACATCCGCCGAGTCCGCGCGCATGAGCAGAGAGTCGTACCGGTCCTTACCCGTCGAGGCCGTGACGTGGGCGGCTTCGACAACCTCGACGTGCTCCCCGATTCGCTGATCGAAGGCTCGGCCCGACGTGACGTCCTCGTCGCGCGTATACGTGATGCTGAGGACGCGTTCCCGCGCGGCGCCCCGGAGCGGCACCCGGCCGGAGACGTCTCGCACCAGCGTGATCGAGCGCCGGGCGACTGTGTCCGCGAACGCGGCGTGCGCGGCGGCGCCCACCATCTCCGCTACCCGCTCCGGGTCCACCAGGCGTCCGTCCGGCAGCCCGGCCCGAGCCTTGAGCTCCAGCAACCGCCGCACGGAGGCTTCGATGCGGGCTTCGGACAGCCGTCCCGCCTCGACAGCGGCCACCACGCTCGCGATCGCGGCAGGTGGATCGGGAGGCATGAGGAGCACATCGGCGCCCGCCTCCAGTGCACGGACCGCGGCCTCGTCTCCGAACCCGTTTACGATCGCGCCCATCTCCAGCGCATCGGTGAACACCAGCCCGCCGAACCCCATCTCGTCTCGGAGAAGGTCCGTCATGAAGAATGGAGAGAGCGTCGCGGGAGGTGCCTCGGCGCCCAGGATCGAGGGGGCCGCGACGTGCGCCGTCATGATGGCGTCGACACCCGCCTCGATGGCGCTCCGGAACGGGACGAGCTCGACGCGATCCAGTCGATCCCGGTCGCCCTCGATCACCGGAAGATCGATGTGCGAGTCCGAGCGCGTGTCGCCGTGCCCCGGAAAGTGCTTGCCGGTGGTCATGAGTCCTCCGGCGCGCGCACCGCGTACGTATGCCGAGCCCAAAACCGCAACGCGCTCGGGTTCCTGACCGAACGACCGAGTGTTGATGATGGGATTCTCCGGGTTGCTGTTGACGTCCAGCACCGGCGCGAAGTTCAGGTGCACCCCCACGGCTCGGGCCTCGGAGGCGGTGATCCGTCCCACCTCGTACACGACGCGTTCATCCCCGATAGCGCCCAGGGCCATCGCAGGGGGAAACTCGGTCGCACCACCCATGTCCAGCATCCACGGGAGAGCGTAGATGCTCCCGAGTCGGGATCCGGCACCCGCCTCGAAGTCGGCCGCGACGAGGAGCGGCTGGCTCGCGAGACCCTGCAGATAGTTGAGCTTGGCGACGTATTCGTGCGGGGTCCCGAGGGAGATCACCAGCCCGCCGATCCCGTGGGTCTCGACGAGGTCCGCGAGATGCTGCATCTCGTCGCTCGACGTGGCGGCATAGCCTCCTGACAACCACACCATCACGAGCTGCGCAACCCTCTCGCCCAGATCGAGCGACGCCAACGTCGCCTCGACCCATCGCTGTGCCTCGGGATCGAGGTGGGCCTCCTGCGCCGGGTCGGGCAGGTCCGGAGGGCGCGCCGCCGGCTCCGGCAGGGCCCGTGTCGCACACGCCAGCCCGATGGCGGCCAGCCCCACGACCCTGGCAGGTCGCCATCGAGCCCGAACGGGTCGCTTCAGCCGCGGGCGGCGCTTTCCGGTCCCGCGACGCGCGATTAGTGTGGCGAACATGGTGGGTCGGCCGATCTCTCCCAGGCGAGTTCCCCCCGAGCCCCGACGGGCCGGACGCGACCGGAAAGGTATTCGGCCGCCATCAGCGCTACAACGAGCCCGACGCGCCGCGGGTCCTCGTCATTCATCGGGATGGTGCCTGGCGGGGGTTCTCGCCGCCGGTGCGTGGGCGTTCGGCGCATGCGGCTCAACGGGTCAACAGGTTGCCCAGACGGACGGGATCCTGCCAGGAATCGATGTGCTGCTGTCGGACTCGGCGCATCTCGTGCGCGGGCGACGGGTCGGCTTGATCACCAATCAAACGGGCCTCGACCGCGCCGGTCATAGCTCGATCGACCGGCTCAACGAGCGCGGCGACATCGAGCTCGTGTCCCTGTTCGCCCCGGAACACGGGATCCGGGGCGCAGTGGCCGAGGGAGTCGACGTAGGCGAGGAGCACGACGCCGAGACCGGTCTTCCGGTCTACTCGCTGTACGGGGCGACGCGGGAGCCGACGGTCGGGATGCTGGCCGCCCTGGACGCGCTCCTATTCGACATCCAGGACATCGGAACACGGTACTACACGTATCTGTCCACCATGGCGCTGGCCATGCGTGTCGCGGCCGATATCGGCCTGCCGTTCATCGTCCTGGACCGGCCCAACCCGATCGGCGGCCTGCTCGTGCAGGGGCCCGTCCTCGACCCGGCCTTCTCGTCTTTCGTCGGGCTGTACCCGATCCCGGTACGACACGGGATGACGGCGGGCGAGCTGGCGCGCCTGTACAACGAGCGCTTCGGGATCGGCGCCCGGTTGCACGTCGTACCCATGCGAGGCTGGGCGCGCTCGGCGTGGTTCGACGAGACGGAGCTCGAGTGGATCGCGCCATCCCCGAGCATGCCCTCGCTGGAGAGCGCCACCCACTACCCGGGCACGTGTCTGTTCGAAGGGACGAACCTGTCCGTGGGTCGGGGAACCCCGGCCGCGTTTCAGCAGATCGGGGCGCCCTGGGTGGACGGCGAGGAGCTCGCGCGGCGTCTGGCGAGTTACGACCTCGAAGGCGTGCGCTTCGAGCCCGTTCGGTTCACCCCACGGTCACCCACGGACGGCAAGTACGACGGAGAGCGTGTCTCGGGCGTGCGGTTCGTGGCCACGGACCGTGAGCGATACGATCCCGTGGCGGCGGGCGTGGCGGCGCTCCTCGAGGCGCGCTCGCTCGCGCGTGAGGGCGCTGACGCCTGGGAGTGGAATTCCGCGCACTTCGATCGCCTGGCCGGCGGTGGCACGCTGCGCGAGGCGATCGACGCCGCCTCCACGCTCGATTCGATCCGGGAGATCTGGGAGGATGCGCTGCCCGCCTTCCGAAGCCTGCGAGAGCGCTTCCTCATCTACTGAGCACGGACCGCGGCCCGCTCCACATCTACTGAACCCCGATCCCATCGAACCCCGATCCCATCGAACCCCGACCACCAGACCGGGGCTGCCGTCCGCTAATGCGGGACGAGGATGCGTCCGACGAGCGGCTCCATCACCGCCTCGATCGGTGTCGCGCCTCGTAGCTCGCCATCGATCTGGAACGCTACGGGCGGATCGGATTCGATGTGGACGTGCTTGGCCTGGAGGAAGATCATCCGATCGTCCCCGGCGAATTGGCGCCTGGCCACGCGCCACAGGATTCGGGCCACCTCGGGGAGGTTCCTGGGAGCGTAGATGCACACGTCTATGAGGCCGTCGCGAAACGAGACCCGCGGCGCGACCGTGACCTCGACGGGGAGCGGCCCCGCCGCCAGCTGCCCCACGTTGGCGAGCAGCACCATCGAGGCCCTCACCTTGACCTCGTGCTCATCTGCCACGATCCGGTAGTCGGCGCTCGGTTGGGTCATCACCTGCTTGAGGCCGCTGTACAGGTAGGCCCCGAACCCGAGCCGGTGCTTGAGCTCATCGGTGGCAGCGGCCATCACGTCGGCATCGAGCCCGGCCCCCGCGATGAGCGCGAAGTACTCTCCGTTCGCACGACCCAAATCGACTTCTTCCACGCGACCTTCGACGGCCACCCGCACGCTGTCCTCCAGGGACGTCGGGATGTCGAAGTTGAGCGCCAGCTGGTTCCCGGTTCCGAACGGTAGGATGGCCACCGGCACCCCCGTGCCTGCCGTTCCCTTGAGGGCCTGCGCGACTGTCCCGTCACCGCCGACCGCCGCGACCGCCCGGTACCCGGCGTGTGCGGCCTGATGGGCCACCTCGAGTCCATGCTCCGCGTCCGTGGTCTCGACGATGTCGAACGGCACGTCCAGCGCCGCGAACGCTCCCCCCAGCCGACGCCTGAGTGCCTCGGGGAACCCGCCGCTCGCCCGCGGATTCACGAGCACCAGAAAACGCTCGGACTCCGGGATCGGGAAGGAGCTCACGGATCGATCCGGAGGCGTTTCGGCTGCACGCCGGTCAGACCGACAGGGCTTCGAGCCGCCGAACTCGCTCGGCTGTCGGCGGGTGCGTGCGGAACAGCGAAGCGATGGACCTGCCCGCGTGGCCGGCCAGCGGGTTGACGATGCACAGATGCGCGGCGGACGGGTTCACGCTCATCGGTACACGCTTGGCCCGCTCCTCCAGCGCTCGGAGCGCGGACGCCAGCGCGCGCGGTTTGCCGCTGATCTGCGCCCCGATGCGATCCGCCCGGAACTCTCCCGCGCGGCTGATCGCCATCTGGATCAGCATCGCCGCCACCGGCGCCAGGATCAGCATCAGGATTCCCCCGGCCGCGCTCCGGTCACGGTCGCCGCCGAAGAAGATCCCGAATCTCGCCACCATTACGAGGGCGGCCGCCAGCGTCGCGGCGATCGTCCCGATCAGCATGTCACGGTTCTTTATGTGCGCCAGCTCGTGGGCAATGATACCCTCCAGCTCGTCCCGTTCGACGATCGGAAGGAGCCCCCGGGTCACGCAAACCACCGCTTGTTGAGGGTTGCGGCCGGTGGCGAAGGCGTTCGGCTGCTCCGATGGCGCGATGGCAAGCGTGGGCATGGGGAGTCCGGCGCGTTGTCGCAGCCGATCGACCAGGTCGTACAGATCGGGGGCGTCGGCCCGCTCCAGGATCTCCGCGCGGTACATCCGCAGAACGACGCGACTGCTGAACCAGTAGCTACCGAAGTTGATCACGGCCGCGAACGCGAGGCCGATGGTCATGCCCCGCGTCCCGCCGAAGTAACCGGCGACCCCCGCGAGGAGCGCGGTAAGCAGCGCCATCAGCCCGAAAGTCTTCATGTAATTGGACATCATCTCACCTTGTCGCGAGCCACGGTCGCGAATCACCTAGAACCTTATTGCGAGTCTCTCAAAACGTCCACTGACGAAAGAGGAACAGCCCGAACGTCTGGTCGTTCGCGATGTTGGTCCCGCGGAAAAGGCCGTACTGCTGTTGGTCGAAGCGGTTCTGGGCCCTGGCCTCGAGCGTCCAGTTCTCGGTGAATCGCCATTCCATGGTTGCGCTCGGGACACCGCCGCCCAGCGGCTGCGTCACGGCGAAGAACAGCTCCTCGCCCGCGTACCACCCGAGCTCGAGCTCCGTGTTGTCGAACAAGCTTTGCCCCTCGGCGCCCGGAGCACCTTCGCGGGTGCCACCCACGGATCGCAGGTTGAAGTAGCTCAAGCCGCTGGAGCCGACCAGCGCGGACGACAGACCCGAGCTCAGGGTCCCGAGGACGCTCTCCTGCACCAGGCGCTCGCCAAACCGCTGGTCGGCAGACCCGTAGCACGGTGCACCGATGGCCAGGAAGCACAGCTGGTTCGAGTCGCTCATGGGCGGGTTGCTGCTCAGCGTGAGCTCGGTCGCTCGGAGAGTACCACCGATGTGGGTGCTGACGACCACCGGCCCGTCGCGAGTGCGCGTACGGTACTCGGCCGTGATCGCGATGTTGGGATTCAGATCCGGATTACCGACGAACTGGATCGTTCCTTGGGTGATTCGAAGCTGCTGGCTATACGGGGGTAGCCGGTCGAAGCGGTACGTTCCCCGCGGCAGCTCGACCGTGCCCACCATCACCAGCGATTCCAGCGCCCGGTCCATGTCTACGGTCAGACCCTCCCCGACCATCTCCACACCGAGCACGTCGGATCGCAACCACAAGTTCGGCCCCAGATCGATGACGGCGTCCACCTGGAGGTTTCGCATGAACGGGTTCCTGAAGCGCCCGAGCTGGCCCGGCCCCGCAAGACCGGTCGTGTCGATCAGGCTGTAGATGCTCGGGTCGCCGAGATCGATTACCTGTCTCTCCCGCAGAAACTCATCCTGCCGGATGTCGCCATCCCGAATCCGGAAGCGCCCCTCCAGGATCGGAGCTCGATAGCGACCCCCGAGGTGGCCCCTACCCTCGACCGCGACCGTCATGTCACGCCGGTCGATCGCGTGCATCCGCTCGGCCAGCAAGTCGAGGTCGAAGATCGGGTCCGTGATGCTCGCGAAGTCGATCGTCCCGCTGAGGGTGGCGGTCCCGCCCAGCCGTGAGGCCATCTGAAACGCGTCGATGCGAGCCTCCGACCCGCGGAACCGCGCGCTACCCTCGACCGCCCGGTAGCGCACCCCGAGGTCCGGCACCCAGGCGGTGCCGCCTACGACCCGGGCGTTCCCTCCGTATTGGAGCGATCCTGGCGCGCCCGAGACCGTCATCGCCGCTTCCAGCCATCCGTCGATCTCCTCCAGACTCCGGACCGGAAGAAGCACGAGCTCGAGCGGCAGACTGTCCGCCCTGATCTCGATGTCGAACGGATCCTCGAGCAACCGGCGCTCAACTCCGCGGAGCGCCAAATCGGTTCGTACTTCGCCGCGCGCCACGGCCAGGCGACGGTTGGCGTCCAAGAGGATCAGCTCCCCGTTCAGCCGCTGTCCGGAATAGTCGAAACGAGCCTCCAGCGAATCGTATTCCGTCGTGCGGAAGACCGGCGAGTGAACGTGCGCCGCTCCGCGCATGCTAACGAGCCTCCAGCGAATCGTATTCCGTCGTGCGGAAGACCGGCGAGTGAACGTGCGCCGCTCCGCGCATGCTGGGGTTACCCAGGGTCCCCGTCAGCGTAATCTCTCCGTCCGCCGTCCCGGACATTGGCGGCGGACGCGGGAACAATCGCGCGAGCTGGCTCAGATCCAGGCCATCCAACCGCAGATCCAGGCGCCCCGGCTCATCCTCCGGGATGACGCCGTCCGCCTCGAGGCGACCCAGAGTGCCGCTCAGCCGCAGTCGGTCTACGCTCAACCCGGTTTCGCCGTACGCCACGCGAGTCGGGCCCTGGAGCACGCTTTCCCCGGATCCTACGAG
>JBDHAC010000079.1:0-11954 GCA_039588275.1 Gemmatimonadota bacterium
CGGCTCTGAACCCGGGCGCCGGGGGCTTGGCGCCGGGGGCTTGGTGCCGGGGCTTCGTGCCGGGGGTTTCGTGGGGGGGGCGTGGCGCCGGGGGCGTGGCGCCGGGGGCTTCGTGCCAGGGGCTTCACGCAGAGCGGCGCGCGTCGGGGGCCTCGTTCAGAGTGCCGCGCGCCGGCAGGCTTGTCCGGGATGACCCAACGTCCGCGCGACGCACGCCTGGCCGCTCTCCCCTCTTGCCGAGCGACCCGACTCGCCGGTCGCGGGAGGCACAGCCCGGTTAGCCGTCAGTCGGCGCCGGTTTCCTGCGACAACGAGCGCGCCGCCTCAATCCCCTCCTCTTCGCGCACGGTCATGAGCGCGAGGAAACCCACCGCGAAGAAGACCACGATCGACCCCATCGCCAACCGGTGGCTCTCGGTGGCCTGGAGAATGAGCCCGTAAGTGAGCGGCCCGAGCACGGACGCCAGCTTACCGGAGAACGCGTAGAATCCGAACAGCTCGCCCTGCTTCCTCTCGGGCACGAACGAGCCCAACAGACTGCGGCTCGCGGCCTGGTTGGGACCGACCATCATCCCGACGGCGATCGCCGCGATCCAGAAGGTCTTCGGGTCGGGCGCCCAGGCGCCGAACAAGGTGGCCGCGATCAGCACCACGATCGTGAACGCGATCGTCTTCTTGCCGCCGATGCGGTCGTTCACGAACCCGAACGCCATCGCGCTCAACCCGGCGGCGACGTTTACGGCGATGGCCATGATGAGGACGTCGCGCGTCTCCATCCCGTATACGCCGCCCACATAGATCGCAGCCATCGAGAACACCGTGACGAGGCCGTCATTGTAGATGAGCCGGGCGATCAGGAGCTTGGCCGCCTCACGGTACTGGCGCAGGTGCCCGAGCGTGTCCCCGAGTCGGGCGAAGCCGCCCCGAACGTAGGCGCCGATCGAGGCGGAGCGACGCTCAGCGCGCTCGCGCACGACGGTCAGCATCGGGATCGAGAACAGGAGGAACCACCCCGCCACCAACAGGTTGGTAGCGCGCACGTGGAGGAAGTCCTCTTCCGGAAGCCATCCGGAGACCATGCCCAACGCGAGGGCGAGGCACGCCAGCCCGCCGATGTAGCCGAGCCCCCAGCCGAAGCCGGAGATGCGCCCGATGTTCCGCCTGGTGGAGATCTCCGGCAGGAACGAGTTGTAGAACGCCTGCGTGATCTCGTACGCGACGTTCGCGAACACGAAGATCCCCGCCGCGAGGAGCGCGTCGCCTGGCTTCATCCAGAAGAGCGCCGAGGTCGCCAGCACGCATGCGACGGTCGCCGTGAGAAGGAAGCGCTTCTTGCGCCCCGAGTAGTCGGCGATCGCGCCGAGGACGGGCATGATGAGCGCTACCAGGATCGCCGATACCTGCACCGCCCGGGTCCACAGCACGCCTCCCCGGATCGGATCGTCGACGATGCGCTCCGCGAAGTACTGGCTGAAGATGAAGGTGACGATGAGCGTCGTGAACGCGGAGTTGGCGAAGTCGTACGACGCCCAGGCGACGATCTCTTTCCGCTCGACGGGCGGTTGACCGGTGTTTGTGTCCGCGGGTGGTCCGGCTTCGCCGTCCATGGGCGACCCGGCGTCGGTGTCCTCGGGTGGTCCGGCTTCGGTGTCCACTCCGGCTCAGGCCCGCCGTGCGAGGGCGACGGCGAACCAGTCGTGCGGATCGGTCTCCCAGCGCGCGACGCTCAGCCCAGCCTCGCGCAGGAGCGCTGCGGCGGACGCCTCTGTGTACTTGTGGCTCTGCTCGGTGCGGATTGTCTCTCCCTCGGCGAACCGGAACGAGGTGCCGAGCGCGGTCACGTAGACCTTCTGCCGTTTCGTCGAGACCAGGTGCATCTCCACGCGAGACACCGCGGGATCGTAGAAGGCGCGGTGCTCGAAGCTCGCGAGGTCGAAGTCGGCCCCGAGCTCGCGGTTGAGGACGCGCAGGACGTTCAGGTTGAATTCCGCCGTGACTCCTTCCGAATCGTCGTAGGCGGCATCCAGAACGGCCCGGTCCTTCACCAGATCGAACCCGATCAGGAATCCGTCGCCCGCGCTCATCTCCCTCCCGACCCACGACAGGAAGTCGACCGCCTCCTCGGATTCCAGGTTCCCGATCGTCGACCCGAGGAAGAGGATGAGCCGTCGTCCCTTCTCGAACGGGAGATCGACGGGATCGTGAAAGTCCGCCAGCACGCCGATGAAGCTCAGCGATGGATAGGTGGCTACCAGCCCATCCGCCGAGGCGAGCAGGGCCGACTCGCTCACTTCGATGGCGCCGTACCCGACCAGCAGTCCTCGTGCTTCCATCTCGTCCAGCAGCACGCGGGTCTTCGAGGCGCTCCCCGAGCCGAACTCGACGAGCGCAGTGGGCCGGGTCGTGTCGATCAGGGTGGGGGCGATGCGTTCCAGGATCGAGCGCTCCACGCGCGTCTGATAATACTCGCGCAGCGTCGTGATCCTCTCGAATAGACGAGAGCCGGCCTCATCGTAGAAATACTTCGGGGGGAGCCATTTCGGGCTCGAAAGGAGTCCGCGCATCGCATCCTGCGGCAACTCCGCGAGCGGATCCAGGGCCCCGGACGGCCGGAGGATCGTGATCCGCCGCTCGGTGTCCGTGACCCCCGGCTCTGCTCTGGACCGCGATCCCGCGACAGTCACGCGCTGCCCTCTGTGGAGGCGAGGAAGACCGAGTCCGAGTTGCCTGGTCGACGGGCTCGCTGTCTCACGTATGGCTCCTCTCGTATCATCGGGGTCGGCCCAAAATCGGACCTGGTGTACTCCGGCGCGAGCGCGGAGTTCGCGAGAGGGCCGACGCAATCACCGGGAGTCAGCCGCTTGGTCGAATTCGTGGGCGTGAGCGCCGACCTTCAGGGGCAGCGGATCCTGACGGGTATCGATTTTCAGGTGGAGACCGGAGAGACGCTGGTCCTCCTCGGGCGGAGCGGCTCCGGCAAATCCACTACCCTACGGCTCGTGAACCGTCTCATCGACCCCGCGGCTGGCGAGGTCCGGGTGGACGGCAGACCCGCCACCGGTTGGGACCCGATCGCGCTGCGGCGCGGCATCGGGTACGTCATTCAGGAGGTCGGGCTCTTCCCGCACCTCACGGTCGCCCGAAACGTGGCGACCGTCCCGCGTCTGCTCGGGTGGGACGAGGGGCGCGTGCGCGACCGCATCGACGAGCTCCTGGAGCGGGTCGGGCTGGCCCCCGCGCGCTTTCGCGCGCGCTACCCGCGTGAGCTGTCGGGTGGTCAACGGCAGCGGGTCGGAATCGCCCGGGCGCTCGCGGCCGAGCCCCCGCTGCTCCTGTGCGACGAACCCTTCGGCGCCCTCGACCCCGTCACCCGCTACGAGCTGCAGCGTGAATTCCACGGTCTGGGACGCGAGCTGGGGACGACGCTCCTGTTCGTCACGCACGATGTACGCGAGGCGCTGTTTATGGGAGACAGGATCGCCTTCCTCGAGGCGGGCGAGATCCGTTTCCTGGGATCGACGGAGGGATCTGTCACCGCGCCCTCCTAGCGGGCGAGATCGACGTGTACGTGGAGTACACCGGGACCGCGCTCACGGCGATCCTCAAGCGCCCCCCGGTCTCGGATCCCGACTCCGCCTTCCGGGCGGTACGGACGGAGTACCTGGAGCGCTTCGAGCTCGAGTGGTTCGCACCGCTCGGGTTCGAGAACACGTTCGCTATGCTGGTGCGCCGATCCACCGCGGATTCGCTCGCCCTGCGCACGCTGACCGACGCCGCAACGCACTCGGACGGATGGGTGGCGGGCTTCGGGTCGGAATTCATGGAGCGGGCGGACGGATTCCCGGGGCTGAGCGAAGCGTACGGCTTCAAGCTTCGATCGCCGCCACGGGTCATGGATCTAGGGCTCCTCTACCGTGCGCTGGCGAGCGCCGAAATCGACCTGACGGCCGGGAACTCCACTGACGGGCGGATCGAGGCCCTCGATCTCGTCATGCTTCGGGATAACATGCGCTATTTCCCACCGTACGAGGGCGCCCTCGTCGCGCGACGCGCGGCCCTCGACCGCAACGCCGCCCTGCGGCCCGCTCTCGAGATGCTGAGCGGCAAGATCGACACTGACGAGATGCGGCGATTGAACCGGGCGGTGGATGTCGAGGGGCGGGACTACCGCGAGGTGGCCAGGGCTTGGGTGGAGCGCACGCTCGTCGAGGCCGGATAGCTCGACCTTCGGCCCGGAGACCGGGTATTCCTTCGCTGGACAGGGTCGGAAGCCGCGGATTAGCTTGGTGAAGATGCGGTTCGCACCCTGGAGCTCGGCGTGCGCCGTGCCCCCCGGGAAACCGCCCCCCCACCCGGATTCGTTGTATGAGCGGGTCCATGCTGAAATAGGATGCCTCACATGACCGATACAGACGATAGAGCGACCGGCAAACCGCGCGTCAGCGAGGCGGAGGCCCGTAAAGTCGCCGAGGCCGCGCGAGAGAAGGACTGGGCTCAATATACTTTCGTCCGTGACCTCTTCCTGGGTCGCTTTCGACTCGACACCATCCATCCCTACCCCGACCCGAACGATTTCATCGGCGACCGGGCGAGAGAATGGATCGAGGAGCTGCGCGTCTACCTACGCGACGAGGTCGACTCCGACCGGATCGACCGCGAGGGGAAGATCGACCCGGAGGTCCTCGATCACCTCCGGCAGATCGGTGCGTTCGGCATCAAGATCCCCACCGAGTACGGCGGGCTCGGGTTCAACCAGAGCGAGTACGCCCGTGCGATGCAGATGGTCGGGACCGCCGACGGGAACCTCGTGGCGCTGCTCTCGGCACACCAATCGATCGGGGTCCCGCAGCCGCTCAAGACGTTCGGGACCGAGGAGCAGAAGAAGAAGTACCTACCGCGCTGCGCGGCCGGCGCGATCAGCGCGTTCTGCCTGACCGAGGACGACGTCGGTTCCGACCCCGCCCGGCTGAGCACCACCGCGACGCCGACGGAGGATGGCGAGGCGTACATCCTGAACGGCGAGAAGCTATGGGCCACGAACGGGACGGTCGCCGAGCTGTTCGTGGTGATGGCTCGCAACCCGGAGACGAAGAAGATCTCGGCGTTCATCGTCGACCTGGACTGGGAAGGCGTCGAGGTCGTGCGCCGGTGTCATTTCATGGGGCTCAGGGCGCTGGAGAACGGGATCGTCCGATTCACCAACGTGCAGGTGCCCAGGGAGAACCTGTTGCTCAAGGAGGGTCGCGGTCTGAAGCTGGCGTTGGTCACGTTGAACACCGGCCGGCTCACGATCCCCGCATCCGCGGTCGGAGGAGCGCAGGCCGCGCTGGAGTACTGTCGGCGCTGGGCCGGCGAACGCGTGCAGTGGGGACAGCCGGTCGGGAAGCACGAGGCGGTCGCGCACTATCTCTCCTCGATGGCGGCCAACACGTTCGCCATGGAGGCGGTGGCCGAGCTTACCTCGATGATGGTGGACCGGGGCGAGTTCGACATCCGACTCGAGGCCGCGATCTCGAAGCTGTTCAACACCGAGATCGGGTGGAACCTGATCGATGACTCGATCCAGGTGCGCGGCGGGCGCGGATACGAGACGGCGGACTCGCTCAAGGCGCGTGGCGACGAGCCGGTGCCGGCCGAGCGCATGCTGCGCGACTTCCGCATCAACCGGATCTTCGAGGGCTCGAGCGAGATCATGCGGCTGTTCATCGCGCGCGAAGCGGTGGACAAGCACCTGAAGGTCGCCGGTGCGCTCGTGGATCCGAAGCTGAGCGCCGGCGCCAAGCTCAAGGCGCTGCCGGGAGCGGCGTTCTTCTACGCGACCTGGTATCCGAGACAGTGGCTGGGTTGGGGCTGGTGGCCGCGGTATGCGCAGTTCGGCGCCAACGCGAAGCATCTCCGTTTCGTGGAGCGGTCCAGTCGCCGGCTGGCGCGCACCATCTTCCACCTCATGATGCGGCACGGCGCGAAGCTGGAGCGCCGGCAGGGTCTGCTGTTCCGCGCGGTCGACGTCGGGGTGCAGCTCTTCGCGATCGCCGCGACAGTTCTCAAGGCCGAGATGATCGTGCGCACCGGCGCGGAAGGCGCGGCCGAAGCCCGCGGGCTCGCCGATCTGTTCTCTCGCGGAGCGCGACGTGAAGTGAAACGGCTGTTCGGGGCGATTCGGTCGAACGACGACCCGATGAGCTACGAAGTCGCGCTGGGCATCCTCGACGGCCGCTACACCTGGCTGGAGGACGGTGTCGTGGGGTTGCAGAAGCTCGCGCTCGCCGGCCTGGACGCTACGGCGTCACCGCCGGGATCACCGCCGAAAGAGCCGGCGCAGGAGGCGCCGGTGGAGCCGGCGGCTACGGCCGAGACAGTCTGAGCCCGAACCCTCTCGCCAGCGCCTCTCGGCCCGGAGCGTCCGGGCTGAAGCCTGGATGCAGGTTCAGCCGGCAGACTCCGCCGTCCGCCGGCTGAATCGGGCCACGAAGGTCCGCTCGCGGTCCGTCAGGCTCGACGGCCCCTCCGAGCGGATCTTTTCCGATATGCGCTCGTACTCCTCCCGATTCACCTCGTGGAGTCCCTCGGGCCGGATCCGATTCCACTGCTCGAGGAGCTGACGGTCCCCCATCTTCGCGCCGGGGCTCTCTGTCTTCTTCTGAAACCGTCGGGCGGCGGAGGTCCGCTTGCGCACCTTCAGGTAGAGCCAGCCCCCGAGGAACCCGCCCAGATGGGCGAAATGCGCGATTCCCCCGGCCGCGCCGCCGAACCCGGAGACGAGCGACAGCAGGGTGAGGAAGATGACGAAGATGCGCGCCTCGACCGGGACGATCCCCCAGATGAGGATCTGGTCGCGGGGCCAGTACATCGCGAACCCCAGCAGGACGCCGAACACCGCGCCCGAGGCGCCGACGATGGGTGCGTAGGGCGGGATCAGCGAGAGGACCGCCCCCATCACTCCACTCACCACGTACAGGCCCAGGAACTGCCGGCTCCCGAGCATCGCCTCCAGCCGCGGGCCAAAGAAGAAGAGGGCAATCATGTTGAACAGCAGGTGCATGAAGCCCCCGTGCAGGAACATGTACGTGAACGGGGTCCAGGGCCGCGTCAGCATGAGGGGGGGATACAACCACAGGTTGAAGAAGAGCTCGGATCCGCGCGGCACGAGCAGGTAGACGACCACGTTGGCCAGGAGCAGCTGACGGACGACGGGGGTCACGTGGGGCCTCGCGTTCCTAGCGAGAGCCCGGACGAGCGGGTCATGCGGGTCGTTCGACGCTCAAACTTGGTCACGCTCAGTCCCTGACGCGCTCGAGGAAGTCGGCCGCGAGTTGCGGCCCGACGCCGGCATCCTCGTGCTTGAAGAAGACATACGCTTCCTTCCAGGGTCCGTCGCGCAGCCGCGACGCCCAATCATCCAATTCCGCGTCGGTGTACTCGGTCTTCCGCAGCCGCAGGTACGCCCAGTCGGCGGTCGGCTCCGCGGGTGGGTCGGGGAGCTCGTCCGTTTGCGCGAGGCAGAGCGCCGAGTTCGCCGCGCGGAGGACTCCATACACCTCGTCCTCGAACCAGGATTCGTGTCGGAACTCGAACGCGGAACGGCCGGGGTTGGGCAGCTGCGCGACGAACGTCTCCAGCCGGTCGAGGTCTCGCTTGAAGTTGGGGGGCAGCTGGTAGAGGAGGACGCCGGCCCGGTCCGCCAGGGTCGCCGCGGTGCGGACCAGGTAATCCGTCTCCTCTTCGGCGCCGTTCAATCGCTTGAAGTGGGTGATCCGGCGCGACGCCTTGAGCGCGAACCGGAATCCGTCGGGGACCTGCTCCGCCCAGCCCTCGAGCACGCTGGCGCGCGGTAGCCGATAGAACGTGTTGTTGATCTCGACGGCGGGCAGCTGCCGCGAGTAATAGGACAGCATGGCGCTGGCCGGGAGGTCCTCGGGATAGAAGGTCCCCTTCCATGCCTTGTAGCTGTATCCGCTCGTGCCCGCCCATACCTGCATCTGACCAGCCTGTGCCTGGGTTACAGGGTCGTGTCACCCTTCCCCACCCTTCACAGCCCGAGCCCACCGGCGCCCGGGAGATCGCGAGCGTGGATGATACGGTCTCGCTAGGGGGCGGCAAGCGGGCCCTAGTTCACTTCGAGGACGATCTTCCCGAAGTTTCGGTTCGATTCCATGTGGCGGTGCGCCTCCGCGGCCTCGGCGAACGGGAAGACGCGGTCCAGCACCGGGCGAAGCGCCGGCCCCCCGGGGTCCTCTTCGGGTCCTTTCCGGGCGGGTGCGCCCTCATCGGCCGCGAACGCGGGCAGGAAGCGCCTGCGGAAGTCGTCCGTGAGCCGTGCCTTCTCGTCTACCGAGCGGGCACGAAGGACCGTCCCGATCACGGTCGCCCGCTTCCGCATCAGGCTCCGCAGGTCCACGCTGACGTCACCGCCGCTCAGCAGTCCCACGATCACCCATCGACCGCGCGTCGCGAGGCTGGCGAGGTTGTCTTCCCAGTAGTCCGCGCCCACGGTGTCGATGATCACGTCGGCGCCAGTGCCCCCGGTCTGCTCGAGCACCCGCTGCCCGAAGGACTCGGTCCGGTAGTCGACGCCGGCGTCCATGGGGAGGCCGGTTTCGGCGATGGCGGCCAGCTTCGTGCTGGAGGCGGTCCCGATGATCAACCCGGCCCCCCCGGCCCGCGCCAGCTGGAGCGCAGCGGTCCCGACCCCACCGCCGGCCGAGTGGATGAGCGCGGTCTCCCCAGCCGCGAGCCGGCCGAGGTCGAACAGGGCGTCAGCGGCCGTGAGGAACACCTCCGGGATCGCTGCCGCCTCGACATCCGACAGGCCCGGCGGGCTCGCGAGCAGCAGGGCCGCCGGGACACAGACCAGCTCCGCGTACCCGGCCCCCGGGAGCAGCCCCATGACACGGTCGCCCGGGCTCCAGCCTTCGACGTCTGGACCTAGCCCGGCGATCTGGCCCGCGAACTCGAGCCCCGGAATGTCCGTGGGGGTGCCGGGCGGGGGTGGATACCGGCCCATTCGCTGGAGCAGGTCCGCCCGGTTCAGCCCTGCCGCGCGGATTCGGACAAGCACCTCGCCTGCGCCCGGCGCCGGATCGGGGACGTCGGCGACTTCGAGCACATCCGGCCGCCCCGGCCGCGTGATTCGTATCGCCTTCATCGTATTCGCACGGGTCGCATGGCGTTTCTTGTCAGCCTCGGAGTTCTCTGAGCGCCTTTCGGGACTCTCGTATCGCCTTCAGCGCGCGTTCGCTATCGTCAACGCATGTCCGCGTGGATGGCGAGCACCCTCGCTGATCTGGTAATGCTGGTGCACTTCGGTTTCGTGCTCTTCGTGGGCGGCGGAGCGCTGTTGGTCCTTCGTTGGCGCCGCGTGGCGTGGGCACACGTCCCTTGCGCCGTCTACGGAGCCGCCATCGAGTTCTTCGGCTGGATCTGCCCGCTCACGCCGCTCGAACAAAGGCTGCGGGTGACCGCCGGCGAAGGCGGATATACCGGCGGGTTCACCGAGCATTACGTCGGTGGGCTCCTGTATCCCTCCAACTGGAACGCGGTTCACATCTACCTCGGGATCGGCGTCGTGCTGGTGAACGTGGCCCTGTACAGCTGGATTCTGGCCCGTGCGCGTCGTGGCCGCCGGAGCACCGCCGAGATCGCCTGAGCACCGCCGAGATCGCCTGAGCCCGTGGAGGTGCCGGGCAACCCCGAGAGACACCGCTGCCGGTGACTGCGCCCCCCGCTGAGCGCGCCTAGCTGAGCGCGCTTTACCGTCAGTCTTCCTCCGAATCGCCCAGCGCCGCGCGCGCCCGCTCCAGCCGCTCGGGCGTCCCGATGTCCTGCCAGAAGGCGTCGGTCACGTCGAAGGCGCCGATCCGCTCGCCCTCGGCGATGAGCCGCATGTAGCTGTCCATGATCGAGAAGCTGCCACGCTCGCGAAGGCTGCCGAGGATGCGTGGCGACAGGGCGTGCACGCCGGCGAAGCCGACTTCGTCGAACGCTCCGTGAGGAAGGCGCGCGACGATCTCCCAGCCCTCGGTCCTGTTGGCCCGGCCGTACACCCCGGTCTCATCCACGAGCAGGGGGCGGGTGGTGTCGCGCCTCGCGACCGCCAGCGTGGCGATCGCATCCCCGGCGAGGTGGGCCTCGTAGAAGGCGACGAGATCCAGGTCCGTGAGGATGTCGACGTTGTGCAGCAGGAACGGCGCGTCCGCGTGGAAGTGGGAGGCGGCGTGCAGTACTCCCCCCCCCGTCTCGAACGGCTCGGGCGATTCGCGCGAGAACACGACCTCCACCCCGAACCCGCTGCGCTCGGTCACGAAGGTCTCGATCGCCCGGGCCCCATGGCACAGGTTGATGATCAGCCGCTGCGCGCCTGCCTCGATCAGTCGTCGCGCCACGCGCTCCAGCATGGGCACCCCGCCCACCTCGATGAGCGCCTTCGGGATGCGGTCGGTGAGCGGGCGGAGCCGCTCGCCACGGCCGGCCGCCAGGATCATCGCGTCCACGTGCCCTCAGCCCCTCCGGCCGCTCGACATCTCGCGGCTCGCTTACTCACGGTCACGGGGCCGCGGCCAGTCCGCGCGCTCGCGGTGCGTCACTTCGATCCTGACATCGGGCTGTACGTCGGCCAGGTGAATCGCGAGGCGCTCGGCGAAGTACACCGAGCGGTGCTGCCCTCCGGTGCAACCGAACTGGATGCTCAGCGCGTGGAAGTGGCGGCGCAAGTATTCCTCGACCTGCGCCGTGGCGAGGTCGCGCACCCGCTTCCAGAACTCCTCGGTCTCGGAACACGCCTCGAAGAACCGGATCACCGCCGGGTCCAAGCCGTTCAGGACCCGATACTCCGGCTCGCGGCCCGGATTCGGGATCGCCCGGCAATCGAACACGAAGCCGCCGCCGTGGCCGGTCGTGTCTTCGGGGTATCCGCCCGCATACCTGAAGCTGCCGATCTGCACGGTCAGCCGGTCATCGGACTCGGCGACCGGGACCTCGCGTCCCCAACGCGCGACGATCCGCTCGAGGGCCCGCTCGATCTCCGGGATCCGCGTCGGCAGTCCGCGCTCGAGGAGGACTGCGATGTTGCGTGCGGCCGCGGGCACGCTCTGGAGGAAGCGGGGCTTCCGTTCGTAAAAGCCGCGGTACCCGTAGGCCCCCATGGCCTGCAGGATCCGAATCAGGGCGTATCCGTCATAGTGCTTCCTGAAGCGTCCGCGGTCCACGTCGAGGTGCTGCGAGAGCGAATCCAGATAGTGAGCCAGGAGCTCCGCCCGCAGGGGCTCACCCAGGTCGGCCTTCGCGTCGTACAGGAGCGACGCTACGTCGTACTGAAGCGCTCCCCGCCTCCCCCCCTGGTAGTCGATGAACCACGGCTCGCCACTCCGCACCATCACGTTTCGCGACTGGAAGTCGCGGTACAGGAAGTGGCCCGTGTCCGTC
The DNA here is from genome assembly GCA_039588275.1 of Gemmatimonadota bacterium. GTDB lineage: Bacteria > Gemmatimonadota > Gemmatimonadetes > Palauibacterales > Palauibacteraceae > JBDHAC01. The sequence goes on from JBDHAC010000079.1 coordinate 11,422, forward strand.
TTGAGGAGAAAGCGAGCCAGGCGGCCGAAGTCGCGCTCGAGCTTGGCCTCGTTGAACGGAACGTGCGCGAGCTTGAGGAAGTGGTATTTGAAGTAGTTGAGGTCCCACAGGATCGATTGCCGGTCGAACGCCGCGCGCGGATAGGCGAGGTCGTAGTCGATCGCCTTACCGCCCTCGACCTGGAAGGCGGGCAGATGCTCGAGCACCCGCCGATAGAGCTCCACCAGCTCGTCGGGGAGAGCATCTTGCCCCCCCCGCCGCGCTTCGAGAATCAAATCGAAGAGGGTGGAGTCGCCCAGGTCTTCCAGGAGCCAGATCCGCGCGGCCAGATCGCGTGCATAGATCTCCGGGACGGGGAGTCCGAGCTCGCGGAACGTGTCGCTGAAGCCCAGGAAGGCTTCGTTCTCCTCGTCCTCGGGACCGAATGCCCCTACTACCGGGTCGCGGTCGGGCGACCGCAGACGCCAGTACAGGCGCGCCGATCCGTCCCCGGTGAGCCGCTCGGCGCTGGCCGGAGGGGAGCCGAAGCGCTC
>JBDHAC010000080.1:0-13996 GCA_039588275.1 Gemmatimonadota bacterium
CACGGAAGATCGACTGGATCTGTGTGTCGCTGAGACTCGACGTGAAGACGCGTTGCATGGGCATCCTGACACTTGACCTTGGTCCACCAAGTGTCAAATGCCCTCAGCTGAAAAACGTCCGGCGCCTCCACACCGGGTCACGACATACCCGCATCACCCGGGTCAGACCCGTCTCGTCGGCCGGCCCCGTCACGGCGAGCGCCGCGTCTCCCATCGTGTCCCTCTCTCTCAGGTCGAACACGAGCTTCCCTGAAGGATACGGGACGTTATCAACGGGCTCTGAACGCGCCGTGAGCCCCGCCAGGGTGACCGAATCTCCTCCCGACCCAGGTTTAACGGCGGGTGTGGTGCGCGGTCCCAAACAGACGCCAGCCGTCGCCGGCCTGGACGTAGTCGCACACCTCCAGCGAGTCGCCGCCGGTACGACGGTACACCGTGCGACCCCGCTCCGTATCCGATCGCCAAACGGTGGTGAGGTCAGAATCGGTCGCCGTGGCCTCGAGCTGGAGGATCTCTCCCCGCGAGTCCAGCCAGACCCCCCGAAGAGTGGGCCCATCCGCAATCCTGTAGTGGGCCCGCGCGCTCATCCGAAACTCGCCGTGGATCTCGTACGAAAGCCCCAGGAAGCGCCCCCCGAGCTCCGGCGCCCAGGTCATGATGAAGGTCGACGGGCGGCCGAACAGGGTGCCCTCGCCCTCCCACGCGCCCGCGAGATGGTCGAGGATCGCGGGGGCCTCGCTTGTGGGGGCCCGATCCCCGCTGCTGGCGTCCGGGCTCACGCTTTCGCAAGCCTCGGGCGGCTGAGCTTGGGCAGCGCCAGGCGATGGCACCCACGCCGCCGACCCAACAGCGAGCAGCGTCGCTATCAGAATCGAATCGCGTCTCATCAGCTTGCCTTTCCCAGATACTCGCGCCTGCGATCCTTCAGATAGTCCTGAACGGGCGTGGAAGTAGCGAGCGAAATGGCCTTCGATACCGCCCGATGGGCGTCGGATGGTCTGCTCGCTCGCCAGAGCAACTCGGCCTCGACCGCGAACAGCCGGTGATAGGATTTGAGCGACGCCTCCTCCTTGAGCGGGGCGAGAAGGAGCAGGCCCGCCTCCGGTCCCTGGACGTGCGCCACCGCTACCGCTCGGTTCAGGGCGACCACCGGCGAGCGGTCGCGGGCGACGAGCTCATCGTAGCAATCGAGAATGCGATTCCAATCCGTTTCCTCGAACCGGGGCGCGAGGGTGTGGCAGCTCGCGATCTCGGCTTGCAGATGGTAGGAGGTGACGTCGCTGCCGCCCGCGGAACGGCGGTAGTGCTCGAGCGCCCGCCGGATTACCCGCCGGTCCCAACGTGATCGGTCCTGCGCGGCGAGCGGCAGGAGGTCACCGCCCGCGGCCGTCCGGGCCGGGAGCCGCACGGCCTGAAACAGGAAGAGCGCCGCGAGCGCGTGGACCGGAGGCCCGCCGACACGCGGGTGCCCGGCCAGCGTCTCGGCCAAACGGATCGCCTCGGCGCACAGCTCGGAACGCACCAGGTGATCGCCGGCCGTGGCGCTGTAGCCCTCGTTGAACATCAAATACAGCACCTCCAGCACCGACGCGAGGCGCTCGGGCAGGTCATTGGCAGCGGGGATCTCGAGCACGACGCGGGCGTCGCGGAGCGTGCGCTTCGCGCGAACGAGACGCTGGGCAATCGTCGGTTTGCTGGTCAAGAAAGCTCGGGCGATCTCCTCCGTACCCAGACCGCAAACCGCCTTCAGAGTCAGCGCGACCTGCGCGTCACGCGAGAGCGCCGGGTGGCACATCGCGAAGATCAGCCGCAGCTCATCGTCCTCTATCTCGTCGGAGAAGTAAGCAAGCAGGGTGTGCTCGGCCCCCACCTGGGGCACCGCCGGGGGCAAGATCGAGCGCTCAAGCTCGTCTCGCTTCTCCCGCCACCGGCCCTGTCGCCGGAGCACATCGATGGCCCGATTCTTTGCCGCGGTGAGAATCCAGGCTCCCGGATTGTCCGGTATCCCGGCGGTGGGCCACGTGCGTAGCGCGCGCACGAACGCGTCCTGAACCACGTCCTCGACGAGATCGAAGTGCTCGAGGCCCAGGACGCGCGCGAGCGTCGCAGTCAGCTGGCCCGCGCGGCGACGGAAGAGGAGGTCCGCCACCGCGCGCACGTCCCGCGGGGATCGCTCTCGTGCAGGATCGGTGGCAGATCCGAAGGGATCGGTAGCAGATCCGCTCGGATCGGTGCTTGAGGTCTGGCCCGAATTCACTCGTGCATCGGCTCGACCTCTCGGAGCTCGATGCGACCGCCGTACTTGAGGTGTGGACAGTCGCTGCTGATCTGAACCGCTTCGGAGTAGTCGGCCGCGTTGATCATGAAGAAGCCCCCGATCACTTCGTTGGCCTCACTGAACGGGCCGTCGACCACGCGCACTTTCCCGTTCTCGCCGGTGAGCCAACGCCCACCCTCGTCGCGAAGCTTCTTGCCGCCGGCCAGCCGGCCCGATTGTGCGAGCCGCTCGCGCCAGGCCATGTACTCGCCAATGACCTTCTCGATCTCGTCGGGCGCCAGCTCCTGGAATCCGCCCGGGTCCTCGTGAAGCAGCAACAGGTACTCCGCCATCATCGCCTCCGGTTCTTTGGGTGTCGACTTCAAGCTCTCAATCCTAAGGACGAACCGTGAAGCTCAGAATCGACATACCAACAGCTGTAAGAGTGGGCCTCTGTCTGCCAAGGTGGGCCACGGCCAGTCAGGGCGGGCACCGGATGCGGGCACCGGATGCGGGCACCGGATGCGGGCGTTTTGAACCGTGGTTGCCACACCCAGCGCGCCGTCGCTCAGGAACATGACCGGGAAGTACTCACCACCAGTGTCCCTGCGATTGCCCGTGCGCTGCCAAGCGTTCACCGTGAGCGGATCCGATCGCGCCACGGCGGGCGCGGCCGCCGCGTCCGCGAATTGGATGCGCGCGACGTTTCCGCGGAGCCCCTCTCCTCGCCCCGAGTACCAGGTCGCGGCCAGCTCGCCCTCCCTGCGAGCGACGAGGTAGGGGAACATCACGCGATCGTTGTCTCGCGCGATTTCCCACCGCTCCCATGTTTCCCCGCGATCGGAGGAACGCCCGAGCCACAGCTCCCGCCCTTCGCTCCACAGGTGATACAGGCGACCCGCGCCGTCCCACGCCACGGGCTCCACCCAGCGTATCAACGAGTCGGGGTGGAACGTGCCCGACCAGGTCAGATCCTCGGGTGGGGCGTACCGGGTCCAGGTGACGCCCGCGTCGGCGCTCACGGCGATGTAGTCGGTCTCCGGGTCGAGTCGATTCCCGGAGGCAGAGGCAGGTGTGATTCGAACGGCGACCTCACCAGCCGGGCCGACCGCGAGGTGGCTCGATCCTCCGAGCTCGTGGATCCGCTCCATCTCGGTCCAGGCGCGCCCGGCATCCGAACTCACGACGTGGCTCACGCCGCTTCCGTCGTTCCACACGACGTGGACCGTGCCATCGGGGGCGACGCTCACCCACGGCCGGTCGTCGAACCGGTCGCGAGAGAGATACGTCCAGTCCCAGGTCGAGCCGAGGTCACGGCTGACGCCGACCGCGATGTGCGTGCCCTCGGCCGTGTTCCGATCGAAGCCCATCGTGAGGAAGTAGAGCGTGCCGTCCGGGCCGACCGCGAGGTCCACGCACGAGTTGCCTGCGGCGCCGTCGGCCGCGGTACCCACGTCGAGTCGCTGCCAGGACGCTCCGCCGTCGTCGCTGCGCCACAGGTTGGGGACGGCCATGGGATCCATGCCGGCCTCGTAGCCCGAGACAAACAACGCTCCGCGCGGGTGCTCCACGACCATCGGCTCGCGCGCGAGCGCCTGGAGATGTGAAACGGAATCGACCACGGTGAGCTTCGACTGCGCCACGACCGCCCTGACGCCCAGTCCGCAAATCCCGGCGGCGCCAAGACTCGCCAGAAGGAGGTGGTGGCTTGAGCGCATCGTGAGTACCTCGCGGGAGAGGGAGATGTGCCTACGACCTGCATCCTGACGGTCGAAGATTCCTCTTAGTCCTACGCGATACCGGCCTGTCTTCCGAACGCCTGAAAGTCATCAGGGACGTCCGGCTACTTGTTCCCGGCGGAAGCTGAGTGTTTGAGAATGTATGAGGTCGGAGGATCAAACCGCGAGGGATTCGCCGGCAGACCGAGACGCATGAAGCACCTCCCGCTCCCCAACCTACTCGGCCTCCCTCAGAACCCGAGCCGGGTCCACACCGGTCGCTCGCCGTGCGGGTAGATAACTCGCAACGAGGACCACGAAGAAGAGGAGGAGCCCTCCACCCAGAATGACTCTGGGATCCCGGGCACTCGTGTTCCAGAGAAAGGCCTCGAGAACGCGGCTGAACATCCATGCGCCGGCCAGGCCGAACGACACACCCACCAGCGCCGTCAGGACACTCTTTCGCAAAACGAGCCGCAAGACACGGCTATTCTCGGCGCCCAGAGCAATGCGTAGCCCCAGCTCTCGTCGACGGTCTGCGACGGAGTAGGCGACCACTCCCCAGGTACCCACCGCCGCGAGCAGGACCGTGATCGTGGCGAAAGTGGCAAGCAGCCAAAAGATGAGACCACGGTCCCCGATCGAACGAGATATGAGCCGATCCATCGTGGTTACGTTCCGCATGGCAACGGTCGGGTCCATCGCGAACAGCTCGTCTTGAATCAGCCGGATGGCGTTGTTCGGGTCTCCCGTGGTTCGCACCGTCGCGTACCTCGGGCCGCTTCGCTCACGCAGCGAGTAGTAGGCAACCGGTCCTATCGCTTCGTCAGGGCTCGTGTAGATGACATCGCCGACGACTCCCACCACCTCGGCGGTGGCCCTCCCAGGCACGGCGAAAAACGTGCTTACCCTCTTTCCGATCGGGTCCTGATCAGGAAAGTACCTCGACGCCGAGGTTTGACTCAGCACGACGACCGGGGGCCCGCTGAGCCCGTCCGACCGGTTGAACCCGCGACCTCTGAGAACGGGGATGCCCAGCAAATCGAAGTAGTTGTCCGAGACCGGCACTGCCCCGAGGCTACCCGCGTCAACCATACCCAGCTCGCTGTCTTCGATCCTGACTCCCAGTACGGCTTCGAAGTGCTTCAGGATCGCTCCGGATGAGATTGTGGTGCCTTCTACGCCGGGCAGGGCTTCCAGTCTGCGTTGGAGTCGATCGTCGAACTGCGCGGCGAGGGATATGTGCGAGCGCCATGCCGCTTCATCACGAGGGTCCAACCTCGGGACGGTCGACGGCCGCGAGAACTCGAACGAGAGCAACCTCTCCGTACGAAACCCGTCATTCTCTGCCAGCAAGCGACCTACGGTCGTGGCCATCAGTCCGACACCGACCAGCAGAATCAGAGCGAGGGATACCTGCGCTCCTACGAGAAACGCCTGCGGGTCGAGGCCTGACCAGCCGCGGCGCCGGCGAGTCACCGCGGCACCGTCCTTCAGATGGTCCGTGATCCGGAAGGATGAGATGCGAAGCGCGGGTATCAGACCGATCAGCAACGCTGCCGCGAGGGACACGAACACCGCGAACGCGATCACGCGGGCATCGAGCGCCAGGGTGTCAGGGTTGACGACCTGAAGGCCCGAATCGGTGCCCTGCGTGAACTGGGTCGGCCAGGCCCGAGCGACCAGATCCGTGCCCCACATCGACAGGACGAGACCCACCACGCCGCCGAGTGTCGCCACCGCCAGGCTCTCGATCAAGAATGACCTGATCAGCCGCCACCGCGATGCACCGAGCGCGCGCCGGATCGCTCCCTCGCGCACACGCCGCCGGGCACGCGTAAACAAAAGCCCCGCGAGGTTCGCACATGCCACCAGGAGCACCAATACGGCTGCCAGGGCGAGCAACGTCGACGCGGTGCGGGCGGCAGGGTTGGTCCATACTTCGGCGAGGGGCCGGACTCCCGCACCGTACATGACATTGCCCGGCCACTCCTCTGCAATCGCTCGGCCGACGATCTGCATCTGAGCATCGGCAGCGGCCACGGAAACACCGGGGCGAAGGCGCCCCACAACCCAGGCCAGATGATTGCCTGCCTGTTGCAGGACACCTGGTTGCAGCAGGGCGTAGACACCGGGCGGGAGCCACAGCGTCGCGTTTCCCGTGAAGCCCGAGAAGTTCGGGGGGGCAACGCCTACGATCCGGAAATCGACGCCGTTGAGTCGGATCTCCCGGTCCAGCACGGAGGGATCGCTTCCCAGGCGGGTCCGCCAGAACGTGTGTGACACGATCGTCACTCGATAGGGTCCGAGCGGGTCCGCTTCCTCGGCGACAAAGCCCCGGCCCAGCGTCAGGGGATACCCGACGACGTCGAAATAGCGGGGCGATACCACCTCGACGTTCAGGTGGCTCGCGGGACCGAACCCGGTCAGTGTCACGACCCGCTCCCGGTAGCCCGCGACGGGTTCGATCAGACGGTCCGGCCATTCGGCGAACCTCTCCAGGTACGGATAGGCCCACCTCGAGATGTCCGTCCGGCCATCACCCGTTCTCGTCAGGTCCACGCTCACGAGGCGGTCTGACTCCGGGAACGGCGGTGGTGTGAGGACAGCGACCTTCAACGCCGAAAAAGCCGTGACATTCGCACCGATTCCGAGCGCGAGAATGAGCACGGCTGAAACCGTGAAGCCAGGAGCCTTGCTCAGACCCCGCAGAGCGAGTCGAACGTCAGCGAGGACCCCGCCCATGAGCTCCTTCCTTTCCGTCTCCGGACCCCACGTCTATGTGAATACAGATATTCAGGTCGAATAATCCGCATCTCGTGCGTGATCCCCTAACGCCAGTCCCGTACCGGCACTCACCTGGGTCGTAAGCGTATGAAAAAACAGACTGTTACGCCTCTGGTTGGGCGAGCAGCCGTTCGCGATCGGTGTTCGGTCATGGGACCGGCGTACCGCAAGCGAACACGCTGCGCGGCGCTAGTTTTCGACCGGATCGAGCCTACGTGCCGACGGTGGGGCTATTTGTGCTTCTCGTCTCGCCGTGCTGATTGATCGAGAACACCGTCACCGTGTACTCGGTGTTGGCCAACACCCCTTCCGCCTGGGTGAACCGGATCTGCGTCTCGGTCGTCTCTTTGCCAATGGGGGGATTCCCGAACAGCTCGGCTCTGTACGACGTCGCGCCGTGGGCCTCGCTCCACGAGGCCGTGATCGTCAGGCCGTCGACGCTGACCACGACCACGACCGCTTCCGGTGGCCCGTCAGTCGGGTCGATCAAACTCTCGTCGCAGGCGATCAGGCCCAGGGAGACGGCCGCGATTCCATAGACCAATGACCTGCCGGTGTGAATTCTCATCTGTCACCTACTTAATGCGATATTTCCGGTATGATCGAATAATATCCGCCAAAAAAAAGAAACATGTAACCCTCGGGAGGCGGTCCCGCCCGCTCAGCGGGCATCGAGACAGCACTCGTCCGACAGGTAGCCTACAAGGCGGTGCATCGCCGGGTAGTTGGCGCGGCACAACAGCACGACGCCCATGCGCTCTTGGGTGACGAGTCCGACCTCCATCAAGCGTCGTAGATGATGGGAAAGAGTCGACCCGGGAATCCCGAGATTCCTCCGAATCTCACCCACGGGAAGCCCATCATCTCCGGCCCGCACCAGTCGACGGTATACGCGCAGACGCGTGGCGTGCCCCAGTGCCTCGAGTTGTCGCGCTGCCAGTTGTAGTTTCATAATTCCAGTATATTAGAACTATGTATTTTGTCAACCGTTCAGTCGCAGCTGTACCGGGCACCGGGTCTGTCGAGCTGAACCTGCGACGTTATGTGGAGCGGCACCGTCTCACGGACATCTGGCGCCTCAATATCCCTGCGGTAGTTTTCTACAGAGCCGTAGCGTGCGATGCCGATGGCACGCCATGACTGCGACTGCCACACCTGGCGCTATCCCCCCAAGCGCCACAGTCGGAAAGGAGATGTGCCGATGAGACGCCTGGCACTGTTGGCCACGATCGTGGCCATACCCATCGCGTGTTCCGACCAAGGGTCCTCGCCCACCGAACCGCTGTCCGCGCTCCCAGGGGTCCAGCCTGCCGCCGCAATGGCCAAGTGGACCGCCAAGGTCACCGGTGGGGGGATGTCCTTCAACATCAACTCGTGCAACGTCCTGTTTCAGAACGTGTCCGCTACCGGGTCGAACGGTGCCGCGCGCGGACAGGTGCAGATCACCACGTATCAGGGCTCCGGGACTTATCCGAACTGCGTCCCCGACGAGATCTGGTTCCAGTATCACGCGGTCGTGACGGACCTCGTAGTAGGCACTGCGCCCAACGGCTCGAAGGTGGCGAATGTCTGCTACAACCTGACCAAGATCCAGCACCAGCCGGACATGCCGCTCAACATGAGATTCGGGATCGCCATAAAGGAGGGCGGCAAGGGGTCCGGGGACATGACCCGGCGGGCGTTGAACGTCACCTGTTTGCCGGGTGAGTTCTGGGGCGACGATCCCGGTGAAGGCTTCGGGGCCGTCGTGGTGGATGGCAACTACAACATCCGCGAGCGATAGGAATCCCGGCCCGACGCGACCCCGGTCCGAGGGAAACGACGTGCGACCTGAGTCGTGAGGTGTGATCTCGCGGCCTGCAACTACGGCACGTCCATGCGTCGGAGCCGGCGGACGGACAGGAAGAGGAACAGCGCGAACACGGCCGTCGACACGGCGAGCGCGACGCCCAGGTCTACATGCACCATATCCGCGAAGCGTCGTGGATCCATTCCGTGCATCAACGCAGCGGCGTAGTGCCGGACGCTGAACAGCCGAATGCCGGACACGTACCCCGAGAAGAACCCCTCCCAGAGCACGATGTAGACGAGGCCCACCGGGATGGCCTGCTTGGTGACCAGGCCGAGCCAGACGAACAGCGAGGCATACATGAGGAGGCCAATGAACCCCGACGCGGTGACCGCGAAGGTGGCGGTCATGTCGTGGTTGAACCCGATGTAGCTCGTGAGGAAGACGCTCCCCACCACGAACGGGGCGGCCACCACGATGGCGGCCGCGAGCTTGGGCGCCACGAGCTGCCAGCGGGCGAGCGGGGCGAGCGTGAGATTCGCCAGCGTCCGGTCTTCGATCTCGTTGGCGAACGCCACGCTGGCGATCGAGACGATGATCAAGGGCGCGATCGAACCGGCGAGCATGCCGCTGAGCACCACGGACTCGAACTCGCTGACGAGCGGAGCGTCCGACGACCGAACGACCATCGCCGTGAACGCGACGGGCACGGCCGCGAGCACGGTCATGATGATCAGGCGCCATCTGCCGGTGATCTGCCGCAAGGTGAGGGCGAACACCGAGCCCATCGTTTAGAAGCCTGTCGAGGGACTACGGTGGGTCGCGTTACGCGCGCCACAGCCCCGGATCCAAGGCGTGGTCGCGAAGGCATAGCCGTAGCTACGTGGAGCGACCGCAACACCGGAGACGGGGCTGTGCCGCCGTAACCGTCGTGCGTGTTTGCCCACGTCATTCATGATGATCGGCGCAGGGGGGTCACGCGGTTGATCCATCGTTTCTCCTCCTCGACGTAGCGCTGCTACGCCTTCGTCGTCGTTCCTTGGCTGAACCGCGTGCCCCCCCTGCGCGCGACCCGCCGTAGTCCCTCGGCCGGCTTCTAGCGCTCCACCAGGTAGCCGAACACGCTCTCGAGCGAATCGTCCAGCGGCTCGACCCGACGCAAGCTGATGGACGCGGCCTGAGCGAGCCGCGGCAGCTCCACCTGCAGATCACGCACGTTCTTGCTCAGGAGGATGATGGCGCCGTCCGGATCCACGTTCACCGCCTCGATCGACGGGAGCCGGACGACGGCCGCCGCCAGCTCGCGCGGCGCGTCGGCGATGACCCGGACGTGATACGGTCGCTGGGCCAGCGCGGCCCGGATGGCACGGAACCCTCCCGACGCCGCCAGCTTGCCGTTGACGATGAGCAGGACCGTGTCGGCGACCTGCTCCACCTCCTCCAGGATGTGGGATGACAGCACGATGGTCCGCCCGCCCTCGGCCAGCCGACCGAGGAGCTTCTGGAATTGGTAGCGGTGCCGCGGGTCGGCTCCGTTGAGCGGCTCATCGAGGATGAGGACCTCGGGGTCGTGGACGAGCGTGGCGGCGAGCCGCATCCGCTGCCGCATGCCCCGCGAGTACGTCCCCATCCGGAGGTCCGCGGCCTCCGCGAGGTCGACGAGGTCGATCGCGCGCTCGACCGCCGCGTCGAGGTCGGCTACGCCTCGGAGACGGCCCATCATCTTCACGAACTCGCGCCCCCGCATGAACGAGTAGACGGTCTCGTGCTCCGACATGACGCCGATACGCCGGTACAGCGGAGGGTTATCGCGGACCGGCTCCCCGAACATGGTGACCGTCCCGTCGGACACCTCCGCGAGCCCCGTCATCATGCGGAGCAGGGTCGTCTTGCCGGCTCCGTTCGGCCCCAGGAGCCCCGTGACGCCCGGCATGATGTCGAAGGTCACGTCGCTGACGGCGACGACGTCCCCGAACCAGCGCGACACGCCCTCGACGCGGATGACCGGTGATCCTGGACGGGTCATGGCGTCAACCGCCGATACCGCGCCCAGAGAACCCCGCCCGGGACGAGGATCCACAGGAAGTACCAGCCGAGAAGGATCCGGCTCGGGAGCTCGCTCGCCGGGGCCTCGCCCGTGATCTCGCTCACCTCGCCGAAGATGAGATCGTTCACGTGCACGGGGATGTTGCTGAGGTTGAACATCGAGATCCACTGACCCGCCGCTCCCTCGATCTCCGAGGCGAGGGCCGTGGTAAAGGGAGTGGAGATCACGAAGAGCCCGACCAGGAACACCGCCGCGTACGCGCGCCGGCTGGAGAACGCCGCGACGAGCATGGCCAGCGTCGTCGTATACGCCGCGATCGCGGCGCCGGACGCCATGATGCGCGGTATGTCGAGCCAGTGCTCCCGCAGGTACCCGACCGGATCGGGGTTGCCCATCACGAGCCCCGCCAGGAGCACGAACTGGGGCAACCACGCGGCGAACAGCGAGACGACGAGGAACGCGAGCCAGCGGGAGGCGATGTAATCCGACCCTGTGAGCGGCCGCACGAGGTAGAGATTGATCACCCCCTTCTGGCGGTCCGGACACAGCAGCTCGGGGGCGACGATCGCCGCGAAGACCAGGAAGAAGATCGAGGAGATCCCGTAGAAGTCCGAGTGGGACGGCACTCGCGCGACCGCATCGGGTCCGGCGAAGCGAAGCGCTGCGCCGGCGACCAGCGCGAGGATGAATCCGATACCCGTCATGAGCCCGATGAACGACCAGGGGAGGATCTTCGCGCGGCCGCCCCGCCCGAGGCCGAGCGCCGTACGGACCCCATCCTTGAACACCGCGAGCCGCGCGCGTCCGCGTCCCTCCCGCGGACCTTCGTACCGCTGATAGCCGATGTCGAAGACGGCTCCCTGTGCGCCGCCGGTGACCCCGGTGGGCGCGGGATTCGAGCCGCTCATGACGAGGCTCCGGGCGGTGCGTCGTCCTCGCCCGCGAAGAGCTCGGCCAGCGCGCGGCGCTCTGGGGCCATTCGCCGGAGCGGTGCTCCGGCGGCGACGAGGGCGTCCCGAATGTGGTCGTACACGGAGGCGTCCGCGCCCTCGATGTGGAGCCCGCTCGCGGTGACGGCCCCCCTCACCCCGCGGGACTCGAGTTCGGCGATGAAGGGTTCCTCGTTGGCGTCGACCTCGACGAACACGGACTCGGTTTCGCTCGTCAAATCGCTGACCTCGCCCGATTCCACGAGCGCTCCCGCCTGGAGCACGATGATCCGATCGCAGGTGCGCTCGACATCCGACATCAGGTGGGACGAGAACAGGATGCTGATGCCGAACTCCCGATGCGTCTTGCGCACGAGATCGAGCATCTCCTCGCGGCCCTCCGGGTCGAGACCGGCCGTCGCTTCGTCCAGGAACACCATCCGGGGGTCGTGGACGAGCGCCTGCGCGAGCTTGACCCGCTGCTTCATGCCGGTCGAGTAGCCGCCGATCGCGCGATACCGTTCCTCGAACAGGCCCACGTGCCTCAACGTGTCCGCCGCCCTCGTCCGTGCGCGCGATCGTGGAAGCCCGCTCACCTCCGCCATGTGCGTGAGGAACTCGGCGGCAGTCACGCTCGTCGGGAGACAGTCGTGCTCCGGCATGTACCCGAGCTTCCCGCGCACCGCGACGCTGCGAGAGGCGTCCTCGCCCAGGACGATCGCGGAGCCCGAGGTCGGCGGGAGCAGACCCATGAAGAGCTTGATGGCCGTGCTCTTTCCGGCTCCGTTCTCGCCGAGGAGCCCAGTGATCCCGTCGAAGATGCCGAAGCTGACCCCGCCCAGGGCAACGACGTCGCCGTAGTGCTTGACGAGGTCATCGGCAACGACGAGCGGCTCGCCGGCGCCCGGATTCATGGCGGTCGTCATGATCTCCTGCATGCCTCTTGGTATCCCAACGCGCACGCGCGCCGGAAGTAGCGGGCGGCTCGGAAGAGCTCCCGCTCCACACCCTCCCCGTTCGCGTACATATCGCCGACACGGAAGCAGCTCTCGGCGATCGGCGGCGATCCCTCGTCCCCTCTCAAGGTGCCGTCGCACGCCTCGTCGAACAGCTCGACGGCAAGGTCGTAGTCCTGGGACACCCCGACACCCCTCGCGTACAAATCGGCGAGTCGGAAGCAGCCGGCCATCTCGGTTTCGCAGGCCTCCTCGTACAGGGTCGCAGCGCGGCCCGCATCCTGATCGACCCCGAGCCCCGTCTCGTACGATCGTCCCAGGTGTACGCAGCCCAGCTGAGTGCCCCCGTCACATGCTTGCCGGTGCAGATCGACCGCTCGAGCCGGGTCGCTCTCCACGCCTCGTCCTTCGCCGTACAGGACCCCCAGCCGGGTGCACCCCGTCAGCTCGCCGCCTTCGCAGGCACGCCCGTACAGCGCTGCGGCGCCCGCGTGGAGGTCTACGGCGCCTGTCGTGTCCGCGACCGACTGTTCCACGTGGATGTCCGCGAGCTCGGTGCAGCCGCTGAGAGTACCTTCCTCGCACCCACGCTCCAGGAGGGCCATGGCTGCCGCCGAATCGAGCGCTATGCCCCGATCTTCCGCCCTTCGGTGGACGTGCATTCGGGCCAACCGAGCGCACCCCTCACCCTCTCCGCCGTCGCAGGCCTGACGGAATAGGTCGGCCGCGCGGCGCCAGTCGGCGAGCACGTGCTCCCCCTGCCGGGCCATGAGCCCGAGCCGGTTGCACGCCGCCGCGTCCCCGTCGGCGCAGGCCGCGTCCAGCTCCCTGGCCTCCCGGGCGCCCGGGTTGCAGCCGAGCGAGATGGCCGCGGCCGCCGAGACCGCCAACAGGACGGCGACGCTTCGGAGGCTCGCCAACCGATGCGGCTGTCGGTGAAGAAGCATTGCCGTTCCTACCTCCACGAGGGAGTCGCGCGTGTCCGGATACAAAGGCACTACGGGGATTCCGCGATTTGGTGTCGAGCGCACGTATGAGCCCAGGGTGACGTCGCTCTCTACCCGCAGCTGATCTCCACGCGGCGGTTCATCTCTCGCGCGGACTCGTTGGAGTCCGGTGAGATCAGCGGCTGGGACTCTCCGAGCCCCTCCGCGGAGATGGCCGCCGGATCGAAGCCCCGCGCGACGAAGTCATCGACGACGGCCTGGGCGCGCCGCTGCGAGAGGTCCAGGTTGTGCTCGGCCGTGCCCTCGGTGGACGTGTGACCCCGGATGCTCACGGTGGTCGCCCCCTCCTCGGTCAGCCTGCGGTACACATCCGCCAGGGCCTGCTCGGACTCGGGCCGTATGGCGGCCGAGTTCACATCGAAGTTGATGTACACGTTGGTCCCGCACACGACGGGCTCTTCGTCCGTCTCGGCGCATTCGGTCGCCGCGAGCTCGGGGACGGTCACCGCCGTCCGCGCCCCGAAGCGGCCGCGATTGACGGAGGCCGAGGCGTGGATGGTGCCGTC
>JBDHAC010000081.1:0-16445 GCA_039588275.1 Gemmatimonadota bacterium
CCCTTCACGCGCCAGTACCTGAAGGGCACGCCGTGGGACGATCCCGGGGTTTACGCGAAAACGTCACCGATTACGAACATCACAAACGCATCGACGCCGACCCTGATCCAGCACGGCGAGTTCGACCGACGAGTCCCCATACCGAACGCGTACGAGCTGTATCAGGGTTTACAGGACCAGGGCGTCGAGGCTCGGCTGATCGTCTACAAGGGCTTCGGGCACGGCATCAACAAGCCCAAGGAGCTGCTGGCCGGGGTGTGGCACAACTGGCAATGGTTCGCCAAGTACATCTGGGGCGAGGACATCGAGATCCCCCTCGAGGTCGAGGAAGAGGAAGCCGGCGAGGTGACCACCGCGACGGAGGTGGGCGGGGACTCCGGGTAGCGGCGAGCCGGCGCACGCCGAGCCCACGCGAGACAAAGCGCCGGAAGCCGCTCAGCCGGCGCCGGCGGCCAGTATGTCGCGGATGATCTTGTCGTGGTGGGCATGATGAATGTCGGCGAAGCGTAGCCACCGCGCCGGCGTGAAACGGCCCAACACCGGGTGTTGAAGAGTGAGCGGCACGGTATCCACTTCACCCAGCCGGGGCTCGAGGGCCTTTACCTGGGCCTGGATCTCGTGAAAACCGGCCTGGATCTCCGGAACCGAGAGTCCCCTCGGGCAGCTCCGCTCCGGAGCGCGACCTCGCCCGCGGGGAATGAATCCCGTGGACAGGACGACGTAGCCCAACGCGCTGGGCTTGCCCCCCGGGTCCGCTCCCTCGGGCGTCTCCCCGCCGGACTCGGATGCCTCTCCATCCACGGCGGATTCGATCCAACCGACAATCCAACGATCCGCATGCAACAGGTGCTCGAGGTGGTTCGCCACGCTCCAACCGGATATGGATGGAGCGCAGGCCTCGCAGGCTCGTGCGTCCTCGGCGAGCGCGATGCAGGCGTCGATCGATTTCCGCACACCCTCTTGAGATCGGATAGTCCTGGCCGACGTGGTTGTGCCCATGTCCAGTTCCTCGTGGTGGGAAGAGGTCGGCGTTGAAGGTAGGGCGGTGCGCCGCGTTCCTGCCACGCGTGGGAAGGCGTTGCCACCGTCCGGCGCCGGCATAGCTTTCCATCCCTGCCGTAGATGCACGCCGACCGCTCACCTGTCGAGGAGCTCACGCCGCGGGAGAGTACCGGATGACGAACGAGAGTCAGGACCAGGATCGGGCGTGGGAGCACCGGTGAGCGCCGCGCCCTCTCTGACCCAGATCCAGACCGCCCGCGAACGGATCGCCGACCTCGTCGTACGCACGCCTCTGGTGCGCGTGCACCTCGATGATGCTCCCGCCGACATCTATCTGAAGCTCGAGAACCTGCAACCGATCGGGTCGTTCAAGATCCGCGGGGCGAGCAACGTCATGGCTCTGACTGACCCGGACGAGCTCGCCCGGGGCGTTTGGACCGCGAGCGCCGGAAACATGGCTCAAGGCGTCGCCTGGGGTGCGCGTCGATTCGGTGTGCCCTGCTGTGTGGTGGTCCCGGAGACCGCTCCGCGGACCAAGCTCGAGGCGATCGAGCGTCTAGGCGGACGAGTGGTGAAGACATCGGTCGCCGAGTGGTTCGACGTGTTTCGGACGCACGAGTTTCCCGGGATGGAAGGGCTCTTCATCCACGCGTTCAGCGACACGGCGGTCATGGCGGGGAATGGCACCATCGGGCTGGAAATCCTCGAGGATCTGCCCGAGGTGCGATCGGTCGTCATCCCCTTCGGTGGGGGCGGTCTGAGCTGTGGCATCGCGGCCGCGCTCCGCGCCCTGGCGCCCGAAGCTCGCGTCTTCGCGTCGGAAGTGACCGGCGCCGCGCCGCTCGCTGAATCGCTGACGGCCGGCCATCCCGTCGAGATCGACTATACGCCGAGCTTTGTGGATGGGATCGGCGGGCCATGGGTCTCTCCCGAGATGTGGGAGCTGGCGGAAGAGCTGCTGGATGGCTCGCTCACGGTGAACCTGGAGCAGGTCGCGGAAGCGGTCCGACTGTTGGCCACGCGCAGTCGCATCATCGCGGAAGGGGCAGGCGCGTCATCCCTGGCGGCGGCCCTGGATGGGGGAGCGGGCCCCGGCCCCATCGTCTGCATCGTTTCGGGCGGAAACATCGATGCGAGGACCCTGGCGACGATCCTGCGGGGCGAGGTCCCATGATGGGTGCGGTCGCGACCTGGAAGTCGTACGTGCTGCTCGGCGCGCTCCTGACCTCGGAGTGTGCGTTCCTCCTGAGCCCCGCGACCGGTGACATCCGGTTGTTCGTGATCGGAGAGCCCGGCTCTGGGGGTGGCACGCTCGTGATCCGTCTGGACAACGAATCTGACCGGGCCCTCACGTACAACCTGTGCTTCAGCACGGTGGAGCGGTGGTCCGTTGATCATTGGGAAGCTGCCCAGGTGGGACCCGCGGGCGGCGTATGCCCCACGACCCGGCGTCGCCTCGAAGCGGGTGCATCGGCGGACGGGTTCTTTGCCCTCGCGGAGTCTCTGACCGCCGGGACCTACCGGCTCGCGACGAGCGCCCGGTTCGATGACGAGAGCCGCAGCTTCCGGGTGACGACGCCCGACTTCACCCTCGACTAGAGCCTCGGCGTCGGGGGATTGACGAAACCCGCGCCGTGTGGCGTACCTTGCATCGCATGCCGAACCTTGCATCGCTTCCGAACCTCAACCTGCGAGGCGCCATGGTTACGATCGCATCCCTGTGGCTCCCCATCTTGCTTGCCGCCGTCCTCGTGTTCGCCGCGAGCGCCCTCATCTGGATGGTGCTGCCGTACCACCGCTCCGATTTCAAGGAGCTCCCGGATGAGGCCTCCGTCCTCGACGCGTTGAGAGGCCAGAACCTCACGCCCGGCCAGTACGACTTTCCGCACATCGCGTCGCACGACGAGCTGAAGAAACCCGAGGTCCAGCAGCGGTTCGCCGACGGACCGATCGGGTTCTTCACCATGAAGGGCCCCGGGGTGCCCCCCATGGGGAAGGCCATGGCGCTGTCCTTCATCTACTACATCGTGATCGGCGCAGCCGTGGCCTACCTGGCGAGCCGAACGCTGGCGCCGGGTGCCGAGTACCTGGCCGTGTTTCGCGTGACGGGGACGATCGCGTGGTATGCCTACGGGTTGGGCGTCGTGCCGGAGGCGATCTGGTTCGGGCGCCCCTGGAGCGGTGTGGGGAAGCACCTGCTGGACGCCTTCATCTACGCCTGCTTGACGGCGGGGGCCTTCGCGTGGTTGTGGCCGGCATGAACGGTGCGTGACCGGTAGGTGTTGATCTGACACGTCACTACGGGGCCCGTTGACACAACGGTCCGCCGGGTTCCGTAGAGTCAACTGAGCCGCCGGAGCGTCACTGCCGCTCGGCTGCCGCCGCGCGCGGGAAGGAGCGCACATGTTCGGGATCTTTGAACTTTTCTGGATGCTCGGAATGATGACATTCGGCGTGTTGGGGACCGCGTTTTGGATCTGGATGTTGATCGACTGCGCGAAGAACGAGCCTCGCAAGGGGAACGACCGCATCGTGTGGATCCTGGTCATCGCCCTGACGCATTGGATCGGTGCCGCGATCTACTTTTTCGTGCGTCGTCCCGAACGAATGCGCGAGGGCTGATCCTCCCGATCCCATCTCAGCTCGCGTGACCCCTGGCGGGATCTTCGCAGAAAGGGGGAGCGAGCCTATACCCCAGTAACGCTCATCCTGCTTACCGAGCTTCTCTCGCTGCTGATCCGGTCTGGTTCATCGCGGTTCGCCGAGAGCGGGACAGGTAAGCTCGCCGTCCGAGCAGCGTCCCCCACGATGCGATATCATTCCGGCTTCCCGGTTGCCCCGGGGCATCGGCCTCACTGTCCACACCCCGTTGACTGGAGATGGAATCGTGGTCGGACGTACACACAGGGCGCTGCTGGCGCTCGCACTCGCAGCCGTAGCACTTCCCGTGCTTACCACGGGCCTCGACGCTCAACAGGATGAGGGAGGACCGCCCGAGGGTTGGGTGATTCGCCTCGACCGACCGGGCAGCGGACAGACCCCCGATCTTCAGGACATGCCGCCCGGCTGGCACATCACGACCGGACCGGCCGGCATCCTGTACCATCCCGAGACTACGGCCAGCGGCGCGTTTCGCGTGGAGTCCGAGTCTTTCCTGTTCGATCCGGGTCGGCGGAACGAGGCGTACGGGATCTTCATCGGGGGAACGGACCTGGATGGTGATGGCCAGGCGTACACGTACTTCCTGATTCGCCGCGACGGCAGCTACCTGGTGAAGCGCCGCGACGGCTCGGGCACGAGCAACCTCCAGGGTTGGACGATGCACGAGGCCGTCACGACCTGGGAGGGTCGCCCCGAGGGCGAGTCCACCGCCAAGAACACGCTCGCGATCGAGGCGGGGACCGAGGAGCTCGTCTTCTTCGTGAACGATCAGGAAGTGTTCCGGGCAGCGCGGGAGGGCCAGCACGTGGATGGGATCGTCGGGCTTCGCGTGAATCACGGATTGAACATCCACGTCTCGTCGCTCGACGTTACCCCGATCGACTGACCAGGAGTTGATGTGACCGAGATCGAGCGCCTTCAGGACCAGCTTCGGCGCGGCTACGAGGGGGAGGCCTGGCACGGCCCTGCGCTCCGCGAATTGCTCGCGGACGTGGACGCCGAGACCGCGGCGGCCCGCCCGATCGCGGATGCGCATACGATCTGGGAGCTCGTGCTCCACATCACGGCATGGCAGGATGCCGCGAGGCGCCGGCTGGAGGGCGAGCCGGCGCGCCTCTCCGATGAGGAGGATTGGCCGCCCGTGCTCGACGTCGGCGACGAGGCGTGGAGCGATACGCTCGCGGCCATGGAGGTGACGCACAGGAGACTGACCGAAGCCGTGGGCGGGCTGGCGGAGTCGGATCTGAACGATCAGGTGAACGAGCAGGAGTACTCCGCCTACGAGCTGTTGCACGGCGTCGTGCAGCACGACCTCTATCATGCGGGTCAGATCGCGCTGCTGAAGAAGGTGGCGGGGGCGACGACGCATGAGTGACGTCGAGCTGCGTCCGGCGTGAGGTCGCGGGTCACGAGCCGGGTGATCGCGTAAGGGGAGCCAGCCGTCACATGGGGCGAGTCGAAGCCATCTGGGTCAAACCCGGCGCACGGGAGCCGATGGAGCCCGTGTCGTCGGCGACTCTCGTCGCCGGAAGAGGTATCGAGGACAACGCCGACCAATCCGGAAGGCGTCAGGTGACGATCGTGGACCGCTCCGCGTGGAACCGGGCGACGGCCGAAGTCGGCATGGATGTCGATCCATCCGCTCGGCGCGCCAACGTGCTCGTTAGCGGAATCGAGCTGGAGGACAGCGGGGGCCGGGTGATGCGTCTGGGGGCGTGTCGCATCGAGATCCACGGTGAGACGAAGCCCTGTGGTCGCATGGACGAGGCGCAGCCCGGATTGCGGGCGGCGCTCACGCCAGAATGGCGCGCCGGTGCATACGGCGTCGTGCTGACGGGCGGCCCTTTGTCGCTCGGGGACGAGGTCGCGTGGGAGTAGCCCAAGCGCGGGCGGGAAGGCGTCGGCCATTCAGTAGCCTGCTGGTCGCCCTCGGACTCGCGGGGTGCGACGTCGACCGGGTCGAGTTCCGTCCCCCGATCGAGGAAGGCGCACACGCCGTGTGGGGGGCCGAGCTTTACTACAAGACCATCGGCGTCGGGGAGCCGCTCGTCGTGGTCCACGGTGGCCCCGGGATGGAGCACTCCTACCTGCTACCCGGGCTGGAGCCCCTCGGGCAGACGTTCCGGCTCATCCTGTATGATCAACGTGGTCTCGGTCGCTCGACCGGTGACCTCGACTCCGCCTCCATATCGATGGACCGATACGTGGCCGACCTGGACGCCGTGCGAGAGTTGGCCGGCGTCGAGCGGGTGAACCTCCTCGCTCACTCGTGGGGTGGCCTGCTCGCCCTCATGTACGCGCTCGAGCACCCGGAGCGGTTAGGCGCGCTCATACTCATGAGCCCGGTGGAGCCGGGACAGCGGTACGCTCAGGAGACCCAGGCGAGGCAGCAGGCTCGCCGCGCACCTGAGGACGCCGCGGCAATCGACTCACTGGTGCGCACCGAGGGCTTCGAACGGGGTGATCAAGAGGCGCTGAACCGGCTCTTCCACCATGTCTTCCGCGGCACGTTCGCGCACCCGGACGACGCGGACTCGCTCCGGCTGGCCTTCACCGAGCGGACGGCGAGGCAGGGCAGGGACGTGACGGCGCTTCTCATGGGGCCGCTTGAGAACCTCGATCTATGGGACGAGCTTCCCCAGGTGATGGTTCCGATCCTGGTCGTGCACGGCGACCAGGATCCGATACCCGTCGCGATGGTCACGGAGATGGTGGACCGTCTTCCGGATGCCCGGTTGGAAGTCCTGAGCGATGTGGGTCACTTCCCGTTCATCGAGTCCCCGGGCCCACTATTCGGTGCGATCCAGCGGTTCCTGGATGAGCAGCAGCCTGGCGCGAGGGCTCCCGACTAGAGCGCCGCCGGGCCCCTCTCGAAAACCGGGCTAACCCTTGGACTCGCCGCGCTTGGCCTCGTCCCAGAGCTCGTCGAGCTCCTCCAGAGACGCGGATCGCCACTCGACGCCGCGCTCGACGCCGAGCACGACCATCGCGCGACACCGGCGCTCGAACTTTCGCACCGCCCGGAGCAGCGCGTTCGATGGGTGCGTGCCTGCCAGTCGGGCCGCGTTGACGACCGCGAAGAGGAGATCTCCGATCTCCTCTTCGACGCGCTCTGCGTCCGATCCGTCCGCAGGCTCCTCGATCGCCGTCTCGAGCTCCAGGGTCTCCTCCCTGACCTTCTCGAGTGGCCCCGACACGTCCGGCCAGTCGAATCCCAGAGCAGCCATGCGCTCCTGCACGCGCATCGCGCGACTGAGCGGTTCGAGCCCGAGCGGAACACCCTCGAACGGGTCGTCGTCTCCGGCCGGATCGGCGCCTCCAGCGTCCGACGCACGTTCGTGGGCCTTCAGTGCCTCCCAATCCGGGGGGGCCTCCGCCTCGCCGTATACGTGGGGGTGGCGCGCCTCCATCTTGGCCTCGAGTCGCCTTATGACGTCTTCCGCGTCGAACGACCCGCGCTCCTCGGCGAGCGCGATTTGGAACGCTACGTTGAGTAGGAGATCGCCGAGTTCGGCGGCCAGCGCGTCATCGTTTCGGGCGGAGATCGCCTCTGCAACTTCGTGCGCCTCTTCGAGTAGATACGGGCGCAGACTCTGGGGATCCTGCCCCGCGTCCCAGGGACACCGCTCCCGGAGAAAGCGGACGAGCGCGACGGCCCGCCCGAGAGACGCGTCGGTCTCGCGGCCAGACGCCTGGTGCGCCGGTGCGGACAGGTCGTGAGGCTCGTGCAATCGCGTCTGCTCCCGGGGATAATCGAGCCGGGAACGTACGCCACGGCTTCCGGATTTCCAACGGCGCACAGGTGCTAGACTGTCGGGGAATGACCGGTGCGGAGCGGATCAGGAGGACGATGAGAGGGGCCACGCTGTGAGACACGCCATCCCAGACCGACCGGGTCGAAACGCCTGGCTGGAGGTGGATCTCGGCGCGCTGCGCAGGAACGCGGAGCGTCTGCGGACGATCGTCGAGCCCGCGCGTCTCCTTCCGATGATC
Organism: Gemmatimonadota bacterium; assembly: GCA_039588275.1. Classification (GTDB taxonomy): domain Bacteria; phylum Gemmatimonadota; class Gemmatimonadetes; order Palauibacterales; family Palauibacteraceae; genus JBDHAC01. The sequence goes on from JBDHAC010000081.1 coordinate 7,657, forward strand.
AAGGCGGACGCCTACGGTCTGGGTGCGGCCGTCGTTGCCGAGGCGCTGCGAGCGGTCGACCCGTACGGATACGGAGTCGCGACGGCGAACGAAGGCGCGTCGCTCCGAGCCACCGGGGCCACCGAGCGGATCGTCGTGTTCTCTCCTTCTTCTCCGGCCGACTCCCCGGCGCTGATAGAGAACGGACTGGAGCCGGTTGCCATGAGCCTCGCCTCGCTGCGTCGGTTCGCCGAGGCGGCGCGTGCGGGTGGGGCCGTGCTCCCGGTGCACCTGGAGCTCGACACGGGGATCGGGCGCGCGGGGCTTCCGTGGGAAGAGGCGGAGCGCTGGAGTAAGGAGGTGGCAACCGTCCTGCTCGACGGTTGTCTGAAACTCGAGAGCACCTTCTCGCATTTTCACTCGGCCGAAGCGGATGACGCCGCGACCCGCGAGCAACTGTCCCGGTTCGAGAACGCCATCGCCACATTGCGGGCGGCGGGTGTCGAACCGGGGGCGCTCCACATCGCGAACAGCGCTGCGGCACTCGCTGATGCGTCGTATCATCTGGACCTCGTCCGACCCGGTCTGTACCTGTTCGGCGGCGGGTACGGGCTGGCCAGAGGCGAGCTGCCGCCCGCCGAGCCGGTAGCCCGGGTGCGGGCGCGGGTGCTGGAGGTCCGCGACGTTCAAGCGGGCGCGACGGTGAGCTACGGGGCCACCTACGTGACCGGGCGACCGAGCCGTCTCGCGACCATCGGGATCGGGTACGCGGACGGACTGCCACACGGCGCGTCGAACCGGAGTAGCGCTCTCATCGACGGTGAGCGTGTACCGATTCGCGGGGCCGTGTGTATGGATATCACGGTCGTGGACGTTACCGGCATGGACGACGTAGACGCAGGCCACGTGGCGACCCTGCTCGGGCGTGACGGCGAGGCGGAGATCACGTTGGCGGAGCTGGCCGAGGCGGACGGGACGATCGAGTACGAAGTGTTGACCGGATTCGGGAAAGGGCTGCCCCGAGTGAACGTGAACAGCGAGCGGGTGGAGACGGAGACGGTGGCGCATGCCGACTGAGGCGGATGTGGGGAGCCTGCGGGCCCTGGCCCTCGAGGCCATGGAGAGCGCATACGCTCCGTACTCGAGCTTCCAGGTCGGTGCTGCACTCGAGACCGAGGACGGACGCCGCTTCACCGGCTGCAACATCGAGAACGCCTCGTTTCCGGTCACGATTTGTGCCGAGCGAGTCGCGCTCGGCGCGGCGGTCGCGCAGGGCGCGAGGCGGTTCCGCCGCATCGCTGTCGCGGCGAACGGGCCCGAGCCGGCGTCGCCGTGCGGCATGTGTCGCCAGGCGCTGGCGGAGTTCGGGCTGGACCTGGAGATCATCGGCGTGACTCCGGATGGGACGGAGACGCGTTGGACGCTGGAGGAGCTACTGCCAGCGAGCTTCAGGCTCCGGCCACGGGGTGCGAGCGGCGGTCGCCAATGAGCGAGATGCCCCGACGACTGGCGGCCATGGCGGCGGTGGCGTCGGTGGTGATGCTGGCCTGCACCGAGGACCCGCTCGGCAACCTGGACGCCGAGACGGCGCCGGGCGCGTCATCCCCGACGAGGGAATTCAGGCTCTCGGCCGCGGATCTTCCAGCCTGGCGGGACACCACGGTGAGCGGGTTCACTCTTCGCAGCACGGCCGGGTTCGTGCTGTTGTCCGATCAGTCCACGTTCCGGTCGCGGAGCCTGAACAGCATCAACGTGCCCGACACCCTCACGACGCTCGCGGACACGTTGCCGGTCGAGCGGTTCGAAGACGCGAGCATCCGCATCGCGATCGATACCGTGAACTCCGTGTTCGCCGGCTTTCCGCTCATGGTTCGCCTCATCTCGTTGGCGGAAGGGTTCGAGCCGGACGAAGCGTCCTGGACACAAGCCGCCGAGGGGCGTCCCTGGACGATGCCAGGGGGCGACCTGGGAGCCGAGCTGTCCTCGGCCGAGATGATGGAGGTCAGCGACAGCCTGATCTTCGAGTTTCAGGTCCCGCTTGATTCGCTCCTCAAGTCCTGGCAGGCGCAGGACGGTGATCCGGGCTTCGCGCTCGTGCTCGAAGGACCCGGATCGCGGATTCAGATCCGCGCCCTCGCGCTGCGCATCGAAGCTCTTCTCGAGGGTCGCGAGGTCCCGATCGAGCAAGAGTTGGTGACCGACGTGCGCACGTTCATCACCGATCCGGATCCGCCGCCGGCGGGTCTGGCTCTGCGCGTGGCGGGGCTCCCGGCCTCGCGGTTCTACGTGACGTTCGAGCCGCCGGACAGCCTGGATGGGATTCCTCTCCTCGGTTCAGCGGTGAATCACGCGGAGCTGGTGTTCCACCCGCTCCCACCGCCGACGGAGCCGTACGTGATGGAGCGGAACGTCGCCGTCCGGCCTGTAACGCTGCTCGCGGATCCGTTCGAGTTCGGCGCGAAGACGCCGATTGGATCGACTCCCGCGACTTTCACCCTCCTGGAGCCCGACTCGCTGGCGATAGGGGAGCCGTTTCGGGTGGATGTAACGGCCCTCGTGGCGGGTGCTCTGTTCGTCGAAGCGGATTCGATAGGTCAAGTGAAGGTGGGTCTGCGGGCGGAGCCGGACGGCCAGGCGGTGGGTTTCTGGGAGTTCGGGTCGGTGGAGGCGGGTGCGGGCCTGCGCCCCGAGCTCGTTCTCGTCCTCACCCCTCGACCTACCTTCGGGGTCCCATGATGCCCCTTTCGGTGACGCCCATGATGCGGCAGGTCACACGGACTCCGGGGGGTAGGCCTCGGCGAATGGCAGGTTTCGCCATTGCGGCCCTGCTGCTGATCGCCGCTCCGACGCTCGCCCAGGTGCCGGCGACGGCGGTCGGCCTCGGCTACCCGGTCGCACCGATCGATGCGCGGGCCGCCGCCCTCGGATCGACGGGAATCGGCTTGCTGTACGGCACGTACAGCCTGCGCAACCCGGCCGATCTTTCGGAGCACCGCCGACCGGGTTTCGGACTCGCCCTCCTCGCCGAGGATGTCGATGTCAAGGGCGGAACCGTCCCGATCGATACAGGCCGTGAGCGCTTCACCGTGATCCGGGCGGTCGTCCCGTTCGGGGGGTGGACCGCGAGCCTCGGTTTCGGGGGAGAGCTGGACCAGGATTGGGCCGCGCGATTCCTCGATACGCTCGTGTTGAGTAGCGGCCGGGTGCCGTTCGAGGAAGTCCGGGAGCACGACGGAGGGATGAGCGCGATCGATTTCTCCCTCGCGCGTCGCCTCGGACCGCTCTCGCGCCAGACGTTCTTCCGGACGTTCGACCCACCTCTGGAGGGGGCGCCGGCGCTGGTGAACGCCGGCGGATCTCAGAGGCTCAAGTACCGGGCGTGGCGCTTCAAGACGGGCGCCTCGATAAACATCGCGAACCGCTTCCTGGTCTCCGGGAGCGTGGGCTTCACAGGCGATCTGACGGCAGAGCCGCAAGACTCGACCCGGGCTTCGGTGCAGTTCGATCTTCCCACCACGCTCGAGGTGGGAGCCAGCGTGCTCGTGGCCGACAGCGTCGTTCTGGCTGCCGGTGGTGGTTGGGCCGGGTGGTCGTCCCTGGAGGGTCTGGGCGATTTCCAGGAGGGGCTCCGGACGCACGATACCAAGTGGGGCGGTGTCGGGCTCGAATACCGCAGCCTGCACCTCATCGGTTTCAACGTCCCTGTGCGGTTTGGAGCGCGACGCGCCGAGCTGCCGTTCAACTTCGGCGACAGCCCGGTGAAGGAGACGGCGTTCTCGGTGGGAGCCGGGTTCATCTTCCGGAACGGTATCGCCGAGCTCAATCTGGCGTTCGAGTTCGGTGACCGGGGCGATTTCGCTCGCGACGGGCTGGAGGAGTCGTTCCGCCGCCTGACGGCGTCCTTTACGCTGCGTCAGTGACGGCTGACCCCGTCGCCCGCTGACCGCAACGCCGGTTGACCGCCTCGCCGGCTAACCTCATCGCCGGTCGACCGCGTCGCCCCCTGACCCACTCGACGGTTGGCTTCGCTCGACGGTTGGCTTCGCTCGACGGTTGGCTTCGCTCGACGGCTGACCCCGTCAGCGGCCGGCCGCCTCACCTCCACCTTCCTCGCCCGAGCACAGCTGCCCGCGCAAGTCGGCATACGCCTCGCCGACCAGCCGCGGTACGAGGTCCGGGTGGGTTACCGGCCAGTCGTGCCCCGCCCCGAGCTGCTCGACCCGGACTCGCCCCGCCCTGATTCGTTCGAGGTATCCCTCGTACTCGGCCGGGCGGTACAGGCAATCGACACGCGAAAGGAACACCACGGCACACTCGGCCGCCGGCATGAAAGAGTCATCGAACCCTCGAGTCGTGTCACCGACGACGGGGTAGAGGGCGCGCGGTGTGACAATCCCGGCTCGAACGTAATCCAGCATGATGCGCCAGGCGTACGCGATGGCGGCCCGGCCCTCGCCGCCCGTGTACTCCTTGAGCTGGAGGCGGATCGCTCGCCCGAGGATCACGAGGAACGGGACTCGAATCGGTACCGAGGGCGCACACGCGATCGCCGGTCTGGGACTCAAGAGGGCGAGGAGACCACCGAACGAATGTCCACACCACGGAGCGCCAGGCGCGAATTCGACGGCCAGGGCCTCGACCAGCGCGAGATAGGCCGTCACATCTCGAGGGAGGGTGCGGTGCGTGCGAAAGGACAGGTCGGGCATCACCACGCGAAAGTCGGACGCCAGACGCTCCAGTCCCGGACGATAATAGCGGGGGTGTGCCCCGAGACCGGGCAGAAAGACTAGCGCCTCCGAGGCCGACCCCCGAATTTCCACCGGCACCCGAAGGCCGTCGAAGCAGAAGGTTTCGCGCTGCACGCCGGATCCTACGTGCGACTGGCGAACCGAGCAATCGACGGCGCGGTCGGCCGTCTGAAACGGTGAACATGTCTCGATTGGTGACATTTCGAAGGGCCAGTCCCGGCGATGGGACGAAGACGGCGCGGACGGAACACCTCCGCCCGCTCGACGGAGGGTGTGGAGGCCCTGCCGTGCACACCCGACCACTCGGCCGTCGCGTGTACATCGAGACGTACGGGTGCCAGATGAACATCGGAGACACGGAGCTGATGGAGGGCTTGTTGGCCGACCGTGGCTTCTTCCGGGTGCCCGACGCCACGAACGCCGATGTCATCGTCATCAACACGTGCGCGATTCGAGAGCACGCCGAGCAGCGCGTGCTCGGTCGGATCGGTCAGCTGCAGCGCCACCGTCGTGGACGTCCCGACCTGATCATGGCCGTGACCGGGTGCATGGCGCAGCGGATCGGTCACCGGCTGGTCGAGACCCGCGGAGTGGACCTGGTCGCGGGTCCCGACGCGTACCGGCGTCTCGCCGGGATGATCGATGCGATGCAGCACGGGGCGCTCGAGCGCGGGCAGACGATGCTCGAGCTCGATGCCGCGGAGGACTACGAGGGCATCGAGTCCATCCGGGCGGAGGGTGTCAGCGCCTGGATCACGGTTCAGCGTGGATGCGACCACCGCTGCACGTTTTGCATCGTTCCGTACGTTCGCGGTCCCGAGAAGAACCGGCGCCCGGAAGCCATCCTCGACGAAGCACGCCGGGCGGTCGGTAATGGGTTCACCGAGCTGATCCTCCTGGGACAGACGGTCAACTCGTATAGCTCGGCGGATTGGGATTTCGCACGACTGTTACGCGAGGTCGCCCGCGTAGATGGAGTGCGTCGCGTGAGGTTCACCTCGCCTCACCCGAAGGACGTGACGGAGTCGCTAATGGACGTGATGGTGGAAGAGCGCGCCGTGTGCCGCCAACTCCACCTTCCCGTGCAATCGGGCGCGGACCGAATCCTCATGCGGATGGTCCGCCGGTACACGGTCGATGAGTTCCTGGCGCGTGTGTCTCTCGCCCGCGAGCGCGTGCCGGACATCGCGCTCAGCACCGATGTGATCGTCGCGTTCCCGGGCGAGACCGCTGAGGAATTCGAGGCGACGCTCGACCTGATGCGCGAGGTGCAGTTCGACGACGCGTACCTGTACCGCTATTCGCACCGCGACGGTACGCCCGCGACCCGCCTACCGGCCGACGACACCGTTTCCGATGAGGTGGCCGCCGTGCGCCTCGAGCGCCTGATCGAGATGCAGCGCGATATCCAGCGTGGCGTGAACGAACGAGAGGTGGGCACGGTCCGGGAGGTCCTAGTGGAGCGCGACGCCCGCTCGGCGGGTGATGTTCTGGGACGTACCGAGCAGAACAAGGTCGTGGCTTTCGCGGGCGAATCCGACCTGATCGGCGAATACGTGGATGTCCGGCTGACGGGGACGACGGGCGCCACGTTCATGGGCCGCCGGGTCTGACCGGCACCGCTCCCGGACCCCACCGAGGGACGACCCGGCCATGCGCGCGCTCCCGCGGCTCGTCGCCTTCCTGATAGCGGCGCTGCTCGCATTCTGGTTCACGGTCGAGAACGCCAACGAGACCGTCCGGATCGATCTCGTCCTGTTCAGGATCGATGCGGCGCTCCCCATCGTGATCTTCACGTCCGTTCTCCTGGGGATGGGTGCCACGCTGCTCGTGGGTTGGTGCGCGGAAGGCCGAAGGAGGCGGGCGCTGAGGAACGCCTCGTTCGAGGCTCGAGACCCGCTGCGGTCGGCCCCCCGGAGTCCCGCGGATTGGGCCTCACCGTCCGAGGAGGCGACTCCCGATTAGATGACGACGCGTTGATCTTCCCCGCCCACGTACGGTTGAGGCCGCACCGCGTGGGAGAAGGGAGGAGAGTCGACGCTACCACCGCTACTCGTGGCCGCCGTAGCGCTGGCCGGTGGTGACCTCCTCGGGCTGTGGGTGGGAGGGTCGGCCCCGCCTGGTGGCTCCACCATGGCCGCGGCGACCGATGCGGCCGCGATCATGCTCGGGCTGCTCGCCGCCTCCTGGATCGTCTTGCGGCTCCGTGCGGGGTCTCCGCAATCGCCGCTCGGACCGGCCGCTTCCCATCTCGCACCATCGACACATACCGCTCCAGCCATCCTCCTGATCGCGCTGTCGGGATTCGCGATCGGGCGGACTGCGGGAGCGTCGATCGCCCGTTCGTGCGTAGTCGAGTTGCGAGGCGGGGAGGATCTCGCCGCGCGTGGGATCCTTTTGGATCCCGTCCCCGCAAGAGCTGCCGGGGGGCGTCGCCGGCCGGTCGCGGTGCGTCTGGCGGCGCCGGTGCTGGCTCATAGTGGACGGCGCTGTCGTGTAGCCCGGCTCCGCGCGCGCGTGTGGCCGAACGACATGGCCGTCTCCTCCGGCGCGGCGGTCGCGCTCAGCGGCGTGTGGCGATCCTACCCTCGCCCCCGTTCACTCCCCACGACTCCCGACCGCCTGGGGTACATCCAGGGCGAGCTCCTCGCGGCGGAAGGTGGGCCGAGCTCGATCGAGAGTCTGGCGGTATCCACCCGGCTGGCCCGGTTCGCCGCGCTTCTTCGAGAAACGGCCGCTCGCCGGTTGGACGAATCGCTGTCGCCCGATGTCGTCGCCACCGGCAAGGCCCTGATTCTGGCGGACCGAGCATCGCTCGATCCTGACGTGCGAGGCCGGTTCACGGACGCCGGAATCGGACACCTCCTCGCGATATCCGGCCTGCACATCGGCGCGCTGGCGGGTGGCGTACTGTGGTGCCTCGGCCTGTGGACGCGGCACTGGCGGCGCTACCTGATCGCCGTGGTAGGGACGGGTCTGTACGTGCTGCTCATCGGCGCACCCCCCTCGGCAGTGCGTGCCTTTCTGCTGTTCGCCGGATACGCGGCGACTCGGCTGCGCGGTGCGCCCGCGAGCCTCGCCGACCTGGCCGGTCTCGCCGGGGCCATCGCGCTCCTGGCGGATCCGCTCGTTCTGCTGCACCCGAGCTTCCAGCTGTCGTTCGCCGGTTTCACGGGGATCGTCGCCGGCCGAGCCGCTGCACGCGGTCTGTTCAAGCGTCTCGATTCGCGTTCCGACCAGCGGATGAGCCGACGCTGGCTGTCGCCGGCCATCGCCGTCGCTTCGAGCTTCGCGGCCTTCTTGTTCACGGCCCCATTTGCCGCGGCTCACTTCGGGCGCATCGTCCCCGCGGCCGTCTTCAGCAGCCTCCTCGGCTCGGGTCTCGTCGCGTTGGCTCTCCCGGCCCTCATCCTGACACTCGCGCTCCCGGCCTGGATGGCCGATTGGACCGGTGGGGCGGCTACGTCCGCGCTGCGACTACTCGATGCGCTGGCGGCGCGCTTCGCGGCCCTGCCTCTCCACTGGGACACGCCTCCGCTCGGAGTGGCGGGGTGGCTGATCCTGGCGGCGATCGTCACGTGTTCGGTCTTCCTTCATGCTCGCCGGCGTATCGCCGCGATCCTCGTCGCATCCAGCGCGTGCGTCGCGTGGATCGCCATGCCCGGGCTTCTGCGCTGGCTTGATCGCGGGAGCACGACCGTCTGCTCGCTCGACGTGGGGCAGGGCGACGCCGCCGCCATCCGCACGCGCCGCGGGCGCTGGATCCTGATCGACAGTGGACCTGGGTCTCGCTTCCTGGCCGGGTCGTCCACATCTCGACCATTCCGTACCGATCCTCGATATGGGGACGCGGGGATCAGTGCCATCGTTCCGTTCTTGCGTGCCCGCGGCGTGCGCGAAGTCGAGTTGCTCGTTCTCTCCCACCCACACCTGGACCACTTCGGGGGGAGCGCCGCGGTGTTCGATGCGTTCCGCGTTCGCCGCGTTCTCGATCCGGGGTTTGCCGAGCCGAGCCCGGCCTATCTGGCGTTCTTGGATCGAGTGCATGAAGAGGGGGCGCTG
>JBDHAC010000082.1:0-4786 GCA_039588275.1 Gemmatimonadota bacterium
CTGTCCGACTGAGGGCTGGCTGTCCCCCTCACCCCCGGCACGGCCGCCCGTGAGCAGCCACGCAGATCATGAGGTCCGATCGCTCAGCTCGCGATTCAGCCATGCCCGCGCCACGGTCCAGTCCCGCTTCACCGTCGCCGGCGATACATCGAGGGCTTCCGCCGTTTCCTCCAGGCCCATGCCCGCGAAGAACCGGAACTCGACCACGCGAGCCTGTCGCTCGCTCAGCCGCTCCAGCTCCGATAGCGCCTCGTCGAGCGCGATGAGATCCGCCGGCCGGTTCTGCGCGGCGAGAACGACGCTCTCCAGCGGTACGTGGCTGGCCCCCGCCCCACGTTTCTCCGCCTTCTTCATGCGCGCGTAGCTGACCAGGATGCGGCGCATGGCCCCCGCGCTCGCGGCGAAGAAGTGCGCCCGTCCCCGCCAACTAATCCGGTCTAGCTGGACCAGTTTCAGGTATGCTTCGTGGACCAGGGCCGTGGGACTCAACGTGTGGTCGGCTCTTTCGCGCCGAAGCTCGCGCTGCGCCAGCCCGCGCAGGTGCTCGTACACCACTGGTAACGGCCGGTCGAGGGCGTCGCTGTCACCCTCGGAGAGCTCCCCCAGAATCTGGGTGACGTCGGCGTCCTCCGGCCCTTGCGGTAGGTTCGTCGGGGCCTCCGGTGGATCCTGCATACCGCGCCCTGAGAGGCCCGGGGCGATCCGTCAACGGCGCCGCTCGTCGCCCTGAGCGAACGTCGGCCTTCCGCTCCGGGGTTGCCCACCGGCGACCGGCCGGCATCCTTAGTGGTGTCATGCCGAGTCGAATTGGGGCCGCCCTGGCCGTAGCTCTCGCCATCAATTGGCCCGCTGTCATGGGTGCACAGCAGTTGAACAAGTACGTCCGATACACATACGAAGGGGGCTCGCATTACGGCGTGGTGGATGGGGACGCCGTCCGCCAACTGGCCGGCGATCCCTTCGGGGCCCCCCAAGAGACGGGGATAACCCTCCCGCTGGCGTCGGTCCGTCTGCTGTCCCCGTGCGAGCCGAGCAAGGTGATCGCCGTCGGGCTCAACTACCGGAGCCATCTTGGCGATCGGGAGGCTCCGGCCTATCCGGGGCTATTCGCGAAGATGCCCACCTCCATCATAGGTCCCGGTGACGAGATCGTGCTGCCTCTCGATGCGGAGAACGTGCATTACGAGGGTGAGCTGGTCGTCGTCATGGGACGGCGCGCGAAGGACGTCTCTCCCCGTGATGCGCCGGAGTACATCTTCGGAGTGACGGCGGGCAACGACGTCAGCGAGCGCGGCTGGCAGAGCGCCGATCTGCAGTGGCTCCGGGCCAAAGGCTCGGACACGTTCGGCCCGTGTGGTCCGATGATCGTCTCCGGACTCGATTACAGCGACCTGCTCCTGGAGACGCGGTTGAACGGCGAGCTCCGGCAGTCGGAGCGCTCGAAGGATCTGTTGTATGGCGTGGATGAGATCGTGAGCTACGTGAGCCGGTACGTGACCCTTCTTCCGGGTGACGTGATCTTCACGGGCACACCTGGTACGACGGGGCCCATGCAGCCTGGAGACGTCGTCGAGGTCGAGCTCGAGGGGGTAGGTATCCTCCGGAACACGATCGTTCGGGCCAACTCCCGGTGACCGAGGACGGGAGTCCATCGACCCCGGAGGGTGGTCCATCGACCCCGGAGGGTGGTCCGCCGGGCCCGGAGGGTGGTCCGCCGGCCCCGGAGGGTGGTCCGCCGGCCCCGGGGGGTGGTCCGCTGGGCGAGGCGTTCGCCGCGCTCGGCCTCGCACCTGATCTGGTCGAGGCGGTGGTTCGGGTCGGGTATTCGGAACCGACCGAGATTCAGCGGCTGGCGATCCCGGCCGCGCTCGAAGGTCGGGACATCCTCGGCACCGCACACACCGGAACCGGCAAGACGGCAGCCTTCACGCTTCCCATGATCCAGCGGCTCGCGGGCGGCGATCATCTGGATCACCCGCGGGGCCTGGTCGTGACCCCCACCCGGGAGTTGGCGCAGCAGGTCGGAGCAGCCGTCGTCCGCTATGGGGCAGCCTCCTCCATCGAAGCCGTCATCGTTCACGGAGGGACTTCCGTCCGGGGCGAGGCGAACGAGCTTCGGTTCGGTTGCGACGTCCTCGTGGCGACTCCCGGCCGGCTTCTGGATCATCTGAACCGCGGTGCGGCGGATCTTTCCGGCATCGAGGTCCTCGTGCTGGACGAGGCCGACCGGATGCTCGACATGGGGTTCATCGACGATGTCAAGGAGATCGTAGCCGCGACCCCCGCTTCCCGTCAGACGTTTCTGTTCTCGGCCACCATGCCCAACGGCGTGATGTGGCTCGCGCAGGAAATGATGCGCGATCCCGTGCGCGTGAACGTCGGCCTGGAGGCCGCAGCCGAGGGCATCCGTCAGGTCGTGCACCCGGTGGATTGGGCTCGCAAGCACCAACTGCTGCTGCACATCCTCGAGGAAATGGCCTCCGGCCAGGTGCTCGTGTTCACGCGCACGCGTGTCACCGCCACCTACTTGAGTGAGTTCCTGGGCGCTCGCGAGGTCTCGGTCGATGACCTCCACGGCGGCAAGTCGCAGGACCAACGCGACTCGAGCCTGTCTCGTTTCCGGGACGGGCGGACCCGGATCCTCGTGGCAACCAACGTCGCGGCCCGCGGGCTGGACATTCGTGGTATCAAGCACGTCATCAACTTCGATGTGCCCGAAGATCCGAGGGATTACGTGCACCGCGTCGGCCGGACCGCGCGCGGCGAAGAGACCGGAGACGCGATCACCCTCGTCTCGCCCACTGACTGGCTCCTGGTGCGGCAGATCGAAGCCTTGACGGGTGAGCCGATCGAGCGAGCCGAGATCGAGGGCTTCGAGCCCAGCGTTCCCCCGCCCTCCCGGGGAGATGCAGAGGACTCGGAGGCGGCGGGGGCCGATCGGCCTCGGTCGGCCCTCAGCCGAGGCATTCGGAAGAGGTAGTCCCTCCCGACAACCACGCAACAGCTTCCTCTGAGACTCTGTGGCTCCTGGCTTGACATGCAACCGTACGGTTGCATATTATCCTATTTATGATCACGCTCTTCGACGCGGTGGCGGACCCGACCAGACGGCAGATCCTCGAGCGACTGCGGACCTCCGGTCCCCTTTCGCTGAGCGAGATCGCCGGACGGTTCCCCATCACCCGTCAGGCCATCACGAAACACCTCGACGCGCTGGCGGCGTGCGGATTGGTGAGAACGACTCGTGCAGGCCGTGAGCGCATCCACGAATTGGATCCGCAGCCCCTGGTCGAGTTGCAGGAATGGCTCGCGCCGTACGCGGCGGAGTGGGATCGGCGGCTCGACCGGCTGCACAAACACCTGGAGGGAGTCCGATGATCGGTACCGTCGAGAAAACCCTGGAGCTCGCCGCTTCCCCCGAGCGCGTGTGGCGAGCCATCACCGATCCCGGGGAGCTGTCGCGCTGGTTCCCGGATCGAGTGGATGGTGGCCAGCTTCGGCCAGGTGCGGAGGGCGGCTGGTTCTGGGAGAACCACGGCCGGTACGCGTTCCGAGTCGAGGTCATGGAGCCTCCCACGCGACTCGTGTGGCGTTGGGCGCGGGATCCGAATACGACCCTGGAGGATGGAGTGACGACGATCGTCGAGTGGCTCCTCGAGTCAACGCCCGACGGTGGGACCCTGCTCAAGCTGTGCGAGAGCGGGTTCGTCCTCGAGAAGGACCGCCAGGTGAACGACGGCGGCTGGGATGCCGAGCTGAGTGAGTTGGTGGCGCTGTTGAATGCAGAGGTGAATGTCCCGGGGTGAGCGCGGGGCCGAGCGCCCCGGAAAGAGAAACGGGGCCGCCCTCGTATGAGGACGGCCCCGTTCGAGCGTCTATTCAGACCGTTCGGGTCCTGACGCCTCAGACCTTTCGGACGTTCTCCGCCGCAGGACCTTTCTGGCCCTCCACGACGTCGAGCTCCACCCGGTCACCCTCGTTCAGGGTCCGGAAGCCCTCGGACTGGATCGCCGAATGGTGGACGAACACTTCGCCCTGGCCGTCATCGAGAGCGATGAAGCCGTAACCCTTGGCGTCGCTGAACCACTTCACGGTTCCGTTGCTCGGCATTGCCGTACTCCTACTTTCTTGGTGGTGTCGCCGGGAGTACGGACCTGCCGTCACTACCGACTACAAACACTCGCGGACCATTGCCCCCGCGCTGGGCTCGTTGACCACCTCCATCCGTGCGGACAGCGGGGCCAGCGGCCGAGAGCAAAAAAAACGGGCCTGGGTTCAAATCGCTCCCCAGATCCCGCATTTCGTACGCTCCTGGACGCTGCGATAAGGTACTCCCGATCGCGAATCTCGTCAATCCTGCGGCAACCAGACCCCCGGAAAAGTGAGGACTGGAGAGGGTTTTCCGCTTCTTGCCGTGAGAGCGCGAGGCTCGCGGCGCGACCTCGCTCTTAGCCCGCGCCCGGAGCCTCCGACGCGCAGGCTCAGTCGGTTCGTCGTGCGAGTCGGTCGTCTCGTCGACACCCCCCGTCTCGGTGGAACCCGATACCGACTCGCGGGGTGTTCAAGGATCGACCGGACAGGCGCCTCGAAACGGGCGACCGTGATCCCGCAGGAATCGGACGACGGCTACACGAAGGCTGAAATACATGAAGGCTGCAGTCGTACGGAGGGCTTCGAGGATCGCGTTGCGCTCGGCGTGCCTGACGATCCTGACGGCTTGCGGGGTTTCCGACATCACGAGCGGTCCGCCCCCCCCCCCCCTACCCCACCCCACGTACGGGGGGGG
>JBDHAC010000082.1:4807-15505 GCA_039588275.1 Gemmatimonadota bacterium
TCAGCTTGGACGGCTTTAACAGGTCTTATCTGGTGCACGTACCCGCCTCCGCAACGGCAGACGTGCCGGCGCCGGTATTGTTCGTGTACCACGGCGCGGAACAAACGCCCGAGCAAATCCGCGCGCTGGCGGCGGTCGAACAATTCGCCGATCCGCAGGGCTACATCACCGTGTACCCGGAAGGGGTGCAGCTCGGATGGGCGGTCGGGTCGACCACTGGGCCCGACCTCGCGGGCGTCGATGACGTGCGCTTCACGCGAGCCATGCTGGTAGTGCTGTCGGCGAGCTTGAACATCGATCCGGCCCGGATCTTCGCGACGGGGTTCTCTAACGGGGCCATGTTCACGCACAAGCTGGCATGCGATGGGGCAGACGTGATCTCGGCGATCGCCAGCGTCGGAGCGACGATGCTCGAGAACGTCGCCGACACCTGCGCGCCGGTCCGCTCGATCTCGACGCTGTTCCTTCACGGCACAGAAGACGTCTCCTTCCCATGGGACGGGAGGGTCGGCGGCCCGTTGTTCGTGCTGATGGGCGCCGAGGAGACGCTGGCGACATGGGCGGCGATCAGCGCCTGTGATCCCGTTCCGAGCGTGGAGCCGCTACCCGATATCGCCGCGGATGCGACGACCGTCGAACGCCAGGAGTTCAGCGGCTGTTCGGGCGGGGCGAAACTCTCCTTCTATGTGATCAACGGTGGCGGACACACATGGCCGGGGAGCGCGAACCCCCTGCCAGCCTCCGCATTCGGGCGCACCACGCAAGACATCGTGGCCAGCCAGGAGATCATCCAGTTCTTCGACTCCGTGGGCGGGCCCTGACGTAGCGGCCCAGGCGCACCGATCACTACCCCTTGCTCGCGCTGTACGCGGGTTTTCACCTTCCGAGCGTCACCCCCGTCGGCTCGCTGCGCCTCCATAGCGCATCGAGCCGCTCCATCGCATCGAGCCGAAGATGAAAAGATCGATGAAGAACCTGCCGACAGTCCTCCGTTTCGGGTCGCTCGGGCTCGCGCTGCTGGGGGTTCCGGGTAGCCTGCGGGCTCAGTCCCGACCTGACCTTCCGTCCCCGTCCGAGTTCCACGGCTACGAGTTGGGAAGCCGGTACACAATCACGGCTGCACTGTACGACTATTACCGTGCCCTGGCCGAGGGGAGCCCGCGCGTCGAGTACCGGGAGTACGGCCGGAGCATTCAGGGCCGTCCGCTCCCCCTGGTGACCGTCTCGAGTGAGACCAACCTGGCTGAACGGGCTGCGATCTTCGAACGGGTTCGACGACTGACGGACGTAACGGCGGTGCTTCCTGAGGCCGAGCTCGCGGCGCTCGTGCGTGGCACTCCCGCGGTGGTGTGGATCTTCATCGTCGACACCGATGAGGAGGCCGGCGTCGAGGTGTTGCAGGAGGTGGCGTACGAGCTGGCGACTCGAAGCGACCCCGAAGCACAGACGATTCGCGACAACCTGCTCGTCGTCTTCGCCCCGCTCACGAATCCGGACTCTCACGCCCGCTACGTGACCTGGCACAAGCTGTACAACGTGGACGGGGCCTCGACCGACCCCAACGCGGTCGAGAATTCGGCCCACTGGGGCATGAACACGGATGGGAACGCGTTCGGAATCGATGTGAACCGCGACTTCGGGTGGTTCGTCACGCCCGAAATGCGGGCCTTCGCTCGGGCAGTCACCGAATCGCGTCCGCAGCTGATGCTCGACGTGCACAGCGGACCGGACGTCATCTTCCTGCCACCGTTCCCGCGCCCGTACCACCCGTTGTGGCCGGAGCAGGCGCCGGGCTGGTGGGAGCGGGTGGCGGAGCGCGCGAGCGAGAACTTCGGCCGGCGCGGCTGGACGTTCAACACCCGCCAGGGTTACGAGGGAGTGACGAGCGTCGGGTTCGGGCTCTCGTGGGGAATGCTGGGCGGATCGGTGGCGAGCTTTCTGTATGAGACCTTCGGTGGCCGACCCGGCAAGACGCTGGCTTTTCGTCGGAGCGACGGGACACTCGCCACCATGCGAATGGCCATGGATCGGCATGCGGAGGGTATCTGGTCGTTGCTGCAGGTAGCGTCCGAGAACCGGGAGGCCCTGCTGAGGGACGCGCATAACGTAGTAGTGGACGGCGTCGAGGCGGCCCGGGCGGGGGCGGTGCAGGCAGTGGCCTTCGCCGCCGCAGGGGATGGGGCGGACCCCGACAAAGTAAGCCGGCTGGTGGAGCGGCTAGCGCTGCAGGGCGTGAACGTGCGTCAGGCCAACGAGGACTTCACGGCTACCGCCGCATCCTTCTTCGCGCCCGATCGCGCAGCGCCGCGCCCATTCGACGCCGGCACATACGTAGTCGACTTCGCCCAACCGAGGGCTCGCCTCGCACGGGCGCTCCTCGACCCGACGATCGACTACGACGATCCGTTGGTCGAGCTCCCCTTCGGCCGTCGAATGCCGTATTACGACGTCACGTGGGGAGCGCTACCCAATCTGTTCGGTGTAGAAGCCTACGCGCTTCGCGATGTGCCTGCCGGACTGACCGACGCCGTGGGTGGTCAGGCCGCGGCCGCCGGTGGTCCGACGAGTCTGGGCCGTCCCGAACCTCCGTACGCCTGGATACTCCCGGCGGGGCTCGAGTCGTCCTACAGGATCGCGATCCGGCTCATGCGCGAGGGATTCCGTCTCCGTGTCTTCCGCGCCCCGTTCGAGGTCGGCGGCCGAGCGTTTCGGAAGGGGACCTTCGCCGCCATCCGCCAGAGAAACCCGAGCGGACTCGAGGAGCGACTGTCCGAGCTGGTCGGCGCGCTCGGGGGTGCTGCGATCGAGGTCGCGGGCCCGTTCACCGACGCCGGCGTGGCGTTCGGAGACGAGAGCCGTCTCGTCGCGGTCCCACAGCCCCTCGTGGCCGTCGTGGCGGATTGGCCCGTGTCGCAGGACCACATCTTCGGTGGCATCCGGAACGTACTGGAGGCGGATTTCGGGCTCGCCTTTAGCCCCGTGATGCTGGAAACCATCAATCGGGCGGATCTCGCCAAATACACGGCGGTCGTGTTGCCGCACGCGGGGATGGCCATCCGCGGTGGCCCCGGGTTCAGCGCCGGATATGCGGGCCGGCTGGACTTCGAGAACCTCCGACGGTATGTGCGCGGGGGCGGCACGCTGATCGCGGTCAAGGGCGCGGTAGTGGAGGTCGCGCGCGACTCGCTCCTGGGTGCGGGCATCACCTTCGAGGGGTGGGCCTCCGAAGCCAACGGGGCGGCGCTGCGGGCTCGCTGGGAAGCGGCGGAGCTTGCGGACTCCGCGCTCCCGGCGACGACGCGGGCCGAGTGGAGACCGGGAGTGCGATCGGTCGGTGGACCGCTCGTCGGCGTCGGGGTGCGAGCGAGTGAGTTTGCCGTACCCGGCGCCTATCCGGTGCTTCTGAGTGTCGAGCCGGCGCCCGGTATCGAGGTTCTCGCGCGCTACGGAGCCGACCCGGGCGACCTCGTACTGGATGGCTTCGTGACCGGGGCGGACCGGGAAGAGATCGCGGGGCGGCCTTTCCTCATCACGCGCCGCGCGGGCCAGGGCAGAGTCGTGTACCTGGCGGATGATCTTACGTATCGGGGTCAGTGGTACGGACTCAACCTGCTGTTTCTGAACCTGCTGCTGTTCGGCCCCACGCTGTAACCGCGTCTTACCGCTCGGGCCGGCGCCACTCTTGCAGGAGGCTGAGGAGGTCCGCTGCGTACCGCGCCTGATGGTCGAACTCCCCATCGGGTCTCACCCGCGCCAGCCGCTGTGGGAACTCGTGCTGCGCCCACGGCAGAAAGTCGTCGAGTCCACGATCGAGCGCCTCCCGACCGGCTTGCGTGATGGCACCCAGGGAGATGCGCTCGATCAGGCCGTCTCTGAACACGAAGCGCGGCGCTCGCCGCTCCAGGTGGTCGATACCCAGTAGCTGGAGCCAGGCGCTCGCCTGGCGCAGGCCGAGCAATTCCACGGTGTCGCCCCGGACCCGGGCGGGCGTGGCTTGAAACCGTGTGGCGAGCACCGAGTCCCACTGCATCCGGGCCCGAAGAGCCGTCCTGCCGCGCAGGGGCGTTGCCCCTGGCTCGACGAGCACGACGTCCGCCGTGACCAGCTCGAGCGCCTGGTCGATTCTGTACGAGTTGTACGTCTCGAGAAACTGGTCGACCGCCCCGGTGAGCCCCACTTCCGGCGCACACGCGACGACCGCGCTCGTCAGAAGGACGAACAACCCCGGGCGCAGCACCGGTCGGAAGCCCGCTTCAGCCGCCGTCCGGCGGGGGCTCGAGGTGCCCTAATTGGACGAGCATGCTCAGGTTGTCCCATACCACGTTGATCTCCGTGATCATGCCGTCTTCAAGCCGGAGGAAGCCTGCGAAATCCGCGTCCACTCGTCGTCCCGTCGGCGGGAAGGGCCCGATCGGGCCATCCTGCGTCCCCGAGTAGTTGGCCCACAGCGCCACCAGATCCCCCTCGGCCGTGATCATGCGAATCTCCTGCACCGCATCGGGGACGCCCGCGAGATCCTGCTGGAGGAAGTCCTTGAACTGGTCCAGGCTCCGCACGTCGAGTCCCGGCGTGGAGGGGCTGTGTCGAACGACCTCGGGCGAGACGAGCTCGTCCAGATCGTCGAACCGGCGCTCGTTGATGGCCGACACGAAGCGGCGCACGACTTCCTTGTTGGCCTCCGTGTCCGACGAGGCGGTCGTGTCCGTCTGTGGCGCATCGCGCGATGGCGCGCACCCGGCCGCTAGCATTCCAGCCAGGACGATTGGCAAGATGAGCAGGAGGCCGGAGACGACAATCCGTGGATGGCGTTTCATGATTCGACTCCTCTCCCGGAGGCCGCTAGTAGCGGAAGGCGTAGGACAGCTTGATCAGCAACTGGTTGGAGGAGAGCTCCCATCGATCCGTCAGATTCTCGATGTTGTGATTGTACACCACGAACAGGTCGCCCAGGGGACGAAACGTCCACCGGAGCCGCGTGTTGGCCCCGAGCTCGCGGGTCTCGTTGTCGTACTGGACGAAGCCGCTGAACTCCAGGTCCGGTGAGAGATTCAGCCGGAGCCGTCCGCCGAACAGCTCCTGGGCGAAATCTCCGGACGGCAGCGAGCCCGTGTTGCGGACCATGTTCAGCTCGACCGTCGCCAGCGGCGCCGGATTGATGTTGAGCCCCAGCTCGAGCTGGTCCAGGTCGCCATTGTAGAACGACCCGAACCACCAGGTGACGCGCCCGCTCACCATCCGCTTGGACGCGATGTCCAGCTCCATTCGTGAGCGGATGAAGTGGTACGAGCCGGGCGGGATGACCACTCCGTCGGCGATCTCGAACGGTTCCACCAGCCGCTCGCCCTGGGGATTGAAGTTGAACTCGAACCGCTCGCCGCTCTCGAAGGTCCAGTTGATGGGGGCCGTGAAGATCTGGTAGCTCTCCCACTTCCCGTCCAGATCCAGGGTGAGGCTGGGATAGAACTCGTTCCGCATGAGCCGCAGCCACGACCAACCGGGGCGCACGTGCCAGGTGGCTCGTGGATTGATGTTCTGGATCCCGCGGCGCGACACGAAGCCCAGCGAGGGATCGAAGCCGTCCCCGATGCGCTGATAGGTGAGCGCTACGTCCCAAGTGTCGTTCGGGTAATCGATCTTGGCGCCGAACGCGGTCCGGTCACCCTCGAGCCCCTCGCGGTCGGTGAGCAGCCCCCACATTCCGACCAGAAAGTTCTTGTCTCCGGCGAAGCGGGACGTCTGGAACGTGAGGTCCGTGCCGACCATGTAGCTGCCCGGTGTTCCGGTGGGGTCGCCGAACGTCGCGATCACCCCCGCGGTCGACTCCTCCATCACGTTCTGCTGGATCCGGATCGCCCCCATCGTGGTGCCGTCGACCAGATTGTCCACGGAGCCCGTGTTCGTGACGAGCGCGCCGAAGTTCGTCTTGCCGATCCGCCCGCTCAGCTTCCCGCCCACCCGCAGCGGCACCTGCTCGCCCTCCAGCAACCCGATCCTCCGCGTGAAGAACGGAACGATGTTGGGACGCCACCCCGCGGTGAGGCCGATCCCGAAGTCGAAGATGTCGGCGCCCTCCAGGAAGAACGTCCGCTTCTCCGGGAAGAACAGCCGGAAGCGAGTGAGGTTGGTTTGGCGTGTGTCCACCTCGGTTTCGGCGAAGTCCGTGTTCACGGTCCCGATCGCGGTCACGTTTGGGCCGATCCGCTGCGCGAGGTCGAGGCTCGGGTCCCACGTGTCGTCGGTCTCGGCGTCGGGCTCCGGCTTCTCGAACCCGCCCACGAAGGAGGGTCGCACAGTCAGCCCGATTCCGGTGGTGAACTCGGGGAGATCGGTGATCCGCCCCGAGCGGCTCGTTTGGGTGACCTTGGCATCGCGAATCGGACTCGCCCAGCGGCTCACCTCCTGCAACCGATCCGTCCGCCGCTCGATGTTGAAGCCCCACTCCCGAAGCCCCCGCCGAAAGGTCAGGCTCTGCATCGGGATGCGGATCTCGGCGGACCACCCCTGCTCGGTCGTGGCCGTCTTGGCCTCCCACACGGCATCCCAGAGCTGGTCCTCCCCCTCTCCGCGTTCTGCCACCAGGGCGTCGTAGCGTGCACCCCGGGGGTTCACGGCGAATACGTACCCGGACCGCCCATCCAGGAAGGGATCGAGCACGATCTTCACGTGGTCTTCGCTGCGGAGCTCGGGATCGCGGACGATGGAGTAACTGACGATCCCGGTCGGGTCGGGGTCGAGGGCCTCCACGCCGATGAATAGAGCGGTGGGGTCCGCCAGCAGCCTCACGCGCGTCCGACCCACCAGATCGCCGCCCTCGACCGGCTCGGTCATGGTGAGGCCGTCTATCAATCCGGCCTCGAGCCAAGCGTTCTCATCGAGGATTCCATCCAACCGGACCGGCGCCCGGACGACGCCGACCCGTGCGGTAGGCGAGTCGGTCGTCTGAGCCGCCAGGGCAGGCGGGCAGCTCAACGCGACGATGCCCCCCAGGGCGGCCCGGCGCCATCGTAGGTGACCCGAGGAATTCATGAGCACGGGCGCGTGGGGAATTCTCCGAGGTGTTCGGGACGTTCGGCGCGTCGGGGACTCCGGCGCGTTCCCGCAGAGGATGCCGTGCCGCGACCCCGCTCGTCAAACGGGGCGCCTTCCACCATCCTGAGGTGGGCCGCGTGCCGCCGCACAGACGGGAGGGCAGGAGAAAGGGAGTGAACGAGTCAGCCGAGATCCGGATTCACGACAATCACGAGGGTGGCCGGTTCGAGATCACCATCGGCGGCGAGACGGCATACCTCGAATACACGCGTGGCCCCCACGAGCTCGCCTTGATCCATACGGAGGTCCCGGCTTCACTCTCGGGTCGCGGGCTGGCGAGCCGGCTCAACCGTCACGCGCTTGAGCTCGCCCGGACCGATGGCCTCGCCATCTCGGTCGTGTGTCCGTTCGCCCTCGGGTATCTAGACCGGCACCCGGAGTATCGGGATCTGCTGAACCGGCCGATGGGTCCCCCGGCGTCCGAGCCTCCCTGGATGTAGCCAGAGTCTCCCCCGATGTAGCTCGAGCCTCACTGGATGTAGGCGACCCGCTTCGCGCACGAGCCCCGGGCGACTCCGCGGAGCGTGGGCGACCTCGACCCGCAGGTCTAAAACCGGTCGGGTGGCAAGTCCGTTCGAACCTAATCAGGGCATGCGAGCGTCCAAGTTGGGATAGCCGCCGTGATCACGTCCGCAGACGCCAGGAGTCGAACCCGCATGGACACGCTTCTCCAGGACTTCCGCTTCAGCATTCGGACCCTCAGGAAGAGCCCGGTCTTCACGATCATTGCCGCCGCGACGTTGGCCCTCGGGATCGGGGCCAATACGGCCGTATTCAGCGTCGTGAACGGCGTGCTGTTGCGAGAACTCCCGTACGAAGAGCCCGATCGCCTGGCGTTGATCTGGACGAATTTCGGGCCCGACCTGCCCCAGAACTGGGTATCAGGGCCCGAGTTCGTCGAGATGCGCGAGTTCCAGACGCAGTTCGAGGACATCGGCGTCGTCGTGCCCACCACGGTGAGCTTCACCGGTCAGGGAGAGCCCGAGCAGATCGGCGCGGCGGGTGCATCGGGCGAATTCTTCCGCGTCCTCCGCGTTCCTCCAGCGCTCGGCCGGCTTTTCGGACCCGACGATGACACCCCTGCATCGGATCCGGTGGCGGTGCTGGATTACGGCTTCTGGCAGCGACGCTTCGGCGGAGAGCAGGACGTGCTCGGACGAACGCTGACCGCGGATGGCGTCACGTACACCGTGATCGGCGTGTTGCCGCCGGACTTCCGGATTCATCACCCCGATGCGCAGTTCCCCGATCGCATCGATATGTGGGCCCCGTTGGTCCCGATCCTCGGAGCGAATTACGACCAGTTGGGACGCGGCGGGCATTTCCTTCGAGCGTTCGGGCGCATGAAGCCGGGCGTGAGCCTGGCCCAGGCGGAGGCCGACATGCACGCGGTGGCCGTCCAGATGCACGAGCGGACACCGCAGTACTACGACCGGGTCGAGGGCTGGAACATCTCGGTGCTCTCGTTTCACGACGACCTCGTCGAGGATGTGAAGCCGGCGCTCATCATCCTGCTCGGGGCCGTGCTCTTCGTCCTCCTCATCGCCTGCGTGAATGTGGCCAACCTCCAGCTCACTCGGGCGGCTGCCCGTGAGCGCGAGATCGCCCTGCGCGCCGCGCTCGGCGCCGGGCGTGGCCGGCTCGTCCGGCAGCTCCTGACCGAAAGCCTCGTCCTCGGGCTGGTCGGGTCCATACTGGGTCTCGTGGTCGCGTTCGGGCTGGTTCGCGTGCTCGTCGCGGTGGCTCCCGAAGCGCTCCCGCTGCGGGACGCGATCGGGATGGACGGGACCGTGCTCCTGTTCACTTTTGCCCTTGCCGTGGCCACCGCACTGCTGTTCGGCCTCGCCCCGGGGCTCGTGTCGCTCAAGCAGTCCTTGTTCGGGTCTCTGAAGAAGGGAGGACGAGGTAGCACGACGGGCGTCGGCGGTGTGCGGCTGCGGACGTCGCTAGTGGTCTCGGAGGTCGCACTCGCTATCGTGCTTCTCGTGGGCGCCGGCTTGATGATGCACAGCTTGAACCGGCTGCTCTCAGCCGATCCGGGCTATTCGACCGAACAGCTCCTCACCATGCAGATATCGCTCCCGAACAGCCGCTACGATGCGGAAGCGACCCGCGCGTTCTGGGACAGGCTCCTGGAACGCACCGAGGCTCTCCCGGGGGTGAGTCAGGCGGGCCTGGTCTCGCACCTCCCCCTGAGCGGCGCGTACGCATCGGGTACGACGAGGGTGGAGCGGTCCGAGGCCATGCAGCCCGATCCGGGCGACAACTTCGCCTCGATCGAGGCGGAGCGGCGCTGGGTGAGCCCGGGATATTTTCAGTCGGTGGGGGTTCAGCTCCTCGCGGGGCGGATGTTCACGACGGCGGACAACATCGACGCGCCTCTCGTTGCCATTGTCGATGAGGAGTTCGCCCGCCGGTTCTGGCCCAACGAAGACCCGATCGGCCAACGGGTCAGCATCGACCAGAACGCCGACGGGCGAATCTGGAGGGAGGTCGTCGGTCTGGTCCGACACTCGAGGCATTACGACCTGAGCACCATCGGCCGCGAGGCTGCGTATTATCCGTACGCGCAGTTCGGGGTCAACACGATGTTCCTGGCTGCGCGCACGAGCACCGACCCCGCGTCGGTGACGAATGCGGTGCGTGAGACGGTATGGGCGCTCGACCCCGATCAGCCCGTGTCGGACATCCAGACGATGGAAGACCGCGTGGGGGGTGCCGTCGCCCAGCCGCAATTCAACCTCTGGCTGCTGGCGGGCTTCGCGTGCATCGCGCTCGTCCTGGCGGGGATCGGTATCTACGGCGTCATCGCCTACTCGGTCGGCCAGCGCCGTCATGAAGTCGGCGTACGTATGGCCCTCGGCGCCGACCGTTCGGCCGTGCGGTCTCTCTTCCTGCGTCAGGGGATGGCGCTGGTCGCTGTGGGCGTGGCACTCGGGATCCTCGCGGCACTCGGGCTATCGCGTTTGCTCACGAGCCTCCTGTACGAAGTGAGCCCGGCGGATCCGGTCACGTACATGGCGGTCGCGCTCCTGTTGAGTGCCGTCGCGGTGGGGGCGTGCCTCATCCCGGCCACCGTCGCGACGCGGGTGGAGCCGGTGGCGGTCCTGCGCGAGGAATAGACCGAGCCTGGCAAGCCGTACGGGCCGGGTTATCTTGCGGCCCCATGAATCCGGGCCACGTGCAACTCACTCGCCGAACTCACCGAGCCGCGATGCTCACAGGCCTCGCGGCCCTGGCGCTCACCCCGATCGGGGTGGATGGGCAGGTCCCCGACAGCGCCCGCGCCGAGGCCGCGCGGGATACGTTGCCCGCGTACCGGGCCAGCGAGATCGCCGTCCAGGTCGCGCGCTCTGTCGCCGCCCTCGCGGGCTTGCCCTACGCGATCAGCGTGGCCGACCGCGCTGCGGTGCAGGAGGCCGAACGCGCCGTTTCGCTGGATGAAGCGCTGCGCTTCGTGCCGGGGCTGTTCGTCCACAACCGCCGCAACTTCTTGCTGGGTGACCGCGTCACGATGCGGGGCCAGGGGGCACGCGCCCAATTCGGTGTGCGGGGCGTCCGTGTCCTGGCGGATGGGATCCCGCTCACGCTCGCGGACGGCCAGAGCAC
>JBDHAC010000083.1:0-25989 GCA_039588275.1 Gemmatimonadota bacterium
GAACCGACCGATCTCACGCCATCTGGCCCACAACTGGCTCGCGAAGGGCGAGAAGCTCGCGAAACTAGAACCGCTCAAGCGGGGCAAGTGGCACGCCTATCGCCGGAAGTGGTCCACCGAGCGCAAGCAGTACCCCGACGCCGACGTGGCGCAGGCTGGGGGATGGAGCAGCGTCGAGTCCATGCTGGCGTCGTATCAGCACGCCGACGAGGCAACGACGCTGCACGTCATACTGGAGCCTAGCGAACTGCGCGAGGCCAGCCGATAATCACTCGACCGAACGTACGCAGAAACATGCACACTCGGTGCAAACCGAACAGGCAGCGAAGGGGTAGAAACCGCGCAACCGCGCGGGAAACAGCATACAACGGGGCGTGGCGCAGTCCGGTAGCGCACCTGCTTTGGGAGCAGGGGGTCGCCGGTTCGAATCCGGCCGCCCCGATTGGACTTACAGGCTCACGGTACATGTTCGTGGTACACGTTCCGCCTGCCTGTCCGCCGCCGCCACCGAATGGCGGCGTGCGTCAATTGTACGGGTCGGCGTCTGCGGACGATGCTGGAGTAGCCTGAACGCCGATGCTGGTCCAGCCATCATCCCTACGCTGGAAAACCTCCGTCCGCTTGTACTCCGTGGTGACCAACCCGTCCGGCGTTTTCACCGTCCAATAGCCGTACAAATTGACGACGGCGACGTCGCCGAAGATGCGGATGGCGACCGGGCGCATGTCGGCCCAATTGCCGCCGATCTGTCGCCAGTTATCCCAGGTGCGGCGAACCATTCGCTGACCCGAAGGCGCGCCACTCGTCGTGTCCCAGAAGAGCTGGTCCTCATCGATCCGGCACGTCTCGTAGAAGTGATCCGGTGTCTCGTCCGCGAGCGCCTCGACCCAGGCGTCCCAGCACATGGTGATCGTATCGAGGACTTCCTGTTCCTCAGCGGTCCACTGTTGGGTCGAGCTGGGGGAAGCGATGAGAAGCGCGAGCGATGCAAGGGCGAGGGCACGCATGGGGGACCTCCTGTGGCTGTGGGTGAGGTTTCGACGATGCCCGGGGGAGGACGGGACGCGCAAGGCTGGGATGGAGACGCTTCCCCCCGGTTCGACTGCCCCGAAGCGGAGAGGGGGCGCGGAGCCCGCGTGGAGGAGAGAGTCGAAGGACGCTACCCCGCTCAGTCCGAGAGTCCCGATAAACACAGCGACATGTAGACCAGCGTTACGTCGGAGGGCGTGGAAAGATGTGGAGCGGGCTCCGACCGAGGCTACCTGGCCGTCTCGTGCGTCCCCAGATCCAGCGGGGAGGCTGCCACTGTGCTCAGTATTCGATGGTGCGTTTGATCCACAGTGCCGGCCCTGGCCGCGGCCGAGTAACCCGAGGAACCTTCGGGGTCTGACGGACATAAACGACGCCCGGCTCGCGCCTCACCTTGCCTCGCTCATACAAGTCAAAGACTTCCTCCGCGATGGCCTTGACCTCGGGATCGTGGTCGGCGTTCATGAACTGCGCATCACTGAGCGCAACGAACACGGCCGCGAAGGTTTCTTTGTTGCCGGTCCGCACCCACTCCGCATGGGCTACCTTCACACTCTCGACCGCCAATTGCTCGACGGACTGCAGATGCCGGTCCGCCACACTGTCTTGACCAACCATCTGGGCCAGCGCAGCCTCCTGCAAATAATCGTACATGAGCCGAGCCTTGAGCTCGGGTCGAACCTGGCGTGCATACGTGTCGAGAGCCTGCAAATATCGCAAGGCCGCGGGCTTGTACATGCTGTACGCGTAGTTGAAGTGAAAATCCAACCCCCGCTCACCGGCAGAACCCATGTCGCCGACCGTGGCCTGCTCCAGCGCCAGGCTGTTGAGGGCCCGCTTGTAGTTCCTTCGCGCGTTAACCCACGCCTCCCTGGCGTTTAGGTACTCCTGTTTTGCTGCTGACATGCCTCGGCCTCTTCCTGGTACAGAATTCCGGCGAGTGAGGGAGTGATCCTCCACGCTTCATGGACAGCCTGGAAGACCCGCGATTGTACCAACCGGGGGACGTGGCTAGGGCAAGCGCAAGTCGGGAGATGGTCTACACGGGGTGTGGGGAAAACGCTCCGAGCAGTGCCCGAGGGGCGTCCGGCGCGCTTGTCCGCCGGATCACGGCGTGAATGCGACGAACATCAACGCAATGGCGGCCGCGGTCAGGAGATGCCAGAGCCCGTGACCCCACCGGCCCCAGAAGATGCGACGCTTGCCCATGGTCCAGATGGCGAACGCCGCCCCAAACATGACGATGCTCCCCACCCCAAGCCACACGTGACCCCGGAAGATGGCTCCTACCAGTACCAGTGAGAGGAGAATCCCCATCCGGACAGAGAGGTTGCCCGGGAACTCGTAACGAAGGAAGTACGCAGCGGCTGCACTCCCGATCAGCATGGGTACGACGATCCACGGGTGCAGGGGCGCCATGGCGTAGAACGCCAGAGCGGCGAACACCGCGTACATGCCGGAATGATCGAGCGCCGCTGCCCAAATCGTCTTTACGCCGTGATACAACGCGGATCCGACGCACAGATAGGCCATGACCAGAGCGAATAGGCCGGCCGCCAGGGTCCCGACGTACCGGAAGGTGACCCAGCCCGCTGCCAGGTAAGCAAGATTGCTGTACGAGTTGATGGGTTCGACCGGGAGATGCTTGTTCCAGTTCTGACAGCCACGGAGCTCGGCTTCCCACCAATCGCCTCGACACGGCTTGAACCCCGCCATTAACGAGGCGCTCCTCTCGATCATCGGGTACGCACGCCAAAGGGCGAACGCGACTACGGTGAGTATGGCCGTGACCTCAATGGCAACCCTCATGACGCCCCCTCGGATACCCTTTGATCCGCCACAGGTAGCTGATTGGCCAATGTGAGCAACAGATGGCCGCAAAGGTCGCTTCGACAAAAGGACCGCAAATGGAACAGGGTGTCCACCCCGGTCGAGGATCATTTCACGGGCGAACCTTCAGGCCGGGGGCGCTTGTAAAGTCGTCGTTCTCGAAGGCGAACCCGTAGCCCGCCCCGCCAGACAGCGGCGGGGCTTCATCGTACTCAGCCGTGCTTAGGGGAATGGAGCTGATCGGATTCCAACCGACGACCTCCTTCCACATCGCACCTCTCCCTACACAGAAGTGTTCACGCCCACTACATTCGGGGCGACGCTTCGAGGCAAGTCGCGCCTCGATCCAAGATCCTGCCCGGGAGGTGATCTATGCGCGTGCAACGATGGCTGGCGGCTGCAATCGTAGCACTGGTCGGGGTCTCTGCCCCCGTCGTTGCTCAGGAGGGCCCGCAACCGGGGGTCGTCTCGGTGCGGTATTTCGAGTGCGGACTCGGGGAGCTCGGCGACGCGGTGCGTCTCGTGAACGAGGAGTGGCGCCCGATCGCGCAGCAGCTCATCGACGAGGGGATGTTGCTCGATTACGGGATCCTCACGCATTCCTGGGGCGATGAGTGGAACCTGCTGGATTACTACGTCGCCGAGACCACGCAGGCATTCCATACGGCCTGGGCGGAGCTTGTCAGACGTGTCCAGGCGCAGGATCCGGACGGCAACATGTTCGAGGAGTTCGCCGAGTATTGCCCACGGCACAAGGACAACATCTACAGCGTGGTTGCCCCGGCTCCGTAGCCGGGGACGCGGGCGCTATCGGTGATTGAGCCCGCCGATTCGGCTCGCCCCCTGCTTACCCGCTCCCCAGCGAGTGGATGACCGTCAAGCCTAGGATCGCGGCGCTGCAAGCGCTGCGGGAGCATCGCGACTTTACGAAGCTCGCCGCGATGATGGCCCTCAGCTTCGTGGTCATTTTCGTCGTGGGTGTATTGCGCCCAGTTCGGGCGGCGCTCGCGCTGGACGGTCTCGCGGCCGGCGATTTCTATCAGGTGTACTTCGTGAGCGCGATCGTGATGCTGTTCGCGCCCGCGTACAACCAGCTCGCCGACCGCGTGCGCTGGAAGCACCTGATCCCGTCGGTGGCGGTCTTCTTCGCGCTCAGCCTGGTGGTCTTCCGGCTCCTCTACCGGGAGGGGAGCGGTACCTTCGGGATGGTGTTCTACGGCTGGTACGACGTCGTCGTAGCGGCTCTCGTCACCCAGTTCTTCATCGCGACGCAGCTCTTCTACAACACGCGCGATGCCAAGCGCGCCTATCCGCTCGTGATCGCGGCTGGATCCGTGGGCGCCGTGGCGGGTGCCGCGGTTCCCGCCATCTTCTCCGAGCGGGTCGGCTCGCCGAATCTGCTCCTCGTCGCCGCGGTGGCGACCGTCGTGTTCGCCGGCGGATTGCTGTTCGTGTGGGCGCGCGAAGACCCGGATGAGGGCCGCACGCGCGGGGCCCCGGAGGATGGGGAGCTCTCCGCCGGGGAATTCCGGCGGATCTTCTCCAACCGGCAGGTACAGCTGATCGCGGCGACCGTCCTCCTCACCATCCTCGTCAAGCAGGTCATCGACTACGAGTACGCCACGATCACCAAGGAGGTGTTCGAGGAACGCGACCGCGTCAGCAGCTTCTTCGGGATCGTCGATGTGGCCACTCAGTGGCTCCCGATCGTGGTCCTCATCGCCCTGCGCCCGATCCTCCGGAGGTGGGGGATGGGGGTCGCGGTCCTGATCTTCCCGATCGCCATCCTCGTCGCGACAGGAAGCCTCGCGGTTGCCTTCGGTCTGTGGGCCGCCGTGGGCGCGCGTCAGGGCGAGCGCATGTTCCGATACTCGGCGGAGCGCGCCAGCCGCGAGATCCTCTACGTGCCCGTGCCGGATGAGATCAAGCTCAAGGCGAAGGCATACATCGATGTCGCGGTGGAGAAGGGGCTCGGCAAGGCGCTCTCGGGCGTGCTCCTCTTCCTGTTGCTGCTCGTGATGGGATATCGCCAGATTACCTGGGTGGGACTCGCGCTAGCGGTCCTGCTCCTTGTCGGGTTCATCCGCGTTCGTGGCGAGTACGTGAGGACGCTCGCGAAGTCCATCGAGGGCCGCTTCGCGAGCCTGCGGGGCACGTACGTGTCGATCACGGGCGGATCGACGATCGAGCTGATCCGCGAGGCCATGACCGATGCGGACCCGCTGAAGGTCGCGTTCGCGCTCGACCTGGTCGAGCCCGCCGACCCCGAGGATCTGGCCGGATTGTCGACCGAGCTGCACGCGTTGTTGAACCACGAGAGCGCCCAGATTCGAGCGCGCGTACTCGGTCTGCTGACCCGGATCCCCGATGCGGTGGATCACGACGCCGTGCGCGCGCGGCTCCTCGATGACGATCAGCGTGTCCGTGAGGCGGCCGTGAAGACGTTGGCCGAGGCGTCGCGCGGGTCGCGGGAAGGTCTCATCAGGGAGCTCTTGGACCAGGAAGATCCTCGGGTGCGCGCCGCGACGCTCACCTGCCTCGCGCACGATCTTCCTCCGGAGCGGGCGGAGTCGATCGTGCAGCCGTTCTACGAGCGCCGACGCGCCGAGGCAGCAGCAACACCGAGCGGCAATCATGCAGAGAAACGGCTGGAGCTGGCGGTAGCGGCGGGTTTGATGCGGTCAGAGCCCGGAGTTGCGGATCTCCTGCGTACTCTGATCAGCGACCCCGATCCGGCGGTCGCATCGGCAGCTTTAGAGAGCGCCGGGCAGCTGGCGCGTCCGGAGCTCACCCCGGCGTTGATCGGGGCGGTCGGGTCCGCGTACACGCGGGCATCGGCCAGGGTGGCGCTGGAGGCGCAGGGGGAGGCGGTGCTGGAGGCGCTGACGAGCGAGCTGAACGACCAGACGGCCGACCCCCGCGTGCGGCGCAACATTCCATCCGTGCTGGCGACCATCCCCACTCAGGCCACAGTCGAGGCGTTGATCCATTCCTACCTGTTGCCGGAGACCGATCAGGTCCTCGACAACCGCACGCTCAAAGCGCTCAACAAGCTTCGCGCCCGCGATGCCGATCTGGACTTCGACCTGAACCGGGTGCGCGTCGCCCTGGAACGCGAGATCGACGCGGCGGAGAAGTACGTGGTGGCGCTGGCGGTGACCGAGCGCCTGGACGTGGAGCGGGATTCGGTCCGACTCCTCGTGCGAGCCCTTCGCGAAGCCCAGAGCGAGCGCCGGGAGAGCATCTTCCGTTGGCTCGGTCTGGTGTACCCGCCAACGGGCATGTATCGATGCTACCTGGCCGTGACGGGAGGGGATGAGCGGGCTCGCGCCAACGGCATTGAGTGGCTCGAGACGACCGTCGGCCACGCGCTGTACCAGCGCATTCGACCGGCCTTGCGTCGGGCCGCTCGCGTGGAGCCCCCGGCGGGAGGTCCGGAGCCGATCCTGCGCGCGCTGTGGGAGGAGGAAGACGTGTGGCTCGCTCGCTGCGCCATGTGGGCGATGGCGGACGCGGGGTTCGAGTCCACGTCGGCAGAGATCGCGCGCTTCGAGCCGGGAGACCCGGGCCTGCAACGCGTCGCCGGGCGCATTCGGGCTCGCCTCGCGTCGAATGGCGACCCGGTAGTCGCGCAACGAGAGGAAAGCATGGACCTGATCGAGAAGGTGTTCCTGCTCCAGAACGTCGACCTCTTGGGGGGCGCTCGCAGCGCGCAGTTGGCCCTTCTCGGGTCCATCGCCCAGGTGGTGAACGCGGATGGCGGCAAGCTGTTGATCCGGCGGGGCGAGCCGACGGACGCGCTCTACGTCGTGATCCGGGGCGAAGTCGAGTTGCAGGGCGTAGGCGAGCAGACGCTTCGAGTCACCGACGGATCGCCGTTCGGCACCTGGGCCCTGATCGACGAGGATCCGAGTCTCGTCGAGGCCCGAACGGTTCGGCCCACCAGGCTGTTGAGGATCCAGCGGCGGGACTTCTACGATCTCCTCGCAGATCACCCCGAGCTGGGTCTGGACTTGCTCCAGGGCCTCGCCCGGAGGGTCCGTACGCTCGTGCGCGCGTAGACCGGCGGCCACGCAGACACACGACGCAGAGCCGGAGGACGGATGTCGGACCAAAAGACGACGGTGATGATCGTGGACGATGAGGAGATGGTCGTCACCTCGATTCGCAGCTTTCTGGAGTTGGAGACGTCGCACCGCGTGCTGACGTTCACCTCGCCGTCGGATGCGCTCGAGGTGCTCGCCGCGGAGAACGTGCACGTGATCGTGGCCGATTACATGATGCCCGGGATGGACGGGGTCACGTTCCTGACGGCAGCTCGGGAGTGTCGCCCGCAGGCTTCGCGAATCCTGCTCACCGGATATGCGGACCGGCACAACGCGATCCGAGCCATCAACGAGGCCGGATTGTATCACTATCTGCAGAAGCCGTGGGAGAACGAGGAGCTCAAGCTCATCATCCGAAACGGCGTGGAACGATCACAGCTCTTCAACGAGCTGGATGCGCGCGTGAGCGCCCTCGAGGTCGCGAACGAGGAACTGTCCGGGTTCCACCAGAAGTTGATCGAGGCGTTTCTGTAGCGTGCCGGGACCGTCGATGAGTGCGCGCAAAGATCCGCATTCGGAGCTGGAAGAGCTTCGCCGGGCGGGGCGCAAACCGAGCTGGTCAACTCTGCCAAGCTGGCGACGCTGGGATCCCTGGTCGCGGGCGTAGCGCACGAGATCAACACGCCACTCGGAGCGCTGCACAGCAACCACGACGTGATCGAGCGTGCCCTCAACAAGCTGCAGGAAATCCTCGAGGACGAGGTCGTCACGCCCGATGAGCTCGAGGAAGTACGCAAGATCGTGCGTGCGATGGATGGCGTGCTGCACACCAACGGCATCGCTGTCGATCGGATGGTGAAGCTCGTGGACAGCCTGCGCACGTTCGGGCGGCCCGATCGGGCGGATATCGACCGGGTGGACCTGCACGACGGCATCGAGGGAACTCTGGCCGTGCTCGGGCACGAGATTCACGACATCGAGATCGTGCGAGAGTACGGCGACATCCCGCACGTCGAATGCTACCCGGACCGAATCAACCAGGTGTTCATGAACCTGTTGCTCAACGCGCTTCAGGCGATGGGTGAGCGCGGGACCCTGACGGTTCGGAGCCGGTCGGGCGCGGGCCAGGTGTCCGTGGCGATCTCCGACACGGGCCCCGGCATCGCACCAAATACGCTCGAGATGCTCTTCGACCCCGGCTTCACGACCAAGGGAGACCGTGTCGGGATGGGACTCGGTCTCGCAATCTCGCGACAGATCGTTGACCAGCACGGTGGCGATATCGAGGTCGAAAGCGTCCTGGGGGAGGGCACGACGTTCATCGTGTACCTCCCGCTCGACCTGACCGAAGCCGAGGCATGAGGTTAGAGGGCGTAAACGCCACGTCGTAAGGAGGTCTTCAATGGTCCGGCACTCGCGGTTTAGCTCGACAATCCCGTTCATGCTGTTGGCCCCGGCGGCAATGCTGGGGCAGGACACCAACATCATCGTGCCGGCATCGGAGGTGGAGGAGCGGTTCAAGTTCCAGTCCTTCGAGGTCGTCACCATGCCGACATCCCGGGGCCTCCCCAGCGAGCGGACCTACCGTCCCGTCGTCCGGTTCGAGGATGGGGCGATGCTGGAGCTCAAGTTCGCGCCCGCCCCGGTCGGCGGGGAGGTGTTCAACAACCGACCCCAGTACGAGGTCGGGGCGTACGAGCTGCAGAAGCTCTTCCTGGACGAGTCCGAGTACGTGGTCCCTCCGACGGTCGCCCGTTGTTTTCCGTTCGATTTCGTCGAGCAGGCGATCGACAAGGCGCCCAATCGGAACGCGATCGAAGACCCGCAGCCCACGTTCGAGGAGTGGCGGATGTCGCTCGTCGTCCTCCAGTACTGGCTGTGGAATATCGACATCGCGGACAGGGACGATATCCGGGACCGGCAACGGCTCGAAGAGGACGAGGTCTTTGCCCGTCACGCGGGGAACTTCAACCTCCTCACCTACCTGATCCGACACAACGATTCGAACGTGGGGAATTTTCTCATCTCGACCGACCCGTCGAACCCGCGCATCTTCAGCGTGGA
This sequence comes from Gemmatimonadota bacterium, assembly GCA_039588275.1. Taxonomy (GTDB): domain Bacteria; phylum Gemmatimonadota; class Gemmatimonadetes; order Palauibacterales; family Palauibacteraceae; genus JBDHAC01. Next base: position 8,970 of record JBDHAC010000083.1, read on the forward strand.
CAATGGGCTCGCGTTCTCCAACGAGGAGAGCGATCGTGGCACGTACTGGCGCGACTTGCGTATCGAGCGCTTTCCGGCTGCGTCCATCGAGCGGCTGAGGGCGGTCACGCTCGAGGATCTGCATGCGGCCCTGGGGGTCGTGGCCCAATTCTCCTTGGGGCCCGACGGTCAATTCGTGCAGGTCGAGCCCACCGAGAACCTCGCTCCCGATACGGGGATCCGCCGCCGTGCTACGGTGTTACAGATGGGGCTCCGCGCGTCAGAGATCCGAAACGTACACCGTCGCCTCGAGCGACTCCTCCGGGACATCGACAACGGGAAGTATGAGGTCTTCTAGGTTGCAGCACGTCATGTCCCTGCGGGGCACACTGGGGATCGCAGGAGTAGCGCTCGCGATCGCGTTTCCGGGCATCCAGGCCGCACGCCTCGTTGAACCCGAAGGACGATTCGACGGGGAGTACGGGCTCTTCATCCGCCACGTGGAGCAGGACCTTCACGTAGGCTGGCTCACGGACGAGCCGGATCGGGGAGTCCTGCGGGCTTACGTGGACGGCGAGCTGGCAACGGCGGAGAAGACACCCGCCGCCCAGATCCACGCCGCCGTGGTCAAACTGAACGGTGACCAGAGCGACGGCGGCCATCGCGACGGGGAGTCCGTGTTGCTCGAATATGGAGGGAGCGAGGACAGCGAGCCCCTGCACCGGACTCGCGTTCAGCTCGAACCTCCGCCCTCCGAAGCGACGCTCGTGTACGAAGGGGTCGATTCCCTTTATGTGATCGGCGATTCGCACGGCGAATTCGATACCGTGGCGGGACTCCTCCAAAACGCCGGGCTGATCGATGCCGAGCTCCATTGGACCGGCGGCACCCGGCACCTCGTCATGCTCGGCGACCTGTTCGACCGCGGTGCCGATGTCACGCGTCTCCTGTGGTTCGTGTATGGTCTCGAGCGCGAGGCGGAAGCCGCAGGCGGCCGGGTCCATACCGTGCTCGGCAATCACGAGATCATGGTGATGATCGGCGACCCCCGGTACGTGTCGGACAAGGAAGACTCGATCGCCAAGCTCCATAACGTCGGGTATTCGGAGCTGTTCGAGCCCCATACCTCCGTGCTCGGGCGGTGGCTCGCCAGCAAGCCCGCGCTCCTCCGGATCGAGGATGTCCTGCTCGCGCATGGTGGGGTCGGCCCGCGGTACCTGGGATACGGGCTCAGCGAGCTGAACGACACCCTTCGCCTATACATGGGGGAGGAGCTCTTCACGCACTGGTACGATGACGAGTTCCTGGGTGCGTGGGCCGAGGAGACGACGCTCGACTCGGCCGCCGTCGATCGACGTTGGACGTTCTTCAACCATTCCGAGAGCATCTTCTGGTACAGGGATCTGGTGTACAGCGACACGCTGGGCGAGTACCTGACCAAAGTGTTGGAGCGGTTCAGGAGTAGCGTCCACGTAGTCGGACACACCCCGCTTGATCACATCGAGGAGCGCTACGACGGCCGCCTGATCGGGGTGGACATGGAGGAGGCCGCCACCGAGCTCCTGTTCCTGGCCAAGAACGAGGAGGGTGGTTGGGACCGATGGAAGATCGGTCTTGAAGGCCCTCCGGGACCGATTCTCAAGGACAGCGTCCCAGGGCACCCACAAGACAGCACCCGACGACCTCGGTAGGGCCAGCGCGTGGCCCTACGCCACAAGCGCATCATTCAGGGCTGGGATCTCGCCAGGGAAGGGCGCCCTCGCCCCAGGCCAGCTCTCCATCGATCACGGTCATGGTGCAGGCGTTGGGACGCAGGTGATAGAGCCACGTCTCGACGTCGGGTGCGTCCAGTACTGCGAAATCAGCGGCTTTCCCCGGTTCCAGAGACCCGCAACGATCCTCCAGGCCCGCCGCGCGCGCGGCGTACAGCGTCGCTGCCTTCAACGCTTCTGCCGGGGTCATGCGCTGCCGCGTGCACGCGAGGGTCATGGCGAACGGCAGGTGGTAGCTCGGGGCCGTGCCGGGGTTGAAGTCCGTGGCGACGGCGACGGCGACTCCACCCTCGATCAGCGCCCTCGCCGGGGGCGGATCCTGGTTCAGGTAGAGCGTGGCGATCGGTAGGGTGACGGCAACGACGCCGCTCGTCGCCATCGCCGCGATCCCGTCCGAGGAGACGTGCTCGAGGTGATCGGCCGAAACGGCGCCCACTTCGGCCGCGAGCGCCGCACCACCGCCATCGCTCAGCTGATCCGCGTGCAGTTTCGACCCCAGCCCCAGCTTTCGGGCCGCCAACAGAAGCGTGCGTGCCTCCTCGAGCGTGAAGGCGGACTCCTCCACGAAGACGTCGCAGAAGCGCGCGAGTCCTGTCGCGGCTACTTCCGGGAGTAGCTCATCCAGCAACAGTCGTACGTATCCGGCGCGATCTGATTCGAACTCGACCGGTACCACGTGGGCACCCAGCAGGGTGGGGACGATCCGGAGGGGGCCTTCCTCCGACAGGCGCCGGTAGACGCGCAGGAGCTTGAGCTCGTCGGCGACCGAGAGACCGTACCCCGACTTGCACTCGATCGTGGCGACCCCGAGCCGAACCATATCGCGTGCGAAGCCCCGGCAGCGTGCGAGGAGCGCATCCTCGGCCAGTGCGCGAGTGCGCGACACGGTCGAAGCGATCCCGCCACCGCGCCGCGCGATGTCCAGGTAGGTCGCGCCCCTGATCCGATCCGCGAACTCTTCCGCACGCCAGCCGCCGAACGCGAGGTGCGTGTGTGCGTCTACGAGGCCCGGGATCACCAGACGCCCGCCAGCATCCCACCTCTCCCAGTCCACGTACGGATCGGGAAGGTCGCGGGCGCTACCCACCCAACACACCGCGGCTCCGTCCCACGCGAGCGCTGCGTCGGTGATCACGCCCGCATCCGCCTGGCCATCGCCCGCAGCACACGTCGCGAGTCGGGCGATGTTCGTCAGGACGGGCACGGATCGCCTCGCGCGGCTCGATCGTGCGGGGGCACCGGCATGCGCTGGCTAGGGCTCCAACATGGGGAGATCCACGCCGCGCTCCCGTGCGGTGGCGATCGCCCCCTCATACCCGGCATCCGCGTGTCGCATCACACCGCTGCCGGGATCGGCGGTCAGCACGCGCTCCAGCCTGCGGCTGGCGGATTCGGTCCCGTCCACGACGCATACCATCCCGGCGTGTATCGAATACCCGATGCCGACCCCCCCTCCGTGGTGGACCGATACCCAACTCGCGCCGCAGGCCGTGTTCAGCATCGCGTTCAGGAGCGGCCAGTCCGCGATCGCGTCGGACCCGTCCAGCATGCCCTCGGTCTCGCGGTTGGGCGAGGCGACCGACCCGGTATCCAGGTGATCGCGGCCCAGCACGATGGGCGCCTTCAGCGCCCCGCTCCGCACGAGCTGGTTGAAGCGCTCTCCCATCTCCGCTCGTTCCCCGTACTCCAACCAGCAGATCCGCGCGGGGAGTCCCTGGAAGTGGACCTTCTCGCGAGCCTTTCGGATCCAGCGGACCAGGCTGTCCTTCTCGGGAAACGTCTCGAGCACGGCCTCATCGGTCACGGCGATGTCTTCGGGGTCACCGGAGAGTGCCGCCCACCGGAACGGCCCCGCCCCGCGGCAGAAGAGGGGTCGAATGAACTCCGGCACGAAGCCCGGGATATCGAAGGCCTCCTTCATGCCTCGGTTATCGGCCACCTGACCCCGCAGGTTGTTCCCGTAGTCGAACGTCACGGCGCCCGCCTCCTGCAAGGCCAGCATGGCCTCGACATGGACGACCATCGAGTCCAGCACCCGCTCTTCGTACCCGGCGGGATCGCGCTCGCTCATTTGGAGCGCGGCGTCTACCGACATGCCGGCCGGGATGTATCCGAGGCGCAGGTCGTGTGCGGCCGTCTGATCGGTCAGGACGTCGGGTACGATGCCGCGCTCTACGAGCTGTGGCAGGACATCGGCGATGTTGCCCAGCAGACCGATCGACAGGGCGTCGCCCTTCGACTTCGCGTCGAGCACCCACTCCAGGGCTTCGTCCAGATCGGTGCACAGCCGGTCGCAATACCCCGTATCGATGCGGCGACGGATCCGCTCCTCGCGGACTTCGACGCCCAGGAAGGCGGCGCCCGTCATGGTAGCGGCGAGTGGCTGCGCCCCTCCCATGCCACCGAGTCCGGCCGTCACCACCAACCGGCCCTCCATCGAACCTCCGAAACGCTGGCGCGCGCACTCGGCGAACGTCTCGTAGGTGCCCTGCAGGATCCCCTGCGTGCCGATGTAGATCCACGAGCCGGCCGTCATCTGCCCGAACATCGTGAGCCCGAGCGCCTCCAGGCGGCGGAACTCGTCCCATGTGGCCCAATTCGGCACCAGGTGCGCGTTCGCGATCAATACCCGCGGAGCCTCTTCATGGGTGCGGAACACGCCGACCGGCTTCCCGCTCTGAACGAGCAGCGTCTCGTCGTTCCCCAAGCGCCGGAGCGTGTGAACGATCTTCTCGTAGCACTCCCAGCTTCGGGCGGCGCGGCCGCTTCCACCGTACACGATCAACTGGTCCGGATCTTCGGCCACTTCCGGATCCAGGTTGTTCATGAGCATCCTCAGGGCCGCCTCCTGGTGCCATCCTTTGCAGGAGATCTCCGTTCCCCGAGGCGCGCGTATCCGTCGGATCGCCGTGCCAGTCATCGCGAGTCTCCCGGTCCTTCGTCTCCGAGCGCCTCCTCTCCGAGCGCCTCCTCTACCGCGTCGACGATGCCACCGCTGTCGATCAGCTCGACCAGGGTCTCGATGTCGGGAGCCAGCGCGCGGTCCTCCAAGACCGGCTCCACGCGCTCGCGGATCTTGGCGTACGCTCCGGTCGTTCCACGACCGAGCAGAGCAGGACCGTCTTCGCGCAGGTAGATGGCCTGCGCGGCCGCCAGCAGCTCGACGGCCACGACGTACTCCACGTTGTCTACGATCTCGCGCGCCCGGCGGGCAGCGTTCGCCCCCATGCTCACGTGGTCTTCCTGATTCGCGCTGGTCGGAATCGAGTCGACGCTATCCGGGTGGGCCAGGGTCTTGTTGTCCGATACGAGTGCCGCCGCCGTGTATTGGGCGCTCATGAGCCCGCCGTTCAGACCCGGATTCTCGGTCAACATCGCTGGAAGCCCCCTGGAAAGTTCGGGAGTGAGCAGCCGGAAGACGCGCCGGTCGCTGATGTTGGCGGCCTCTGCGATCGCGATCCCGAGCACATCCAGCCATAACGCAGGGCCCGCACCATGGAAGTTCCCGCCCGAGACGGCTTTGCGATCCGAGTCCGCGCGATTAACGAAGATCAGCGGGTTGTCGGATGCGGCGTTCATCGCGGCTTCCACTCGCTCCTCGATGAACGCTAGCATGTCATGTATCGGCCCCAACACCTGCGGCGTGCACCTCACGCTATACGCGTCCTGAACCCGTTCGGGGTCCGAATCGACAAGCCCGCTCCCCGTCAGCAACGAGCGCAGACGGGCCGCGGTTCGCACCTGCCCGGGTTGCCCGTTCACATCGTGCAGGGAGGGGTGCAAGGCCTCGGAGAGCGCCCGAAGACCCTCCATGCTGAGTGCAGCCGCGATCTCGGCGTGGGCGAGGGTCCGCTTTGCATCGTGGACGGCGAGCGCTGCGGCGGCCACCATCATGGAGGTGCCGTTGGTGAGCGCGAGCCCCTCCTTCGCTTCGAGCACGGGCCGCGTGATATCGGCGCGCCGCATGGCTTCGTCGCCACTGACGAGCTCGTCTCCGTACCAAGCTTCGCCGCTGAAGTCAGCGCGCATGCTCTCGGGCCCGCGCGTCGCGACGGCCGCGATGTGCGCGAGCGGAGCCAGGTCGCCGGAGGCCCCGAGCGAGCCCTTCGCGGGCACCCGGGGCGTGACCCCCCGATTCAACATGTCGACCAGCGTTTGTACGATCGCGGGGCGGATCCCCGAGACTCCCTTGGCGAGAGAATTGGCGCGGATCAGGAGCATCGCTCGCACGCTGTCCTCCGGGAGCGCGTCTCCCACCCCAACCGCACACTTGAGGATCACGTTGCGAGACAGGAGGCCCGCGTCCTCGCTCGCGATCCGGTGGCTCGCGAGCGACCCGTAGCCGGTGTTCACGCCATAGATCGTCTCTTCATTCGACTCCAGCACTCCCTGAATCCAGCCGTAGCTGGCCTCCATCCGCTCGATGACGTCGGGCTCGAGCGGATCGACTGGAGCCCCCTCCCGGGCGACCGCGACGACGTCATCGATCCGAAGACCCTCACCGCGCATGCGGACGCGCGCACGGCCATCGTTCATCTCCCGCCTCCTGGTTGCCAGCGGCCGGGATCTCGCCCGGCAAGTCCCCCTCTCGGAGCCCACGTCGCCGTCGGCCATAATGTACGGAGTGCGACCCCGCGCCGGGACTGCCGGCGTTCGCACCCCAGCCGAGGGACGAGCCATTGGCACGCGCGGGGGCTGTTTGGTAGCTTGGTACAGCAGTTCCTAACACATCGAGTCGTGCTAGTGGTCGGGTGGAGCGGATCGTGTCGGGTGGCGAGTGGGGAGGTGGGTTCGTGATGGGGTGACACTGGTGGCGGATCGAACCAAGCCGAAGCTGCTCATCGTCGACGATGAGCCGGCTCTCAGAGGCGCGCACGGTCATCGAGCGACACGACCCCGACCTGGTGATCTCGGATGTCGTCCTTCCGGATCTCTCTGGGCTCGAGCTGTTGAAGCACCTCAAGGGGCAGGACAGTCTGCGCCCCGTCATCCTCATCACCGCGCACGGGAGCATCGATGCGGCCGTCGACGCGATGAAGAGCGGGGCCGACGACTTCCTCACCAAGCCGCTCGACTACGCAAAGCTCCAGGTTACCGTACGAGCCGCGCTCGAGGAGCTGCGACACCGCCGCGAGATCGGACGCGTGGAATCGATGCTCGACGCCGAGCCCGGCTTCGGCGCCTTGATCGGCATGAGTCCAAGCATGCGCGAGGTGTATCGTCTCATCGAGCAGCTCGCCGAAAGCGACGCGTCCGCGATCATCACGGGGGAGAGCGGGACCGGCAAGGAGCTCGCGGCCCGCACGGTTCACGACATGGGTACCAGGCGTAATGGCCCGTTCGTGGCGATCAACACCGCTGCGATCCCCGATGGCCTGGTCGAGAGCGAAGTGTTCGGTCACGAGAAAGGAGCGTTCACGGGGGCCGCGCATCCGCGACCCGGCTGCTTCGAGCTCGCTGACGGCGGCACCCTGCTCCTGGATGAGATCGCGGAGATGCCGGCGACGATGCAGCCGAAGCTGCTCCGGATTCTCGAATCGGGCCGCGCGCGACGGGTGGGGGGAACCCGGGAGCGTTCCTTCGACGTGCGGGTGCTGGCGGCGACGAACCAGGATCCTGCGCAATCCGTCGAGGACGGCAAGCTCCGCGAGGACCTGCTGTACCGGCTGAACGTCTTCCACATCACGCTGCCTCCCTTACGGGAGCACATGGAGGATCTCTCACTGCTCGCGCAGCACTTCATCCGGATCTTCAACGAGAAGCACGATGCGGCCGTGAGCGGCGTGGGCGAGGAGGCGCGCGAGCTTCTGGGAGCGTACCGGTGGACCGGAAACGTGCGGGAGCTGCGGAACGTGCTCGAGCGGGCGACGATCCTCGCTCGCGCCGGGTGGATCGACCCCACCCACCTTCCACCCTACCTGCGCGAGTCCGGCAACCAAAGGGAGGACGCGGTCGTGCTCCCGCTCGGGATCTCGGCCGCCGAGGCGGAGAAGCGCCTGATCCTCAAGACGCTCGAGGTGGTGGGCTACAACAAGGCGGCTGCCGCCCGACAACTGGGGATCGACGTCAAGACGATTCGGAACAAGCTGAAGCTCTATGGTGAGTCGTAGCAGTCCGCCCGCGATGGCTCGAGTAACGCGATGGCTCGGGTAACGGGATGAGGGTCTCGACAAAGCTCGGACTGGCTTTCGGGCTACTCGTATCGCTCGTCGTGGCGATGCTCGTGTACCACGTGTCTGTGATCCAGGAGGTCGCCAGGCTGAATCGTGATCTTTCGGCCGTGACCGTGCGACTCGCGCTCAGCTCGACGGACCAGCTCGGGCAACTCGACGACCTCGAGGAGAACGCGAGCAAATATCTCGTGACCGGCGACGAGGGCTACCTCGAGGCGTACCGGCGATCGCGCCGCGCGTTTACCGGCTCGCTTCAGCAGCTCCGCGACCTGCCACTCACCGGGGATGAACAGGTTGAAGTCGAGCTCTTGTCCGGCCTGTGGAACGCGTTCTTGCGCACGGTCTCGCTCGGGGCATCGGCTGACTCGCTCGCGGCCGACGGTGATCTGTCCGCCCGACTCGCGGACGTGGCGAACGAGGTGGAGCCTTTACGACGCCAGACGCTCCGGGTGAGCCAGGCCTCACAGCTCGCGATGGCGGCGACAGTGGAGCTCTCCACGGCAGCCGCGCGGCGTGCGAGCCGCATGTCGGGCGGTGCCGGCGTGGCGGCCGCTCTGGCCGCCGTGTTGCTGGCCCTCATCATCGTCAGGTCCATCTCGGAGCGCCTCGGCCAACTGAAGCGGGGCGCACAGGGCGTAGCGGAGGGCGACTTCTCCGTGCGGGTGGACACGCAGGGATCCGATGAGTTCTCCGAGGTCGCGCAGACTTTCAACGCCATGACGGAGCGGCTCGGTGAGCTGGACCGGATGAAGCGCGACTTCCTCTCGCAGGTCTCCCACGATCTGAAGACGCCGCTCGCGTCCATACACGAGACCAATCAACTCTTGCTGGACCAGCTCCCCGGGGAACTGAACGAAAAGCAGCGACATCTCCTCCGGCTCACGACCCGGAGCGCCGACCGACTCTCCATCATGATCGGCAAGTTGCTCGACATGGCGCGGCTCGACGCCGGGGCGATCGAGTACGAGTTCCGGGAGCACGAGGTGGGGGCTCTCATCCGGGCAGCCGTTTTGGAGATCATCTCGCAGGCGGCAGATCGCGGGCTGCGCATCGAGACCGAACTGCCGAACCGCGCGGTACACATCGAATGCGACGGGGATCGGGTAACCCAGGTCGTGATCAATCTGCTCGAGAACGCCGTCAAGTTCTCGGATCCTGGAAGCCGAGTCGTCGTACGGGTCGAGTGCCTTGACGGCGGGGCGTTCCAGCTTGCGACCCCTTCTACGCGCGAGAGAGGGGGCGAGGTGGCTCGAATCTCGGTCCTCGACCGTGGACCGGGGATTCCGAGCGCCGACAAACGCAGGATCTTCGACCGGTTTCACCAGGCAGCCTCCGCAGGGCGCGATACCGAGCGCGGCGTGGGTCTCGGACTCGCGATATGTCGAGAGATCGCGACCGCGCACGCGGGCGAGGTCCAGGTGACGGACCGTAGCGGAGGCGGGAGCGTCTTCTCGCTCCTCATCCCCAATGCTCGGACAGAATGGGCCGAGGCCGAGTTGGCCCGCACGGGGACGTAGACCGCGATGAACCGCACTCCGCTGGCCTTGCCGATCCTGTTGGTGGCCCTCGCGGCTGGGTGCGCGACGAGCGTATTCGACAAGCACTTCGAGCGGGGAAGGTACGCCGCCGCCGCTGCCGCATTCGAGCAGGACAGCGCGCTCCGCTATGACGAGCGTTCGCTGTTCCGTGCAGGGCTCGTGCACGCGTTCCCGTCCTCCGACGCGTTCGATCCCTCGCTGGCGCTGGAGTACTTCGCGCGACTCGACTCGCTGTTTCCGGACAACCCCTACCGGGTCGAGGCACGTCGCATCGGCGCGCTCCTGGAGGATCGCAGCCGTCTTCAATCGGAGTTGGAGCTTCATCGCTCCGACCTGGACGACCTGCGCGCCCGGATCGCGCGGTTCGCCGATCGCGAAAGGCGGCTGGAGCGAAGAGGTGCGGAGCGGGACGCCGAGGTGGCCCGTCTGGAGGCTCAGGCCGCCCTGCTCGAAAGCCAGCTACGTGAGCGCTCCGTCGAGCTCGCGGCGTTACGGCAAGAGCTCGAGCGACTCAAAGCCATCGATCTGAGGTCGTCTAGATCCCGGAGCCGTTCAGGTGATGGGGGGCCCGATACCACGGGAAGCGACGGGCGACCGAGGTAAACGGGAATTCCGACAGAAGACGCTCGAGACGCGGCAGCGTCACCCGCCACCTGGCTGCATGGCGAAGCCGGCGGAGGAGGGAGGCGCGCAGGAGCGGTTGAACGACATCGGCTTCCCATGAACGGACGTGCAGGACAGCGGCCGTGCGGGTCGACGCATGTGAGGCCACCGCGCGATGGGTCAAGGCGAATGGAAGCAGCCGGAGTGACTCTCCACCCGCCCTCGGCAGCCGTAATCCCCCGAGCCGCACCGGGGTCGGTGGGATTTCCAGCACGGCTCCGCTCGGAGACCGGATCCAGTGGGGGAAGAGGGACCGCGCGCCGCGGAGATGGCTCCGCAATGTCGGAGTGAGGCTCGAGTCGTACTGATACCCCTCTTCGATGAGGACCTGGAACGCCCAGTGGCTCGCGGACCGAAGCGACCGGTCCGGTGCCCTGAACCCGACCACCGACCCCCCGGAGATGTCCTCGAGCACGGCCCGGTCGCTTCTCAGCCCGTGCCGCATTTGTCTGGAAGTCATGTAGGCCAGCGGGCGAGGCCACCAACCCAGGACGGCCAGCTCGTGACCGGCATTCGCGATTGCCCGAACGACGCTCGGGTGTTTCAGGCCGATCCAGCCGAGAGTGAAAAAGGTGGCTCTGGCGTCATATCGCGCGAGAGCCTCGAGCAACGACTCCACACACCGCTCGAGCCGGCTCGGCATGACCTCCCAGTCTTCCAACGAGATCACACCGTTGAAGGCGGGGATCTGGAAGTACTCCAGGACATCTATGGTGAGGGCATGGGCGGGCGCTTCGCTGGCCAGATATGAAGCGCCGCCCGGCCGGAGAGCACGTGGAGGGGTAATCGCGGCATCCACGTCCAGCTCCCCGGACCGGAGCGGCACACATGGGCCTTGCATGCGGACGGGCGGGGATCAGGAGCCGTGGCGTACGACCGCTAGCTCTGTATGACGGCTCCCATCCACACCCTCGGAATGACGCTTCGAGGCGCCACCCTTCACATCCCTCGTCTCGAGCTCCACGATCCGCACGTCCAGGCTCCCGGGTAAGACCGATCCCCCCGCCCATCGACGGACCACGTCTGGTGCGTGGCCCGTCGGCCTGCGGCGCCCGAGCGGGTCCAACCGAACGCGGCGCCGCAGGAACGATCTTCAAAAGCAACACGCGGGCCACGACGTGCGTGACACGTTATGTGTCTGATTTGTAGTCGGTTAAGGTCGATGCCGTGCTGGGAGGGTACTCCGTGAAAGACGATGAATCGGGGAAGCCTTCCCCGATCGGCGTCGGCGTGGCGGGAATTTTTCCCTAGCTAAACGGGCCCGCGAGCTCGGGGAAACGATACACGACCACGCCGCTGTCGGGGGCGTTGTCTACATCTACGTACCCCTTGGCGACCATCTCGCGGAGCGATTCCTCGACCTGCTCGAAGGTCAGGCCCGTGGCCACGACCCCCTGCGTGACGGTGAGTGCCCCGCCGTTCTGTTGTGCGGCTTTGAGGAGCGACTGCTGTACGGTCTGCCGCGGGGGGAGCGGTGGAGGGGAGGGCGGCGTGGCCAGACGCTGTGCCAGCCGGGGGTGAGGGAGGTATCCCTCACGGATGTTGGCGTCCGTCACCAACCCCTTCATCCGGAACAGATCGATGAACTGGCCGATCCCGAACAGCCCCCAGGTAAGGAGCCACAGGATGCCGGTGCCGTACTTCCCGAGGTAGATCCGGTGCACGCCACCCAAGCCGACCAGGAACAGGCACCAGAGGGCATACCCGATGCTGTCTCGGTACATGCTCTCGCTTGCCGGTGTCCCACCGACCGGTTGGGGCGCGGGCGGCGCCGGGGGCGGTGCCGCGGGCACGCCCGTCGGTTGCGACGTCGCCGGGTAGACCGGCGCACCGGGGTCGTTCGGATGCTCCATCATCCCAGCCATCGTACGTCTGAGTACGCTCTGGAGTTTCCTTCGCTCATGCGTGCTTTCCCGATCACGTCGAGGTTCTGAAGAACAGGATATCGCCGTCCTGCACCACGTAGTCCTTCCCCTCGCTCCGTATCAGGCCCCGCTCTCGCGCCGCTTTCAGCGAACCGGCGCGCACGAAGTCCTGGAAATGTATCGTCTCGGCCCTGATAAAGCCGCGCTCGAAGTCCGTGTGCACCTTCCCGGCGGCCTCCAGCGCGTGAGCACCGATGCGGACCGTCCATCCGCGAACCTCGCTCTCTCCAATCGTGAAGAAGGTGTGCAGCCCGAGGAGGCGGTAACCCGCGCGTATCAAGCGGTCCAGCCCCGGCTCCTCGAGCCCGAGAGCCTCGGCGTACTCCGCCCTCTCCTCGGGTGGCAGCTGCGCGATCTCGGCTTCCAGCCGGGCGCTTTCGTTCAGCACGAGAGCGTCGCGGTCGCTCGTCTCCAGCCAGTTCGTGACCCGGTCCTCGAGCGGGTGTTCCGCTGCCCCACCCGGCTCCTCCACGTTCAGCACATACATCATTGGCTTCAGGGTGAGGAGGGCCAGCGAGCTCGTCTGCCTCAGCTCATCTTCCGACAGACCCTCTGCGCGGGCCGGTTCTCCGCGATCGAGGCGTCGTTCGACCCGCTCCAGAAGTCCGACCAGAGCCGCTTCCTCCTTGTCACCCGCACGGGCCTTTCGCTCGGCCGTCTGTCGGCGCTTGGCAACGACTTCGAGGTCCGCGAGCGCGAGCTCGGTCTCTATGATCCCCAATCCTTCTACCGCATCGCCCGTGCCTTCGGGCTGCACCACGGTCGGGTCCTCGAACGCACGCACGACGTGGACCAGCGCGTCGGCTTCGCGCACGTGGTGCAGGAAGCGGTTGCCGAGACCCTCGCCCCGGGATGCCCCCGCGACCAGACCGGCGATGTCGACGAACTCGACGACCGGTGGGACCTTCTGGCGCGGCGGTAGCATCTCGTGCAGCCGGTCCAGGCGCGGGTCGGGAACCTCGATCACGCCGATGTTGGGATCGATCGTGCAGAACGGATAGTTATCCGCGGGTACGGCAACCGCCGTCAGGGCTTGGAACAGCGTGGACTTGCCGACGTTCGGCAACCCGATGATCCCGATGGAGAGCTGAGCCATCCGACGCGCGTCGCCTCTGACAGCGGGGTGGGGCACAGGTCTGTTTCGACCCGATCTTCGCCCCCTCATGATACCATGCGCGAGCGGGCCGGACACCTCTCGCTCCACCCGGGGGTACCGTCTACGTTGTGGCCGCCTAGATTGCCGGTTAGACGTGGTGGGCGTAGCTCAGTCGGTTAGAGCGCCAGGTTGTGGCCCTGGAGGTCGCGGGTTCGAATCCCGTCGCTCACCCTCTCCCAACAAGAAGCCCCGCCGCGGCTTGCGGCGGGGCCTTCTTTGCACCCTGGTAAGCATGAATGCGCTCTACGGCACGAGCGGCTACGTCACGGCCAGGATGGAATCGGGGTCGGGGCTGGTGCCACCGGCGACGGAGCGGGTGCCCGATCGCTCACGCGCTCCTTCAGGTTCTTCCCGGCCCTGAAGGTCGGCACCGTTCTCTCCGGGATCCACAACTGATCTCCCGTCTGCGGATTCCGCCCGGTACGCGCCTTTCGGTGGCGCGTGCCGAACGTGCCGAAGCCGGTGATCATGAAGTCCCGACCCGCGTCGAGTTCGACCGCGATGATCCCCGTACCGGAATCGGTCCCGAAGATGCAGTCGATCACCTCTCTTGCTTTGGCTTTCGAGAGGTCCGTCCTCTCCGCGAGCTTCGTCGCGAAATCTTCCTTCGTCATTCGATCCTCTCCTTTGATGTGGGAATCCGCGGGCGAGCGAACAGATTCTTCCTCGAAGGGCGCCACCTGCTACGGCATCAGGTCTTGTCCGGCGCCACCGATCACATGTGGTGGTTCCGGCTCCTCACCGATCCATCTGTGGAAGGAAGGGTCCCGTAGCGCGTCGTCGACGCGCGGTGACTCCGCAGGAGCAGCTGGAGCGCGAATTCGCCTCAAGGGAGGAAAGATGACGGGTCGGGAGTGGAGTTCCCTGCTGGCGAGCCGCGCCATGCGCCGCATGAGCAGGGCCAAATCCAGTCCGACGCGATCGAACAGGTCCGGCAGCGTACTCGTCGTCATATCGTGCGACCTCGAGACGGGCGCACGGACGGGACGCGCTAATCTCGCTAGATTCGGCAGCCGAGGTCAACCCTGGACACCCAGGGCACGCGCTTCCAGACAGCCCCGGCACCCACTTCGGATGGCCGCGACCCCAGCCCCGCGGAGCCCTTGACGTCGGCCCTCCGGCCGCTTCAACGTGCCCATCAGTCGGCCGGTATTCCCCTGTTCACCCTTCTTCGATCCGGAGGCGCTGATGTCAGATCTCGATGCCCTACAAGCGATAGTCACGGCGTGGGATGATGCGATGAACAACGGCGATCTGAATGCGACGCTGGCTCTCTACGTGGACGATGACCCGATGACCATGCCGCCGCACGGTCCGACGGCCGTGGGGAAGGGAGCGATCGCCGAAGTGATCTCCGGGCTTCACGCGATGGGCAAGCTGACCGTGCGAAACACCTTCGGGGATGCCCACATTTCGGGCGACCTGGCCATGATGCACGGTACGTTCACGCTCCGCGTCGAGCCGGAGATCGGCCCCGCGGTCGACGACGCTGGAAAGTGGGTGTGCGCCTGCCAGCGCCAGGTGGACGGGAGCTGGAAGACCCTGTACAACATCTGGAACAGCGACCACCCGCTCCCTGAGTGACCGAGCCGATCTCTCGCCCCTCGCACTGGTAGCGACGGGCCGACTCCGCGGTCGGCCCGTCTTCGCGTCCCCCCATGACGGAGACTCCCGAGATGCCACCGAGCGTCGGAACACCCACTCGCGTTGCCACCTGGAGTGAGCTCGATGACCGTGTGCCCGCATACGCGCTCGTAGGCGGAGTCGACCTGGTCGTGATCCGGTACGACGACAAAGCCTCGGTCTTGTACGGCCGCTGCCTTCACCGGGGAGCGCTCCTCGCGGACGGCCACATCGAAGGAGAGGATTTGATCTGCGGCGTGCATGGCTGGGACTATCGGTACGATACGGGGGTCAGCTCGTATAAGAACGAGGAGTCGCTTCACAAGTTCGCCGCCTGGGTGGATCCGGAGCAGGACGCCGTCCTCGTGGATGCCGAGGAGGTGGCCGCGTGGGAGGATGCGCACCCGCAGCCATACCGGCGCGACGACTACTTGGGACTGTACGCTGACCCCCACGGCACCTCCGCAGAGCCTCACAACAGGTACATCCAGCAGCTCGCGAAGCACGGGCTCGAGAATGTGGGGCACCACGGAGCGGTGTCGGCGATGGGCGTCCCGCTCACAGAACTCCCGCGCTGGTCCGACATCCAGATCCTGACCGCGCAACTCGCGCGAAAGCCCTTGTTGGACGAGGCACCCGTAGGCACGGAGCTCGTAATCGGCCCGGGCGCCGCCAAGCCGCTCCGCCTCGCGATCCCGGTGTTTGTGAGCGACATGAGCTTCGGCGCACTGAGCCAGGAGGCGAAGGTCGCGCTCTCCAGAGGCGCGGAGATCGCAGGCACGGGGATTTGTTCGGGCGAAGGTGGGATGCTCCCAGAAGAGCAGGCAGCCAACTCACGCTATATGTACGAGCTCGCTTCGGCCCGCTTTGGGTGGAGCCTCGACGCAGTGCGAAAGGTGCAGGCGTTTCACTTCAAGGGAGGGCAGGGGGCCAAGACCGGGACCGGAGGCCACCTGCCCGGGCGAAAGGTCACCGAGAAGATCGCCGTGGTGCGTGGCCTGACGCCGGGGGAGCCCGCCATCTCGCCGGCTACGTTCCCCGACCTAGTCACGCCGTCCGATTTCCGAGACCTCGCCGAGCAAGTGAGGGAGACCAGCGGAGGGATTCCGATCGGATTCAAGCTGTCCGCGCAGCACCTCGAGGCCGACATCGACTTCGCCCTCGAGGTCGGCGTGGACTACATCATCGTAGACGGGCGGGGCGGAGCGACCGGAGCAGCACCAAATCTCTTCAAAGAGAACATCTCCGTCCCCACCATCCCGGCGCTCGCCCGCGCCCGCACCCATCTAGACGCATGCGGCGCCGAGGAAGTCACGCTCATCATCACGGGAGGGCTTCGTACCGAGTCCGATTTCATCAAGGCCCTGGCGTTGGGGGCGGATGGCGTCGCGATCGCCAACTCGGCGATCCAGGCCGTCGGGTGCCTCGGGATGCGAGCCTGCCACACGAACAACTGCCCGGTGGGAATCGCGACGCAGCGCGAGAACCTCCGCGCCCGATTAATCGTCGAGCAGTCGGCCCGCCAGCTGGGGAACTTCCTGATCGCGAGCGTCGAGCTGATGAAGGTGATGGCACGTGCCTGCGGTCACTCCCATCTGAACGAGTTCGTGCGGGAGGATCTGACCACGTGGAAGCGCGAGATGGCGGGGCTGACGGGGATTCGATACGCGGGCGTCACCCCGGTATAGGGACGGGTGAGGACGGCCGGGACCCACCTCCCATGGGGCTCCGGGGCCCGTCTACATTGACACATCCTGCATTCAGGAGTAGAATGAGGGCTGCGCGCGACGGCTGGGCCGTCGCGCGTACTGCTCTTTGACAAGAAGGTGTGAGTGGCGTGTGGGCCCTATGAAGCTGCGAGTACCACTTCTCGCAGTCGAGGGAAACCAACGTGGATTCCGAACGCGGCCCGGGTGAGTCTTCGGACGAAGCCCGTGGCTCACAGCGTTCAAAGCTAGGTGCGGATGCCGCTTTGCGGTGCCGCACGCCAAGCTCTTTGAAAATCATGGAGAGTTTGATCCTGGCTCAGGACGAACGCTGGCGGCGTGCCTAACACATGCAAGTCGCGCGAGAACGCCTCCTTCGGGAGGCTAGTAAAGCGGCGAACGGGTGAGTAACACGTGAGCGATCTGCCCGACGGTGGGGGACAACCCAGGGAAACCTGGGCTAATACCGCGTACAGCGCTGGGAG
>JBDHAC010000084.1:0-10435 GCA_039588275.1 Gemmatimonadota bacterium
CGCCACCGCAGATGTTCACGGATGGGATCGGGGTGATCCTCGAGGGCCGGTACGGCGAGGACGGCGTGTTCCACTCCACCAACCTCCTGGTGAAGCACTCGAACGAGTACCAGCCCCCCGCGGAGGGCGAAGATCCGCACGAAGCCGTGCGCTCGCTCATCGAGACTGACGACGGAGCGTGAGCTTCCGGTTCCGGTCCTTTCCTCTTCCGACGCGAATCGCTCCCGGCATGAGCTACGCCGCGGGTCAGTCGATGGCCTTTTACCGGTGAGGATCTTGTGTTGAGCACGATCGGGTATGCATCGATCATCGCGTCGCTGCTGGGCGCGCTGATCATGGCGGTGGCCGGCTATCGTGCCGGGTTCGCCGGCGACGGGCTGGCCCCGGGAACGAGCGGCCGGACCGCAGCCAACATCGCCCGTCGCGCCGCCTATTTCTGCTTCGCGGCGATGACCGTGGCCATCGGCACGATGGAGCTCGCGCTCCTCACGCACGACTTCAGCGTCGACTACGTCGCGCGGGTCGGGAGCCGCGAGACCCCCACATACTACACAGCCATTTCCCTGTGGAGCAGCCTCGACGGCTCCATTCTGTTCTGGGGATGGATCCTCGCGGGATACGGGGCGTTGGTCGCGTACGTCCGGCGCGGCACGGCGGGTGACCGGCAAACGCCGCTGTTCACGGCCGTGTTCGGCACGGTGGGGCTGTTCTTCTTTGGGCTGTTGATGGGTCCGGCGAATCCGTTCGGGCTGGTGGATCCGGCACCGCTCAACGGTCCCGGCCCGAACCCGCTCCTCCAGAACCACCCGCTCATGGGGATCCACCCGCCGATGCTCTACCTGGGCTTCGTGGGTCTCACCGTCCCGTTCGCGTTCGCCGTCGCCGCGCTGCTGAGCGGGAACCTCGAGTCCAAGTGGCTCAGGGACGCGAGACGCTGGACGATAGCGGGCTGGGCGTTCCTCACGATGGGGATTATCGGTGGCGGCTGGTGGTCGTACGAGGTGCTCGGGTGGGGCGGCTACTGGGCCTGGGACCCGGTGGAGAACGCGTCCTTTCTCCCGTGGCTGACCGCCACCGCCTTTCTGCACTCGGCGATGGTGCAGGAGCGCCGCGGGATGCTGAAGACGTGGAACCTGACCCTCATCATCGCGACCTTCCTGCTCACGCTGCTGGGGACGTTCCTGACGCGGTCGGGCATCCTCGAGTCGGTGCACGCCTTCACCGAAGGCCTGATCGGCCCCCTGTTCCTGGGCTTCATCGCGCTCGTCGCCCTCGTCTCGCTCGGTCTGATCGCGTGGCGCAGCGACCGGCTGCACGCGCCCGGACGGCTCGAGGGCATCGTCTCGCGCGAGTCCGCGTTCATCCTCAACAACCTGCTGTTCGTGGCGCTCACCTTCACGGTGCTGCTCGGGACGATGTTCCCGTTGATCATCGAAGCACTACGGGACGAGCGGATCAGCGTGGGCCCGCCGTACTTCGACATGGTAGCGAGCCCCATTGGGTTGGCGCTCCTGTTCCTCATGGGGGCCGGCGCCGTGCTCTCCTGGCGGCGCACGACCGGCGAGCGGCTGCGTCGCGTGTTCCGCTGGCCGATCGCCCTCGGCATCGTCGCGCCGCTCGTGGCCCTGGCCCTCGGCGTGCGGAAGCCGTACCCGCTCATCACGCTCGCGTTGGCGGGCTTCGTGGCCACCACCATCGTCGAGGAGTTTCGCCGCGGGCTGGTTGCCCGTCGACGGATCTCCGGGCGTTCCCACCTTGGCGCGTTCCTCGACCTGTTCGTGCGGAACGGGCGCCGCTACGGCGGCTACGTGGTCCACACGGGTGTCGTGCTGATCGCGCTCGCGCTGTCCATCTCGGGGACCTGGAAAACCGAGCGTGAAGCCACGCTCAGGCCGGGAGAGCGACTCCAGATCGAAGAGTACGAGATCGAGTTCCGGGAGCTGTTCGGACGCGAGGAGCCACAGCGGTTCGTCGCGGGCGGTACGTTCATCACGTATCGGAACGGCCGTGAGATGAGCGAGGAACAACCGCGGCTCAACTTCTATACGAACTCGCAGCAGCCGATCGCGACCCCGGTCGTCGTGAGCTCGCTCACCAAGGACCTCTACCTGACGCTGATGGCGTTCGACTCGGCCGAGAACCATGCGACGGTTCGCGTGATCGTGAATCCCGCCGTGGCCTGGCTGTGGATCGGCGGCGCGATCATCGGTCTGGGGGCCGTCATCGCCGTGTGGCCCCGGCGGCGCACCGCGGTCCAGACTTCGGGAGAGACGCTCCTGGCTACCGCGCTCGGATCGGGTGACGGCGCCGCTGCGGCAACCGCGCTCCACGGCTCCGTCGAGGCCGCAGACGTCGCGACCGCCGCCGTCGAAGTAGCCGCGGAGGTCGGAGAATCATGAAGAAGAACCTCGCCGCCTGGGCGATTCCGGCGGCAGCCATACCGGCGCTCCTGCTGCTGGCGTTCGGGCTGACGCGAAACCCGCAGACCCTGCCCTCGGCCATGATCGGCCGCGAGGCCCCCCCGTTCGTGCTCGAGCGCATGGCCTCTCCCGACGTGCCGGCTGCCTCTCGGGATGATCGGGAAGAGACGGTCACCGAGGCCGGATCCACACCCGCTCCGGCCGACATGCTCGCCCTTCGCGATCTGCGCGGTCGCGTGGTGGTCCTGAACTTCTGGGCTTCGTGGTGCATCCCGTGCCGCGCCGAGCACCCGGCGCTCGTGCGCGCCTCGGAGACCTACTCCACCGACGATGCGGTGGTGCTCGGGGTCCTGTACCAGGACACCGAGCCAAACGGGATCCGATTTATGCAGGAGTTCGGCGGGGACTGGCCCTCCGTCCTGGACCCGAGCTCCCGCACGGCCATGGACTACGGGGTGTACGGGGTGCCCGAGACGTTCTTCATCGGAGCCGACGGCCGCATCGCGAACAAGAACGTCGGACCGGTCAACTGGGCGATGGTGAGCCAGACCGTCGACTCCTTGCTCATGGAGCGCGCGGCCCTGGGTCTGGATCCCTCCCCCGACGCCGAACCGCTCGAGACGATGCCCGAAGCCCAGAACGACGCGTCGGAAAAGACGGAGCGATGAACGTGCGCCGGTGTATCGCGGTCTTCGCCCTGATGGCCACGCTGATGGGCGGTTGGGGTGTTGCCCTCGCCCAAGAGGGCTCCGGGCTCTCTCCGGAAGAGCTCGACAACCTCACGGCGCAGGTCGCAGCCGAGCTCCGTTGCCTCGTGTGCCGCGGGCAGTCCGTGCTCGAGTCCAACTCGCAGCTCGCGCAGGAGATGAAGGCCCTGATCCATGACCGGCTGGCGAGCGGCGAGACCCCGGACGAGGTCAAGGCCTACTTCGTTCGCAGCTACGGCGAGTACATCCTCCTCAAGCCGACCGCGCGGGGGGTGAGCCTGCTCGTGTACGTCCTTCCGGCGCTCGCGCTCGTGGGCGGCGGCCTGTTGTTGCTCCGGCTGTTCAGACGCTGGACGCGACCCGCCGCGGCAGCGGCGGGTTCTGGCTCGGCGGCGCCAGCCGCCCGGGAATCGGCGGGGGCGCCTGCGGGTGAGCCTCCCGAAGGCGATACCTCCTCCTCCGCGTCCGAGCTGTCCCCCGAAGAGGCGGCCTGGCTGCGGGAGCAGCTCCAGGGCAAGTAACGGCCGTCGAGGCTCTGAGCGCGTCGTCCACCCGCTGAGCGCGCAATCCATGTGCTGAGCACGCAGAGCAGAGCGCGTCGAGGTGATCCCTCACCGCGGAACGGGCGTGACCGCCACACGCCCGTAGAGGAGTTCACCGCAGCCCGATGGGCGTTTTCCCCCCGGCCCATCCCCGACACGGCGAACGGGCCGATACTGTCCGCCGCGCGTCTCTGTGGCGGGGCACGTAGGCTTCCCTCGCCCGGCCCGAGGGTGCTCCCGACGGGATCGTGAGGAGATTCCCTACACCGACTCGCGGTATTCCTCTGACAAGACACGAAGAGGGGACGCGGTTAGCCTGAGTCGGGCGGGGGCGTCTTCTCCGCATCCACGACCCACCCGTTCGGGTGGGCTCCGGTGGCGGCGTCCGGCCTGCTGTCGCTACGCCCTCTCCGGCTGGCGAGGCCGGGGGCCTAACGGAAGCGAGGTGCCATGCCACAACAGGCTGTCCGCCTTGCTGTGATGTTCGCGCTCGTCGTGGCCGCGTTCGTGGTCGTCCGCACTCTTCTCGTTCCGGAGACGTTCGGAGATGAGGGGCCGTACCGCGCTGCCGCGGTGGACGCCATCGTCGCCCGCGAGATCAGGTACGCAGGCCACGAGGTCTGCTCGACCTGCCACCGAGGGATCGACGAGCGGCGTCTCGCTTCCTTTCACCGCGGCGTGGTGTGCGAGGTGTGTCACGGCCCGGCAGCCGACCACGTGAAGGCCCCTCTCGACGAGAAGCCGCCGGCTCCGAGGGAGCGCGGATTCTGCCCCCTGTGCCATGGATACGATCCGTCGCGGCCGACCGGGTTCCCGCAAATCAACCCGGTCACGCATAATCCGCTCTCGCCCTGCATGTCGTGTCACGACCCGCACACGCCGGAGCCTCCGACCGCGCCGGAGGAGTGTTCCGCGTGTCACGGTCAGATCGCGAACCTGAAGGGCGTCTCGCACCACGCCACCCTGCCGTGCGTCACCTGCCACGCGGCTGACGAGACCCACAAGACGTCGCCCCGGTCGGTGCGGCCCACCAAGCCAACGGAGCGGAGCTTCTGCGGAACGTGCCACGCCGACGATGCACCGACGCCCGTGACGATCCCCAGGGTGGACCTCGGGGAGCACGGGGGCGACTACCTGTGCTGGCAGTGCCACTACCCCCACTACCCCGAGACGGAATGATGAGGAACTCGGACGGGGAGAGCGGAGCGCGCGAGAGCGCGGGGCGCAGGCTTCCCTGCCTGCCCGCCGAGCCGGCACCTGACGCCAGCACGGCCGGTGATTCCCTCGCGCGGCGCGAGTTCCTCGCCGAAGCCCTCCGGGCGTGCAGCCTAGGTGTCCCGATCCTGCTGGGCATCGTGCGCGTGCCCAAGCTGGATGCGCAGGAAGCGGCGCAGGAGGGGTACGATCCGACCGAGCACTATTACGGGATGGCGGTGGACATCTCGAAGTGCATCGGGTGCGGTCGCTGCGTGCAAGCCTGCAAGACCGAGAACGACGTACCGCCGGACCCCCACTACTTCAATACCTGGGTGGAGCGATACGTCATCGATGCCGAAGGCGAGGTGTTGGTCGACAGCCCGAACGGGGGTATGGAGGGATTCCCCCCCACTGTCAGCGAAGTCGGAATCCGGCGCACCTTCTTCGTGCCCAAGCTCTGCAATCACTGCGACAATCCACCCTGCGTCCAGGTGTGCCCGGTCGGGGCGACGTTCACCACTCCGGACGGGGTCGTGCTGGTGGATGATGAGTACTGCATCGGTTGTCGCTATTGCATCCAGGCCTGCCCGTACGGGGCGCGGTGGCTCCACCCCGAGAAGCACGTCGCCGCCAAGTGCACGTTCTGCTACCACCGGCTGACGCGAGGTCTCGTGCCTGCGTGCGTGGAGGTCTGCCCGACGGGCGCCCGAATCTTCGGCGAGGTGAAGGAGCGCGTCACACCCTTGGGGCGGTTCATGCGCCTCAACGACATACAGGTGCTCAAGCCACACCTGAACACGAAGCCGAAAGTCTACTACGCCAATCTGGACGGCGAGGTAAGGTAGACGATGCAGGGCTACATGTACCCGAACGAGTTCGAGCTCCCCTGGGGCTTGCTCGTGGTCGTCTACCCCTTCGTGACGGGTCTGGTGGCGGGAGCGTTCATCCTCGCTTCCCTCGAGCGCGTGTTCAACGTGAAGGAGGTCGAGCCCACCTATCGACTGGCGCTGCTCACGGCCCTGGCCTTTCTGCTCGTCGCTCCGCTACCGCTCCTGGCGCACCTCGGTCACCCCGAGCGCTCGCACGAGATCTTCCTCACGCCGAACACCAAGTCCGCCATGGCCATGTTCGGCTTCGTCTACCTCTGGTACCTGGCGGTGGTGCTGCTGCTCGAGATCTGGTTCGAGTACCGCAAGGACCTGGTGCTGTGGGCGCGAAGCGAGCGGGGGGTCAAGAAGTGGATCCATTACGCGCTCACCCTCGGAGCGACGGACCTCTCCGAGAAGTCTCTGCGATTCGACGACCGGGCCGGTCGGTGGATCACGATCATCGGGATCCCCTCGGCGTTCCTCCTCCACGGGTATGTGGGCTTCATCTTCGGATCGGTGAAGGCGAACCCGTGGTGGAGCAGCGTGCTGATGCCCGTGGTCTTCCTCTTCTCCGCGATCGTATCGGGCATCGCGTTGGTCCTCGTCATCTACATGCTGGCGAGCATGATCCGGTGGAAGTCGATGAACATGGAGTGCCTGGACAAGCTCGCCGTCTTTCTCTTCTTCGCGATGGTCGTGGACTTCTCGTTGGAGTCGCTCGATTTCGTGCATCGGCTGTACGAGTCTGAAGAATCCATCGAGATCCTCTCCGAGCTCGTCAGAGGCCGCCTGTTCATCAGCCTCATCGTGCTCCAGATGGTGCTCGGCACGCTGTTGCCCATGACCTTGCTCGGTTTCTTCTCGCCCGCCCTGACGAGGAGAGGGGTCGACAAGACCAGTCCAGAGCTGCGACGGCTCATCTATCTGGCGTCCGGTATCTTCGTGCTGATCGGGATCTTCAGCATTCGCTGGAACGTGGTGATCGGCGGACAGCTCTTTTCGAAGAGTCTGCGAGGTCTGACCCTCTATAGACTGGAGCTGTTCGGAGCGGAAGGGCTGCTCATGTCGGTCGGACTGCTTGTACTGCCGTTCCTGATTCTATGGGGCCTCGTGAAGATCCTGCCCCCGTGGCTGGAAGGTGACGGATCCGCGCCAGCGACTCCTGGCGAGGCTGCGTAGCTCTGTCGCGGTCTGTGAATGCACCGAAGAAGCGCGCTAGAGGGGCCCCGCCTATACTAGCTCCTGTCTGAGCACCGTCTGCAGGATGCCTCCGTTGCGGTAGTACTCCAGCTCGGGCTCGGTATCCAGCCGGACGAGTGCCTCGAACGTCCCGCCCGTGCCGTCCGCGCGACCCACTCGCACCGTGATGTACGACTTCGGCTTCAACCCCCGTGCGATTCCGGCGATGTCGAAGACCTCGGTGCCATCCAGCCCGAGAGCCTCGGCGCTCTGCCCTTCCCGAAACTGTAGCGGCAGCACACCCATTCCGATCAGGTTGCTCCGGTGGATCCGCTCGAAGCTCTCGGCGATCACCGCCTTCACACCGAGCAGGTAAGAGCCCTTCGCCGCCCAGTCGCGGCTCGACCCGGACCCGTACAGCGCCCCGCCGATCACGATGAGCGGCACCCCGTCGCGCGCGTATTTCATGGCGGCATCGTAGATGGCCATCTGCTCGCCGCTCGGTTGGTGCGCCGTGTACCCGCCTTCGACACCGGGCACCATGAGGTTTCGGAGGCGGATGTTCGCGAACGTCCCCCGCATCATCACCTCGTGGTTCCCGCGGCGCGAGCCGTACGTGTTGAAGTCCGCCAACGGCACGCCGTGATCCCGCAGGTAGCGCGCGGCGGGCGAGTCGCTCGCGATCGCTCCGGCCGGGGAGATGTGGTCGGTGGTCACCGCGTCGCCGAGGAGCGCCAGGCACCGTGCACCGTGGACGTCACCGGGCTCGGCGGCGTCGCGGCTCATGCCGGTGAAGAACGTGGGCTGCCGGACGTAAGTGGAATCCGGGTCCCAATCGAACCGGTCGCCCGTCGGCACTTCGAGCCCGTTCCAGCGCTCGTCCCCCTTGAACACGTCGGCGTATTTGGAGCGGAACATCTCGGTTCGCACGGCGTCCCGTACGACAGTGCGGATCTCTTCCTGGCTCGGCCAGATGTCACGCAGGAACACGCCTTCCCCGTCGGCGCCGGTGCCCAGCGGCTCCGAGTACACGTCGATGTCCATGCGGCCGGCGAGCGCGTACGCCACCACGAGCGGCGGCGAGGCCAGGTAGTTCGCGCGCGAGTCGGGGTTGATGCGGCCCTCGAAGTTGCGATTCCCCGAGAGCACCGAGCACGCGACCAGGTCGAGCTCGCGAATCGCCTCGGAGATCGCCCCCGCCAGCGGTCCGCTGTTTCCGATGCACGTCGTGCAGCCGTAGCCGACGACGTGGAACCCGAGCTCCTCCAGGTAGGGGAGCAGACCCGCCTGTTTCAGGTACTCGGTGACCACCATCGAACCTGGGGCAAGGCTGGTCTTGACCCATGGCCTGCTGGCCAGCCCCTTCTCGACGGCTTTTTTGGCGAGCAGACCCGCACCGATCATCACGGATGGATTCGAGGTGTTCGTGCAGCTCGTGATCGCGGCGATCACGACGGAGCCGTCTCGAAGGATGCACTCTTCGACCTCGCCTTCAGCCGTCTCCAGGCGTACCGCGACGCCCGCCGGCGCGTCGGCCACCGCCAGTCCGCCCTCACCGTCCCCGCCGTCTCCCTCCCAGCGGGAGAGCGCACCCTTGGAGGTGGGGGGAGCTTCGCCGCCTTTGATCGCGTCGAGCGCGTCCAAAAAGCGCGGCTTGGTGCGAGACAGCGGGATCCGTTGCTGTGGAAGCTTCGGACCCGCGATCGACGGCCCCACGGTGCCGAGGTCGAGCTCCAGGCGGTCACTGTAGGCGGCGACGGGCGAACCGGCGTCGTGGAAGAGCCCCTGGGCCTTCGCGTACGCATCCACCAGCGCGACCTGGTCGTCCGGCCGGCCCGTGAAGCGGAGGTAGTCGAGCGTCTCCCGGTCGATGGGAAACATCGCGCACGTAGATCCGAACTCCGGGGACATGTTGCCCAGCGTCGCGCGATCGGCGAGCGAAAGGCTCGACAGACCCGGGCCGTGGAACTCGACGAACTTCCCGACGACGCCGGCATCGCGCAGCATCTCCGTCACCCGCAGTACGAGATCGGTCGCGGTCGCACCCTCGGGGAGCGTGCCGTGCAGCTCGAATCCGAGCACGCGAGGCACGAGCATGCTGAGCGGCTGACCCAGCACCGCGGCTTCCGCCTCGATCCCGCCGACTCCCCACCCGAGCACGCCGAGGCCGTTGATCATGGTGGTGTGGCTGTCGGTCCCGACCAGCGTGTCCGGGTACGCCAGGCGCACACCGTCGCGCTCCGTATCGAACACGACCCGCGCCAGGTACTCCAGGTTCACCTGGTGCACGATGCCGGTGTCCGGGGGAACCACGCGGAAGTTGTCGAACGCGTTCTGGCCCCAGCGCAAGAACGCGTAGCGCTCGTGATTCCGTTCGAACTCCTTCTCGGCGTTGATGAGGAAGGATGCCGCGCTCCCGTAGGAATCGACCTGGACGGAGTGGTCGATCACGAGCTCGCATGGGATGAGCGGGTTGATCGAGGCCGAATCTCCTCCCAGCTCAGCCATCGCGTCGCGCATCGCCGCGAGGTCCACGACGGCGGGAACGCCGGTGAAATCCTGCAGCAGCACGCGCGCCGGGTTGAAGGCGATCTCCCCTCCCGGCGTGCTCTCGGGATCCCACGACGCCAGCGAGGCGATGTCCTCCGCCGTGACCGTCTCCCCATCCTCGTTGCGCACGAGGTTCTCGAGCAGGACCCGGATCGAGTACGGCAGCCGGGTCAGGTCGCTCCCCGTCTCGCGCTCGACGGCGCCGAGGTCGTAGATGGTGAACGTCTCGCCCGCGACATCGATCGTCGTGCGGGTGTCGAACGAATCGTGCTTGTCTATGTGTGCCATCGTCATATCGGTCCTCGAGGCTGATCGATCGAGAGCCGGATCAGTCCGCGCTCGGTAGGGTCTTCACGTACAGGTCTCTCTTGGGGTACGGGATCTCTACCCCGTGCTCCTCGAAAAGCTGCTTGACGCGCTCGGTGATGCGGTCGGCCACCGCGCGTCGGCGGCGCGCGTCGGAGATCCACACGCGAAGTTGCAGGTTCACCTCCGACGCCCCGAAGCTGCGCACGATCACGATCGGGGCGGGGTCATCCTTCACGCCCTCCGTATCCGCGGCGGCTTCCAGGATCAGCCGCTTTGCCAACTCGACGTCCGCCTCGTAGGCGACCGCCATCGGGATCCGAAGCCTGATGTGAGATCCGGACGCCGTGTAGTTCACGATGTCCCGCTGCATGATGAGGTTGTTCGGGACGACCACGACGATGTTGTCCGGGTTTCGGATCTTGGTGGCCCTGAGACCCACCTCGATCACGTCGCCCCACGTGCCCGTCTCGTTGGGGGCGGACCACAGCTCGATGCGGTCTCCGACCTTGAACGGTCTGTCCAGGATGAGGAGCACGCCCGCCACCACGTTGGCGAGCGTATCCTTCGCAGCCAGCGAGAGAGCCAGACCGACGACGCCCGCTCCGGCGAGGAACGGCGAGAGGTTGATCCCGAGCTGGCCGAGGGCGACGAGCACGGCGACG
>JBDHAC010000085.1:0-10294 GCA_039588275.1 Gemmatimonadota bacterium
TCGCCACCGGTATTGCCGCCGCCGTTGCTGCCGTCGCCCGCGCCATCACCTCCGGTACCACCGCTCGACCCGCCGTCGTCCGAGCCACTGCTGCCCGTGTCACCGCCCGAATCGCCGCCCGAACCGCTGTCATCGGAGCCACTGCTCCCATCATCGACGTCGCCGCCGCCCGGCAACTCGGGATCATCCCCAGCCGGGAGCACCACGTCGGGCTCATCGCCGTCAGCCCCGAACAGGAACGCCGCAGCCGGAAGAGCGACGATGAAGTACGCGGCGACCGGTCGGCCACAGCGTGGACGGTCTTCCTCGCTCAGACCGCGGGCGGGATCCATCCACTCGACCTCGTCTTCACACGATCGGTTCCCTGGATCCGCGACCCCGCCAGCGGACGCTCCAACCGTGGGGCCGCCCGATCCGGAATCCGCAGCGTCGAGCCAGGTATCCGTGATGTCGACGCACCCGGCACCGGTCGCAGGATCGCACGTCATCCCCTGATCGTTGGCATACACACGGAGCCGCTCACGGGCCACGGCCGCCACCTCGGGTGACAGATCAGTCGACTGCGTCGCGTTCGGAACGTAGAAGAAAAGCCGCTCGCCTTCAGCGTGGACCTGGACGCTGGCGCACGAGACCATCCAACCACCGCACTCCTGCGCCTGGGCGACCACCGGGGTCGGAGGCGTCAGGAGTAGCGCGAGTCCGCCGGCGAGGCCCCATATGGAGAGCCCGCGTGCACGATTTGACATCGACATGCTAATCGGTGACTCCTTGCGGCGTGGAGCCGACAATGTGCGACTCCAAAACCCATGCTCAACAATCGCTGCGCGCCGGGCGCAGTCGTCCGACGCATTTCGTTGCAAGTACGGGGCTCGGTCGAGTATCGGACGTAACCGACTTCATATCAACGTTTTACACGATGGGCGGCGGGGTGCGCCGGACGGACGTGTGGGGGGCATCCAACACTTCGCGCGTTTAGCGGATGGTGATCACGGAATGGTCGAGATTGTCGGTGATCGTCCACACCACCGTGTCGCCCGGTTGAACGAGCACTTCGTCCGAAACATACGAGCGCGGTGACCCGATCGGCATCGCGAGAAAAGCCACGTTGCCGCTCGAGAACGCCAGGCGCGGAAGCCGGAAGGACTCGGTGTTGCTGGTGGTGACCACCCCCAGCGACACGCGCTGCCCGCTGACGATCACGTAGACGTGCACGTCGAGCGGATTGTAGTTGCTGACCTCGACGGTCGATGGTGGTTCGGACGTATCCGACGCCGGCGCCGAGGCACACGCCGACAGCCCGCCGACAGCCAGGAGCACGTACGCGATTCGTCTCATTACATGCCCCTCCTCGCGGTAGCGGCGTCTTCTTCCCCGGTCGTGCTGCGCCAACCCGGTTTCGTTATCGGTCTTGATACTCCGATGACCTTCCCCCGGATCATCGGACATGACCCGACTCGATGGCAATGGGGGACTGGCGCGCACCATGGGTACGGCTCCATGCCGCGAAACCGGCGCCGCCCTCCCCTATACACTCTTCACGCTCGTGCTACTGTCCCTGGCGGCGACGGGAGGATTCGTCCTGGCCTGGGCGGAGCTCCGTTCCAGCCAGGCGTTCGGAGCGGGCGTCGTCGCCTTCTATGTGAGCGATGGAGGATGGCAGCAGGCGCTGGCCGGCGGCGCCGGGCGTCCTCCACCCACACAATCGCTCGCGATCGGGGTCGGGCGAGCCCGGGTCACCTCCACGAGGATTCTGACGCTGGGGTATGGGGAGTCCCTCTACCGGATGTCATCGACCGGTACCGTCGTCGGACCCCGCGGGGGCGTCTTCGACCGCACCGTCTCCGTCATCGTGTGGGCCGCAGAGCCGCCTCTGTTTCCGGCGGCGATCACGACATCGACGGGTCTCCTCGCAGACGTCACGAATGGAACGATCTCCGGGCTCGATCACGCCCCGGGTTGCTCTGGCCGGTACGGTGGACCCATCGCTGCGCTGGCCAGTCCGGCGTCGGCCCCCTTGTCGGTCGGACCGGGGCTGCAGCTTTCCGGTGTCCCGACCATCCGCTCGCTAGGTCCCCTCGTCTCGCTGCGACGGGCGACGGGCTTGAATTGGGCCGACCTGATCGCGACGTACGGTCTGCCTCGGGATGCCTCGATTCCTCCGGATCCGTGGCCCGCCCCTCCAGCCGCGGGCTCGTCGCAATGGCCGGTGATCGACCTCCACACATCCCCGGCCCGATTGGACGCGGTCAACAGCGGCCGCGGTGCGTTGATCGCCCGAGGAGACCTCCAGCTGGACGGTGGCTTCGGGTGGCGAGGTCTGATTCTGGTCGGGGGCGCTCTTCGGGTTCGCGGGGACGTTCGACTCGAAGGCGCGGTCGTGGCAGGCCTGGACAGCACGGCCGCCTCGACGCCTGCAATCGATCTGGGCGGCGGACGGGTAGACATCCGGTTCGACTCCTGCGCGGCGGAAGCGGCCGCCCGCGCCATCGCTACTCGGCCGGCTGCCCAGCCTGGCACGTGGCGCGAGGAGATGTGATCAGTCCAGCTCGCGGAGCAGGACGGTGAGCAGGTCGTCGGGGTTGTCCACGTGGACCCAATGGCCCGCGTGGATGCGATGGACGAGCGACCGTCCCCGATGACCGGCTGCTTCCACGCGCGAGCATTCCGCCTCGGGCATGACATCGGATTCTGTCGCCTTCACGAAGTGAATCCGTGTGCCCGGCGGTGGGTCTTCCGCCACATCCCACACGTCCGTCCGGAAGAAATCGTACAACAACGCCTCCACGCCATTCAGATCGAACCGCCACCGGAAGCGTCTCCCGCGTAGCTCCAGGTTGGTGGCCATCCACCGCGCGACGTACGGGACCACCTGCAAGTCGATGAGCCTCTGTACCGCTTCGGCTCGGCTGTCGTAGTCCGGGGGGAGTCGACGCAGGATTTGAAGCATCCGATACGCGGCTCCACCTGGAGAGCGGCGCGACGGCGTCGAATCGATCACCCAGACTTGAGCCGGTGAGAGCAGCCCCGCACCCATCAGGGCCACCTTGCCGCCGAACGAGTGCCCCAGGACCGCGTCGGCGGGCCGGCCCAAAGCCTCGGCCAGCTCGTATACATCGTGGGCGCACGCGTGCAGCGTGTGAGGGGGCGCGAAACCCTGGGAGTGACCGTGCAAACGCAGATCGACGAGGATCACGCCCCATTCGGGTCGGCTCGCGACGATCGAGCGGGCTACAGATCCCCAGTTGCGGCCCGCGCCGTAGATCCCATGCACCACATAGAGACACCGGGATGAGCGACCCGAATCGATCTTCAGATGGTGTAGGAGCTCGGCGCTCTTGCGGACTCGCGTGGTGATAATCTGGATCGGCCCTATCTTGAGTCGCTCTTTTGCTCACGGCGGCTTCGCCTCGATAGCGGCTCTGACCGCGGGGCGGAAAAAAGGTACGTCGAATGCCATGCGCTGGCACCTTTCGACGCGGGGTAAGTTCCTGTCAGGTATCCGTTTCGCTTTCCCCGCATACCCCGCTCATCCGCCTGATTGTGCCGCTTTTTTGCCGTGAATCGGCTGGACCTGCCGCGTTCGTGGCTCGTCCCCGTGATAGCGGGCCAGCTTTTCGACGGCTTCTTCAAGCCTGACGGAATCCACGATCGAGTATCGGTCGTAGATGCTCTCCGTCTTGTGGCCCGTGAGGTCCATCGCGTCGGAACGGCTACCGCCCGCGCGCTCGAGGTTCCGCACGGCAGTCCGTCGCAGATCGTGAAACCATGCGCCCGCGAGTCCCGCCCGCTCGGTCGCACCGAGCCAGGCGGTGTAGGACGACCGGATCGGCTCCCCGCCCCGATGGAACACGTAGGGGCAGATCATGTCCCGTTCGCGTTCCACGCGATTGGTGCGGGTGCGTTGCTCGGTGAGTAGGTCCTCGAGTTCGGGTAACTTCCAGAACGGAAGCTCGCGTCCGCGTCCGTTCTTCGATCGGCTGCCCTCAAGCCGGACCCAGCCCGCTTCGAGGTCCACCGACGCCCAACGCAGCCCGACGGTTTCCTGCTTCCGCCAGCCGGTGAGGGCCGCGAACCGGACCACGGGCGCGAGGTCGGCTCCGATCTCCCCGGCCCTCCCTTGACTGTCGCCTAACGGCCCCAGATCCTCGGGGCAGGAGGGGAAGCACCCAATGAAGCGGACTCTATTCGCGATCATTGCCCTGGTTATCGGAGTGATTGTGGTCGAGCTGGTATTTGGGTACTGCTTCACGAGTGCTATCGGGCCTCCCGGATAGCGTGGTGGCGTAGCCGCTTTTGGCCGTCATGCGGCTCGCACCCGTTTGAGCTTCTTGAGCTGCGCCTCAAGCTCGCGTATCCGGTCGGTCAGCTCGCCCACGTCGAAGGCCCGCAGGAACGCCTCGACGGCCCGCACCGCCACCTGCCCGTCTCGGTTCGGGAGCCGTCCCGCCGCCACCGCCTGCCCGATCAGCTCCAGCCACCTACGGGCGTCCTCTGGGTTCTTGAGCGGCCCCAGCTCGTCGGGCTCGAGGCCCGCTCGCTTGTATCGCTCGGCTGTCGCCTGAGCGCCCTTCCTGCCTAGCTCCGCCATGCGCTCCCGGCCCTCGGGGGCGTGGGCAGGGCATAGGCCCGTGGTGGCGTCTACGAGGTGGTCAGGGGCCCGACAGGGCTCCCCGGCTTTGTTCCTGGCCTTAAACGGCACGGCTTAGTCCTCCTCTACGTTTGGGGTGCGATGGGCGTGTGCGGTGCGAATCCATGTCCACGGGCGGCACAATCGCGGCACACCCGCAACGGAAGCGCTTGCGATAGGGGGGTTACGCGGGCGTATAGGACCAGTAACGCCATGCGTCCACCCGGAACCGACGCGATACAGCGCGCGCGGGAACCCATGGAGGGGTGCAGCGGGCGGGGCAGGAGGGGCTGTCTCACGCCTGCCGGTTGGGGAGAAACGGACCGATAACTCCAATAATATCATTAGCTTACGTACCTGGGGGGGTTGCGCGCGTCCGCGTGTACGTCGCATTCTGCGATCACGAGTCCTCACGACTTTCTTTTCTCGGGCCGAGCGCCGCCGGAGGCGCTCGGCAAGCACCCACCGTCCAGGCGGCAGGAGGTGACGACCGTGCCGAAGTTCATCGATACCCATCCCATGAAGCCGTTCACGGCGGACGCCCTGAACGAGTTGCAGAACGCGCCGCCGGACGAGTTCGGCGTCACGCACCACGACATCCTGTTCAGCGAGGAGGACGACCAGATCTATTGCGTTCTGGACGCCCCGAACGCCGAAGCGGTCCACAAGCATCATGCGAAGGCCGGCCTCACGTGTGAATTCGTCCGCGAAGTGAAGTCGACGCGCGGGTGAGGGAAGCCCTTGGCCGCCGGTGTGCCGTGATTGTGCCGTAACGGTGACACGCTGAGCGTATCTGAACGGTAAACGCCCTCCAGCCCGATTGGGCGAAAAGCCCCGCACCGTGTAGCTTGGTCCGGTTCTGTACCTATCTGGATCACCTACCTCGTGGGGCGTCGAATGCCATCAGGGGTCGATTCCAGCTCGTCGGCGTTCGAGCCCTACCCGGGGCTGCGGAACCCGCATGCGCAGACGCTCACGGCAAGGCTGCTTCGCGCTCGCTTCCGAACTCGGTACGCGCGAACGCGAATCGCGACGCCCGATGGCGACTTCCTCGACCTCGACGTGGCCGGCCGACCGGACCCGGGCAGTCCGGTGTGTCTCATCCTGCATGGCCTCGAAGGCTCCTCCAGGTCCGGGTACGTGCTCTCCGCTTCCCGGGCACTACAGACGATCGGGATCTCGTGCGTCGCGATGAACTTCCGGTCCTGCAGCGGCGAGCCCAACGAGAGGCCCCAGTCGTATCATGCCGGGAAGACCGATGACATCGAGCTGGTGCTCGATTGGCTGACCCGGCGCTTCCCACACGCGCGAAGAGGAGTGCTGGGGTTCTCCCTGGGCGGCAACGCGCTGCTCAAGTACCTGGGCGAGGCGGGCGAAGCGGCGTCTGCCCAGGTCGACGGCGCGGTCACGATCTCCGTCCCGTTCGACCTGGCCTCGTCGGCGCAGACCCTCGAGAACGGGGTGGGTCGGGTCTATGCAAGTCATTTCCTGCGCTCGATGCGTCGCAAGGTGCGGGAGAAGGCCAAGCGATTCCCGGACGCATTCGATTTGAACGCCGTCGGGCGAGCCCGGACGCTGCGGGCGTTCGACGAGGTCGTGACGGCCCCCATCCATGGGTTCTCTACGGCGGGGGACTACTACGGTGCGTGTAGCTCGCAGCGCTATCTGGATGCCATCCGAGTGCCCACGACCGTGATTCACTCGCGCGACGATCCGCTCGTGCCCGAGAACACCATCCCGTGGACTACGTTCGATCGGAACGGGACGATCCGTGCCGTGATCACCGAAAAGGGCGGACACGTCGGCTTCATCACCCGCAGTGCCGGCCCGGCGCCGCATCTTTGGGCCGAGGCCGAGGCCGCGCGCCGATTGCAGGGGCACATCGCACAACGGGGAACCTGAGGTGTAGCAGTTCGCCGCACACACACCGACTTGGGTATGACCTCGCATCGGGAGACCGGAGGAATCGCAGTGAGCTTGGACGTCAAGCCGCGGGGAAGCCGAAAAGCCACGATCCGGTGCCCATTCTGCCTGACGCTGAACCGCGTAAATGTGGGGAGAGCCGCTGATCGGCCGAAGTGCGGCGATTGCTCCCGACCCTTGCTGCTCGACCGCCCCGTCAAGGTGACCGATGAGGACTTTGATCGGCTGATCGGTGAGGCCGAGGTTCCCGTCGTAGTCGATTTTCACGCCGACTGGTGTGGGCCGTGCAAGGTCATGGCCCCCGCACTGGACGACCTCGCGCGTGTGAAGTCGGGCGATCTCATCCTCGCAAAGCTCGACACCGATGCAAACCCGCAAACCGCGCAGCGCTTCGGGATTCGCGGCATCCCGACCTTGATCCTGTTTGATGGCGGTGAGGAATCGAAACGGATCAGTGGAGCCGTCCCTTACGATCAGCTGCTCGCATTCGTGGAGGAGCGCGAAGGCTGAACGGCCCACGACGGGCCCCCGAAGCCAACCCCGGCCGCGCCCCGAACGTCTCAATGCCGTACGCAAGCCAAGCACCGGATCGAGGATTCGCGCTCGGACACCGGCGTACATAGCCCGCCCGTTAAGGAGAACGATGGAAGCGATATTCAGACAACTGACCGTCACCGGCGCGATCGCTTTGGTACTGACGAGTGCTCCGGCTTGTGTCACAGCGAGCGTGTCGGGCAACCCCGCGTCCGATCCGCTAGCTCGCGGCGCAGTCGAGCGTCCGGCGGACGGGCCCTACGTGTACGTCGCGAACCAGGGGGCGGCTACCGTCACGGTCATCGACGCAGGCGACGGGTCAATCGTGGCGGTGATCCGTCTCGAAGAGCTCGGGTTCGGACCCAACGCGCGACCACACCACGTGGCGGTAGAGCCCGACGGATCCTTCTGGTACGTGTCGCTGATCGGCGAGAACCGCGTTCTCAAGTTCGATCGAGACAACCGGCTCGTGAGCTCACTCGAGTTCGAGCGACCGGGGATGCTGGCGGTTCATCCCACGGAGGACCTGCTGGTCGTCGGACGCTCCATGGCTGCCGTGAACCCGCCCCAACGAATCGGAATGGTGCGGCGCTCGACGATGGAGGTGGAGGAGATCGACGTCTTCGTTCCGCGCCCGCACTCGATGGCGGTGAGCTCGGATGGACGCTGGGTGTTCACCTCGAGCCTGGCCGAGAACACCATCGTCGCAGTCGATATCGAGAGCGGCGAGGCCGAGTTGACGAGGCTCGGCGGCGAGGAGCCACACGTCTTCGTTCAGTTCGCCCTGTCTCCCGATGGGAGTACGCTGGTCGCGACCGCGCAGATATCGGGGAAGCTCCTGGTGTTCGACGTGAGCGACGCACCCGAGGTTCGGCTGGTGCGCGAGATCGAGGTGAATCCGGAGCCGTGGCACCCCGCCTATTCTCCGGACGGCCGGTTCGTGTATTTCGGGAACCTCGGTGCCAACACGGTTACGGTGGTGGACGCGGAGAGCTGGTCGGTGGCGAGAGTGATCTCGGGCGAAGGGCTCTCGGAGCCTCACGGGATCGCGCTCACGCCGGACGGCGGACGGCTATTCGTGTCCAACCGCAACGTGAAGGGGGCTTACGAGGCCACCGAGGCGCTCGGTTTCGATGAGCCAAACGGCACGATCGCCGTCATCGACCCGGCAACCGGGCGGATCCTGAACATCATCGAGGTCGCCCCCTACGCCGCGGGTCTCGGGGTAGCTGCGCCGCGGTGAGGAGCCCCTCGGCACCCATCCGCGCCGCGGCCCTCTTCGGCCTGTCGTGGCTCGGCGCCGCGTGCGCCCCCGCCTCCCAAAGGGCATCCGCCACCCCCGGAGCGGCGGACGACGTGGAGGGCGGCTTCCGTCGCCGCGTGCACGCGATCCCGGTCGTAGACGATGCCGGCAGCGCCTACGCACTCCCCTTCCTGGGAGGCTTCAACGTCCCCCGACCGCAGTGGGTCGACATCGACGCGGATGGAGATCTCGACGTCTTCATCCAGGAGACCACGAATCGGCTCCTTTTCTTCGAGCATACGGGAACCCCGACCGAGCCGCGCTTGACCTGGCGACCGAACCGGTTTCGAGATCTACAGGTAGGTGAGTGGTACAGGTTCGTGGATGTGGATCGGGATGGCGATCCGGACCTGCTCGCGGAGGAGCCGTTCAGCTACATGCGCCTGTATCGCAACGTGGGGTCCCCCGCCCGCCCGGAGTTCGTTCTCGCCGCCGACACGCTACGCGACAGCTCCGGCGACGCCATCTTCTCGGACCGGCAGAACATCCCCAACGCCGCGGACATCGACTGCGATGAGTTGCTGGATTTGTTCATCGGTCGGCTCGTCGGCACGGTGACGCGCTACGAGGCCACGGGCGAGATCGGGGAGGACGTGTCGCCGTTCCGTCACGTGACCGACGACTTCGAGGACATCGAGATCGTCGCCACTTTCGGCTCCCTGCACGGGGCGAACACGATGGCCCTGGCGGATGTGGACGCGGATGGCGACGTGGACATGTTCTGGGGGGACTTCTTCGAGGCGGGGCTCCTGTTCATCGAGAACACCGGGACCTGCGGCGCCCCCAACCTGCGCACCGCACCGCTCCCCTTCCCCCTCGATGATCCGATCCGAACCAGCGGCTACAACGCGCCCACATTCGGCGATGCCGATGGGGATGGCGATCTCGACCTCCTGATGGGCGTGCTGGGTGGCGCGTACAACGCGAACCGCACGACCGCGGATAACCTCCTTCATCTCGAGCAGGCCGACGGCGGTTTCGAGCTCCGTAGCTCGCGCTACATCTCGCAAATCGATGTGGGGAGCGAGAGCTATCCGGCCTTCCTGGATCTCGACGGTGACCGAGATCTCGACCTGCTGCTCGCGAACAAGATCGATCCGGACGACCTGAACACTTCGGTGGTGTATCGATTCGAAAACGTGGGCGATCCCGCGCGGCCGTCGCTCCGGCTCCGCGGCCCGTTCGATATCGGAGGCGCATACCACAACGCGCCGGCATTCGGTGACCTGGACGCCGACGGGGACCTGGACCTGGTCCTCGGCACGTGGCGCAAGCACCTGGAATACCTCCGCAACGACGGGACGGCGGCCGAGCCCCGCTTCGTCCGGGCCGATTCGGCCATCGTCGTCCTCACGCGCGGGAGCAACTCCACGCCCGCTCTCGTGGACATCGACGCCGATGGCGACCTGGACCTGTTCGTGGGCGAGTCCTCAGGTACGCTCAACTTCTATCGAAACGAGGGTAGCGCCGCGGCCCCGCGGTTCGAGCTCGTCAGCGACGAGTACCTCGACATCGATGTAGGACGCCGAAGCGTACCCGCGTTCCTGGATATCGAGGGGGACGGAGATCAGGACCTCGTGCTGGGATCGGAAATCGGGGGGCTGTTGTTCTACAGAAACGATGGGAGGCCCGCAGAGGCTCGATTCGTGGAGGCCGAGTCGCCGTTCCCGGGTGCCGAAGACCTGCCGACCTTCGCCGTGCCCGCCTTCGCGGACATCGATGCGGATGGGGACCTTGACCTGTTCGTGGGGGGGAACGGCGGCGGCCTGTACTTCTTCGAGAACGTCGGTCGGTGAAAGGCGAAACAACCCCCGGCCCTCTTCCGAACTCTAATAACGAAATGGAGCCAAGGCTCCGGACGTGGCAAGGACCCATGCAACGAGGTGCAGTATGAGGAGAGCCGTATA
>JBDHAC010000086.1:0-9817 GCA_039588275.1 Gemmatimonadota bacterium
GGGAGCGACCCGAGCGGTGGCGCGGACCCGGAGGAGCGCCTGGGGACGGGTGAAGGCTTAGATTCAACTGACGTCAGCCAAGAGTGAGCATGCATATTTCGGGACACGTTCCGAACGAGGTACTGCTCGCCTTTCTGGACCGGGAGGTCCAGGCGGCGGAGCAAACAGAGATCGAGGGGCACGTGGAGCGCTGTCAGGCGTGCGCGGTCCGGCTGGCGGGACTACGCGCCGCGACCGGCCACGTGGGAGAGGCGCTCGAGGCCCTCGACGTGGATCTGCCTTGGACGGACATGCCCGCCGAGCTCGCAGAGGCGGCGCGCGACGCGGGTGCGACGGGCGTCCGTGCAATCACGACCGCGCCATCGGTGCGTCGGTCGCGGCGTTTCTCCGGGCGAGCGATGGCCGTGGCGGCCAGCCTCGTGCTCCTTCTGGCAGCGGGTGCCTGGGCCGTTCCGGGTTCACCGCTCCGTGCCTGGCTGTCGCGGTCGGCCGCGGCGGTGAGCGATCTGCTGCGCTCGGATTCCCCCGAGACCGAGGTCACCGGTGCAGAGGACACCGCCGACTCGGGCGTCTCCGTCCAGCCCCTGGACGGGCTTGTACGAATCTCGGTGCAGGCTGCCGGGCCTGGAACCCGGGTGCGCGTCCGTCTCACGAATGCGGAGTTCGCGTCCGCGCGATCCACCGAGGCGAGTGTCGGATACAGCGTCGGTCCGGGTCTCATCGAGGTCGTTCAGCCTTCCGGCGAGATGATGATCGAGCTCCCGAGACGGGCCCTGGATGCACGGGTGGAGATCGATGGGCGCGTGGTCGTCCGCAAACGAGGGAACGAGCTCTACCTGACTCCCGCAGCGGACTCCAGCACCGCGGAGATCCTCCTCGAGACAGAGGGGTAGCACCCTCGGCTTCGGCGCCCGAATCGACATCGGCTTCGGGTCGGCATGGGGGCATCTGGTGGGCACGGGAGGGCGCGACCGGGGAGCATGGCAATCGGAAGGAAGGACGTGACGATCGGCTCGATCCTCACGGCCGTCGCGTGGGCGATGGCGCCAGCCATCTACGCCCAGGATCCGATTCCCGTCCAAGGTCCCATAGCCGCCCGAGACACGGCGAGCGGAGCCGTCTACGGGAGAGTCCTCAGCGCGCCGAGCGGCCTCCCGCTGTCCGGCGCACGGGTGGAAGCGAGGGGTGGCTCCTATTACCGCCTGGCGGTGACCGACGAGCAGGGTTGGTACCGCTTCGACGGCCTCGAGGCGGGTCCCCGCTCGATCGTGGCCGGAGGCATGGACCACGCCTCGCTCGAAGCCGGAGTGCTAGTGGCGCCGGGCCGGGCCGTGAGGCTGGACATTCGCCTCGAGGTCAGACCCGTGGTACTCCCTCCGCTGTTCGCGACGGTCCGATTGCCGGGATTCCGCCTTCGGCCTCCGGGCGTTCGGGAGGGGCTGCGCGCCCGTGGCGAGGCGGAACTGCGAGCGCTGGAGGGGAGTCCGGGTGCGGTCGAGATGGGACTCCTGGGCGGCTCGCCTCGCTCGGACCCCGACCCGGGAGATCCCTCAAGCATTCTGTACGTGCGGGGCGCCGCCGCCGACCTGAAGCTCGTGCTTCTCGATGGCGCTCCCGTCTACGCGCCCTTCCATCTCAGCGGTCTTCTGGACGTGTTTCCGGCCGAAGTGCTGGAGCGCGCGACGCTGTATACCGGCGGCGCTCCCGCCCGGTTCGATGGAGGCCTTTCCTACATCCTCGATATGGAGCTGCGGAGCGGCGACTCCGACCACGGACGAGGGGCGGGCGAGGTCGACTTCCTCGGCGCCAGCGCTCGTCTCGAAGGGTCCCTCGGCGGCGAGGGCCGGTACCTGGTCGGCGCGAGGGGACTGCACGGCCTGGGCTATCCGCTGCTGACGGGAGGCGACGACCTTCCGTACGGGTACGGCGATGCGCTCGCACGCATCGACCTCCCGCTCTGGTCGGGCCGGCTCAGCGGAACCGGGTTCTGGAACCGTGAGTCCGTCGATCTTGAGCCGAGCGAGGTGCTGGCGCCGGGTGCTCTCCCGCCCTCGGCGTTCTGGGGGAACGCTGCCGGCTCGCTCCGCTACCAAGCCCCAATCGGAGACCAGTCGCTGGACTTGACCGGGGCGCACGGATCGTTCCAGACGCGCATCCCGATCCAGGGTGAGGAGTTGGTGATCGCGGAAGGGCGCACCGAGCGGTCGAGGGTTGTCGCCAGGTACGGTCGGGAGGGAGGCTCCCTACGCTGGAGTGCCGGGGCGGCGTTCGACGTGTACCGAACCGAGCTCGAGCAGCGGAGCGTGGAAGGCGACTCCACTTCGCAGGCTTCGCTCAG
This sequence comes from Gemmatimonadota bacterium, assembly GCA_039588275.1. Taxonomy (GTDB): domain Bacteria; phylum Gemmatimonadota; class Gemmatimonadetes; order Palauibacterales; family Palauibacteraceae; genus JBDHAC01. Next base: position 2,339 of record JBDHAC010000086.1, read on the forward strand.
CGGCGAGGTCATGGCGGCCTTCGGGGAGATCGTGTGGCCTGTCGGCGATCATATCGAGCTGCATGCGGGTCTGCGAGCCGACTATTTCCGGCCCGATGACGAAGGGAGACTGGCGCCCAGGGCCTCCATCCGCTGGGATGCGGGAGAGCGCACCCGGCTCTCGCTGGCGGTCGGGCGCTTCCACCAGTACGTGCGGGGGCCCGAGTCCATACTCTCATCCGACCTGACCGGTCCGACGTTCGGGTCGCTCGAGCCAGACACCCCGGAGGATGGAACTTCGTTTTCGGCCGCACATCTGTTCGCGATCGCCGGTGCGACACATGTGGCCGTCGCTTTCGAGAACGAGCTCGATAACGGCTTCGGTCTCGGCCTCGAAGGCTATTACAAGGCCTTCGACGGGCTCCCGACAGGTGACGACCTCCGCTCGTCTGGCGCCGATCTATGGATCCAACGAGAAGGGGAGCCCGTCACCGGCTGGGTCGGGTATTCGCTCGCGTGGGTGTGGACGGACGTGCCCGGCGGAGACTTCGTGGGTCGCCAGCTACTGTCTGCAGGCGTCGAGGCCGACATGAGCGGGGTGGGTGTCGGACTGAAGCTCGCGTACGGATCCGGCCTCTCGTTCACGCCCGTTTCCACGACGGCTCTGGAAACGCCGGCTCCTTCGCTCGACAGCGGGGGTGGGGCCGGGATCGATCGAGATGAAGACCCGCAACCCACCCAGACCCCGCCTCTGCCCCTCTCGGGCGCTCCCAGCGACTCCTATCTGCGGCTCGATGCCAGGATCTCGCGGCGGTGGGTCGCGCGCTTCGGCGACACGGCGGTGGAGATCGCCCCCTACCTCCGCCTGTTGAACGCGCTGGATCGACGGGACGCGCTGTTCTATCGAATGGACGGAGAGGGACCGGGGAGTCCCGTCCCGCTGGACTCGGTGCCGATTCTGGCGGTCGTCGGCGTGGCCTGGACGTTCTAGCGGGCCGGAGAGGAACTGGTATGTCACAATGCGCGCGATTGGAGCGTCATAACAGCGGACGGAGTTGTCGAGCGCACACCGCCGGGGTCGAGGCGGTGCCTCCGATCAGGAGACGATGGAGTAGTGGTCGCAGTCAGAGTAGTGAGATGCGTGATCGTCGCGGCAGACGGGGGCCTGTGATGCACTCCGCGTCGTACGCCATCCGCGGAAGCCGGGGATTCAAGCTCGGACTCGGCGTGTGGGGGCTCGCGGTCGCCTGCGGCGTGCAGGCGTGCGGGGGGCCGACCGCGCCCGAGCACGGCGAGGATGTAAGGATCGTCTTGAGCGTCACGGGCGGGTTCGCGGGCGTGGACTGGCAGCTCACGATCGACGGTCGCGCAGGGGAGATCGTGGGGGACCGCTGCGGTGGCGGTCTCGACTGCGATTGGGCGGCCGGCGAGGTGCTATCGACGATCGACGGGGATGGTCTTCTCGAGCTCGCGCGGCGGTTCGTCGATGCCGGGTTTCTGGAGCTGCGGGTTACCGACTTCGGGACCCAGTGCTGCGATCAATTCGCTTACAGGCTTACATACACGGACGACGACGCTCACAAGACGGTTCTGGGCTCCGATGGAACCCTTCCCTCCTCCGTACTGGACCTGATCGCCGACGTGCGGGGCTTCGTGAGCGCCTCGAGGAGCGGACCATGAACGGCCGGCGCGGAATCATCCTTCTCGCGGCCACTCTGGTGGCGGCGGCCTGTTCGGACACGACGGGGGTGACCGAGAATTCGCTGATCTCTCACAGGGCTCTGTGGGAGGCGGCCGGTCTGTCCTCATACCAATACGAGTACCGCAAGCAGTGCGAATGCCCGCCTGAAGCGCTGCGGCCCGTCCTCATCGAGGTTCGCGCCGGCTCCGTCACGCAAGTCAGGTTCCTGGACAACCTGTTGACGGCGGAGAGCCTTCTGGCGCAGGGATATCCGACGATCGATGACCTGTTCGACTACATCGACGAGGTCTCGCAGACGAACGTCGCGTCCCTCGTTGTAACGTATGATTCGATGCTCGGGTATCCGACTCTGATCAGCGTCGACTTTCGAAGGGACACGGCCGACGATGAATTCACTGTCCGCACTTCGAACCTCGAACCGCGGTAACCGTCGGCGATTCTCCGCCGGGGCGCTGGTACCACTGACAGCCCTGTTCGTCAGCGGCTTGCTCGTCGGCGGAGCGCTGGGCTGCTCCGACCCGCTCGGCCCGGACCTGGGCGAGCTCGAACGGGCTCGGGCGCGGTGGGAAGAGCATGCGCCCGTCCTGTACGAGTACCGGCTGCAGCGATCGTGCTTCTGTCCGCGCTCGTTCGTACGCCCGGTCCGGATCACGGTCTCGGACGGCGTCGTTGTAGCCGCCGTGGATCCCGGCACCAACGAGCCGCTGAATCCGCCCCCCGACGGGTTCCCAACGATCGACGATCTGTTCGACGAGATTCAGGACGCGATCGATCGCGAGGCAGACTCGGTCGACGCGACGTACGACGGGGCGCTCGGGTATCCCGTCCAGGTCTTCATCGACTGGATCGAGAACGCGATCGACGACGAGATGGCCTTCCAGGTCTCGGAATACGTCGGTGCGCTTCCCGCGCTGGAAGTAGATCCGAGGACGCGCTGATCCCGATTCGTCGGCGAGCGCCCGATCGGCCGGCGAGGCGTTCCACAAGCCGTCTACGCTGCTTCGGGATGATGGAGTCAGGAGCAGGTGTCGCACCCGGGGCCCTCCGGCGCCGGCTCGCGGAAATGAGACGCGATCACCGCCCGACGGCACCGATTCGCACCCGCGTACAAGTCGACCGCACGTAGCCGAGCCATCGCCCGCGCTCTACCTCGTCGTAGCGCATCCAGATCGACGCGTGACCAGAGGGCTTCAGGCCCGCGCATGATACCGCCAGTCTCGTAGTCCCCCGGAGCTCGCCTGGCGGCCCCGAACTCGACCAGCAACCGGAACGCGGCCTCAACCTCGGCCCGGCCGAAGCGGCGACCGCGTGCGAGACGGGCTGGGCTGACCCACGTCCCGATGGGTAAGCTCCGCCATACCCGACGGATGCACGCCGGGGAGGGCCAGCGCCGTCGCGCCAACGATTCCTGAATGCCCCGATCGCGCGGCAAGCGAAGGAGCGTGCAGCGAGCCGGACCCCCGTCACGGCCGGCACGCCCGGACTCCTGCACGTACGCTTCGAGAGAGGCCGGCAGCCCCAGGTGGCACACTGCTCGGATCGAAGCGTGGTCCACGCCCATGCCGAAGGCCGATGTGGCAACCATGACGTGCACCGCACCATCCAGGAAGGCGCTCTGAAGACGGCGACGCCGCTCGGGGGCCAGTCCCGCATGGAAAGCCGCGGCGTTCCACCCGAGCCTTCGGAGCGTAGCCGCCACCCGCGCCGCGCGTTCCCGCGTCGGAGAGTAGACGAGGGCCTGGCCGCCCGCCCGTCGCACCTCGTACCGCACCGCCTCCACGCCCGAAGCGACGCATGTGGATGTAATCACGCGGAAGAAGAGGTTGGCGCGATCGACCGGGGCGATCACGCTGACCGGGTCGCGCGTGCGCAGACTGGCCCTGATGTCGCGGCGGACGACCGGCGTCGCAGTGGCCGTGAACGCCAGGATCGGTGGATCGCCCACCGTGGCCCGGAAGTCGCCGATCCGACGGTACGAGGGGCGGAAATCGTGTCCCCACTCGGAGATACAGTGCGCTTCATCGACGACGATCCGCTGCAGGCACGCACGGGCGATGAGCCCCCGAAACCCGCACCCGCCGAGCCGTTCGGGCGAAACGTACAGGAGACGCAGCGAGCCGTCTCGCACCTCCCGCTCAATGGCCTCTCGTTCCTCGGGGGGAGTGCCGGAGGTCCATGCCCGGGCCGGGATGCGTCGCCGTCGGGCGACCGTCACCTGATCCTCCATGAGCGCGATGAGGGGCGATATCACAAGCGTAAGCCCGGAGGATGCGAGAGCGGGGATCTGGAAACAGAGCGACTTGCCTGCGCCGGTCGGCAGCACGGCCAGCACGTCGCGTTCGTGTAGCGCCGCGCGAATGACGAGCGTCTGCTGTGGACGGAACGCGTAGAACCCGAAGTAACGGTGGAGAATCTCGGTGGCGTGTGCGAGCGAGGGCGTCACACCGGGAGGCTCGCCCGCAGCCTCAACCGCGGCTCAACTGCTGGCTCGACCCCTGGTCTGGGGCTCGACCGGCAGCGCGGTTACTCCTCTACGGCGCCCTCTCCAGCCGCAGCGGTTCGGCCGAGGCGCAGGACGAGGGCCGCCACCAGCAAGCCACAGCCGACGCCGGCGATGAAGTCCTGTCCCACGGCGGCTCCGATCAACCAGGCCAGACCGCCGGCGACCCCGTAGCCGACCTGGAGGTTGAGCCACCATCGGTGCGAACTCGGGCCGTCACCCATCAGGCATCGATCGGCCGGGCGACGGGTGCTTCTTCCTCCCCCTCCCCCCAACCCAGGATCGACCCGACGACGAGACCCCAGATCAGGTTCAGGAGTAGAACGAAGACGAACGTCAAAACCCCCAGCTCGGTGCCGAACACACCCACGCCGTAGTCGACGGGGTAGACCTTGAGCAGCAGGTAGAGGCTCGGCACGAGGCTGAACAGCGCTCCCCGGGTCGCCGGGCCGCGCGCCGGGACCTGGTGGAACACCACGCCGAGTACCATCCCCCACAGCGCCCCGGTCCCGAGGTGGGTCACGAACTCGCCGCCCGACGCCCCGCTCAAGGGTCCGACGCCCAGGGCTCCGGTGATCTCGACCGTTTCGAGGAGCCACAGGGTCACGCGGCTGACCAGCGCTCCCAAACCACCCCCCAACAAACCGAGACCGAGACGCGCACTCAGGTCCAGTCGGCCTTCGACTCCGGGTCCCCACGTCCCGCCACCGAGTAGCAAGGCGGTCGCCCCCAGCGCGACGACACCCAGGAGAATCCCGCCGGTCAGAGCCCGGGCGGATCCCGCGCCGAGCAGGTAGATCGTTCCGCCCGCCGCGGCGAGGCTCACGGCCTTCAGAATCAGCGACGACACCGGCGACTGTTCCGGCCCGAGCGACTGTTCCGGCCCAAGCGACTGCTCCGCGTCCGTCATCGATTCGCTCCCGGCGCCTGCGCGCCCCTTAGCGTTCCAAGAAGCGCTTGATGCCCTCCTGGCAATCCTCGGTGAGCCGGGCCAGCGCGTTCACCCGGGCCCCGGCCCCGATGGCCGCCTCGAAGCTCGCCCCATCCGTCTCGTATAGGAGCCGTTTCGTGAGCGCCAACGCGGTGCCGCTCCGTCCCGCGAGCGCGGCGACGTACGCCCGGGCCTCCTCCTCGAACGAGTCATCGGGGAACACGCGGTTTACGAGTCCGATGCGGACCGCCTCCGCCGCGCCGATGGAATCGCCGGTCGCCACGAGCTCGAAGGCGGCCTTCTCACCCACCGCTCGGCGAAGGATCGCCATCACCATGGCCGGCACGAAGCCCAGTTTGATTTCGGGGTAGCCGAAGGTGGCGCCCTCGGCGGCCAGCACCAGGTCGCAGCCGGTCGCCAGGCCACACCCGCCCGCCAACGCGCGGCCGTGCACCAGGGCCACGACCGGCTTCTCCAATCTCCGTAGGAGCAGGAACAGCTCGCCGAGGGAATCCGCGTCGGCGAGGCTCGCCATCACCCCCTCGTCGATCGCCGCCTGCACCTCGTTGAGATCCGCTCCCGCACAGAAGTCTGGACCGGCGCCCGCCAGCGCGATGACTCGGATCCGATCATCGGCGGCCGCGAGCGCGAGCGCTTCCTTCAACTCGGCGACCAGGGCTCCGTTGAGCGCGTTCCTGCGCTCCGGACGATCGAGCACGATCCGGTTCACTCCGGCGTGCTCATCGATCTCGCTGCGCAATTGTTCGAACACGATGTCGCCCCCTGCCCGCATCATCTGCGTGTTTCGTCAGTCGCGCCCGTCGCTCTCGGCACCCCGCTCCAGAAGCTCGTCGGGCACATCGATCTCCATGCGGAGGAGCGCCGTCGACAGCGTCTTCCCCTGCGAATCCAACATGAGCGAGATCGTACCCCCTCCTCCCAATGAACCGTGCAGCAGGAAGTTGAGCGCACGCAGGTTCGGGAGCTCGAAACGCTCCACCTCGCCCTCGCAGATTCCCTCGAAATGCTGCTTCACCCTCTCGGCGGTGACTTCCTGCACCAGCACCGGGTAGACGGATGGCCGGAATGCGATCAGACCGATGTTCGCCGTGTCACCCTTGTCACCGGAGCGAGCGAACGCGATCTCGGCCAGCTTTACCTTCATCGGCGGCCCGTTAGAGCTCCACGGTCTCGACGGTGACCGAGCGCTCGACCACGTCCCGGTCGATGAGCGCGGGCCAGTATGCCATCACCTCCTGCACTCGCGGGCGCCCGCCCGCGAACCCCGTCACGCTGGGCGGACCGGCGAGGATCAGTGGCGCCAGCTCGCGTGTGAAGCGCTCGATGGGCGCGCGCTGCGGCCCCCTCACCCCCACCCGGAGCGTGACCTCGGGAAGATCGTCGAGCGGTGGCCCGGCGAGCGGACCGTGACACGCCCCCGCGCCGACGAACTCGGTGCGGATCTCGGCGAACGAGAGCCCCAGGTGGGCCAACCGGCCACGGAGGACCTCGTCGGCCCGCTTCGCCTTCTCGTACGCGTCGGGCCAGGCGTATGTCAGCGAGCCGATCGCCTTGTATCCATCGTGATACGCGATCGAGACCTTGAGCTTGTCCGTGCGCGGGCGTCCGCGGACACCGGACACCCGCACTCGATCGTCACCCAGGTCGGTCAGCTTGATGGTCGTGAAATCCGCGATGCAGTCGGGCGTGATGTACTCGGTCGGATCGCCCATCTCGTACACGAGCTGTTCGGTCACCGTCGCCCACGTGACCCGCCCGCCCAAACCGGGGTGCTTGGTGACCACGAACGTGCCATCCGCCTCGGCCTCGATGATCGGGTAGCCCGGGAGCGTGAGATCGACCTGTCGCCAGTCCACGAGCGTGTTCCCGCCGGCCGCCTGGGCACCGCACTCGGCGATGTGCCCGGCGGCGACCCCGGCCGCGAGGAGGTCCCAGTCATCCTCCGCCCACCCGAACTCGTGCGCGAGCGGGGCGTAGGTGAGTGCGGTGTCCGTCGAGCGCCCCGTGACCACCACGTCGGCGCCCTGCTTCAGCGCGGCCATGATCGGGCGAGCGCCGAGATACGCGTTCGCGCTCGCGACCCGATCGCGGACCGTCGCCAGCGGCGCGCCGCTCTCCATGTGACGGAGCTCGTGCCCGGCATCGAGCAGGCTGTCGAGCCGGTCGATCAGGTCGTCGCCCGACACCGTGGCCACCCTCAGCCTTCGCGGGAGGCCGAGCGGTGCCAGCGCGTCGGCGAGCGCGCTTCGGCAGCCGTGCGGGTTGACCCCGCCCGCGTTGGAGACCACGCACACCCCCAGCGACAGGAGATCGGGAGCGAGGTCGGCGATGAGGGGGATAAAGTCA
>JBDHAC010000087.1:0-8815 GCA_039588275.1 Gemmatimonadota bacterium
AGACACCTCCGTGGGTGTGGCTTCTCGTGGGGCTGCTCCCGCTACTGTGGTGGCCGGCTTCGAGGAGGGAGTCGGGCCTGGCTCTCCTCTTCTTGGCGCTGTCGGTCGTCGCCTCCGTGCCGAGCCAGGGCGATACCCGGTGGTCACCCTACCAAAAGCTCGTGGGGCGGCCCGCGAGCATCGCCGGGCCGAGCGGGGAACTTGCAGATGGATACCTCGTCCAGGTGTCCGATGTGTTCTACTAGCTGGCGATCGATCTCCGTCCGGAGGCCATCGAACGCTACGGTTTCAACCCGTACCCTCACTATGACGCGGCTTTCGAGTCGCTGCCACGGCTGGACCGGGTGGTCATCGTAGGGACCGGGACCGGCAACGACGTAGCGGCCGCCCTGCGCGCGGGAGTGGGAGAGATCGACGCGGTAGAGATCGACCCCGCTATCGTGAGCTTCGGGCGCGAGCACCACCCCGAAGATCCTACGCGAGTTCCCGGGTTCGGGTGATAGTGGAAGATGCGCGGCGAGCCTTCCGGCGGCTCCAGCCCAGAAGTTACGACGCCGTCGTCTTCGGATTGCTGGACTCGCATACGCAGTTGGGGATGTCGAGTCTACGCCTGGACAACTATGTGTTCACGCTCGAGAGCTTCGTCTCCGCCGCCGCCCTGTTGAGACCGGGCGGCCGGCTGATCGTGACCGCGGCGATCTTCCGCCCCTGGTTCGGTGATCGCGTCCGCGCGATGGTGGTAGCCGCCTGCGGCGGGCGGATCGAGGAGCGGATCTTCGGTGCGTGGGCTAGCTATCGGTGTCTCGTGGACCCCGACGTCCCCGCCGGGGCGACGGGTCCCGGCTCCGCGCTCCAGTCGGATGACTGGCCGTTTCTGTATCTGCAGAGGCGCGCTCGGTATCCGATCCATGGTTCTGCTCGCCAGCGCCCTGTACCTGGTCTCGCTGGTGGCGATCAGGCTCCACGTGTCCAGGAACCGTACGATTACGAGCGGGTGATGCTGGCGGCTTCGTCCAGCCTGCCCCAATCTTGGGTGTCCTGCCGACGGCACGCAGCGAGGGGAGATCCATGACCAGACGTATCACTGCCACCCCAGCCGGTACCTGCGTTCTCCCTCTCACCTTCGCGGTCGCGACGGCTGTGCTGCTCGGGTCGCCTCTCACGGCCCAGACCCGCGTCACGACCCCGATGGAGGAGTTCGGACACGAGATTGGAGACGATTACTTCCTCGCCACTTACGCTCAGTTGATCGCGTACTGGGAGACGCTGGCGCAGGAATCCCCGCGGATGGCCCTCGACACGATCGGGTATACGGCGGAGGGGCGCCCGCAGCTCATGGCGATCCTCACCTCGCCCGAGAACCACGCCAACCTGGACCGCTTCAAGGGAATCTCCGGACGCCTCGCGCTGGCCGAGGGCGTGACAGATGACGAAGCTCGAAGACTCGCCGAGGACGGGAAGGCCGTCGTGTGGATCGACGGGGGGCTCCACGCAACCGAGGTGCTGGGCGCTCACCAGCTCATGGAGCTGGTCTACCAGATGGTCAGCCTTGAGGACGAGGAGACGCTTCGCTTCCTCGACGACGTGATCGTGCTCGCGACGCACGCGAACCCGGATGGCATGGAGCTCGTGTCGAACTGGTACATGCGCCACGAGGACCCGCTGGAGCGTTCGACGCGCGGGATTCCTCGCCTGTACCAGAAATACATCGGGCACGACAACAACCGCGATTCGTATCTCGTCAGCCAACCCGAGACGCAGAACATGTCGCGGGTGAAGTTCATCGAGTGGCACCCGCAAATCATGTACAACCACCACCAACGGGGACCCACGGGGACCGTCCTGTTCGTGCCGCCGTTCAGGAATCCGTTCAATTACGCGACCCACCCGCTGCTCAATCTCGGAATCGATGCGGTCGGGATCGCGATGCACAACCGGCTGGTGGCGGAGGGCAAGTACGGCGCGACGATGCGCGATGGGGCCTCGTTCTCCACGTGGTTCAACGGCAACGTCCGTACGACCGGCTACTTCCACAACATGATCGGGATCCTGACCGAGACGGTCGGCAACCCGACCCCCGGCGTCGTCGAGTTCCTACCGGACAAGCAGCTGCCGAGCACCGAGCTTCCGGCGCCCGCGGTCCCTCGGCCGCTCCACTTTCGGGAAGTGGTGGAATACTCGATCACTGCGAACCGGGCGATTATCGACTACGCGTCCCGGTACCGGGAGACCGTTCTCTACAACCGCTATCTCATGGGTCGAGATGCGATCCAGCGTGGCAGTCAGGACAGCTGGACGCACCGCCCGAAGATGATCGAGCGGGCCAAAGCCGAGCTCGTGGAGCGGGGCGTCATGGCCCGACCGGGGGAGGGCATGGAGCAGTACTTCGGCCGCTCGGTCCCGATCAAGCACTTCGATGTCCTGCGACGACCCGAGGATCGAGACCCGCGGGGCTACATCCTCCCGGCGGACCAACCCGACTTCCCGACCGCGACCAAGTTCGTGAACTCGCTCCAGCGCAGCGGCATCGCCGTGCACCGGGCGACCCGCGCCTTCGAGGTAGAGGGCCGCTCCTACCCCGCCGGCTCGTACGTGGTCAAGACGGCGCAGGCCTTCGCGCCGCACGTCTATGACATGTTCGAGCCGCAGGACTACCCGAATGATTTCCAGTACGAGGGTGGCCCGCCCATCCCGCCGTACGACAACGCCGGCTACACGCTGGCTTTCCAGATGGGGGTCGAGTTCGACCGAATCCTGGAGGGCTTCGAGGGCCCGTTGGAGGTGATCGAGGGCCTGGCGGAACCCGCGCCCGCTCGCGTGACCGGCTCGGACGACGCCGTCGGCTTTCTGACCAGCCACGCCGTCAACGATGCGGCGGTGGCCACGAACCGGCTTCTGGCCGCCGGTCACGAGGTGTACTGGCTCGAAGAGCCGGTGTCCACGAACGGGACGACGTATCCCGCCGGGACGATCTACATGCCCAACCGGGCGGAGCTCCCGGCGATGCTAGAGGAGATCGCGACCGAACTCGGGGTCTCGTTTCACGGGATAGGGCAGGCGCCGGCGGGCGCGGCGCTGAAGCTACGGCCGGTGCGGATCGGTCTCTGGGATCGGTACGGGGGGTCTATGTCCTCGGGCTGGACCCGGTGGATGTTCGAGCAATACGAATTCCCCTTCGAGCTCGTGTTCCCGCAGGAGCTGGATGCGGGCGGGCTCCGCGAGAAGTTCGACGTGCTGGTCTTCCCGGATGGGGCGATCCCGGCTCCGGGAGGAGAGGAGCGGTCGGGGTTCCGTGGAGGCAGCCCCGATCCCGAGACGATCCCGGCCGAGTACCGGGGTTGGCTGGGCCGAGTGACCGCCGAGCAGACCATCCCGCAGCTGCTGGAGTTCGTCCGTGCAGGCGGGACGCTGCTCGCGATCGGGAGCTCCACCAACATCGCGTATCACACCGATCTGCCCCTTATGAATCACCTCGTGGACGGTGACGGTGAGCGACTGGATCGAAGCGAGTACTACATTCCGAGCTCCGTGCTCGAGATGCGGGTCGACGACACGCACCCGCTCGCGTGGGGGATGAAGGAGCGCACGAACGTGATGTTCAACAACAGTCCGGTGTTTCGGGTGGGGCCCGAGGCGCAGATCGTGGGGGTGCGGCCGATCGCATGGTTCGACACCGTCGATCCGCTGAAGAGCGGGTGGGCGTGGGGCCAGCACCACCTGAACCGGGGCACGGCGGTTGCGGCGGCCAGGATCGGAAGCGGGAACCTGTATCTGTTAGGACCGCTCATAAAGAAGCGGGCGCAGCCACACGGGACGTTCAAGCTGCTGTTCAACGGTATCCACCTTTCCGGGGCCTCGCGCGTGCGGCTCGGGGAGATGGCAGCAGGCGAGGGAAGCTGACAAATGGTGAAGGCAAACACTCGCACCCTCGTCACTTTTTGCGCCTTTTTGACCCTCGCAGCATCTCCGTTGCGCGCTCAGGCGCCCGACTCGCACCCCCTCGACGATTTGCCCTCCAGGGCGCTCCTCCAACCCTCCGACTGGCTTCTGGGTGCGCTCTTCTTCGGAAGCCTGGCCTCCATCGAAGCCGAGGGCTTCGACCAGCTCGACGAGGTGTTCAGCCCCACGCTGGAGCGCCGGGATGCGTTCGATCGGTGGGCGCCCCGAAACCTGGGTCGGATCGATGTCGGGTTGGGTCTGAGCGGGGCGACTTTCCTGATCGGAAAGGCGGCGGGTAGCGAGACGGCTTCGCGGGTCGGGCTGCGCAGCCTGGAGACGCTGCTGCTCAACACGGCCCTCACGAGCGCCATGAAGGTCACCATCGGGCGCGCGCGACCGGATTCCGGACTGGACGAGGACGATTTCGACGCCTTCAGCGTCAACCCGAAACGGCGCTCGTTCCCCTCGGGCCACACCTCGAACGTGTTCGCGCTCGCGACGACGGTCTCGCGCGAGCTGCGTGACGAGGCACCGTGGGTTCCGTTCGTCGCCTATCCGATCGCCGCCTACACCGGAATCAGCCGTGTGCTCGACCAACGCCATTGGCTCACGGACGTCATGGCGGGTGCGGCTTTGGGGGTGTTCTCCTCCAGGCTCATCGAGCGACTTCACCCACCGAAGTCTCGTTCGGTTCCCGGCTCGGCGGTTCCCGGCTCGGCGGTTCCCGAGAGCCCGCGCCTGCTGCTGAGCACGAGCGACCCGTTCGTCTTGGGTGTGACTTTCTCCGCACACTGAGGCGCGCGGAGCCTCGGAGTCGGTTGCCACGCCCTCTATGGACGCCAGGCGTATCCCAGCTTGAGGAAGAAGCTCCGGTCGGTCGTGGTCATGTCGACCTCCGTGAGCGCGAGGCGGTTGTCCGAGTACCCCGCGAATAGGACGGTGCGCGGGTTGACCTCGTACGAGAACAGGAACTGGGTGAACAGGGTCTGCGTGCTCTCCTCGGCGGGATTCAGATAAAGGTCGAGGTTCCGGTCCACGTCCCGGAACTGCACGATCCCGCGCACGAAGGCCCGCTGGCTGAAGTGGTATACGAGACGGGTCTGGAACAGGTTGGCGAGGAAGATTCTCTCGCCCGCCAGGCTCAGCCGCTCGAGCGTGTGGCCGAGGCTCCATTCCACGCGCGGCCCCAGCTTGAGCTCCAGTTGGGGGCCTATGCGAAAGATGTCCGCCTTTCGCACGTTCTCGAAGTCGATGTCATCCCCGAGCTGCACGATCAGCTCCGCTTCCACACCGCCCGACGGCCTGAGACTCGCGAAGGCGAAATAGCGGCGGAGATCGAAGGTCTCGCCCGCGAACCGCTGTTTGATCCACGACGTCTCCAGCGCGGCCTGTGATTGGAGCGGGCCGGAGTAGAACACGTTCGTCTCGAGTATCTGCTCGTTCAGCTCGCCGTCTTCGTTTTCGAGGCGCGCGCCGCTCGCCCGGATCCGGATCTGGTTGAACCACTTACCGGCGTCACCCCAAAACGTGTAGGCCAGGGCACCCTCCGGTCCCCGGCGGCCGACCTGGGGCAAGAACCCCGCGTCGGCCCTGAATCGTCGTTCGATCTCCCGCCAGCTCACTTCCGCGAACACGTTGCGGCTCGAGTGCTGGAACTCGGCGAAGTAGCCTTCGGCCGAGAACTCTCCCTCGGGCTGACTGAACGCCGCCGCTATCGAGTCCGGGTACTCGGTGCGCGAGTGCGCGACGATGAAGCTCACCAAGTTGCTGCGCGACAGGCGCAAGAGGCCGTCGGCCGCGATCAGTCGATTGTGGTAGCCGTCCGCCTCTCGCCCCGTGTACAGCAAGCCCAGCGTGGACGAGGCGCCGATGTCCCGGCGGTAGCGGGCCACGGCGCCGGTCACGTCGTCGTCGAGCAGCGTCCGGCGTGAGAACTCCGAGCCCGGCAACACGAGGTTGTTCACGTTGTCCTGAGTTAGGAACACGCCGATCGCGTTTCCCCCCAGCTTGCCGACCACCTTCCCTCCGGCGATCGGATCCACCACCGTACGCGTGAACACGAGGTTGCCGGGCACGTCGAACAGATCGGCTCCCTCGAGGAAGAAGGGCCTTTTCTCGGGGAAGAAGAGCGCGAAGCGCTCGTTGACCTCGAGCTGCGCGACGTCGGCCTCCACCTGCGAGAAGTCCGGGTTCACGGTGCCGCTCAATCCCAGGTTCGGCGTCACGCCCCACTCGACGAACAGGCCCGGCTCCGCGTCGATGTCTCCGCGTTCCAGCTCTTCGGCCGACAGGTCCTCGCGCCGGTCCGTGCGGCTGGTGGTCAGGGTCGGGGTGAGCTCGAGGTCACGTCCCGGTCGCACGCCCTGGAAGCCCACCAGCCTGTCGGCCTGGCACAGGACGCACGTGTCGTTGCGGTCGGTCCACGTGTTCCGGATCCGGTGCCGCACGCTGCGAGGATACGAGCGATCGACGATGATACCCCACGTCTGCTCGCTCGCGGTCGGCTGGAAGGCGAGCGACTTGAACGGGATCGCGACCTCGACCACGTAGCCCTGTTCGGTGATGCGCCCGGCCGAGTCCCAGATGGTGTCCCAGGAGAAGTCCTCGAACCCCTGGCTCAGGATGGCGTCCATCTGGACCCCGTACGGGTTCACGCGGAATTGGAACGCCCGCCGCTGGTCGTTGAAGGTGTCGAGCAGAAAGACCATGTGGTCGTCCGCGAACGGCGTGTCCCGATCGGCCACGTGTGCGCGGATGGAGCCAGGGTCCGGATCTAGGGCGCGGCAGGCCAGATACAGGTTGGCCGCGTCGTGCGTGACGAAGCACTCGGTGTCGACGGGCGCCGGGGTGTTGTCGCCGGGGAGCCATTCGAACGGGAGCGTGATCGGGGCAGCTTCAGCCCAGGCCGGTTCGTCGAGGACGCCGTCGACGTCGATGTCGGAGTCCGTGGGTGTGACCTTCTGCGTCTGGATGGGTCGGGGGGACACGGCAGACGCCTCGGCTCCTGGCTGCTGAGCTAACGCGTGGCCGGACGCCAGGCCGCTCCCGAGCGCTGCAACGAGGAGGGCCAACAAACGGTCGTTGCCGGCGACTTGGGGAGCCCTCGGTCTCCGGCCCCGTACGACGGAAGTGTGCGCCATCGAGGGAAGATACGCAGAGGCGTGGACTCGGGTTTCTCGACACGCCAAGCGAGGTGGAAGACGCCCGCGCGGAGGCACGCCAGGTTAGTTCCTGCGCTTCAGCTCCTGGAGTATCCCCCCCAGCAAGTTCGTGATCTCGGTAAGGTGGTCCGAGAGTTCGGCGAGGCGATCGGAATCCGTATCAGCGTCAGGATCCGGCGCAGGAACTTCAGGTATCCGCGGTTTCGCGTGCTCCAACTCCGATGATCGCATCTTGCACCTCTGCTGCGCTCACCCCCGCTCTCCGCCGCGCCGGTACCGTCCCACGAGTTGGCCGCCTCCCAGCACGTGACCCTGTACCGCCGCGAGGAGCTCGTCCTTGGACGCCCCGGGCGCAAGCTCCAGCTCCAGGTCGAGCGCGTAGAGTGTGAAACAGTACCGGTGCGCTCCGTTTGGTGGTGGACATGGCCCGCCGTAACCGATGCCGCCGAAGTCGTTTCTCCCCTGGCGGGCACCGCCGAGAACGATCTCGTCCGCTGGCACGCCCTCGGGGAGCGCGCGAGTATCCGATGGTAGCCCGTAGATGACCCAGTGCACCCACGTCCTGCCCGGGGCGTCCGGGTCGTCCGCGATGAGCGCGAAGCTCTTCGTCCCCTCGGGTGCTTCGGACCAGGTGAGCGGCGGCGAGAGATCCTCGCCGTCGCAGGTGTGCTTGAGCGGGATCATCCCGTGTGCTTCGAAGGCGCTACTGGTAATCATGATCGTCGTGGGGTGTCAGTTCCAGTTCCAGCCCAAACGGGCGCGGAAGTAGCCGGGGCACTAGCGCCCTACGCTCTCGAGCGGAATCATGATGTGGGTGTACGGCGTGTCCGGCCACATGATCCACGGTCCGCCGTTCGAGTGGTCCGTGGAGATGCTGTCAAGCAAGCTGTGATCCGGTACGAGGATCATGAGGTGCGGGCCCGGATCGGGGACCCAGTCCCCCGGTAGTCCGGTTGGCTCTGTCGCGTACGGATCGCTGTTGCTGACCTCCGTGTCGCCCTGGAGCATGTACGCGAAGCCGATCTCCGTGTAGGTGGGCTCCGCGTGGTTCGCGTAGGCGTGCAGGAAGTTCATCCACGCCTCCGTAACGCACCATGGATCGGTTCCCGGAGTGTTCGGGTCGTCGGGCAGGCAAGTCCAGTCGTTCGTACCGCCCCGCAGCTCGTTCATGCCCCAGTCCACGATCCGGGCGTCGGCGGAGATGGAGGCTGGAGCAGCGCTCATGGCGCTCTCGATCTGAGCCTTCAGCTCCGGCGAAGCGTACTCCGCTTCTTGTGCCATCAACATCGTTGGAGCGCCAGCAGCGAGCCCGAACCCAACGAAGAGGTGAAGGTGGTTGCGGGGCATCGTGACCTCCCGTGGCGGTACTGCAGGACGAGGGCACATCAGGGCACCCCCGTTTCTCAGTGCATTGACACGATGGCGCAGCCGGCTCCGGCCTCGCAAGAACCCTCCCAGAGACTCCGCGTCGTTCTTGACGCTGGCGAGCTGCGGGAGGTACGGTGAGGGCCGCCGCCACGTGCACATGTAACGCGCACGGTAGCCGAGACCGCCGGAAGCGCGAAGGGCTCGAAACCCGCGCTGTTGCGCGCAGGATCACACACGGGCGAATAGCTCAGCCTGGTTTAGAGCGCCTGCCTTACAAGCAGGAGGTCGGGGGTTCGAATCCCTCTTCGCCCATAGAATCACGAACAACGGGACATGTTCATGGGACA
>JBDHAC010000088.1:0-8354 GCA_039588275.1 Gemmatimonadota bacterium
GCCCCGGTCCGCCGACCGTGCGCCCCGGCTTGTCCGCCGGGGTCAACCCTCGAAACCCAGCTCGGCTTGCTGGAAGCGGCCGTTGCCGGCAGCGCCACCCGGCTCGTCGGTCTCGGTCGAGGCGACGCCCCGGTCCTCGGCACTCGTGGGTTCGGCGCCCGCGGGACTCGTGGTGGGGCTCGTAGCGACCTCATCCGCGGGCGAAACGGGTGAAGCCCTCAGGGGGTGTAGGGCCTCCACGGCCGCGCCAGCGGGAACCTCGACCGCGGATCGGCCCGCCTCGCGCCGCGCACGGGTCAGGATGTCCGAGGCGGCGGTCGTCGCCACCTCGCCGTCCGACAACTCCCACGCGATCTGATCGTTCGAGTGCACTTCCAACAGGCCGACGAGGTCTCCGACCTTGGCCCGCTCGGGCAGAATGTTGATGCCCCGGCCGGCTCTCCCCTGACGGCGGAACTCCGTCAACGGGACACGCTTCCCGTACCCGCCGCTCGTGCCCACGAGCAGATCGGCGTCACGGCGCGGGGCGAGGGCTGCCACGACCACATCGCTCTTGGCCAACTCGATCCCCTTCACGCCACGTGCCGCACGCCCCATGGCGCGGACCTCTTCCGCCGCGAACCGAATCGCGTGGCCCGTGCGGGTAGCGATCAGGATCTCGGCCCCGCCATCGGTAAGGAAGGCCGCCACGACCTCATCACCACGCGCCAGCCCGGCTCCCTTGATGCCGCCGGCCCGCGCGTTCGCATACTCGGAAAGCCCCGTGCGCTTCACCTGCCCCTGTCGTGTGGCGACGAACACATACCGATCGTCCCCGAACTGCTCGATCGGAAGCACGGCGGCGACCTCGTCGCCCAGCTCGAAGTCGATGAAGTCTTCCAGTTGCTTGCCGCGAGAGCTGCGGGTTCCCTGGGGCAGTTCCGAGATCGGTAGGACGTACGCGTTACCGCGAGCCGTGATGAGCAGGAGCTTGTGCGAGGCCCGGCACAGGAACGCCTGCCGGGCGAAGTCCCCCTCGCGGGAGGCCAGCGCCTCGGCGCCAGCGAGCCCACCGCCCGAGACAGCGGGCTGCGCCTTCACGTACCCCTGCCGGCTGATCAGCACGAGCTTCGCCTCGTGCCCGCCTCCGCGCGGGAGCTTGAACGTCGCGGTGTCGTCGACGATTTCGGTTCGGCGGGGGTCTGCGTAGCGCTCGGCGAGCTCGCTCAGGTCCCGTCGGAGAAACTCCCTCCGCACGCCCTCCTCGACCGCGAGATGCTCCAGCTCCACGATCGCGCTCTGCAACGCCGAGAGCTCGTCGCGCAGCTTCGTCCTCTCGAGACCGGTCAGTTGCGCAAGGCGCATGGCCAGGATGGCCTCGGCCTGTCGCTCCGACAGCCGAAACTCCTCGCAGAGCTTCGTGCGCGCCGAGTCGGGGGTACGTGAACCGCGGATGATCTCGATGACGCGATCGATGTCATCCAGCGCACGTATCAAGCCTTCCACCACGTGCGCCCGGTCACGTGAGCGCTCGAGATCGTGAACGGCCTTGCGCCGGATCACCTCGAGCCGGTGATCCACCCAGCATTGGAGGGCGGCCTTGAGGTCGAGCTCCTCCGGACGTCCGTCCACGAGCGCCAGCATGATAACCCCGTACGTATACCGGAGCTGCGTCTTTTTGAAGAGGGTGCGCAGGACTTTTTCCGGGTCGGCGTCCCGCTTCAGCTCGATGACGAGGCGCACGCCATCCCGGTCCGACTCGTCCCGCAGCTCGGTGATCGCATCGGAGCGACCGGCGCGGACCATCTTCGTGATCTGTTCGATCACGCGCGTCTTGTTCACTTGATACGGAAGCTCGGTGACGACCAGCGAGCACTTGCCGAAGCGTCCCTCTTCAACGTGAATCCGTGCACGCATGTCGATCCGCCCGCGGCCCGTCCGATAGGCATCCAGGATTCCCTTGCGGCCCCAGATATAACCGCCGGTGGGGAAATCCGGGCCGTGAACGAGCTCGAGAAGATCCTCTACATCGCACTCCGGGTGCGCGATGAGGTGGTCCGCGGCCGCCAGCAACTCGCCCAGGTTCTGGGGCGGGATCTTGGTCGCCATCCCGACCGCGATTCCATCCGATCCGTTCAGCAGCAGCTGGGGGAGGCGTGAGGGAAGCACCTCGGGCTCGGTGAGACGGCCGTCGAAATTGGGGCGCATGTCGACCGTATCACGCTCGATCTCACCCAGCAGCTCCACCGCGAGGGGCGTCATCCGCACCTCTGTGTAGCGGTAGGCCGCGGCGCTGTCTCCGTCTATCGAGCCGAAGTTCCCCTGCCCGTCGATCAGCGGATAGCGCAACGAGAAGTCCTGAACCATGCGGACGATCGTGTCGTAGACCGCGCTGTCTCCGTGCGGGTGGTAGCGGCCGAGCACATCACCGACGACGGTAGCGCTCTTCTTGTAGGGCTTGCCGGGCTGGAGACCTTCCTCCCGCATCGCGTACAGGATCCGCCGGTGGACGGGCTTCAGGCCGTCCCGCGCATCGGGAAGCGCCCGCTGGACGATCACGCTCATCGAGTAGTCGATGAACGACTCCCGCATCTCCTGCTCGATGAAGCGGATCTGTATTCGCTCTCGTTGAACGGTGGGTTGAGACAAGTCCTCTCCTCCCTCTCCTCACTCCGCGTGGTTCCGCGGTACTCGCTTCCGACTCCCGGGGCGGGAGCCCGACCGGCGGGCAAGAAACCGGGTTCGGGTGGTCTTCGGTGCCCGCCTGCTCCCAACCTCGCTATCAATCCCGCGGGCGACAAGGGGCCGTTCGCGCCCGGGTCTGGAGAGTTTGAGGGTGACCCGAGCGCGGGGTAGCTTCCGGGCTTCCCCGGCTGGTGGGGTGGGTGCGGGTCCGATGAGCGGGGTGGCTCGGTGACCCTGAACGGGAACCAAGGAGAGAGGTATGACGTGCGCCTCGGCGCTCGACCATTATCGCCGGCTGAGTCGCCGGCTGTTCGCCGGTCTCGTCGTTACGGCCGTCGGAGCACCCGGCGTGGCCTCCGCACAGAGTCGGGATGCGGGTGGCGCCGAGTACTTTCAGCAAGAGGTCTATTACGTCATCGAGGCCGCGCTGGACGAGGAGCGGGATGTGCTGCACGGACTCGCGCGCGTCACGTACGTCAATCACTCCCCCGATACGCTGGATCGGTTGTTTTTTCATCAACACCTCAACGCGTTTCGCCCCAATTCAACCTGGGCCCGAGCCGAACGTCGCCGTCAGCTGAACTTCCAGGAGCTCGTGGATCCCGAGCACGCGTTCGAACGGCTGCTCACCGCTCGGTATGACGGCAGCGAGCTGCGGGCCTCGTATCCCAACGCCCCGGACTCCACGATTCTGGAGCTGGCGCTCGCCGAGTCTCTCTCTCCCGGTGATCGCGTGACCCTGGAGCTGGAATGGGAGGCACGTCCCTCCACGATCTGCCGGCGCCAGTGCCGGCAGGGACGGCAATACGACTTCGCGCAGTGGTATCCACGGATCGCTCCCTACGACCGAACGGGATGGGCCCACCACCCGCTGTACCCACAGGGCGAGTTCTACGGGGAGTTCGCCACCTACGATGTGCTGCTGGATGTAGCGAGGGATCAGGTGCTTGGGGCCACGGGCGTGCCTGTGGAGGGTGATCCGGGATGGTCGACGACCGACCACGGGGCGATCCTCGAACAGCGCGACTGGTACGAGGTCCCGATCCACCCCTCTCTGGGCCTCTTGGAGGGGGACGCCGACGCGGGCCGAAAGCGCGTTCGCTTCTACGCGGAAGACGTGCACCACTTCGCCTGGAGCACAAGCCCCGATTACATCCACGAGGGCGGTGAAGTCGTCCCTCAAGGGGATCGAGCCCGCCCCATCGCGATCCACGTGCTCTACCGACCCGGCGACGAGCGCAACTGGGGAAACGGGCGCGCCGTGCGAAGCACCGTTCTCGCGCTCCAGTTCCTGGAGGACGTTTTCGGTCCCTACCCGTGGCCGCAGCTCACCAACCTCCATCGCCTCGAGACGGGTGGGACGGAGTTCCCGATGGTGATCATGGACGGGTCTGCCGGGGAGGGGATCATCATGCACGAGACCGCGCACCAGTACGCGCATGGGATCTTCGGGAACAACGAGTGGAAGGAAGCCTGGCTCGACGAGGGCCTCGCGAGCTTCCTCACGGACTGGGCATTCGAGAACGGGGACCAGAGCCGCTGGCGAAGGACCCGAGAGCAGATGGCGCGCACGGAGGGAAACGGACTTACGCACCCGATCTCGACCCTCTCCGAGGACTTCCCCACCTTCGACATGTACGGCTACATGGCCTACACGCGGCCTTCCTTCATGTACCACATGCTCCGGAACCTCGTGGGTGGAGATGATGCGTTCCGCCGGATCCTGCGCGAGTACTACGCTCGCCATGCGCTGAAGCACGTGACCGAGGCCGACTTTCGGGCCGTCGTCGAGGATGTGAGCGGGCTGGATCTCGACTGGTTCTTCGATCAGTGGCTGCACACGACCGCGACGCTGGATTACGCGGTCGGGGACGTGAGCGCCGAGGAGACGGACGAGGGGTGGACGATCCGCGTCGAGGTTCTGCGCGAAGGGGATGGGTGGATGCCCGTGACCCTCGAGGCTCGAACCGGTGATCAGGTTCTATGGACCGCGGTGCTCGAATCTCGGGATCGCCGACAGGTCGTAGAGGCGATGCTGGACGAACGACCCTCTCAGGTCATTCTCGATCCTGCGGGAGTGATCCTGGACTACGACTCCCGGAACGACCGGCGCGAGATCCCCGACTCCTAGCCATCACATGGGACACGCCATGTCCTGGCCGCAGCACATCGGCGACTTCACCATGCCGTGTCCGTCGGGACACTTGGAGACGTGAACCGTGGTCCCGTCATCCTTGGTCAGAGTGTCGTGCTCGAGCTCCTGCCCACATGTGCCGCAGGTCATGGTACCGATGCTCATGCCGCAAACGTCGCACGTATACGCAGTCATAGTTCTCCACTCCTGCAGTCGGTTCTCGATTTGGTGAGAGGCTACGGCCACTCTGATCATCCGCGTTGTCGAGGGCAAGACGCGCGAGCTGGTGTGCGCGCCGCGGCAAGGCGGCGCTCCCAATGCGCTCTCTGTCACTCCGGCGTCGGCTCGACCTCCCCCGCGAGCAATCCTCCATCGATGTTGATCTCGGCACCCGTCATGAAGAGGGCTTCGTCCGATGCCAAGAAAACGACCGTCTCGGCCACTTCGGACGAGCTTCCCCACCGACGCATCGGATTCGCCATCGCGATCGCGAGCATGCGCTCCTCGCCTACGGGTCCCTCACCCAGAAACGCGTCCCACATCGGCGTCAACACGGCGGCAGGGTGAACGGAGTTGCAGCGAATCTCCAACCTCTCCTGGGCGCAGTACAGCGCCACTGTCTTCGTGTGGTTTCGGACCCCGGCCTTGCTGGAGGCATACGCCGCGGCGCCCGGGATCCCGACCAGCCCCGAGCGTGAGGAGATGTTGATGATCGATCCGCCCCGGGTGGGGCGCATCGCCTGTATTCCGTGCTTACAGCCGAGGAAGACCCCATCCAGGTTGGTCCGATGCACGGCCGTCCAGGCCTCGAGCGTCGCGTGCTCGGGGTCGTGGGGCCCGAGGCCCTCGTCGAGTCCCGTGATCGCGGCGTTATTCACCAGGATATCGAGCCGGCCAAAGCGATCGAGAATGCGATCGACCGCGGCGACCCAGTGGCTCTCGTCTCGCACGTCCAGGTGCTCGTACAGGGCCTGTGCACCGAGACGGGTTGCTACCTCCCGTCCGAGTGAGTTTCTGATGTCGCTGACCACCACCGAGGCCCCCTCGCGGACGAATGCCTCGGAGATGGCTTCGCCGATTCCGCGAGCGGCCCCCGTGACCAGAGCGATCTTGCCGTCGAGGCGTCCCATCACGGGCCTTCCGATCTCAGGATGCGGTGTTGCACGAGGAAGGCCGACATCGGCTCCCAAAAGGCGGATCCTGTGGGTGGACAGTCGTTGTGCCCGCACTCCCACGTGATGAGCTCCGCGTCCGGTCGCACGCCGGCAAGGACGCTGGCGTGACGAAACGGGATCACGGGGTCGTGGCGCCCATGGAAGAGAAGCACGGGGCCGGAGTACGCCGATAGCGCCTCTCGCGTGTCATAGCGGTCAAGTGCCAGGAACGGGGGGAGTCCGTACCGTCGAAGGGCCATATAGCCCACGCTTACGAACGGCGACCACAACACCAGCGCCGACAAGGAACGCTCTCGACTCAAGCCGGCAGCGACCCCGGCGCCCAGGCTCCTCCCGATCGCGAACACCCGATCGAGATCCACGTCGGGTCGAGCGACCAGCCAGTCGTACCCCGCCCTGGCGGCCTCGAGGATGGACGTCTCCGAGGGTCTGCCGCTGGAGCCGGCGAACCCCGGATACTCCACGTACAGCCCCGCGACACCGAGCTCTCGAAGCGGTGTGAACCAGCCCAGCAGATCCAGCGCGAACTCGGCGTTCCCGTGGAACACCAGCGCTGCCGGGGCACCGCGCGGCTCGCCCTCGCCCAGGGCCGGCATGTACCACGCCTCGACCGATCCAGTCGAGGTCGGGAGGGAAACGGCCTCGGCGCCCGCGCGCGAGTCGGACCCCGACCAGGGGCTGAGCCCGGCTCCCGGGTACAGCACGCGCCGCTGGAGCGAGAACAAGAGGCCGGCGTACAGCACGTAGACCGCGATCGCGGTGACGATCAGGCGAAGGAGCACGCGACGATCCTCGAAACAGGCTGCTACCGGTGCCCGAGCAAACGCCCCACCGCGGCACCGATAAGCGTAAGCAGACCGATGCCAGCCAACGAAGACGTGAGCTCGGCCACGTCCGGAGAACCGAGTTCGCGGGTCAACAGGACGAGAGCGACCACGCCGATGATGAGACCGATCAGTCCCCCGACGATCGCCCCGCGGCCCGGTCGCCGCTCAGAGACGCGCGACACAATCCGAGATACGTCCCAGGGCCGTCCGGATCTCCTCCTCGGTCACGACGAACGGCAGGCGGAAGCGGATGGATCTCGGTCCGGAAGCGAGCGCGAGCAGACGATTCGCCGCCAGATCCCTCAGTAGCCCATCGCGCACCTCGCGCGTCTCGAGCGTGAAGGCAACCAGCGATCCGATACCGCGGACGTTCGACATCGGCCTGTCTTCGCGCGCCAGCTCGCGCAGGCCATGCACGAGCTCGGCTCCGCGCTCGAAGACGTTGTCTGCAAGATCCTCCGCCTGGATGATCTCGATGAACTTCCGGCACCGGACCATGTCGACCAAATTGCCGCCCCACGTGGAGTTGATGCGGCTGGACGTCTTGAAGACGTGTCCCTCCACCTCGTCGAGACGCTGGCTGGCGTAGATCCCGCACACCTGGGTCTTCTTCCCGAAACAGACGATGTCCGGCGGAACGTCGTGGTGCTGCCATAGCCACGCTTTGCCGGACCCGTAAAATCCCGTCTGGACCTCGTCGTAGATGAGGAGCGCCTCATGCGCATCGGCGTACTTGCGCAGCTTCTCCAGGAACTCGGGCCGGAAGTGATTGTCGCCGCCTTCACCCTGCATGGGCTCGATGATGATGGCCGCCACGAGGCCGGCGTGCTCCCGGAACGCGGCCTCGATCTCGTCGCAGGCCCGCCGCTCTTCGGCCTCGATGTCGTTGGCGATGCCACCGTACAGGTCGAACTCGATGGCCGGGTTGTGGACGCGAGGCCACGGGAACTTGGGGAACAAGGCGATCTTGTCGCGCAGCGTGTTGGTGAGGCTCAACGTGTAGCCGGAACGTCCGTGGAAGGCCTGGCGGAAGTGGATGACTACCAGCTTGTTGCCGTCATCCGTCGTCTCCGGGCCGACCTTCCGCGCCTTCCAGTCGAACGCCGTCTTCAGTCCGTTCTCGACGGCCAGCGCTCCGCCGGAGATCCAAAAATGGTAGGGGAATCCGGGAGGCGTGACGTCTTCGGCGAAGCGCTCCACGAACTCCGCCATGTGCGTCGTATAGAGGTCGGAATTGGAGGGCTTGTGCCGAGCGACGAGCTCGATCTCGGCGCGAAACTCCGGATCCAACATCCCCGCATGGTTGTAGCCCAGCGGCCAGCTCGCGAAGCAGGTGAAGAAGTCCAGGAAGTCTTCGTCCGTCAACGCGTCGTGTAGCCACGATCCGTGGGACTGCTCGATGTCCAGGACCAGGTCCAGGCCGTCTGCGAGCTGATGCCGCCTGAGCGTCTCGTGTACTTCGTTCGGGTTCATCATCGTGGGCGCATGATCGATGGTTACGCTCAATCGTCGTCTCCAGGAGGCATCTGTTCGGGCCCCAACCGCTCCTGCATG
>JBDHAC010000089.1:0-7500 GCA_039588275.1 Gemmatimonadota bacterium
GATCCCGCCACGCACGTTCTGGTGGACGTTCACCTCCACCCACGCCGGGTCGACCGCGTACATGATGTCGTCCGCGATCCGCGCGGCCAGATCCTCGCAGAACGCCCCTACGCCTCGGAACGACCACAGGTAGAACTTGAGCGCCTTCGATTCGATGCACAGCTCGCGTGGCGCGTACTCGATCATCACCTGTCCGAAATCCGGTTGGCCGGTCTTCGGGCACAGCGACGTGAACTCGAGCGCGCGGAGCGTGATCACCTGCACGTTAGGCGCGGGGATCGCATCGCTTTTGAGCGTCTCGCGTCCCTCGTTCGGGTCGTTGGGTCGAGGGAGTGGCCCCTCGGGGGGAAGCTCCGGCATCGATCGCTCCACTCCGTCCGGGTTAGATTCAGGCCATGAAGGACCCTGACGAATCTATGGCGATGGGGGAGGAAAGGCCGCCCGCGGGCTCGCGACCACCTCGGGGTTCAGCTGCGGCAGCTGCCGCGGATGAGGTGACATCAGCAGACAACCGCGCGGGTGAGTCGCGACGCGCGGTCGTGTTGCTGAGCGGTGGTCTGGATTCCACGACGACGCTGGCCATCGCACAGGCGGAGGGTTACGAGGCCTATGCCCTCACCGTCCGGTACGGGCAGCGGCACGCGACCGAGCTCGAGGCCGCCCGCCGCATCGCGTCGGCCCTGGGAGCCGCCGAGCATCGCGAGGTCGCCGTGGACCTGGGCGGCTTCGGCGGGTCCGCGCTCACCGACGACATCCCCGTCCCCAAGGATCGCGAGCCGGCGGCGGTCCGTGAGGGGGGCGAACCCAGCGAGGGGGGCGACCCTGGTCGTGGAAGCGATCGTCGCCAGGGCGGCGATTCCGACCCCGAGATTCCGATCACCTACGTGCCCGCCCGCAACACGGTGCTCCTCTCGCTCGCCCTGGCCTGGGCCGAGGTCCTGGGGGCCGATGACATCTTCATCGGCGTGAACGCGCTCGACTACTCGGGCTATCCCGACTGCCGGCCCGAGTTCATCGGGGCGTTCGAGGCGATGGCGGCCCTCGCGACCAAAGCGGGAGTGGAGGGCACGAGCAGGGTCCGGATCCGGGCGCCGCTGATCGATAAGAGCAAGGCGGAGATCATCCGGCGCGGGATCGAGCTGGGGGTAGACTACGGGCTGACCACGAGCTGCTACGACCCGGCCGAAACAGGTGAAGCGTGCGGACGGTGCGATGCGTGCCACCTGCGGCGTCGCGGGTTCGAGGAGGCAGGCGTCGCGGATCCGACCGTCTATCAGATTGTAGCCACTCCCTCTTCGGAATGAAGGCGGTCGTCGGATCGAGCGGGATCGAGCAGGGTCGAGCGCTAGATTGAGCGAATGAGCCACGTCGCCATCCTCCTCGGTCTCGTCGCCGGGCTCGCCCTGGGCCTCCTCGCCTCGGCGACCGGATCGCCCGCGCTGACCGCGTTCGCGGAGGGCGTCGCACCCCTGGGGACCCTGTTCATGCGGGCCCTTCAGATGGTGGTGATCCCCCTGGTCGCCGTCACCGTGTTCGTCGGGGTAGCCCGCTTAGGTGACACGAAGAAACTCGGTCGCCTGGGAGGCCTGTCGCTCGGGTTCTTCTGGCTCACCACGATCCCCGCCATCCTCATCGGGATGGGGCTCATGCGGCTCGCGCTGGGCTTCGCTCCCTCGGTCACGCCCCCCGCCGTATCACAGGAGATAGCCCCCGAGCTACCCGGGATTCTCGATTTCCTGGTGACCCTGGTTCCGCGGAATCCGTTCGAGGCCGCGGCGGACGGGGCGCTCCTCCCGATGATCGTGTTCACGGTGCTGTTCGCGGCGGCGGCGGGCACGCTGCGCGAAGATCGGCGCGAACAACTCGTGTCGCTGGGAGAAGCTCTCAGCGACGCCCTCATCAAGCTCGTGCACTGGATCCTGTGGACGGCGCCCGTCGGGGTCTTTGGCCTGGCGGCGCCGGTCGCAGCCCGCACGGGGCTCGCCATGCTTCAGAACCTGGGGATCTTCATCCTCACGGTTGCGGTCGGCTTGTTTCTGTTCATCGGGCTGATACTGCTCCCGATTCTCGGCCACTTCGGCAACGTGAGGATCCGCGACTTCATCCGGGGGACCGTGGGCAGTTTCTCAATCGGGTTCAGCACCACGAGCTCGGTGGCGAGCCTCCCGATGATGCTCGAGGAAGCGGAGCAGAACCTGAAGCTGTCGCCGCAGGTCTCACGGCTCGTCCTGCCGCTGGCCGCCTCGCTGAACCGCTCCGGAAGCGCGCTGTTTCAGGGTGCCGCCGTCGTGTTCCTGGCCTCGATCTACGGCGTCTCGGTCCCCGCCTCGGCGGTAGCCGGAGCGGTCCTGGCCACGTTCCTGGTCGCCATGACCGTGGCGCCCGTGCCGAGCGCCAGCGTCATGACGCTGGCGCCGGCGCTGGACGCCGTGGGGGTCCCGCTCGCCGGACTGGGGATCCTGCTCGGCGTGGACCGCGTCCCCGACATGTTCCGCACGGCCACGAACGTGATCGCCGATGTGGCGGCAGCGACCGTCGTGGACGGGATGGTGGGTGACGGAAGCCCAGGGGCGCTCGACCCAGGCGGATCTTTGGACGCGGAGGCCTAGAGCGAGCTGCCGCAATACATGCAATGACCGTTGCGGTCGGCCACGGTGCGCTCGCAACCCGGGCACTGCACCCTGTTGACTGGCCCTGCCGCAGCCAGGTCGGCCTCCGCGGTCTCGGGCGAGATCTCGCGCATCTCGGTGCCGCGAAGCTCATCCAACAGCTTCTCGGGCGTAGTCCCGAGCTCCTGGGCTACCTTCTCGAGCAGCCCCTGCTTCTGGAGCTCCTCCGCGCTCAGCCTCCTCGCCGTTGATCCAGATCTTGGTCGAGCGCTGCTCGAAGACCCCATGGCCGTCGGAGGGCTCGTCCGCCGGTCCGCCCTCGATCCAGTCACGAATCGACATGTCGCACGCCTCCGCCGTCGTCAGGCCCGTCGCGCATTCGGGCCGTTCAGAAGGGCGAACGCCGCAGATTCCGGGCCGGATCGGGTGGGTTTACGGAGGAGGCGCACCAGGCAGGACGTGGGCGCCCTCTACCGCGAGGTGGTGATCGGTTCCCCACACGTCGCGGATGCCCCGTGTCTCGAGCCAAACGAGGCTCGATGCGTCAACGAAGCTGAGCTTTAGGCCGCGCAGCTCATCCATCTTCCTCCACACCGCGTCGAGGTGCGCCGAGTCGGCTTCCAGCACTTCCAGCGATGGGAAGCTCTCGAGCAGCGCACGAAACGCCCTTGCCGCGCCCTCGCCCAAGCGGTGCAGGAACCACCCGTAGGTTTCAGAAACGACAAGCACGGAGGTGCTCAGGCGACGGGGTGGCCTCGTGAACAGACCGACCGCGTCCTCGTGCAGTCGGTCCGAGCGGACGAGGAAGGCTATGAACGCGCCGGAATCGACGAAAGCGGCGCGTTTCAAGGGCGTTCGCGGCCGTAGACCACGCTGTCCACGGTGAGGCTGGCATCCGCCCCGGCGTCCTCGATGATCCCGGCGAATCGCATCCAGGGCTGCTCAATGTCCCGCCGCGGGAGCGTGCGGCCCAGCGCCCGACGCACGAGCTCGGCGAACGAGATGCCTCGCTTCCGGGCCTCCCTCTTGGCCTCCTCGTACATATCGCGCTCCAAGGAAATCTGCGTTCGCACCATGATAACATAACATATCAATCTGTTATCATATCCGCGAGTGGTCACCCACTCGCTGCGGTCACAGAGCGGTCCAGAAGGATGCGGACGGAGTTGTTCACCCCCGGTCCGGAGCCGCCCGTGTCACATACCTGCGGTTATCGCGCGTTCCTCTGAGGGGAGGGGAAGCGGGGAGCGAAGTGGAGGCCTGAAGCAGGGGTCGCCCCCTGGGAGTGAACCGTGAGCATGAAACGACGTTTGATCGCATGTCTTGGTCTGGGCGCAGTGGCAGTCGGGTGCCAGGGTGGCTTCCTGGGCCTCGGGGACCCCAACGCGGATTTTCTTACCGATCGCGCGCAATACACACTGAGGGCGACGTCGGGAGGGCTCGAGGTCTCGATTCCCTTCACGTTCACGAACCGCACGGGCCGTCGGATCCACGTCCTGAACTGCCTCGGCATCGCGCCACCGCACCTGGAGAGATGGGTCGCGGATAGGTGGGTGTTCGCCTGGGGGATGGCCACACCCGACTGCGTGAGCGTGCCGATCCCGATTCCGGCAGGAGCGACGTACGCGGACACGCTGCCGGTCTTCCACGGCGGGGGAAACGTGCTTCCGCAGTTCAGCGTCCAGCCGCTGGACGGGACCTACAGACTGGTGTGGGAGGCGGTGCGCTGGTCGGAGGACGGGAGCCTGTTCGCGATCGGCGACACGCTACCGCTCAGCCTGCGCGCCTCCAACACGTTCTCCATTCAGAGCTCGAGCTGATAGCGCCTCGAGGCGCGGCCGATGGCTAGGGGCCGCGTTTCTCCTCCAGGTACTCTCGATAATCACTGACGCTTGCTTCGCTACCTACGGGATCATCATCAGTCGGAGTTGTGAGCACGACTCGCCTGCCCTGTGCGGACCCTTGGCGATCACGGCCGGGACCGTGGCGGGCGGTGCCGTAGGTCTGGGGATCGGGGTCGGGATCAACGCGTTGGCAAACTGAAGAGCGCGCGACGCCGCAGCTCGAGAACGGCCTCAGTCGAACGGGAGCCGCCAGCGGAGGCCTGGGAAGCGGGCGAAATCACGATCCGTGGTGATCCACTCCGCCCCCGTCTCGATCGCGAGGGCGGCGAGGTAGGCATCGGGGACGAGGTTCCCCTTCGCTCCTGCGGCCAGGCAGAGGTCCACGAAAAGGCTCCAATGCCGGGGTCCGGGATGCACCACGGTGCAGGTCGGGCGGCCGCGGATCTCCTCCACGAACCCGATCGCGTCGTCGATCGAGGCAGGATGTACCTGGACGCGCGGGTGGGTGACGACGCGAAGGAAGCTGGACAGCACGAGCTCCGAGAGCGCGTATTGCTCCTGCCCGTTCACGAGCGATTCGAGCCACTCCTGGTACCGCTCGTGGCCGGGTGCCTCCTCGATGAAGGCGTACACGAGGACGTTGACGTCAGGAAGGATCACGTTTCGACCCGTCCCGGTCCATCAACTCGAGCAACGCGGCGGAGTCGTCGAGGTCCACGCCGGGCAACAGGCCCCCGCCCGCATGGGTCGGAAGCCGAACGGGAGCCGCCTCGGATGCCCGCTCGCGTCGGGCTAGCACGGCCCTCAACGCATCTTCGATCACCTTCGTCAAGCTCCGATTGGTCTCGGCCGCGAGAGCCTTGGCCTGCCGGAGCAACTCGTCCGGCAGCCGGATCGTCGTGCGCATGCATTAAGACATACATATATGACATATATATGTCAAGATAGCGCGCGTGCGCTACTCGCCGCTGTCTGCGACGCTACCGCGGACGGTGCGACCCGCACACGACGAGAGATAGCTGACGATCAGCGTGTTGAGGGAGACCTCCTCCAGCCGCGCCCGGGCCGCCAGGGCCGCGTGGAGCGACTTCGGCATGCGGACGCGCAGCTGGCCGCTGTACGCAGGAACCGTGGGCAGCTCGCGGCCTTCCTCCTGGTAGTAGTCCTCGATCAGCTCGAGAACCACCTGCATCTCCCGCAGGGCGGCGTCCGGTGTCTCGGCCAGCGCGGAAACACCCGAGCCGAACTGTGGGGCCGTGACTACGAATTCCTGATCGTCGTCGGACCAAAAGAGCTCGAGACGGTACCGAGCGAGCGGCCCGGCAAGATCGAGCCCGCGTGATGGGCGAGCCTTAGCCACCGTTGCCTCCGATCTCTTTGATCGCGGTCAGCAGCTGCTGAACCTGGTACGTCTTCGCCATCTTGCTGACCCGTTGAAACGGCAGGGGGCGCCGTAGCCGCGGATGGTCATAGACTCGATGGCTTCCACCGATCCGCTTGAGCTCGAAGCCCGAACAAGCCGCCAAATAGCACAGTTCCCGGAAGGTGAGACTGGACGGTGCGCGCCGGGCCTTGGCCAACAACTTTTCACACCGCCCCACTCGCACACCCTCCTAATGGTACCATATGTGGAACCTACGCACAATTCAGCAACTGATCTCCGCGCCCTATCGATTCCGCCGACAGGTCGCAGGATGGAATGCTGGTATCAAGCGGAGGTCATCGGGTCGTGACCGAGGCGGTTCACGCCGTGCGCGACAGGATGGCTGTCCCTCGCCGGGATGTAAGATTCGGCCCCCTTCGTGGCATCTAGATAGGGACCCACCCATGGGTGTGAGCAGGCAGCCGCGTCGCGTGCCGGGCCAATTCGCGCACGGCCGCGCGCGGCGGGCCGTGCACGGCGCCTCACACGCCCTAGATTGTGACCCATGAGACCGGAAGAGCTCTCCCCCAAGCAAGCCGAAGCCGCCGAGGACCCCGAGGCGCTGACGGCCCTCGCCGAGGCCGAGTTCACGCAGCTCGGGCGGCGGAATCGGCGCGTCGAGGGGCTAGCGAAGTCCACCGGGAAGGAGATCTACACCGACGACATCGTCCTCCCGGGGATGCTGCACGCCAAGATCCTCCGGAGCACGGTGCTACACGCAAACATCGTCTCGATCGACACCTCGAAAGCCGAGGCGCTCGAGGGCGTCCACGCGGTGATCACCGGTCGCGACATGCCGATCCCGTACGGGATCATCCCGTGGACGCGTGACGAGCACGCGCTCTGCCTCGACAAGGTGCGGTTCATTGGCGACGCCGTGGCGGCGGTGGCCGCCGTCGACGAGGACACCGCGAACGCCGCCCTCGAGCTGATCGAGGTCGAGTACGAGGAGCTTCCGGCCTACCTGTCGCCGGAAGAAGCCCTCACCGACCAAGCCGCGGCCCAGCCCATCCACGAGGCGAAGAAGTCCAAGAAACCGAAGCAGCCGAAGCTGGGAACCGAGGGCCAAGAACCGATCGAAGCCCGGAACGGAAACGTGCTCAAGCACGTCCACCTCGAGTTCGGCGAGGTGGACCGGCTGATGGCCGAGTCCGACGTCACGGTCGAGGGCGAGTACTTCTTCCACGGCACCACACACACACCGATCGAGCCCCACTGCGCGATCGCGCGGCGGAACGAGAACGGTGCCCTCGAGGTGTGGTCGTCCACCCAGGTCCCGCACTACCTGCAACGCGAGATCGCCCGCGTGCTCGAGCTCGACGTAGCCAAAGTCCGCGTGATCCAGCCCGCCGTGGGCGGCGCGTTCGGGGGAAAGTCGGAGCCCTTCGACCTCGAGTTCTGCGTAGCCCTCCTTGCACTAAGGACCGGGCGGCCCGTCAAGATCCTGTACACGCGCGAAGAGGTGTTCTACTCGCACCGCGGGCGCCACCCGATGACGATGCGCTACAAGCTGGGCGCCTCGGAGCATGGGACGCTCAAGGCGCTCGACGCGCACACGATCCTGGACGGGGGCGCGTACGCCAGCTTCGGGCTCGTCACCACCTACTACTCGGGGCAGCTCCTC
>JBDHAC010000090.1:0-7454 GCA_039588275.1 Gemmatimonadota bacterium
ATCAGATCCGGATCGACATCCGTCCGGGGCTCCTCGGCAGGCTCCATGGCCGCGAGCGCGGCGTATCCCATCCCGTCCCTCTCCCTCAGGTCTGAGCTTCCGTGGAAGAGCTCCCGTAAAGAGCTTCCCTACAAAGAAGGTACGGGACGCTATCAACCGGCTCTGAACGCGCGCCGGGGCACCGCTCAGGGTGCCACGCGCCGAGACCCCGCTCAGGGTGCCACGCTCAGAGTGCCACGCGCCGAGACCCCGCCGAGGGTGCCTCGCTCAGAGTGCCCGGCTCGCGGTGACCCACGTCCTGGCGACGCACGCCTGCCCTTGACTCAGCCTACCGGTCTGGGCAGGGCCGGCTCCCGATCGCCGGCCGCGTAGCGCGCCACGTCGATCAGATCGATGACGAATGAGACGCCATCCGCGACGATCACCGCAATCAGCCAGCGTCCCAGGCCGCTGCCGAGCCCGGCCTCCTGATATCGAAACCACAGCCATACCAGCATCGGTCCCCACGCGAGCACGTGCGGCAGCCCCAGCAGTCGCACGAACCCCTTGGCGCGCACGATCACGAGCATCAAGAGGAATGAGATCGCCATCGCCCCGAGGATGATCTGCCCCTCCGGCCTTCCGATGTAGAGAAATCCAGGGATCATGTTGACGGCGGCAAGCAGGGCCACCCAGACTCGCCAGAACCACCCCAGGGACCAGATTCCGTGCAGGAACTCCGACATCGCCTGACCCATCACTGATCTCCTCTCGGTTTTGGGAAAACCGCGCGCTCTGGCGTACGGGCGTTGACGCGGGCGCGGGGCGGTCCGCCTCTTAGGTCCTTACCCCCGGCCGGGTACCTATGACTTCAAAGCCGAGCGACCCCCGCGAAGGTTCCGCCGCGGACTCCAACCGGAGCGCCGCCGAGTCCGTCTGGGACGATCTGCCGTTGATCGTCGAACCGGTCTACCGCGTCGACGAGCGGCCCGATTCCTGGTGGGAAACCGTCCTGTACGGCTGGCAGCATACGCTCGTCGATATCTCGCCTTTCGTGCTGCCCCTGGCCGTGGCTGCGGCCATCGGGATGTCGGCCGGAGACTCGGCCCGCTTCATCAACTTCTGCCTCTTCTCGATGGGCGTCGCCACTCTGATTCAGACCACGATCGGGAATCGCCTCCCCATCATCCAGGGTCCGTCCGCTACGCTCACCGGTACGATGGCCCCGATCGCTGGTCAGGTAGGGCCGGCTGCCATGTGGGGCGGCGCCTTCCTCGGTGGTCTGATCGAGATGACGGTCGGAGCGGCGCGTCTGGTCGGCCTCATGCGCCGTCTGTTCCCGCCCGTGGTGGCGGGCGTGGTGGTCGTCACCATCGCGCTCGCGCTCGGGCAGCTGGCGGTGAGGCTGATGGTCGGCGATGGGAGCGGGATCAACTTCGCCCTCGCGGCGGCGGTCCTCGGCCTCATCGCGCTCCTCCAGATCCGCTTCCGGAACGCAGCCGGCGGGCTGCTGGCGCGAGGCGCGATCTTCATCTCGATCTGGGTCGTCGGGCTCGGGCTCGGGGGCGCCCTTGGCGAGGTCGATTGGGCGCTCGTGCGCGATCGACCGTGGCTGGCCGCCCCCGCGCTGTTCCCTTACGGTGGACCGGGCTTCGGGTGGGCGTTCCCGTTCGCGGCCGTCGCAGCGGTGCTGGCCGGTTACCTGGGCTCGATGGTGGAGTCGTTGGGGGACTACGCGGCCACCTGCGCCGTCGCCGGCGAACGATACGAGGTGCGCCACATGAACCGCGGGATCTTCGCCGAGGGGCTCGGGAGCGCGATCGCGGCGACCCTGGGCGGACTTCCGTGCACGAGCTACACGCAAAACGTCGGGATCATCGCCGCGACCCGGGTGGCGAGCCGGACGGTCGTGCGGATCGCGGCCATCATCCTCCTCCTGTACGGGCTGAGCCCGAAGTTCGGGGCTCTCCTGGTCGCGCTCCCGCGCTCGGTGCTGGGCGGCGTGTTCGTGCTCGTGTGCGGGATGATCGCGATCTCCGGCCTCCGAATCCTGGGCAGCGTGCCGGACAGCCCTTCCAACAACACGATCGTGGGAGCGACGCTGATCGTCGCGGCGGGGCTGCCCATCTACGTGCAGTTCGGTCTGGGGGAGGTGTGGTTGAGCGAGGTGCCGTTGCTCCTCCGGCTCCTGATTACCAACTCGGTGGTCTTGGGGGTACTGCTCGCGGTAGGCCTTCACGCGCTGTTTCGCTTCGGGTTGGGCGCAGGGGATCAGGAGAACTAGGAGGCTCATGAAACAGAACGTCTGGCGCGAAACCGGTGGTCGGGTGATAGGCGCGCTCGTCGTCGGCTGCGTGGTGGGGTCGCTCCTCGGATCGTTTCCCGGGTCGCTCCTCGGATCGTTCCTTTCGGGTGCCCCGCGCCTCGCGGCCCGGCCGTCCGACGCCTGGCCGCCGGCTGACGCGCGACAGGCCGCCGTCAATTGCGACCCAACCGGGGAAACGCGGGGTCTGTCGATCGGGGTGGAGTACGCCCTGGCTGGGATGGGCCAGACGCTGGCCGGGCTCGAGATCCCCGCGGTCAAGATTCTGCCCGATCGATACCGGTGGGGTCGCATGCAGCGCCGCCCCACCCTCCCCATCGACTACCGCGGCCTGGATCGACTCGTACGAGAGTACCAGGAGGCCGGCTTCACGGCGCTGCTGCTGGCGTTCAAGCCGAACGCCGCGTGGGCCAGCCGGGACCCGCTCCGGAACCTCGCCCCGCAACCCCGCTACTGGGATCAGTACGAGAGCTGGGTGGGCGGTGTGGTGGAGCGCTACGACGGCGACGGCGATAGCGACATGCCCGGACTGCGCCACGCGGTGCGCTGTTTCGAGGTCGGGGTCGAGCTGTCCTCGTTCGAGCCGGAGCCGGTCGACGACTACCTGGAGGTCCTGGAGCGCGCCTACCGCGCGATCCACGCGGCCTCCTCCGAAGCCGTCGTGCTGCACGCCGCCTTTCTCCCGACGGGTGCGTTCGACGCCGACCCACCGGCCGAGGCCTACCCGACCCTCGAAACGACGATCAAGGACCGGCACCACGGCTTCGCCGACATGCGCGCCGTGCTGGACCGGCCCGACCTGTTCGACGCCGTCAATCTCCACTCGCTTTCCGATCCGCTCGAGATCGAGCGTGCCGTGCGCTGGCTCCGGTGGGAGATGGAGGGGCGCGGCTACGAGAAGGACATCCTGATCTCGGACACGGCGCCGACGCCGTTCATGGGGTACGGAGACGCCACCACGTGCAGCGGCAATCCGGGCGTCATGGCGATCATCGCGCGCCCGGCGAGCGAGGCCGACCGGTGCCGGCTGGCCGAATACTTCGACCGGATGCTCGCGGGCGACGTCGAGACGATCCGCTGGACGTGGGCGTTTCACGCCGAGGACGTCGTGAAGAAAGTCGTGATCGCGGCGGAGGCAGGTGTGGGGCTGATCAACACCGCGTTCGCCGAAGATCTCTACATGCTGAAGACCCCCGGCCTGAGGGCCGGTGCCGGGGCAAGCGCGTGGGGTGGGATGACGGCCTGGGACGTGAACCCGTTCACGGGCGCCCGGCGGCTGGAGGAGATCCGGCCCTCGTTCTATGCCCTTCGCCAGCTCGCCCGTCACCTGCGCGACTACGAGCGCGTCGAGCGCCTGGAGACCGCCGATCCCCGGATCCGAC
Source organism: Gemmatimonadota bacterium (assembly GCA_039588275.1). GTDB lineage: Bacteria > Gemmatimonadota > Gemmatimonadetes > Palauibacterales > Palauibacteraceae > JBDHAC01. The sequence goes on from JBDHAC010000090.1 coordinate 3,685, forward strand.
TGTACCACGTCGAGGGACCCGTGCGGTCCTTCCAGATCGCGTGGCTCGAGCCGGAACGGCTGATCCTGCCCGGCGACGAAGAACCCGGGATCACCCTGGAGCTCGAAAGCGAATCTCCGCGGTTGATCGTGGAGGCTGCGATCCGGCGGCCCGGCGTCGAGGATCCGGCTCGGTCGGTGGTAGAGGCGGAGCCCGAGATCGAAAACCAGGTGGAGGATGAGGCGCGCGTCGAGGAAGAAGCTCTGAACGAGGCCGCGCGCTACTGGTTCGAGATCGACCTCACGCGCACCCCTATCTACATCTTCGAGACGGGGTAGCACATCCTCGTGACGGGGTAGCACATCCTCGTGACCGGATAGCCCCACAGGAGGTGTCGCATGACCGGCTCGCAAGACGCCGACCCTAGCACTGCCGCTCCCGCCGGCCCTGCCCGCTCGCGATGGCCGGAGGTGATCGGGATCCTCGGCATCATCCTCAGCGTGCTCATCTTCGTCGACAAGCTGGACGACCTGGTCACGCTGACCTGGACGGAGGAGCGGTGGAGGGCTGTCTTCGGGGCGGATCTCGCCGACCTCATCGTCAGGTCGCTGCCCCCTTTGGCCGTGCGCCTGGTCACGAGCCTGGTCCGCACTGCGCTCGCCGTGCTCCTGTTCGCCGGATGTCTGGCTCTCAGGCGCCGGCGCCGCGTCGGGGTCTCCCGTTGCCGGACGTGGGCCGCCCTTGCGATCGCCTGGGTCGCGCTGGAAATGGGGTGGGCCGCCTGGTGGCTCTCGCAGCGCACGGAGGAGATCGCCGACGTTGCGGGCATCTCACCCGCGGTGTGGCAGGGATACGCCGAGTTCGGGATCGCCGTGGCCCTGGTGCTCTTGCTCGCCTTCCCGGTGTTCCTGCTGATGTGGTTCGCGAAGAGTGACGTAAAGGTGGAGTACGAGGGCTGGCCCGCCTGAAGGCTCGGGGCGGGGCAGTGGTCGCCTGTGAGACTTCGCCTGCGAGTGGTTACCTCGATGGTTCGCCCGCGGGACCACGCCACCCTAGGATTCACGGCCTTACTCTCGACACGGACTCGACGGACGGAGGACCCATGCAGCAGTCCATGCGACGATACATCCACGCTTCCCACTCGACTCTTCGCTTCCGCTGGCTCGTGTCCCTCGTGCTGGCGAGCGCGCTTGGCGGGCTCCTGGCTCCGGTTCGAGCCGCCGCCCAGGAACAGCCGCCGGAACAGGCGCAGGAAGCCGAATGGCCCGAGGCCGATCCCGAAGACGTGGCGTCGGTCGACGCGATCATTTCCGCCCTGTACGGCGTGATCTCCGGACCCGCCGGCCAGGCACGCGACTGGGATCGCTTCCGATCCCTGCACGTACCTGAAGCGAGGCTCATCCCGACGGACGCGAGTCAGGAGACCGGCGAGGTCAGGTACCAGGTGTGGAGCGTCGACGACTACGAGGAGCGGGCGGGCTCGTTCCTCGAGCAGCGTGGGTTCTACGAGCGCGAGATCGGGCGCGTGACCGAGGAGTTCAAGAACATCACCCACGTCTTCAGCGCGTACGAGTCTCGCTGGACTCCCGAAGACACCGAGCCCTTCCAGCGCGGGATCAACAGCATCCAGCTGTTCCATGACGGCGACCGGTGGTGGATCGTGAACATCTTCTGGCGCGGCGTGCCGGGTGACGAAGCGATCCCGGACCAGTACCTGGGTCTGAGCGGCTGAGCCCGGCCTCCACGCGCCGTAGCCGTCATGGGTAGGCGGTAGCCATGGCCGAGCAGGACGATGGCCTCCAGCACCGTGCCGGCGGCGGTTCCGGACGCCTCTCCCGCCGTCTCAAAACCAGTGCGGTGATCGTGGGGGTGTGGACGCTCATCAGCCTCCTCGCCGCCAGCCAATCCTATATCGCCAGTCGCTCGCTCGGTGACGAGCCGCAGTGGGGTGCGCTCCTCTCGCAGCAGCTCCCGGCCTACCTGGTGTGGATCCTCCTCACGCCGCTGGTGCTCTTCGTCGCGCGACGATACACGCTCGAGCGAGGGAGCCTGGGCCTGCACGTTCCCGTGCACGTCCTGGCCGCGGCGGCTTGCGGGCTTCTGTACGTGTTCGCCTGGATGCAATGGAGCTGGCGCGTCGGCGGATACCGGGTCGACGTCTCGACCTCCGACGTCTTCTGGGCGTTCTTCCGGGCCCGGTTCAACGTCGCGTTCCTCATCTACTGGGCGATCGTGGGCGTCGAGCACGCGATGTCCAACTACCGGCGCTACCGGGACGGCGAGGTGGAGGCCAGCCGCGCCCGGGCCGAGCTGGCGCGGACGCAGCTGCGTGCCCTGAAGATGCAGCTCCAACCGCACTTCCTCTTCAACACGCTGCACGCCGCGGCTTCGCTCATGGACGACGATGTGAGGGCCGCCCGCAGGGTGCTCGCCCGGTTGAGCGAGCTGCTACGGGCGACCCTGGAGAGCGAAGGCGTGCAGGAGCAGCCGCTCGAAGCGGAGCTGGACATCCTCCGTCGCTATGTCGAGATCGAGGAGATCCGCTTCGGTGACCGGCTGGCGGTGGAATGGGAGGTGGAGGAAGCGGCCGCCTATGCGCTCGTCCCGCCCTTTCTCATGCAGCCGCTGGTCGAGAACGCGATCCGCCACGGTGTGGAGCCGGCAGCCGAGTGTGGGAGCGTGTGCGTCCAGGCGCGGCGAGCGGACGGCCGGCTGACCCTGGCCGTAGAAGATGACGGGCCGGGGCTGTCGCTCGAGGGGTCCACGAACGGTGGCACCGGGATCGGTCTGCGTAACACGCGCGCGAGATTGGCTCAGCTTTACCCGGAAGACCACCGCTTCCAGCTCGCCGAATCGGCGCACGGAGGGTTGAGGGTCGAGATCGAGATCCCGTATCGGCGCGAGCCCGTCGGCGAGGCCAACGACGTTTCGGATACCGAGCAGGCGATGGGTCCCCGCCAGGCACCGGATCCCGGCTGATGCCGATCCGGGCGCTGATCGCGGACGACGAGGCTCCGGCGCGTCGCCGTATCCGCAACCTCCTGCGGGACCGCGATGAGTACCAGATCGTCGCGGAGGCGAAGACCGGGCCGGAGGCCGTGAACGCCGTTCGGACCCACCGGCCGGATCTCCTCTTCCTGGACATCCAGATGCCGGGACTCACGGGGTTCGAGGTCCTGAGCAGCCTGGACCCCGGCGAGGTTCCGATCACCGTCTTCGTGACGGCGTACGACGACCACGCGATTCGCGCGTTCGAGGCGCACGCGATCGACTACCTGCTCAAGCCCTTCGACGACGAGCGCTTCGAGGCGGCCTTGAAGTACGCCGGCCGGCGATTGCGCGAGCGGGAGGCGGAGCGTCTCAGCGGCGACCTGCGAGCGCTCCTGGACCATTCGACGGCCCACGGTCTTCCGTCGAGTTCCACGCGAGCGACCTTCGCCGTGCGCAAGCGGGACAGCATCGAGCTGGTGCCCGCGGCCGACATCGACTGGATCGAGGCCGCCGGAGACTATGTGCGGTTACACGCGGCCGGCCGGGCCCACCTGATTCGCGCGACGCTCCGCGATTTGGAGGAACGCCTCGACCCTCAGAGCTTCTTGCGCATCCACCGCTCGACGATCGTGCGATCGGATCGCATCGAACGGCTGATTCCCCGCGCGCGGGGTGATTACGAAGTGGTGCTACGCGATGGAACCGAACTCCGCCTGAGCCGCACCTACCGGGACCGCGCCAGAACCGCGCTCGGACACGAGCTGTAGACCACCCCGCTCCTCACGCTCGATCGTGGTGCC
>JBDHAC010000091.1:0-14210 GCA_039588275.1 Gemmatimonadota bacterium
CCAGGTACCGAGCTTGTCGTTCACGAGGCTCTCGACGATCCCCTTCACCTCGCTGTTCCCCAGCTTGGTCTTCGTCTGACCCTCGAACTGCGGCTCCATCACCTTGACGGAGAGAATGGCGGTCAGGCCCTCGCGCACGTCGTCGCCCGAAAGGCTCGAGTCCGCCTTCTTCAGGATCCCGTTCTTCTGCGCGTAGACGTTGATGGTGCGGGTCAGCGCGGCCTTGAAGCCGCTCAGATGGGTGCCACCCTCATGGGTGTTGATGTTGTTGACGAAGGTGAACGTGTCCTCGTTGTAGCCATCCGTATACTGGAGGGCGAGCTCGATCTCCGTGTCTTCCTGGGTGCCCGCGACGTAGACGATCTCGCCGTGCAGGGGAGTCTTCTTGCCCCGCAGGTACTCGACGAACTGCACGATGCCGCCCTCGAAGACGAACTCCTCCTCGCGAGTCTCCTCCTCGCGGCTCTCTTCTTCCCGCTCGTCCCGCAGGACGATGCGGACTCCACGGTTCAGGTAGGCGAGCTCGCGCAGACGATTGGCGAGCGTGTCGAAGTTGTATTGCACTTCAGTGAAGATCTCGGGATCGGGCTTGAAGACGATCGTGGTCCCGGTCTCCTTCGTCTTCTTCCCCTTCTCGAGGTCCGACTTCTTGAGACCCTGCTCGAAGCGCTGCGTCCAGATGAACCCGTCCCGCTTCACCTCGACCTCGAGCCACCCCGCCAGTGCATTGACGACCGACACGCCTACGCCGTGCAGCCCGCCGCTCACTTTGTAGCTCGTCTTGTCGAACTTACCGCCCGCGTGGAGGGTGGTGAGAGCGACCTCGACCCCCGGGATCTTCTCGGTAGGGTGCGGGTCGACGGGGATGCCGCGACCATCATCGCGCACGAGGATAGAGTCATCCGCACGGATGCAGACCTCGATGCTGGAGCAGTAGCCGGCCATCGCCTCGTCGATCGAGTTGTCTACGACCTCGTACACGAGGTGATGGAGGCCGCGCGCCGCGGTCGACCCGATGTACATTCCCGGGCGGAGCCGGACCGCCTCCAGACCCTTGAGCACCTGGATTTGTCTGGAGGTGTAGTCGCTGCCCTTGCCGGTGGCGGCTTTCTTCTTCGTGCCCTGCGATCTCGTCTTCGGCGTCTTCTTCTTGGTCGCCGTCGGTACTGCCATCAGCCCCTCCCCCGCTCGTTGCTGTCCGTTTTCCGCGCACGACGGCGTCCCGCCGCATACATGTCCGTCGAGCCGTCACCATCGGCCTGTACGAACACGATCCTGTCTATCCTGCCGCTCTTTCGGTCCTGGTTGAGACCCTCGAGCAGCGACCTCTTCATCATGTTCAGCTCGGTCAACCAGCTTGCATTCTCGACTTCGACGAACAGGGTGCGACCTCGCACCCGCGTGGCTCTCGTGACGCGTGCGATGTGCGGCCCCACGCTGTCCGCCCAGGACGCGGCGGTTGCCGCTCTCTCCACGCGACCCCGAATACCGATTCGGTCCAGCAGCGCATGGACGACCGTGCCCACGCGCTCAGGGCGGCTTTGTTTCCCGGCGGCTCTCGGTCGCAGCCTGTGCTTCGGGCCGTAGTCGCCTTCCGCCACGGCATTCATGCCAGGATGCGGCCGTTGCGAATACGCCAGCGCTCGAGCCGTCCGCCCCTCAGCTCCAGGTCGCCTGTCTTCGGCGCAGTCAGAATAACCTGCCCGGACCGCCCTTCCTCCAGCAGTTCCAGGAGCTGTCCCGAACGCGCGTCATCGAGCTCCGCGAACACGTCATCCAACAGGTAGATCGGCTCGCGACCCAGCCGTTCCTGCAACCGGTCGGCTTCCACCAGCCGCAGCGCGAGCGCCGCCGTTCGCTGCTGGCCGCTCGACCCGTAACGGCGCAGATCCCGCGACTCGCCGCCCGCCCGCGACTCCGCGAACCGAAGATCATCTCGGTGCGGCCCCACGACCGTCATCCCCCGGCGACGCTCGCGTTCTGCGGTCGCCTCGAGGGCTTCGCTCAACCGGGTCGCCCATTCGTCCGGTTCTATCGGGCGATCGGCTGTCGCGGACGGCTCCTCCGATCCGGAGGCTCCTCCGCTCGAACGTTCCACGGAGCTCCTGTAGCACAACTGACCGGGCACACCGCCCGAAATCGTCTCGTAGTAGCTCCGGAACGCCGACGCTCCCGTCGAGATCCAGCGCGAACGGGTCGCGATCAACCGAGCACCGGCCTCCACGAGTGCTCCCGTCCAGGCACCGACCTCGGCCGCGCTGCCACCGGCACGCAGGGTTTCGTTGCGCTGCACCAGGTTCGCCCGATAGCGCTGCAGAGCCGCGAGGTATCCAGGCTCCGTCAGCGAGAGGACGATGTCCAGATAACGGCGTCGCTCGCCGGGAGACCCGTACACGATCTGGGCGTCTTCGAGCCGGAAAACCGCGACCCCGAGACCGCCGATTCCCTCGGAGACGCGATCGACCTCACGACCATCGATCGCGATCTTCTTTCGCTTGAGACCGCGGTCGTATGCCGCCGCGATCTCGTTCTGCCCGCCACCTCGCAGCTCGGCCTCGATGCGAAACACTTGCTCCCCGAAGCGCACGAGCCGTGAGTCCGGGCCACCCCGGAAGGACCGGAACACCTCGAGGTAGTGGATCGCCTCGAGCAGGTTCGTCTTCCCGGAACCATTCGGCCCAATGATCGCCACTCCGGGCTCAGGGACCTCGCACGCGAGCTCCTTGAAGTTCCTGAAGTTGCGCAATGAAAGCCGGCCGAGATGGGGCGCCGGATCGTTCGGTGCGGCACCGGCCGTACGTGCCTCGAGGGTTACCATCAGGGGAAGTAAAATATCCCCAAAACCCTTGTCATGCAAGGGAATTCGGGCCGTCAGACGGTTCGTCCACCGGCCCGGCCGACGGCCCCAAGATGACGGGTTGTTCGCAAGTCGCCAGAAGGCCCCTTTGGCAACCTGCCGCAGGTCGCAAAAGAGCTCCAGCGACCCGCTAGACCACGAAATCGCTCACCGCCGGCTCGTCATCGCTGTAGTCGTAGAACCCGCGGCCGGTCTTTCTGCCGTGGTATCCCGCGACGTACATGCGTCGGAGCAAGGACGGGGGGGCGAAGCGCGGATCTTTGTACTCGTCGTACATGATCTCGGCGATCCGGAACAGGGTGTCCAGACCTACGAAATCACCCAGGGTGAACGGTCCCATCGGGTACCCGCACCCGAGTCGCATGCCGGCGTCGATATCGGGGATCGAGCCTACACCCTCTTCGTAGGCGCGAATCGCGTCCAGCAGGTACGGCACCAGAAGCCGGTTCACCACGAATCCCGTGTTGTCCCGGCAAGCGATGGGGTTCTTCCCAACCGACTTCGCGAACGCGAACGCCGCGTCGAACGTCTGCTCCGACGTGCTGCCGCAGCGCACGACCTCGACGAGCGGCATGATGGGCACCGGGTTGAAGAAGTGTAGCCCGACGAAGCGATCGGGACGCTCGGTCCCCGCCGCGAGCTCCGTGATCGAGAGACTCGAGGTGTTCGACGAGAAGATGGCCATGGCCTTGCAGAGGTCGTCCAATTCGCCGAACAAGGCGTTCTTGTCCTCGAGGCTCTCCACGATGGCCTCGACGATCAGATCGCTCTCGGCCAGATCACCCGTATCGAGCGTCGGAGTCAGGCGCCCAAGCGCGGCGTCTCTATCGGTCTCGGTCAGCTTCTCCTTCCGCACGAGCCGGTCCAGGTTCTTCTCGATCGAGGCCATGCCGCGATCCAGGAGTTCCTGGCTCACCTCGCGCACCACGGTCTCGTAGCCCGCGGCCGCCGAGATCTGCGCGATCCCGTTCCCCATCAGGCCGCACCCGACTACTCCGACACGCTGTATTTCACTCAAGGTTGCCCTCCTTCCTATCTATTCACACACCCACCCTCAGGTCGCTGAGGCTCTTCATCGACCCTTGAGGTGGACGCCGTTTCGAGGCTGCCACGCTGGCGGAGCTGTGACGTCAGCGCAGGAACGGCACCTTCCAGGAGCCCTCCGCACCCGCCAGCGACTCGCCCTCCTCCAACCGATCCAACAAGCCTTGAAGCGTGAGCTCCATGCGAGCGTGGCGGCGCCGCACGCTTGCCCCGGTTGCCCAGGTGGCACCACCGAATCCCGCCGAGGCGACCGCGACGGCGCCGATGATCGGGAGTACCGCGACTCCCGCGGTGGCTAGAATCGCCACGGAGATTCCGATGGATGAGCTCATGAACGCACCGTAGAATCCTCCGGCCGCCTGATTACGGACATTGCGCACATCGGCGGTCAGGGTCACGAGCGACCACCCCGGCTCCAGTTGCTCAATGGCGACCTGGAGGTTCCGGGCCTTGGCAAGCAGGTAGCCGTGTCCGGCAACGTCCATCGCGCGTCGCATCGAGGGGACGAGCCCGCCCGCGGGCTCCCACAACGAGAGCCCGGAGCGCGATCGCACCTGCTTCATAAGCTCGCGTTCCCTGAGGTGCTCTTCGAGCTTCTCCTCGACCTCGCTTCGGTCCCCCTGGACCACGCGGCTGGCTCGCACCAGACCCGATCCGAACAGCCTCCGAGCCAGACCCTCGTCGCCGGGCATGGCCGGTACGAGAGCCTCGGCCTGCACCTCGGCGAGCGCCTGCTGCACATAGCGGGGCTCGAGGCCGACCTCGCCTCCGATTCGCACGACCTCGGCCGCGTCGAGCTCGCTACCCGCCTCGCTCGAATCGCGAAACTGAAGATCGGAGGCCCGCCGGATCACCCGCTCCAACTGGGCGGGCGTGACCGACATGCCGGGTCGGTACGCGGGCGCCGGGAGCCCTCCCTCCGTCGAGGCGGGAGCCGGCAGGTCCCCTTTCTCGTGCGGGCCCTCAGCTCTCTCCGGCATCCGATTCGCGCGATCGGCGGGAAGGGGCCAGCGCTTCGTCCGCCTCGCGGTCTTCCCGCTCGGCGGCGCGCCCCAATCGCTTTCGCACCGCCTCATCCAGGCCGGAGGGCAATGACCCCGCCGTCTCCGCTCCCGCCAGCGCCTCGAGCTCGGTCTCCGCTTCTTCATCCAGCTCGGTATCGGTTTCGGCTCGGTCGCGGCCCAGCCAGCGCACAAACGGGCCGAAGTCCAGCGGCAGCGGGAAGAGCGTCGTGGAGTTGTTCTCGGCCGCGATCTCCGACGCCGTTTGCAGGAAGCGGAGCTGCAGCGACGCCGGCTGTTCGCTCAGCAGCTTGGCTGCCTTGCGGAGGTTCACCGCTGCCTGCAGCTCTCCTTCCGCGTTGATCACCTTTGCCCTGCGCTCGCGCTCCGCCTCGGCCTGACGGGCGATCGCGCGCTTCATCTCCTGGGGGAGATCCACGTCCTTCACTTCGACACCCGTCACATCGATCCCCCACGCGTCTGTCCCTTCGTCGATGATGTCACGCAGGATCTGGTTGAACTTCTCGCGCTCGGCGAGGAGCTCGTCCAGCTCGGCCTGCCCGATCACCGACCGCAGGGTCGTCTGTGCGAGCTGGGACGTGGCGAACAGGAAGTCTTCGATCTCGAGGATGGCCTTCATCGGATCCGCGACGCGGAAGTAGAGGACCGCGTTCACCTTCACGGAGACGTTGTCGCGCGTGATCACGTCCTGTGGCGGGATGTCCATCGCGATGATGCGAAGGCTCACGCGCTCCATGCGCTCGATCCCGAACGGGACGAGGAAGACCAGGCCAGGCCCCCGGACGGGACGGACGCGGCCGAGCCGAAAGACCACGGCCCGGTCGTACTCCCTGAGGATCCTGAGGCTCGTGGCGAGGGCGGCCACGCCGGCGGCCGCCACGAGGGCGAGGATTTCCATGGATCGTCTCCTATCTTCAGCAGGTTGAAGCGGGCCCGGCGGGGGGGCGCACTTCGGCCTGCTCTCAGGCGTCGACTTCGATGATGACCGCTGCCCCCTGCCCTCCACCGATGCAGGCGGCGCCCAGGCCCAGACCGCCTCCGCGACGGCGCAGCTCATGGAGCAGGTGCGCCGTGATGCGGGCACCGGTCATTCCGAGCGGGTGCGTGAGCGCGATCGCGCCGCCGTCTACGTTCACGATGTCGCGGTTCAGCCCGAGCTCGCGCTCGACCGCCACGTATTGCGGGGCGAAGGCCTCGTTGACCTCGATCAGATCGATATCCGGCAGCGTCATGCCGGCCTTCTCGAGCGCGGTGCGGGACGCGGGCGCGGGCCCGATCCCCATGATGCGGGGTTCCACACCGGCAATGGCCCAAGAAACCAGACGGCCGATGGACGCGAGTCCGTTCGCGTCCGCGTACTCCCGATTCGCGATGACGAGCGCCGCTGCGCCATCCCCGATCCCGCTGGCGTTCCCAGCCGTGACGAGCCCGTCCTTCTTGAAGTACGGTCGCAGGGTGGCCAGACCCTCCATCGTCGTGTCCGGGCGCATGTGCTCGTCACGCTCGAAGGGCTTCTCCTTGCCCTTGCGGCCCACCATCACAGGCACCACCTCGTCCGCGTACCGGCCCTCATCCCAAGCGGCGTTGGCCAGTTGCTGGCTGCGAACGGCGACCTCGTCGACATCGGTCCGGGCAATGCCGTACTCCTCGGCCAGGTTCTCGGCGGTCTCCGCCATCGAGAATCCGCTGTACGGATCGGTCAACGCCTCCCACAGCGAGTCTTCGAACGGCGGAGCAGGTCCGAGCCGCAGGCCCCATCTCGCCCCACGCACGATGTGCGGAGCCTGGCTCATCGATTCCGTGCCCCCCACCAGACACACGGAGCATTCGTCGAGGATGATCTCCTGGGCGCCATCGATCACCGCTTGAAAGCCCGAACCGCAAAGCCGGTTCACGGTGACCGCCGGGACTTCGATCGGCAGCCCGGCATGTAGACCGACGTGACGGGCGAGGTAGATCGCGTCCGCCGAGGTCTGCATGACGTTCCCGAACACGACCTGGCCGAACGCGTCCGGCGCCACGCCCGAGCGCTCGATCGCCGCTTGACTCATGACGAATCTCCTCTATCTAGAAAGTAGCGAGCGGGCGAACGCCGCAGACCGTGAAAACTAGCGACGCGGGTCGGATTTCGCTGCGGGTGAGAGATGACGGGCAGGGGCCGTCGCAACGAGCCGAGAAGTGTGAGCCGCCGGGTGGCGGGGCCTCTAGATCGGAGCGTTTCGAACCCGCTCGGCCAGCCAGCTCCCGACCTCGACCGTCGACGCGTTCCCACCGACGTCCGGAGTCCGGACCGACTCCGTCAGCGCCAGATCGACGGCGGCCTCGATTCGGGCTGCCGCCGCTTCCTGGTGGGCGTCCCGCAGCATCATCGCGGCACTCAAGACGGCGGCCATCGGATTCGCGGTTCCCGTTCCCGCGATATCTGGAGCACTCCCGTGGACCGGCTCGTAGAGACCATGGTGCCCCGGGTGCACGTTCGCGGATGGAGCGAGCCCCGGTCCACCGATGAGCCCTGCTCCGAGGTCGGACAGGATGTCGCCCAACAGGTTCTCGGTGACGATGACGCCCAGCCCGTGCGGCGAACGGACCATCCCCATCGCGAGCGCATCCACGTAGCGGGTTTCGGAACGCACGTCGGGGTATGCGGCCGCCACCTCGGTGAACGTGCGGCGCCAGAATCCGTACATGTGCGGCACGGCGTTCGCCTTGTCCGCCAGGGTCACCGGGCCCCGACCGTGGGCTCGTGCGTGCTGGAACGCGGCGTGTGCGATGCGCTCGACGGCTCGACGGCTCGCGATCGCTTCACTCACCGCGATCTCGTCGGGCGTCCCTTCCCCCTCGATCCGGCCGTGGCCTCCGTACATGCCCTCGGTGTTCTCGCGAAAGATCACCATATCGATCGGCTCATCGGCCGCGCTCTTCAGGGGAGACAGCTCCGGGGCCCTGAGTCGCAGGGGTCGCCGATTCAAGAAGAGGTCGAGCCTGAACCTCAGGCCCAGGAGGAGATCACGCGCGTGGTGGCCGTCGGGTACGCGAGGATCACCCACGGCGCCGAACAGGATCGCGTCGAACTGATCCCGCAGACGCCGGAACGTCTCCGGCGAGAGCGTCTCTCCCGTACTCAGGTAGTGGTCGGCGCCGTGTGGGAACTCCTCGAATTCGACCGAGGCCAGGCCAGCCTCGACGGCGGCCTCGAGCACGCGCCAGGCCTCCTCCACGACCTCGGGGCCGACCCCGTCGCCCCCGATGATGGCCACGCGCAGCGGAGACACTCGGTTGGGGAGGTGCCGAAGAACTCGAGCGGCCTGCTATGGCAGCCGGAGCGACCAGACGTACGCGGCGATCGCCTGTACCTGATCGTCGGTGATCTGCGACCCGCCCTTCGGAGGCATCGGGACCCCGGACTCCGATTCGCCCGCGGCGACACCCTCGGTGATCCGCTGGATCAGGCCCGTGAACGATCCGTCCGAGTTGCGCCATTCATCGTCGCTCAGGTTCGCACCGAGACCGGGGATACCAGTGCCTCCGGCGCCATGACAGGCGTAGCACAGGCCGCCGCCGTGGAAGAGCGAATCACCCCGCGCGATCAGGTCCGCGGTCACTCCTTCCGGGAACTCCTGCGCCGGCTCCTGTGCCGGGATCCCCGTCCCGATCAGGATGAGTAACGGTGCACCCAGAACGAGGGCGCGGGCTATGCGACCATGTGCGTTCATGTTTCCGTTGCCTTTCCGCACCGGGGGCAATAGGCCCACCCCCGTTCAAGTTGTTCACCACATTCCGCGCAGGTGGGATCCCTCTGTCCGACACCGCAATAGGGGCAGAATTGAAGCTCGTTGCGCTCCGGCAATATGCGCTGGCAGTGTCGGCAGCGCTCGGACGGCATCGCCGCTTCGCGTTTCGCGGGAGCAGGCGCGGACGGTGGCGATTCCACCCCGTCTGGTCGGTGCGACCCCTGCCCGATGTACTCCCGCGTAGGGATGCGATGATCCACCAGCCGATCGACGGGAGCGCCGTTGGAGCCACCCTCCGGCCGAGTTGCCTCGGTGGCCGGTTCGCCCGGAAACGGGCGGCCCTCGAGTAACTCGGGCGTCGTGTCCGCGGACCATTGCGCCCAGGCCTCGGGTCGCACCTCGACGCGGGCCTCCGCCAGGTTCGAAAGGAAACCCAGGTCGGGCTCCGGAGTCGCCAGCTCGCGTTCGACGGCCTGCGCCAATTCGGCGTCGACGCGCACATGTTCGCCGCTATGCAGGAGATGAAGGATCCCCAGGTCGTACTCCCCCTTCATCGTCAGCCCGAGGGCGCTTCGCACGTGGTGGTAGGGGATGAGAGTGTCGACGAGATCTTCTACCGTAATCGGCTTCCCGGCTTCCCACACCGTGTCGAGCCGGGAAACGAGCAGCCGGCCCAGCGAGTCCGGTCCGGCGGCCCGCATCAGCGCTCGATCTCGAGCGCGCCAAGACGCGCCGACTCGTGGAGGAACGCCCGCGGGTCATCGCACGGGACGCTGACACCGGTCAGGTCGTGGAGCCGGCGAGCCTCACCCCACATAAAGTCCTCGATCGACATTGACGGGTCCGGGCATCGATCCCGCATCGCCCGCACGATCGCCGCCCAATCTCCCTCGTATACCGAACCATCGGCGCCCTTCACACGGTGCGCACCCTCGGACATCGAGACGGGCGGCCCACCGAATAGGTCGAGCTGGTTCTTGAAGTCGGTTCCGCGGCCGCGTAGAACTCCGGAGTGTGTCGCCTCGATCTCCGCGAGCAGCCGGTCCTCCGGGCTCGGGTCCGCGCTCAACTCGTCCAGAACCATCACATACGGTCGGATCTCCGGTGCATCCCCCGGCAGGTCACGCAGTCGCCGTGTCAACTCCACGATCCGCCAGGCCACCACCGGATCCGTAACCCGGCCGGGAGGGATCCGCTCGAGCTGCTCGAGCGCGGCCGCGAATTCCCCCTTCTCGTACAACAGGTTCCCGTACAGGGCGCGGGCCTCGTCCGAGGCCGGATCGAGGTTGACCGCCTGCCGGCCCCAGTACCGGGCGCCTTCATGATCGTCCTGGCGATAGAGGATGTAGGCCAGATCGAGTGCCGCCTCGGCGCTCGACCCATCGGCGCGAACGGCAAACCGGAAGAAGCGCTCCGCCCGCTCGAGCAGACCCTCGCGGAGCAGGCTCCGGCCTACGCAAAGCATGAGCTCGAGATCGTCCTCGAACCCGAGCTCGAGGATTCTCTCGAACGCCCGGAACGCCCGACCGCGTTCGCCCAGCTTGAGGACCACTTCACCGAGACCGGCGAGCGCTTCCTCATGGTCGGGCTCCTGCGCCAACGCTCCCTCGAACGCCCGTCGGGCCCACGGATACTCCTCCCGCGCGAGCCGGGTGTACCCGAGCGAGACGAGCAGCTCCACCGAGCTGGGGTGGAGATCCAGCGCTCTCCTGAGCACTTCGAGGGCGGCATCGTAGTCGCCGGCCTCGTAGAGGCGTTGCGCTTCCGCGTCGTACTGATCGCCGTTCCAGAACTCTGAAGTCATCACCCCTCCTCCACGGCTTCCGTCGATGACGCTCCCGTAACCCCCTTCAACTCCAGACGTGTAATCCGACGCTCGTTCAGTTCCAGCACCTCCAGCTCCGCACTCCCGATCGACACGCTCTCTCCGGCCTCCGGAATACGGCCCAATACCCCGATCACGTAGCCCGCGACCGTGTCGTACTCTTCCTCGACGGCGGGTAAGTCGAACTTCGCGAGAAGGTCGGAGAAGGAGTAGCCCCCGTCGATTACGATGCGACCATCCGGCTCGACGGCTACATCCGCCTGCGCGATGTCGTGCTCGTCGTAGATCTCGCCGACGATCTCCTCTACCAGATCTTCGAGCGTGACGATGCCGTCCGTACCACCGAACTCGTCGACTACGATCGCCATGTGAAGCTTCTGCGACCTGAGCTCGGCCAGAAGGTCATCGACCGCCTTCGTGTCCGGCACGAAGAGCGCTTCGCGCATCAATTCCCGCGCGCTCGCGGCGTCCCGGGAGCGGTCGACGATCCAGGGGAGCAGGTCCTTGACCACCACGACACCCACGATGTCATCGATCGACCCCTCGTACACGGGCAGTCGAGAGAACCCCGAGTCGGCCGCCGTCTTCAGGAGATCCTCTATCGTCGCGTCCGCGGCAACCCCCACGATGTCGGGTCGGGGAGTCATGACTTCGCGTGCCACGGTGTGCGTCAGTTCGAAGACACCCTGGATCATCGCCTGCTCATCCTCCTCGACGACCCCCTGCCGCAGGCTTTCGTGCACGAGCATCTCGATCTCCTCGGGCGAGTGCACGCGCTCCGCCGCGGTAAGACTCCCGAGCCCGATGAGACGCAAGAACAGGTTGGACGAGCCGTTCAGGAACCAGATCCCGGGAGCCACGAGCCGGTTGAAGGCGTTCAGGGCGGGCGCGAGGAGACGGCTGACGGCTTCGGGTCGCAGAAGGGCCACCGACTTGGGGGCCAGTTCTCCGAGCACGATGTGGAGATACGTGATCACCCCGAACGCGATCGCGACCGCTATGGAGTGGAGCGCTACGGGTGACAGCTGTACGGACACGGATTCCAGCGCGCGCTCGAGCGTGCGCGCCACGGCGGGCTCGCCGATCCATCCGAGTCCGAGCGAGGCCAGCGTGATCCCCAGCTGCGTGCCCGAGATCGCCCGATCCAGATCCTTCTGCGCCTTTTCGACGCTGCGCGCCAGCCGGTCGCCACCCTCGGCAAGCTCGCGGATGCGCGTATGGCGCGCTCCGACGAGGGCGAACTCGGCCGCCACGAAGAACGCGTTCGCGAGCACGAGCGCGACGACGGCCAGCAGGCGCAGGGCTACGGAAAGGTCCATCAGGTCGGAGCGTGAGCGGACCGGTCATGCACGGCCCGTAACGGGGTCGCTGGCAGGTCGTTGAGTAGGGCTCCCCGGGGTACGCCGGCAGGCCGTGACCCGGGATCGCCCGAAGACGGGGGTTCGCTCAGGCTACGCTGACCTCGCCGGGTTGTACCGCATCATCCTCTCCCGCCGCCTCCGGCTCGGCAGGGCTCGACTCGTCCGATCCACTATCCACATCACGATCCGCATCGTCTACGACTGCTTCATCCGCTGGACTGCGTCGGATTGCAGGACTGCAATAGCGCTGTCCCATGATGCGAAGCGCCGTCAGGTCGTCGCGCGACAGCTGCGGATACCGCTCCGCCAAGTACTCGATCGTGTCATCGAGCCACTCGTCGCGCTGCTCCTCCTCCGCATCCAACACTCCACAGCGCTGAATATGGCTGAAGAGCTCATCTCGAGCTCGGTCAATCACCGACGATTTGCTGTCTTTAGCCAAATACCCTCCTCCCTGGGGAAACGGTGCCGCGGTCGGCGCTGCGAATATATTTTCGACGCGTCCCGCCGGCAAAAGCGGACCGCGGGGGTCAGGCCGTCGAGCACCCCCATCACACCGCGCGGGGGGGACTTCCGAGGTCACCCGCCTCCGGCATCATACTCCCGTAGATACATGTTCAGCTCGCCCACCCTCATCCGCGTCTTGATCTGCACGATCACGCGTCGGTCGTCGTCGGTAATGTAGAGCTCGGCCTCCCCGCCCTCTCCGAACATCCCTTCCGTCTGGATGACCGGGTGCACGACGACCGTGTTGAAGCGCCCGGCGGACACGCGTACCCGCTCGCGGCGCAGGACCTCGAGGATCACCGGGTTCCCCTCCTCTTCGAAGTAGCGGTCGAACTCGTAGGTACGCCCCACCTGGAGGGGTAGCATGCGGGCGAGGAACAGGTACGCGATCTCGTCCAACGCGGCGGGCGGGATCCCGATACCCTGCTCCTCGACGTGAGGGCGGTACTCCGACGCTTCCGCGTCCCAGTCCTCGCGCGAGTAGGTGAGAGCTTCGTGGTCGAACGTGTAACGACGATGGCGCCGGTAACTGCCCTCGCTGAGAATCTGCTCGAACCGCATCGATCGGAACGGGTCGGTGGCGACCCAGCTGACCGATCTATCGTCGATCTTGTAGAAGAACGGACCTCCCGCGATCTCGAAGGCGACGCGGTAGGATGTGACTCCGGCCAGAGTCTCGGTCGTCTCGACCAGCAGGAGTCCCTCGCCTACCCGGATGGGGCCGAACGTTACGTCGTACACCGCCCGCTCACCGATCGGAAACGGCCACTCAGCGGACGGCTCGAAGGTGGAGCTCTGGGAGGTTGCCTCCGCCGTACACGAGACGATCAGGGCTACGACCGCCAGGATTCGCCGGTGCGGGCGCTGGCGGCGTGTGGGTCGCGTCATTCCGCCTCGGCTGCCCGGCTGGACGTTGCCGAGCGCAAGGCGGGGTCACGCGCCGCCCGCATCAAACCGCGGATTTCCCTGAACGCGTGAAATCGGCTCGGCCGATACCGGCGCCCGAAGGTGGAGTCGATCGGAATTCGCTCCGCCCTTCGGACGTGGGGCCAGACCCGCAGGAGCAGCTCCGTGTTGGCGGCCCACCCCTCGTGCGACAGGAGCTGCGCGTCGGGCGATGCCAGATCGGCGAGTGCCCGGCCGAGGGTGAACAGGCGATAGAGGCGGAGACTCCCGTACGGGTCGGCGCCATCCTCCGGAACCGATAATCTCGCGGCGAGGACGCGGGCGCCGAGACGGGCGACCCTGCGGCCTCGCGGGAGCGCCTCATCCTTTCCCGCCGTCACGAGGTCCGCTCCACCTTCGAAGCGCTTGACCATCTCCGCGATCGCCTCGGGCGCATCCGTAAAGTCGGCCTGGAGCGTCACGAGCGCATCTCGCCTCGGATAGCTGGATCGATCGACGGATTCCCGTACGAGGCGCTCCAGGCTGGCCGCGTATCCGAGCCGTCGCTCGTTCGTGAGCACGCCCAACGGGAGTATCCGTGCGTACGAGGCCAACGCTTCCGACGTCCCATCATCGGACGCGTCATCACACACGATGACGCAGAAGTCGCGGGCGCGCCCGGAGAGTAGCTCGCGAATCCTCCACAGGAGCGGCCCCATCGTGTGCTGCTCGTTGTGAACCGGGATTCCAATGTAGATCATCTAGCAGGGCTCACTCTCGCTCGTCAGTGATCCGCTGAACGCCCCCGTGCCCGGTTCGTACGCCGGGTCAGTGGCCGACGTTCCGGATGGTGCCCCGGATGGCGCCCCCGATAGCGCCCACTTCCAACGTCGGTGAAACCAGAAGTACTGGTCGGGGTGCTTGCCCACCAACTCTTCCAACCTGGCGACCCAACATCGCGTGAGGTCGATGTCGTCG
>JBDHAC010000092.1:0-7748 GCA_039588275.1 Gemmatimonadota bacterium
AGGGCTACCACTGGTTCTACGAGCTCGGAGTGAGCATCGGGACCATCCCCACCAACGACGGAGCCACCTGCCTGTTCGCGTTGATTCCGCAGGCCCTGTTCAGTGACCGGCGACGCGAGGGAATCGAGACTCTCTTCCTCGAGGCGATGAACAAAGTCTCACCCGCGCTGGCGGAAAGAGCCGCGACGACCCCCGCGTCCGGGAAGCTGAGAGCGTTCGCGGGCGCCCCCGGCTTCCTGCGGCGCGCCACAGGCCCGGGCTGGGCGCTGGTCGGAGACGCCGGGTACTTTCGCGATCCCATCACGGCCCACGGCATCAGCGACGCGCTCCGCGAGGCCGAGCTTCTCTCCCGCGCGGTCGCGGAGGACGGCGACGGGGGGCTCGGAGAGTTCCAGGCCAGGCGAGACGAGCGCGTGAAGGGTCTCCTGGACGTGACCGACCGCATCGCGTCCTTCGATTGGGGCCTCGAAGAGGTGAAGGGGCACCATCGCGAGCTGAACCGGCAGATGAACGCCCAGGTGGATGTTCTGAGGGCTCTTAACTGAAGACGGACCCGCAAACGGCCCCAGGGCGTGGGAGGCCGCGTCCCCCGGGGAGTGCACTCCAACAAGCTCGATAGGTGGTGTGACGATGGAGGTGGGTGATACCGCAAGCCGGACTCTCACCCTGACCGCGGAGCATGTCTCTACCTTCGCGGAGCTTACCGGCGACTACAATCCGCTTCACTTCGACCAGGACTTCGCCTCCAAGACGAAGTTCGGACGCCTTGTAGTGCAGGGCGGCTTGACTACGGGTCTGCTGCATGCCCTGGTCGCGATGGATCTCCCCGGGCCGGGCACGGTGTTCCTGAGCCAGGATTGGAAGTTCACCGCCCCGGTCTTCATCGGGGATACGATCACGGCGCAAGCCGAAGTGATGCGCGTCCACGCGACGAAGCCGGTCTGCCAACTCTCCATTCGTGTTTTGCGCCAAGATGGTGAGGTGGTGCTAGAGGGTGAGGCCTGGTGCTACACCTTCGGTCCCTCCAACTGAGGTCGCCCCCAGAGGCGGGTTTCTAAGGTCTTGGCGATCAGGCACGGTACAGCCGAGTGTGGGGAGAGTGATCCACGCAGTAGAACGGCCGGAGGACAAGATGCGAAGCACGAGATGGTCCCGTTCGATCCTGGGGACCGCAGGCGCGTTGCTAGCGTTGGGCCTGCCTGCCCCGGCCGCCGCGCAGGACACCGAGGTACAGCGTCTCGACCAGTTCTTCAACGGCAAGCAATACCACGTGTCGTGGCGGGAGGGCGGGCCCATATACGGGACGTATTTCTTCCTCCGGATCCACTACTGCCCAAACGGACAGTACATGCTGGTCGGGCGTAGCGTGAAGCAGACCGTGATGGACAACGAGCAGATCAGCAACTGGGAAGAGAGCGGACGGTGGCAGGCCACGCGCCTCCAGGGGCAGCTCGGAGTCCGGTACCAGCCGCTGGGCGGTAGCCCCAACTTCGTGCCCGTCCGGTTGCTTCCCAACGGAGGGATCTGGGTGAATGACGAGCTCGAGATCCTCCCGCGCGGGCAGGCTCAATGCTGAGCCTCTAGGGGGCTCAATCCCCGGGTGGCTCAGCGGTCCTCGCCGAGCCGCTCCTTCAGCTCTTCGAACCAGTTAAACACCACGATGTGGCGCTCCGGGACGGGGGTGCCGGCGTCGGTCGCCGGCGCGACCTGGTTGCCGACTATGAGCAGCCTGTCGCCGTCCGGGTGAAGATCCAGAGTGTTTCCCTGGTAGGCCCCGGTCAGCACCACATCCGTGGAGAGAACCGCGAACGACGGATCGGTCTGAACGCGTGCGACGAACAGGGTGTCGCTTTCCCCGGTGCAGCAATTGAAGTAGTAGATGGCATCGCCCTCGGGCGACCAGCTCGGGGCTCGACCGGGCCCGGCCGAGACCCGGCTCTGCTGACGCGGCTGGGGGAAGCTCCGGACATATACGACGCGCTCACCGCTCTCATCCGCATCGTACGCCGCGAACCGTCCATCGTGCGACACGGCGGCGGTCCGGATCGTGGCTTCGGACTCGAGGTATGGCACCGGCTCGGCGCCGTCGACCGAGGGATCCAGCAGCCAGAGGTCATCGGCCGTACCCGACGCATTCTCGGATAGGAACAGCAGCAG
This sequence comes from Gemmatimonadota bacterium, assembly GCA_039588275.1. Classification (GTDB taxonomy): domain Bacteria; phylum Gemmatimonadota; class Gemmatimonadetes; order Palauibacterales; family Palauibacteraceae; genus JBDHAC01. Next base: position 2,158 of record JBDHAC010000092.1, read on the forward strand.
ATCGTCGGCCGGCCACGCGCGCGGCTCCTGGTCCTGGGGCCACGTCAGCAGCCTCACCTCCGGTGAATCGTCGATGACCGACTTGATGAACAGGTCCTCATCCTCGGTACCCTCTCGCGCCGAGCTGAAGACGATCCGAGATCCGTCGGGTGACCAGACGGGATCGTAGTTGTCGCCCTCGAAGGTGAGCTGTCGCGGCGCCGTCCCGAGCTCGATGTCGTAGACGAAGATGTTCTGATCATCATCGCCGCTCGAGTAGGCGACGAAGCGACCGTCCGGCGAGTAGCGCGGATCGCCCCAGAGACGCGGCTCCAGCGCCGGTGCGCTGATGTTTCCCTCGAGGTCCGCGACGATCAGAGTCTGCCCTGCAGCGGTGCCGCCCGCGAGGCCCCGGCCCGTTACGTATACGAGTGTGCCTTCCTCGGAAATAGAGATCAAGCTGCCGCGCAGGCGGCGCTCGACCTCGTCCAGCACCGGCACCGGCTGGCCCGTCACCTCGAGGCGCTCCAGATCGAAGGCGACCGCCTGGAGTCCCCCCCGGGGATGCACGTACAGGATGTGGCCCGTCGGCACGTATACCGCACCGACGCCCTCGGGGATCAGCGTGCGCACGGAGTCCGTCGCGAGATCGACCAGATCGGTCCTGGTCGTGGCGACCGTCAGCAGGACACCCCGACCGCCGGGCAGGAGGTGAGGGTTGCCGCTTGCCGGCAGCCGCTCTGGCGTGCCACCCGTCTCGGGGACCCGGTGCGGCCCCGTCGGCCCCCCGAAGACGATCGTCCCGTCGTCTCCCCAGTCGGGGGCCCACGGATTCACGTCGCCCCTCGGGACCACCGTCAGCGGACTGCCGCCCGATATCGAGACCTTCAGCAGTGAGGCGTTCGGATCGTCGCGGTAGACCAGCCAGTCGCCCCCCGGGGAGAAAGACGGATTCCGGGCGCCCTCGGTTCCGGGGATGGGCCGGAACCTCGGCTCGTCCGCGTGACGCACGTAGAGCATCCCCTGTCCCTCCGACACGCCGACGAACGCGAAGGTGGAACCATCTGGGGAGACCTCGATCCGCTCACCGGGTGCGAGCGCGACTTCGCCGAGGTACAGGTCGGTCCGGATGACCCGGGGCGACGTCTCTTCGCTGCTGAGCCAGCCGATGGCCGCGAGGGCCCCGAAGCCGAGCGCCGCGATCCCGAGGACCGCGACGAGCGGAGAGCGGGTCGGACGCTCGGCTCCCCCCGGTGGTGCAGTGGTGGCCGCCGGGACCGCAGCGGTCCTGCGGACCGTGTAGCTGAAGCTCTCGTTCTCGAGCGCCTCGATGAATGCCTGTGCGCTCTCGAACCGGTCGGCCGGGAGCTTCTCGATCGCCTTCGCCAGCGCGGCGCTCACGTGGGGCGGTACGCTCCGCCGGAGCTCGATCACCGATCTGGGGGTCTCGGTCAGGATCCCCATGAGGATCGCCTGGGCGGTCGGGCCGGTGTGCGGCGGGTCGCCCGCGAGCATCTCGTACAGCACGCACCCGAGGCTGTAGACATCGCTCCGGGGGCTCAGATCCCGGTCCGCGGTGGCCTGCTCGGGGCTCATGTAGTGCGGAGTGCCGAGGCTCAGACCCGTTTCCGTCAGCCGGCCGCCGCCGGCCGCGCTGATCGCGAGGGCGATGCCGAAGTCGGCCACCACCGGGCGTCCCTCGTGGAGCAGGATGTTCTCGGGCTTGATGTCGCGGTGGATCACGCCCTGTTTGTGCGCGTAGTCGAGCGCATCCGCTACATTGCGGGCGGTCCGGACCGACTCCTCGACCCCGAGCTGTGTCTCTCGATCCAGCTTCTCGCGCAGCGTCTCGCCCTCGATGTAGGGCATCACGTAGTACAGGAACCCATCGGCCTCCCCGGAATCGAACAGGGGGAGGATGTGCGGATGCTGGAGCTGGGCGGTGGTCTTGATCTCGGTGATGAACCGATCGGCTCCGATCACCGCGGCGAGCTCGGGCTTCAGGACCTTGAGGGCGACCTTCCGGTCGTGCTTCTCGTCCTCGGCGAGATAGACCGTTGCCATCCCGCCCTCGCCGAGCTGGCGCTCGATGCGGTAGCGACCAGACAGGGCAGTACTCAGGCGATCCGGCGGCTCTGTCATGGCCGGACAAACTGGGGCGGATGGCGTCGCCTCGCCATTGGGGGGTCTGCCCCGGAGGCCCGATCGCGGCTTCCGGGGCGTTTCCGTATCCGAACAGGCACACTACACAGGCGCACTCAGCGAATGCGGGAGGTACATCTGGCCGCCGACATCATCAGGCGAGGTCGAAGCGATCGAGGTTCATGACCTTGTCCCACGCCGCCACGAAGTCACGCACGAATGCCTGCTGCGAGTCGTCACACCCGTAGACTTCCGCGATAGCTCTCAGCTGGGAGTTCGAACCGAAGACGAGGTCGACGGCGGTGCCGGTCCACCTGAGCGCGCCCGTCACGCGATCCCGCCCCTCGAACACGCCCTCGGTTTCGGAGGACGCCTGCCACTCTGTGCTCATGTCGAGCAGGTTCACGAAGAAGTCGTTCGTCAGCGTCTCGGGCCGCTCGGTGAAGACGCCGAGGTCGGACTGCCCGACGTTCGCATTCAGGGCGCGCATGCCGCCGACGAGCACCGTCATCTCGGGAGCCGTCAGCGTCAGTAGACACGCCCGATCGACCAACAGCTCGGCCGCCGTACTCTCGTCGCCCTTCGCCAGGTAGTTGCGGAACCCGTCGGCGGTCGGTTCGAGCACGGCGAAGGACTCCGCGTCGGTCTGCTCCTGCGAGGCATCCGTGCGCCCCGGCGAGAACGGAACCTGCACGTCATGCCCGGCGTTCTTTGCCGCCTGCTCGACGGCCGCGCACCCGCCGAGCACGATCAGGTCGGCGAGAGAGACCTTCTTCCCGCCGGTCTGCGAGCCGTTGAAGTCCGCCTGGATCTCCCTCAGGGTCTCGAGCACCTTCGCCAGCTCGGCCGGGTCGTTGACCTCCCAATCCCTCTGGGGTGCGAGGCGAATGCGCGCCCCGTTCGCGCCACCGCGCTTGTCGGTGCCGCGGAACGTGGCCGCCGACGCCCATGCGGTCGAGACGAGCTGGGAGACGGACAGCTCCGAGGCGAGGATCACCTCCTTGAGCGCCGCGATGTCCTCTTCCTCGATCAGCTCGTGATCGACGGCGGGGACGGGGTCCTGCCACAGCAACTCCTCGTCCGGAACCTCCGGGCCGAGGTAGCGCGAGACGGGGCCCATGTCGCGGTGCGTCAGCTTGAACCACGCCCGAGCGAAGGCGTCCGCGAGCTCGTCCGGGTTCTCGAGGAAGCGCCGTGAGATCGGTTCGTAGATCGGATCCATCCGCAGCGCGAGGTCCGTCGTGAGCATGATGGGGGCGTGCGTCTTAGACGGATCGTGAGCGTCCGGCACGGTGGCTGCCGCGGCGGGGTCCGTCGGAATCCACTGCCACGCGCCGGCAGGGCTCTTGGTCAGATCCCAGTCGTAGGCGAACAGCGTCTCGAGGTAGCTGTTGTCCCAGGTGACCGGGGTGGGTGTCCAGGCGCCCTCCAACCCGCTCGTGTATGTGTCGACTCCCAGGCCGCTGCCGGCGCTGTTCTTCCAGCCGAGGCCTTGCTCCTCGATCGGAGCGCCTTCAGGGTCGGCACCGACGTACTGCTCCTCGACGGCCCCGTGGCACTTGCCGAACGTGTGTCCGCCGGCGATGAGCGCGACCGTCTCCTCGTCGTTCATCGCCATGCGCGCGAACGTCTCGCGGATGTCCTTGGCTGCCTCGAGAGCGCTCGGGTTCCCCTCCGGCCCCTCCGGGTTCACGTAGATCAGGCCCATCTGCACGGCGCCGAACGGCTTCGCGAGGTCCCGGTCGCCGCTGTAGCGCTCGTCTCCTAGCCACTCGGTCTCGGGACCCCAGTACGTGACATCGTCGGGCTCCCAGACGTCCTCGCGCCCGCCGGCGAAGCCGAAGGTCTCGAGCCCCATCGCCTCCAGGGCGCAGTTGCCGGCGAGGATCATGAGGTCGGCCCACGAGATCTTGCGGCCGTACTTCTGCTTGATCGGCCACAGCAATCGGCGCGCCTTGTCGAGGTTCGCGTTGTCAGGCCAGCTGTTGGTGGGCGCGAAGCGCTGGTAACCGGCACCACCGCCGCCGCGGCCGTCGCTGGTGCGGTAGGTGCCCGCGGCGTGCCACGCCATCCGGATGAAGAGCGGCCCGTAGTGGCCGTAGTCGGCCGGCCACCACTCCTGGGAGTCCGTCATCAACGCCTTGATGTCCTCTTTCACGGCTTCGAGGTCGAGCGTCTTGAACTCCTCGGCGTAGTCGAACTCCTCGCCCATGGGGTCGGACAGGGGCGAGTTCTGGTGCAGGATCCTGAGGTTCAACTGATTGGGCCACCAATCCTTATTCCCCGATCGCGATGTTGGCGCCCGACATGGGGCACCGGCTGGCGCTATCTGACACGTGATCCCCCTGGTGTTTGATTCTGATAGTTCGTAGCTCTGAACTCGAACTTGGCTCCGTCAGCGTCGCCGCCTTCCTCGCGCGCAGGGCGCGAGGGGCTGGTAAGGTCTCCGCTTCAAGCCCTGGTCTCGCGCGGGGCTTGGGCGAGGCAATCGGGACAGCGACCCCAATAGATCACCTCGGCTTCCTCGATCTCGTAACCCGATTCGTCGGCTGCGGTTAGGCAGGGCGTCGCGCCGACCGCGCAATCGACGTCGACCATCCGGCCGCAGGTGCGGCAGATGAGATGGTGGTGGTTGTCCCCGACCCGATCCTCGTAGCGCGCCGACGACCCGGCGGGCTGGATGCGCCGGATGAGGCCCTTGTCGGCCAGGATCCCGAGCGCGTCGTATACCGTCTGGCGCGAGATGGCGCCGATCTCAGCCCGCACTACGTCGGCGATGTCGTCCGCCGTGCCGTGGGGTTGAACCGACACCGCACGCAAAACGGCCAGACGCTGGGCCGTGACCTGAAGACCGTGGTGGCGAAGCAGCTCGGCCGGGTTGACGGACATGAATTGTTGTATACGTCCAATTCTGGACTGCGTCAAGAATCCATGCAGGGCGCGGGGAGACGACCGGCCGATCGCCCCGGAAGGACGAGAGCCGCGCTACGTTTGCTGGTCGGCGTCGCGGGCGAGCCGTGAGCCTTGGCGACGGCCTTTGATCACGCCCGGCGTAGCCCGAGCGCGACGGGCATCCGCGCGGCCCGCAGGGCCGGGAAGATTCCGCCCAGGAAGCCCATGACAAGGGCGTATACCACCCCGCCGGCCAAGAGCCCGGGCGTGACCGCGAGAGAGAAGGCGACCTGGCTGAACGACTGCCAGTTGATGGTCGCCGTCTGGTACCCGTTCGCCAGGGCATAGGCGAGTCCGCCCCCGACCAGGCCGCCGATCAGGGCGAGGAAGAGCGACTCGGTGAGGACCGAGACCACCACGGGGCCGCTCTGAAATCCTAGCGCGCGGAGCGTCGAGATCTCCCTCTCGCGGGCGGCGACCGCGGAGTACATCGTGTTGAGCGCCCCGAAGGTGGCGCCGACCGCCATGACGACCGCGATCAGGTTCCCGAGGACGCGGACCAGGGTGCGGAGGAGCTC
>JBDHAC010000093.1:0-7670 GCA_039588275.1 Gemmatimonadota bacterium
CGCGCTTTGTGGATCGGCGTGCTCGTGGCGGCCGTGCCTCTCACGCTTGCGGCACAGCAATCTCCGCCCGCCGCCGGCATCCGTATGCTCGCCAGGTACGACCCAGCCACTGACGTGCGCACCTTCGAGGTGCTCGAGCCCATGAGCGGGAGCGAGATCCTCGCCCTGCAAACGGCTCTCGCCCGCGTGGGGTTCGATCCGGGCCCGCTCGACGGGCAGCTCGGCCGGGGGACCCGCCGTGCGCTGGAGCGCTTCCAACGCGATCGCGGCCTGTCTCCGTGCGGGTGTGTCAGCTACGAGACGGTCGTCGGGTTGGGGCTGAGGCCGCTCGTCCTCCAGACCGTGATCGGGTCATCACCGGAAGCACACGGAATAGAGGTGATCCTCCCGAAGGGTCCACCGCCTCCGCCACTGGCGCGGCCGGCGGACGTGGAGGCGCCCGCCGGAAAAGGGGCGCCGGCGGGGCAAGGGGCCCAGCCCGCACAGGGTCCGCCCTCCGTCGAAACGGACGCCGGCTGGTGGGTCCCGGTCTTCCCGCTCCACCCGCCCTTCCTGGAGCCCATACGTGGGTCGGGAGGGCGCGGGCAGGGGGAAGGCCGTGGGCGAGGTGGGGCAGGCGATCGTGGCGGGATCTTGATCGGCCCGGGCCCGGGAGGGCAGGGGGTGCGAGCGGGAGGTGTCCGAACCGCGCCACCGCCCTCCAGAGGCACTCCGCGGCCCAAGCCGCCGCCTCGTCCGCGCCCACCCAAGTGACCGGCAGTCCTGGCCGCGAGCCCCCGGGAGTAGCGGAGCGACCCACGCTCTCGCATTTCCCGGGGACGGAAGGCCCGCTACGCGCTCGGGCTTTGGAGCTGGAGCTCGTCGCTCGCCCCCTCGAGCCCGACGCGGAGGAGCGTCAGGCGATCCGGGGCGCCGTCGTCGAATACGTGGAGCGCTTCCTCCACGAGCTTCCCGAGCGCCTCACGTACGACGCCGACAAGAGCTCCGCGAGGAAGCTGCGCGACACGCCCATCGGGACCGAGCCTTCCTCGATCGAAGCACTGCTCCAGCTCGTTGACGAGTGCGTGGTCCACCCCGGCATCCTCCCTTCCTCCGGGGGACACCTGGGCTACATCCCGGGCGGCGGGCTCTACGTGTCCGCGCTCGGGGACTACATCGCCGCGGTCACCAACGAGTACGCGGGGATCCGCTTCGCGGGGCCGGGCTCGGTCGAGATGGAGAACCTCGTGCTCCGCTGGATGGCGGACTTGGTGGGCTACCCCGAGGGAGCGGGCGGCAACCACACCTCTGGAGGCTCGATCGCGAACCTGATCGCGGTCGTCACTGCTCGTGACGCGCACGGACTCGAGGGGAAGGACTTCTCTCGCGCCGTCGTGTATCTCACCACCCACGCGCACCACTGCTTCGACAAGGCGCTTCGTATCGCGGGGCTGGGCGAGTGCGTGCGCCGCATCGTTCCGCTGGACGACCGCTACCGGATGATCCCCGACGAGCTGGATCGAGCCATTCATGAGGATCGCGAAGCGGGCCTCCGGCCGTGGCTGGTGATGGCCTCGGCAGGCACGACCGACGTGGGCGCGATCGATCCGCTCCCCGAGCTCGGTGCGATCGCGGGCCAGCACGACCTCTGGTTCCACGTCGACGCTGCGTACGGTGGGTTCTTCGCGCTCGTCGACGAGTGCCGGCCGCAGTTGGCCGGGATGGAGCTGTCCGACACGATCGTCCTCGATCCGCACAAGGGACTTTTTCTCCCCTACGGGAGCGGCGCCGTTCTCGCGCGTGACAAAGTGGCGATGGCCCGAGCGCACGCGTATCACGCGCACTACATGCAGGACACGGTCGCCGAAGAGTCGCGCGAGATCGGCTCGCCCGCGGAGCTGTCGCCCGAGCTCACCAAACACTTTCGGGGTCTGCGCGTGTGGTTGCCCCTCCTGCTACACGGGGTGGAGCCGTTCCGCGCCTGCCTGGAGGAGAAGCTCTACCTCGCGCGTTACTTTCATGGAGAGGTGCAACGCCTGGGGTTCGAGGTAGGTCCCGAGCCGGAACTGAGCGTCGTCACGTATCGTTGGGTTCCTGAAGGGGGAGATGCGAACGCGTTCAACCAGGCGCTCATCGAGGAGATCCACAAGGACGGCCGAGTGTTCCTGTCCTCGACGACGCTGGATGAGACGTTCGTACTCCGGCTCGCGCCGCTGGCGTTTCGCACGCACCTGGACACGATCGACCTGACTCTGGAGATCCTGCGTGACAAGGTCGAGAGGCTCGAGAGGGAGGGCGCCGGTGCCTCGCGCTGAGCGAACGGCCCCTCGTCAGATCCGAACGCAGACGCGTCTGACCCGCGGGCTGCCGGCGCCGGTCTCCAGGGCCGTCGCCGCGGCGGTCGCGCGGGCCGTCCTCGGAGCCGTCGTCGGGGCGGCCACCGCCGTCACCATCCTGCCGGCCGTTCTGGCTGCCCAGGAAAGGGCGGAGTGGGACCCCTTCGTCGAGGTTTACGTCCCTCACACTCCGGTGTTGGCATTCCCGGCGGACGGACAGCTTCGGGCGGCGTACGAGCTTCACATCACGAACCTGACCAACTCGGCCATCGATCTACGTAGTGTCGAGGTGTGGGCCGCTCCCGCGACCGCTCTGAGAGCGGAAGGGCGCCAGGGGACACCTGTGGGCGGCGGCGCGCCCTCCGACGGCCAGCCCCTGCTTCGCCTGGAGGATACTCGGCTACGGAGCGCCCTCTTACGCCCGGGGCTGGGCGACAACCCGGAGGAGCCCCAGCGAGTCGGGCCCGGTCTGAGGGCCGTCGTTTGGATCTGGCTCGATCTGCATGGCGTGGCGCGCGGCAAGCTCGAGTTGGAGCACGCTCTTACCGTCCGCCGTGTGGATGCGAACGCCGATTCTGCTCAGGCTACGGCTCCTGTCCCGGCGTCGGAATCCATCGAGGAGCGTGTCCTGCGGATCGCTCCCGTTCGGTTGGAGACCCTCGTCCCCGTGGTTCTCGGTCCACCTTTGCGGGGAGGCCCCTGGGTCGTGGGGAACGGGCCCTCCAACTTCACGCACCATCGGCGGGCCTTGATCCCGATGGACGGACGAGTCCGGATCGCTCAGCGCTTCGCGATCGACTACGCGCTCCTGAACGACGATGGTCGGCCATGGCGTGGAGATGAGCTCGACAACGCGAGCTATCACGGGTACGGGGCGGAGTTGCTCGCGGTCGCCGACGGAACGGTGGTCGATGTCAAGGATGGGCTTCCCGAAAACGTCCCCGGTCTGACCTCGCGCGCGATCCCGATCACGATGGCGACCGTGGCCGGGAATTACGTGACCCTCAAGATCGGGGAAGGGCATTACGCCTTCTACGCGCACCTCCAGCCAGGCAGCCTACGCGTCCGCCTGGGCGATCGCGTCCGTCGCGGGGACGTCCTGGGTCTTCTCGGGAACTCGGGAAACTCCACGGCTCCACACCTTCACTTTCACGTCTCCGATGGGACCTCTCCCCTGGGCTCCGAAGGGCTCCCGTACGTCATTGACGCGTTCGACGTGCTCGGTCGCGGAGTGTTCTGGAATCGCGCGCGCGCTACGGATCCGGTTCGGCACGAGAAAGAACTTCCTTTGGCGAACATGGTGATCCAGTTTCCCGACCTACCGGAGCCGGAGCGGTAGCTCCCGGCGGCGCGGCAGGTCACGATCAGGTTGTGGCACGGGTACCATCTCGACGAGCCCAATCCGGGAATATAGTGAGGTCGTATCGTATTACTATGAAATGGTATACACCAATCTGCTTCGTGTTGTGTGTAGGGTGCGCGGTCGAACCGGGTGACGACGACCGCACGGCTTCGCCGGTTCTCCAGATGGGCGACGTCGAGTTCCGGCGGCCCGCCGGGAGCGGAGAGCCGCACCTGTTCGCGACCGCGGATGGCGTCGCGCTCCTCACGTGGCTAGAGCCGCTCGGTGGAGACGTGCCACCCGGCGCCGAGACAGGGCCATGGGGGTCCCGTCCGCACGCGCTCCGATTGGCCACGCGCCGCGAGGGTGTGTGGTCGGAACCGATCACGATCCGCGAGAGCGATCGTTTCTTCGTCAATTGGGCCGACTTTCCTTCCGCCATCCAATTGGCGGACGGAACCATCGTCACGCACTGGCTGGAGAAGGTGGCGGACGCCCCCTACGCCTATCACGCCATGCTCTCTTTGTCCGCAGACGGTGGGCTCACGTGGAGCGAGCCCAAACCGGCGCACCGCGACGATTCGCCCACGGAGCACGGATTCGTATCGTTGATTCCCTGGGCGGATGGCGTGGCTGTCGTGTGGCTGGATGGACGCGCCATGTGGGACCCCGACACCCCGGTAGAAGTCGGCGGTGGTGCGGAGAGCGAGCCGAGGGGTGACATGTCCTTGCGCTTCACGACCGTGGCCGCCGACGGGACCCTCGGGCCGGACCTGCTCCTGGATGACCGGACGTGCGAGTGCTGCCAGACGTCACTCGCCCGGACCTCGGACGGGCTCGTCGCGGCGTACAGAGACCGGAGCGAGGGGGAGATTCGGGACATCGGGATCGTCCGCGGGACCGGCGAAGTGTGGACCGAGCCGGCGCTCGTGGCCGCAGAGGGTTGGCGGATCTCGGGGTGTCCCGTGAACGGGCCTCAACTTTCCGCGTCCGGTCTTCAGGTCGTAGCCGCCTGGTTCACCGGCGAGGGGGGCGAGCCGCGCGTGCATGTCGCGTTCTCCGAGGATGGCGGCGCGACGTTCCGGGCGCCGATCCGCATCGACGAGGGAACACCGATGGGTCGGGTCGATGCCGAGCTCATGGACGACGGCACGGGTCTCGTCGTCTGGCTGGAGGCCTCGACTCGGGAGCCCCGCGTCCTCTCTCGATCCGTCAGCCCCGACGGGCGTCTGGGCCCGGTGGCCCTCGTCACCGAGACGAGCGAAGCCCGCGCCAGTGGCTTTCCCCGCATGGCGCGCCTGGGGAAGGAGATCCTGTTCGCGTGGACCCTTCCAGGCGAGGACGGCGGGATCCGGGTGCGTGTGGCGAACGCCGGGGGCGCGCAGCCGCGATAAGACGCGGGCTCGCCGATGAGCCCGCGCTCGGGTGCTCGGACGAGCGGGCCGATTCACAGGCTCGGCCGGACCGGTCTCAGCCGGGCTGGATGATGGCCTTGGTTACCCGCAATGCGGCGACGTCCTCGAGCGCCTCGTTAGCCTGGTCGAGCCCGTATCGCTTCCCGATGACATCGGCAAACGGAAGCCGGTCGCGGTGCCTGGCGAGCATTCGCAGGGCTCGCACCACGTGACGGAAGTCGGTGCCCCAGTGTCCGCGGACATCGGCGTGCTTGCGGTTGATGTCCAGGTGAGGGTTGATCTCCACGGGCCCCACGTCCGTGTAGTGACCCGCGATGACGTAGGTGCCGCCGTCCCTCAGTAGGTCGAATCCCTCCGGGACCGCGTCGGGATTCCCGCTCGCCTCGATTACCACGTCGGCACCCCGCCCGCTCGTCAGCTCTCGAACCGAGCTGGAACGTTCCTCGCGAGAGAGGTCCTCGAGCGAGAGCGTTACGTCCGCGCCCAGACGTGTGCCCAGCTCGAGTCGCGCGTCGGGCGCGCCGATCACGATCACCTGCTCCGCGCCTCGAAGCGCTGCGAACGCCGCGGCGGACAGACCAACGGGCCCCGCGCCCTGTACGAGCACCGTGTCTCCCATCTCGAGCTCCGAGCGCTCGACCGCTCCGAATCCCGTGAACAAACCGCACCCGCCTCCAATGACCGCGTCGGCCGAGAGCGGCTCGGGCAACTTGAAGATCTTGACCCCCGGCTTGAGGTAAATCCGCTCGGACCAGTAGCACGCGTGGCAGATCTCGTGTACGTCGTAGAAGGTCACGGTGTCACCGGGCGCGATCGGCGTCCCGACGGCATCGCGGCCCACGCCCGCGCTCTCCAGGACACGACCCACGCTCACGTGCCCCGGGATGATCGGGTAGGGCACCCCGGCCAACCGCCCATGGTGCAGGTGTACATCCGTGCCGCACACTTCGCTCGCGATCGTCTCCAGCAGGACGGCTCCGGGCTCGAGCGCGGGCTCATCCAGCGTCCACAGCTGGAGGGGAGCTTCTGGTTCGGTCATGACGGCTGCTCGGATCGACATGACGGGAGTGTAACCCACGTCAGCCGGAGGCGGGAGATGCTCCAACCAGTACTATTCGCCGCCTGGAAGCCACGGCCGCTAAAGGGGGCGCGACGATCGGGTCACGCTGACCGAAGGCGAGCGAGCCTGCCCTTATAAAGGTCTCAGAATCCGCCGCCTCGCGAACGGGGCCATCGAATCAGTCAGGTGGAAGCTTCCATCTCCAGGAGGACCTTCAGAATCCCGGGCTCCGTAGCGCGCTCGAACGCCGAGACCGCCTCACCGAGAGGGTAGCGGGCCTGGATCATCGGCTCGACCGTGACGCTCTCCTTCGCCAGTAGGTGGAGCGCCGGCTCGAACGGACCGCAGCGCGAGCCCACGATCGTGAGCTCATCCACAACCACGGCCGAGGCATCCAGGCTCAGCATCCCGGCATAGGTGCTCTTGAGGACCAGCGTTCCCCGCGGTCGGAGCGCACGCCTCGCCGTCTCGAATCCACCGGGCTGCCCGGTGCACTCGACGACCAGATCCCACGCGTGCTCGGAGATGTGGGCTTCCGGCATCGTATGGATGCCTAATTGTTCCAACAAAGACAGCTTCCACGGGTGTCGGCCGACCACTGCCAGCTCGCACCCCTCGAGCGCCAGGACCTGGGCGACGAGCTGCCCCAGCTTCCCGTCCCCGACCACGAGCACACGGTCCGCTTCGCGTACCTCCACCTGCTCGAGGATCTCGAGCGCGGCGGCCAGCGGCTCGGTGAACGTGGCGGCTTCGGTGGTGACAATGTCCGGGACCACATGGAGATTGGCGGCGGGTAGCGTGAGGAACTCGGCAAACGCACCGTCCCGACCCTGGATCCCGAGCACGGTTCGGCGCTCGCAATGCCTCGACCGTCCGGCTTCGCAGTGGGCACACGTGCCGCACGTGACGTTGATTTCGGCTACGACCCGCGCCCCGTAACAGGACTCGGGGCCCTCTTCCACCACGCCGACGAACTCGTGCCCCAGGATCCCGGTGAAGGGACGATAGCCGCGGACCATCTCGAGGTCGGTGTTGCAGATCCCGGCCTTGAGCACCCGGATGAGCGCCTCGCCTTCCGCCGCCTCCGGTTCGGGCACGTCTCGCACCGAGACCGCGCCGTCCTCGAGCCACACGCCGATCATCGTGTCATCGTCCTATGAAAACGACGGGCAAACGCCATGCAGGTCGTAGTACAGAAGCCTAGCCATCACAGTCTCGCGGTACTCGGCGGTAGAGCGAATGTCATCGATGGGGGACACATCCTCCCGAATCGCGGGCAGCAGGTCCGCCGGCTTGGATACCGGAGCCTTCGCCTCGAGCAGAGCCTCCACCGCCCGGCAGCGCCGCACCGTGGGTGCCACGCTGTTGGCGACGATGCGCCACACTCCTCCGTCGCTGGTCGAGGTAGACGCTTTGGCCATCGCTAGGCCGATCTTGGTGATGGCCTGCGCCGCGCGGGGTCCGACTTTCTCGAACCGCTGCCAATCGAACGCCCGTCGCGGGATGCGGATTCCCGTGATGAGCTGCTCAGGCCGCCG
>JBDHAC010000094.1:0-5743 GCA_039588275.1 Gemmatimonadota bacterium
GCGCCCTACACCCTACGTCTCACCACACAGAGTGGAACCGCCGTCGAACCGACATCGATCGCGGTAGTGGCAGCGTCTGCCCCCTTGCGGCGCTCGCTTTCATAGGTGAAACGTATGGGTGCTATCAAGGGGATCAACGGGCTCTGAACTCGGGCCGGACGTTTCCGCGGAAACGTTCTTGGCCCTCACCGCATGGGGCCCGGTCAGGCCCGCACCATCCCGGCCGGGCCCGGTCGCGCGGACGAGCGCCCCTTCGACAAGTCCTGTCTCGGCGAGCGCGGTGTATCCCATGTCTTCCCTCTCTGGTGATGAGCTTCCCTTAACGATACGGGATGCTATCAACGGGCTCTGAACGCGTGTCGGGTGGCCCGCTGGGGGGTACCCGACATCACAGGCGGGTGACGGCTCCGGTTGATCCTCCGTCTCCCCTTTGGAACGAGGTCACGTGGTCTCCATTAGAGCGCCGCTTCGGTGGCCCGCCTTTCACACATAGATGTCGGGGAGATAGAACGATGAGCGCGAAACGATGGATCGCGGTCGCGGGGGCCCTGGTATTGTACCTGGCATTGTTCGCGACCCCGGCTTTCGCCCAGCGTCCCACGAACACGCATGGTGGAGTCTGGTTCTCCGGGGGTGGTGGCGGGGGATGGCTCGAGGGAACCCGCGGGGGAGCCGTCTACCTCCGTGTCGGAGGGACTCCGCACCGGAAGGCGCTGTTCGGTGGCGAAGTGCTCGCCTGGATCCGGGACGAGAGCTCACAGGTGAACGTCACGGCCACCGCCCTGTGGTATCCCGCCTACGTGCAAACAGGCCGCCCCGGATCGGATTGGTTCCTGAAGGGAGGCCTGGGAGTGGCGGCCTCGGAGGGCGACGACACCGGTCTGGGCCTGACGTTCGGTACCGGCTACGACTTCCGCCTGGGCAACAACTTCTACGTTACGCCCAACGTCGATTTCATGGTGCAGATCTTCGACGAGACGACGCTGACCGGGGTTCTGATCAGCCTGGGGCTAGGATTTCACTAGGGCTTCCAGCAGGTCGCTGAAGAACTCGGGCGGGCTTGCTGAGGGTTTGCGGTCGGCACCGAGCTCAGGAGCTCGGTGCCGCCGCGATCTCGTCCGCGGGCTCTTCGGTCGGCGCGTCGGGCTCCGCCTCACCACCCGCGCCCGGCTTTCCGTCTGCGCTCGCGAAATGCAGCTCTCCGTCCTCGAGCGCCACGCCCCGAAGCGCGTGCGCCAGCGCCTCGCGCAGCGTGCCCACCAGGTGAAACTCCATCGTGTCGCACACCTGATCGGGTAGGTCCTCGAGGTCGCCCTCGTTCTCGAGCGGGAGGATGATCCGCTGGACCCCGGCGCGGCAGGCGCCCAGGATCTTCTCCTTCAGCCCCCCGATCGGAAGCACGCGCCCGGTGAGCGTGATTTCACCCGTCATCGCGACGTCGTGCCGCACGGGGTGATCCCCCAGCGCGCTGACGAGCGCGACCGCCATCGCGATCCCAGCTGACGGCCCCTCCTTCGGGATCGCACCTGCCGGCACGTGCACGTGCACCTCGTGGTTGTGGAGCACCTCCGGGGGGATCGCCAGGTTCGCGGCGTGGGTGCGGGCGTAGGTGAGCGCCGCCTGAGCGCTCTCCTTCATCACGTCACCCAGCTGACCGGTGAGAACGAGCCCCTCCTTGCCTTGGAACACGCTCGTCTCGACCAGCATGATGTCGCCGCCGGCCGGCGTATAGAACATCCCGGTGGCGACGCCGACCGTGTCTTCCGCCATCTTCTTCTCGGGGTACACCTTCGGCTGCCCGAGTAGATCGCGCAGGTCCTTGGGCTCGACCTTGACCAACTTCGCCTCGCCCGAGGCGATCTTGCGCGCCGACTTCCGGCACACCGAGCCCAGCTCGCGCTCGAGGTTGCGCACGCCGGCTTCGTGCGTGTACGCCGTGACAATCTCGGTCATCGCCTCCTGCGTGACCTCGATCTGCTCGGGCTTGAGCCCGTTCGTCTGGATCTGCCGCGGCAACAGGTACCGGCGCCCGATCTCCAGCTTCTCGGCCTCGGTGTAGCCGCGGAACTCGATCGCCTCCATCCGATCCCGGAGAGGGCCGGGGATCTGTTGAAACACGTTGGCCGTCGCGATGAACAGCACCTGCGACAGGTCGAACGGCACGCCCAGGTAGTGGTCGGTGAACGAGTCGTTCTGGGCCGGATCGAGCACCTCCATCAGCGCCGCGGATGGGTCTCCCTGGAAGGAAACGCCGAGCTTGTCGACCTCGTCGAGCAGGAACACAGGGTTCTTGGCACCCGCCCGCTTGAGCCCGTCGATGATGCGACCCGGCAACGCCCCGACGTACGTACGCCGGTGCCCGCGGATATCCGCCTCATCGCGCGCGCCACCGAGCGAGACGCGGACATATTTGCGCCCCATCGCCTCGGCGATCGACTTCGCGATCGAGGTCTTTCCGACGCCCGGTGGACCTACGAACAGGATCGTGGTACCGCTACGGTCGTCCTCCTGGCCCGGGGGCACGGAGGGCTTCTCGGCCACAATGGGTTCGTCCGCGGCCGCCGCTTCGCCCTCGGCCCCGGATTCGCCCTCGGCCCCGGATTCGCCCTCGGCGGCAGGCGCCGCTTCCTCTGCTTCCGCCCGGGCCGCCTCGGCTTCCTCTTCCTCCTCCTTCGCCTCTTCCTGGAGCTTGCGGACGGCGAGGAAATCGAGAACGCGGTCCTTCACATCGCGGAGCCCGTAGTGGTCTCGGTCGAGGATCTCTTCGGCCCGCTTGAGATCCAGTTGCTCCGTAGTGGTCTCCGACCACGGGAGGTCGGCGATGACCTCGAGATAGGTGCGGACTACCTGCGCTTCGGCGGACTCGCGCGGGATGCGCTCGAGCCGGCGCAGCTCCCGGTCCACCTCGGTTCGGGCCGCCTCGGGGAGGTCCAGGCCCTCGATCCGCTCGCGCAGCTCGTCGATCTCGGCTGAATCGACGTCCTCGCCGAGCTCCTTCTGGATCGCCTTCATCTGCTCGCGCAAGTAGATCTCGCGCTGCCGCTCGCCGAGCTCCTCCTGCACCTTCTCGCGGATCTGCTCCTGTGCCTCGAGGAGCCCGATCTGCTTCTGCAGGTGGAGGAGGAGCTTCCGCAACCGGTCCTCGACCGACAGCGTCTCGAGCAGCTCCTGCTTCTCCTCCACGTCGAGCTCGGTGTAGAACGCGACCAGGTCCGCCAGCTCGCCCGGTGTGCTGACCCCGCCGAGCAGGTGATCCACGATCTCCTTGGGGACGCCGCGCAGTCGGCTGACCTCGGAGGCCCGCTCGTGCACTTCCTTGTACAGCGCCGCGAACGCGGACTCTTCGGGATCGAGCGGTGCCATGTCCTCCATGCGCCGGGCGACGACCTCGAGCTGCCCTTCGTGCTCGCGGTATTCCAGCGCCGCCGCGCGGGTGGAGCCCTGGATGACCATCTGGACGCCTCCGGGCACCTTCTGCATCTGCGCGATCCGGCAGATCGTGCCCACGCGGTACAACGCCTCGGGGATCGGGTCCTCGGTCTCGGCGTCGAGCTGCGCCACCGCGAACAGGAGCTTGTCCCCGGCGACCGCGGACTCGATGGCCTTCATCGTCTTGTCTCGCCCGGCCGCGATGGGAGCCGCGACGGACGGGAACACCACCGTCCCCCGCAGGGGGATGACGGGCAACTTCAGACGAGTCTCGCTCCGATCGCCGTTGTGTCCGCTGGCCTCCACGGAGGGGGGGTCATCCACCTCCTCGATCGAGGCAGCCGCGATTTCTTCCAGCGACTCGTCGGGAGACTCGGGAATATCCGGCGTGTTGTTTCCGTTCTCTTCGGTCATCAGCATCGATCCGTTCGAAGCCGGCCTCGGCCGGCTGTATGTGTATCCTCACGTCAATTCCTACACGGCTGCCGCACGGTGACATCCCTCCCGCGCATGCAGACGGCGCAGCTTACCGACGGTCCGTGAAGCGGACGCCGCGCAAACCCCTGGCCGTGCAGGAACCGCGCCCGCCCGGAGCCCGGCCGAAGCCCAGAATCCGGCCGATTTGGCACGCCGGAAGCGGTCTGGCTGCCGTTGCCGTTCGCGTACCGGTTCCGGTGCGCCAACCCGGCATGATGGCGCCTGGAGTCGGGGAATCCGTACGCGGTCGCCGGCAGAGGTAAGCCTGCCCGGCAAAACTACCCGTCGAATCCCTTCGGGAACACGGTGAAAGAGCCCGCGGATCCATCCATGGCCCGGGTGCGGCCCATGCCTGCCGGGATCCAGCCGGGTCCGGTTCGGGTACCTGCCCCGCCTATGCAAAGCTTTCGACGCGCCGAGCGCCCGGAGCGCCACTCCGTATGGTTGATTACCCGATCTTGCCGGCCGGGCTCCGCAGGCGCCCGTCGTGGCCTCACCCTGGCGCTCGGGCTTACGGCGGCCGGCCTCGCAGCGACCGGCTGCAAGCTCCCTCTCGGCTCCCCGGTAGATGTCGCGGCGACGTTGGCACCGTTCGAGCGAGTCCCCTACGTGCAGGCGGTGGACACGAGCAGTGCGTGGATTCTGTGGCTCGCGCGTGCTGACGCGGTGGATCGGGCCGAGTACCGGCTGTCCGACGTGGAAGAGTGGCGCCCGGCCTCCATCGACCGTGACACGACCCCGCTGTTCGGAGCCAACGGTGAGCTTCGGCGGCGGGCGGTTCGTCTCGAGGGGCTCCCGGCCGGCACGGCGGTCGAGTACCGCGTCTGGGCCGGTGAGGCGCTTCATGGTCCCAACACCTTCCGTACGGCCCCGGCAATCGGGCAGGCGGACACCGGACAGGCGGACACGGTACGGGTGCTGGCGTTCGGCGACTCGGGCTGGGGCTCGGCGGGTCAGGTCAGGCTCGCGCGGCTGATGGAGTCCGAGCCGTGGGACCTGGCCGTCCACGTCGGCGACATCGCCTACCACGGCGGCTCGGAGATCGACTACACGGAGCGGCACTTCGCCATCTACCGGGAGCTGCTCGGACGCGTGCCGTTCTTCCCATCGGCGGGGAACCACGACCTCATCGAGAACGGGGGAGCCTCGTACGACCGGGCGTTCGTGTGGCCCGCCCCGACGCCTGGGGCGCGGTACTACACGTTTCGCTGGGGGGACGTCCAGTTCTTCGCGCTCGATACGGCCACCGACGGGCCTGGCGGACCGGACCTGACCGAAGGAGAGCAGTACCGGTGGCTGGAGGCGGGGCTCGAGGCTGCGAGCGCGGATCCGACTGTCCGCTGGATCGTGGTGTTCTTCCACCACCCGCTCTACAGCCATGCAGTCGGATTCGCCGGCAAAGGTGGCGAGCGAGCGCTCCGCGCGGCCGTGGGTCCGCTGTTCGACCGCTACGGGGTCGATCTCGTCCTGTCAGGACACGACCATCACTACGAGCGCACGCCGCCCATTCGGGACGAGGACGTGGAGGAGCTCGGCTGCGGGCCCGTGTACGTCGTGACCGGTGGCGGCGGCGCGACCTTCTTCGCTCGCTCGTTCGAGAGGTCCCAGTTCCTGGCGGCGGGAGCGCGCACGCACCACTACCTGCGGCTCGAGATCCTCGAGGACGCCATCAAGGTGTCCGCGATCGACGACTCGAATCGGACGTTCGACGAGTTCTTCGCCTTCGAGTACGAGGGGACCACGGCCGACGGCGAGCCACTGGGTCCTCAGTGCCAGGAGTGACGCAGCCAACGGCTTGACGTTGGACAGGGCCCCGCGCTCGCCCTAGCGTTCTCTC
>JBDHAC010000095.1:0-10294 GCA_039588275.1 Gemmatimonadota bacterium
GGCACGTTCCAGATGTACCACAGCCGCCAGATGGCCCAGAAGGCGACCGATATCACGAGCACCCGCCGCAGCGCGCCCAGGAGGAGATCGTCGAGGCGGGTCGCCGTACGCTCCGCGATCCGGCGCGCGTAGCGGAGGACCCAGCGCCCGAAGATCAGATAGACGGCCGCTGCCAGCAGAACGATCCCGAGGCTCTCGAGTAGCCGCGGGCGCGCGAACTGCCAGGCCGCGTCCAACCAGTCCTGCACAGGGACCTGAGCCAGGCCCGACCCCGGCGCTCTTGCGTTCAAAACCGCGAGAATGGAAGTGAGTCCGATCTGCACCATGCGTATAAGGATAAGGTGTCCCGCCAGCTAGCGAGAGGGATGGCCGGCTGGCGCGCGGGCACGGCTGTCGCGCGGTATGGCCGGCGAGCAGGTGTGGCCGACACAGGCCGGTCGGGACGGTGGCGCTCTCGAATCAGGCGTTGAACGCCGACAGCCACCCCAGCCGGGCGCCGAGGATCAGGAGCACGAGGATGAGGAGGTCGACGGCGGTGCCGAGGCGCGCCTCCGGCCAGCCCAGGATGCTCAAGACGAGCGAGAACGCCGCTGTCCAGACGGCGAACGACGTCCACCACGCTTGCGATGTCAGACACGCGAAGCCGGCGACCACGAACGCGAGCGCGGCAATCAGCCACAGGACGCCGAAAGCTCTGATGCCCCGATCGCCCACTTCGATGGCGTCGGCCAGGAGGGTGGTCTTGTAAGGCGCGTCCTTGACCTGGCCGATGCCCCAGGGCACGACGAAGCCCACGAGGTGGGAGAAGCCGTGGATCACGAAGACGATCGACAATACCCAACGCAGCATGCGGGCCTCCGGATCAGACGCCGTGCGGACGCGGCGACCCGGCGGGTGTCAGGCTTCGGCCCGGTATCGCTTCAGCTTGCGGTACAGGGTGCGGCGGTCGATTCCCAAGATCTCGGACGCCCTCGTCTGATTCCCGCGGGTGGACTCGAGCACCGAGAAGATGTGCTCCCGCTCGAGACGATCGACGCTCCAGCGTTCATCCCTGGCGCGCGTCAGCAGGCTCTGCTCGGGCTTCGAGGCCGTAACGTGCGGCGAATCGAACCGGATCGTTGGGGTGCCGGCGTACATGATCATCGCCCGTTCGATGAAGTTCTCGAGCTCGCGCACGTTGCCGGGCCAGTCATACTCCATCATTCGTTGCAGCGTCTCCGGCGAGATCCCCGGCGGTTCGACCTCGTTCTCGTCCGCGAACCGCGAGCGGAAGTGGTTCGCGAGGAGGGGGATGTCGTCCTTGCGCTCCCGCAGCGGCGGGACGTGCAGGGGGAACACGTTCAACCGGAAATAGAGGTCTTCGCGGAAGCGCCCCTCTCCCACCTCGCGCATCAAGTCCACGTTGGTCGCAGCGATCAACCGGAAATCCACCGCGATCTGGCTCCCGCCCCCGACCCGCTGGATCTGCCGTTCCTGGAGCACCCGCAGGAGCTTCACCTGGATGGCCGACGAGATGGTCGAAACTTCGTCCAGGAACAGGGTTCCCCCATGCGACTCCTCGAACAGCCCTCTTCGGCTCGCGATCGCACCTGTGAAACTGCCCTTCAGGTGACCGAAGAGCTCCGACTCGAGGATGCCCTCGGGTAGCGCAGAGCAGTTGACGGGGACAAAGGGCTTTCGGGCGCGCGGGGAAAGATCATGGATCGCGCGAGCGACCAGCTCCTTGCCGGTGCCGGTCTCGCCCGTGACGAGGACGGTGGATCGCGTCGCTGCCACACGCTCGACCAGGTCGAACAGGCGCTCGAGCGCCTTCGAGCGACCGATGAGGCGCGAGCGGGGACCCTTGGAGACCTGTCGGCGGAGTCTGGCCACCTCGCGGCGCAGGTGTGTCTGCGCGAGGGCCCGATCGATGACCAGCAGGAGCTCGTCAGGCTCGAGCGGCTTCCTGAGGTAGTCGAACGCGCCCAGCTTCATCGCCTGGACCGCGGTCTCGACTTCGGCGAACGCCGTCATGACGATGAACTCGGCGTCCGTCTGTGTGTTCGGGGCTGCCGTCAGGACGTTGATCCCGTGCATTCCCGGGAGGTTGATGTCGAGAAGAACGACATCGAACACTTCGCGTTGCAGCGCTCGCAGCCCTTCTTCGCCGCTCTCGACGGAAGAGATCTCGTAGGATTCCCCCTCGAGGAGCTCGGTCAACAGGCCACGCAGCTGTGCGTCGTCCTCGATGATCAGTATGCGGCCGGGCCGGAGGCTTTCGTCATCGGCCTCGGCGGCGGCAGGGATCGTCTCTGGCTCGGTTACGGTAACGGTCATCGATGCACGAATGCCCTATCCAGATTGGAGGCGGCACGGTGCGCCGGCGCCCATCCGTGTCTCACCGGCGCTTTTCGCCTGATGCGGGTGTCATGCCGGGACGGAAAGCCAACCGGTCTGGGCCGTAACGCGTTGCAACTAAGTATCTTACGTCCATGACCGCGGCTCTGATTCGGAGCCGTGGAGGACGGCAGGCCGGGGCGTGTCGCGGCGCCTGCGGGACATTATGCCCCAAAGTGGGCGGGCGCGCCAGAGCGGGCCCGGGAGGCTGCAGGAGGACTCGGGCGATGTGCTACGCGGAGAGTGGTAACTCGATCTCCACGCGCGTGCCGCCATCCGGTTCGCTCTCGATGTGGACCCTGCCTCCGAGGATGGCGGCTCGCTCCTGCATACCGAGGATCCCGAGTCCCCTTCCGCCGAGTATGGGGTGGTCTTTCATCGAGAACCCGTCGCCATCATCTTCGACGGTCGCGCGGACCGCGCCGTCCAATGCCGAGAGGCGGATTTGCACAGTCGTCGCGTGCGCGTGTCTGACGATATTGGTCACGGCTTCCTGGATGATTCGGTAGAGCGAGAGCTTGCCCTCGACGGAGAGCAAGTCGTCAATGTTGTCCGCCTGCAGGTCGGCCTCCATGTCGGACTCCCCGAACACGTTTCGCAGGTGGGCTCGGATCGCGGCCACGACGCCGGCTTCCTCCAGCGCCGGCGGCCGTAGACCTCGCAAGATCCTGCGAACGCCCTCCGACGTCTCGTGCAGCTCGCGGTGGATCTCCGTCAGCAGTTCCTCGCGGCGATCCTCCGTGGGAGCGCGTCGCGCCATCTGGAGCCGCAACAGGATCGAAGCGAGCCGCTGCGCCGTATCGTCGTGCAGATCTCGGGCGATGCGCTGTCGCTCCTCCTCCGCCCCCTGCAGCACACCGGCGCCGAACTCCCGCAATCGCTTGCGGGACGTGATGTCGTGCACGGTAGCGACGATGAACACGCCGCGGGCGGTGCGCAGCGGGCTCAACCCGACTTCCACGGGCAGGTGGCTGCCGTCCTTTCGGCAGGCGATGAGCTCCATCCCGATCCCCATCGGCCGACGCGACGGCGACTCCGCGTATTGACCTCGGTGCGCGCGGTGTTGCGTGCGCATCGCGTCCGGAACGAGGACCTCGACCGAACGGCCTACAAGCTCGTCACGGGCGTAGCCGAACATGCGCTCGACCTCTCTGTTCAGGTCGAGGATGACTCCCGCTGCATCGACAATCAGGCAGGCGTCAGGAACGGCCTCGAACAGGGACCGGAATCCCTCACCGCCGAACGGGACCTCGGGCCCGATCGTCTGCTGTGCGTCGCCTGTCGGGGACTCGGTCTTGGACGCCATCGAGCCTGTACACGGGCAGCCTGACAAAAACGATACGGACCCCGGACAGCGCACCCGCGCGCCCGGGGTCGTCGAGTTAGAAGAACGTCGGGAGGGTGGGACGAACTGTCAAACCGAGCGGACTACGTCGTCGATGCCGCGCCGGCCCCAGCCGCGCTCGGACTCGGTCGGAGATCCACCCCGAACGGCTTGACCGTCAGCACGGGACACGGGGTCCGTCGGAGCACGCCCTCGGCGACGCTGCCGAGCAAGACCCGCTCGAGTCCGGAATAACCGTGACTCGGCAGAACGATCAGGTCGTGGCCACCCCGCTCCGCGAAGTCCGTCACCTCGGTCGTGGTCCGCCCCACCTTGACGTGCGTCCCGACCTCGTGAGTCGCACGCAGTGGCTCCGCCAGAGCTTCCAACCGATCTCCCGCGTCCCGGCGGACTGCCGTCGTCTCGAGAGCGGCCGAGAACGGAACGTAGAAGTCGGGGTAGGTCGGCACCTCGACGACGTGCAGCAGGTCGAGCGCCGCACCGAACGTCCCGGCAAGCTCGTGAGCATAGCCGACCGCCAAGGCGGTCTGCTTGGAAAAGTCCACCGGTATGAGTATGCGCTTCACCTCTACCTCGGTGGCGGGCTCTTTCTTCTCCCGAACGATCAACACCGGGCACCGAGCCTCTCGCAGGACCTCCTCGGCCACGCTTCCCAACAGCAGCCGTCGGATCCCTCGCCTGCCGTGTGACCCGATCACGATGAGATCGACCTCTCCTGCGTCCGCGTAGTCGAGGATGGCGGGAGCCGCCGCGATCGCGCGCGTGACGTGGTGAGTGACGCGCCCCCCTTTTGGCTCGCGCGCCGTCGCCTCCAGAGCTTCCTTCGCCGATTCCTCGCCCGGGAACGGCTCGATCGCCTCGATCGCCGATGTCGCGTGCAAAACGAGCACGTGCAACAGCTCAAGATCAGCGTCATGCAGTTCGGCGAGGCGGATCGCGTGCGGCAATGCACCCTGGGCACACTCCGAGAAGTCCGTCGGGAACAGGATTCTGTGTAGGTCGAGCATCGGTCTCTCCTGATTCCTGTCGGCGGCGAGGCCGCGAGAGGGCCGCCGCGTCCCGAGCAGGCCCGTATATGCGGCCCCGGCACTTCCCACCGCCGCACCTCGCGTACCCGCTTTCACCGGGCGCGGCACCAGCCGTAAGTGTATTATTGAAAAGCGTTTGAATGGATGCGTAGCGGACTCGCGTTCACCTGTGCGGGACAGAACGCCCCGACCGCGGGCGTGGTCCGGTGTGAGGCCGCGACGCTCCGGAGGTGTCCCTCCTTGGAGGTACGGTTCGTGGCTGAGAGGAGCGGCCCACCGGACCGGCACGCCAACCGGAAAGACGCCGGACATGGTGAGGACGATCCCGAGACGGGAGTGGACCCAAGCACTCGACGGGTTCACGCAACGCAATGCCGGGCGGCGCACCTCGCTCGAGGTGGACGCACCCGGAATCGGGACTCGTTCACAGCAGCGGCATTTCCAGCTCCAGGGCGTGGTGTACGATCCGCGAGACGAGCGCATCGAGATCATGCTCGGTGGGTTCGAGGGGGTGGGCCCGCATCTCACGCATACCCTGGGAGATGTCGAGGCGGTCGATCTCGTGACCGATTCGACCGGCCGTGACACGGTGCTTCGCATCGCCCAGGCCACTGGCCAGACCCTCCTGCGCATCGAGCTCTAGCACGCAACAGGTCCAACCAGGATATGCGATCATGGTCACGCTGCACGATATCATGTCTCTCGAAGTCGAGACGGTGACTCCACACACCACGTTACGTGAGGTCGCCGAGTTGTTCGCCGGCCTTCACATCAGCGGAGCTCCAGTGGTGTCTGGCGATCAGGTTGTCGGCGTGTTGTCGGCGACGGATCTCCTCGGGTTCGACGCCGAGTCCCGGGGCGTTCCCACCCGCAAGGAATCGCGCACCGGCGAGGCATGGGAGGATGGCGATGAGTGGCACTCGGACGAGGAGGCGCCCGCCTCCTTCTACGCCGACTTGTGGGCGAACGCGGGCGCCGACCTCACCGCGCGCCTCGAGGTGACGGACGCCCCTGAGTGGAACGTGCTGGAGGAGCACACGGCCGAGGAGTTGATGACTCGCAGCGTTTGCGCGCTGCCATCCGATACGCCGGTCAGGGAAGCGGCCGAGTACATGCTTCGAGCGAGCGTGCACCGCATCCTGGTCATGGACGACGAGGAGCTGGTGGGGGTAGTGACCACGACCGACATCGTGAAGGCCGTCGCGCAATACGGTCTCGGGGGCTGAATCCGCGCCGCCTGGTCGCGCGCGGCCACGGCCATCGGAGGCGACCCCGGGGCGCCGCGGCGCCCGTGCCGGTATCGACCAGAACGCCCCTCCACGCCCTTCGCGATCCCGACAGAATGTCCCACCCACCGCGCCGCGGAGCTTGCGTCGCGGAACCCACAATTCCGCGCCGCTAGCCGCGATCTAGGCGGTCCACAGGAGCTCGGACCCGAGGTTCAAACCGTGCACACCCCCGACGCGGAGCGGCCACGCGCCGGGGCTCGGACCCGACGAGCTCGTGGCCGGACGATGCCCGGAAGGGGGTTGGGGTGCGCATTGCGGTCCTGAACATGGGTACCGCGAGCGTGAAGACGGCGCTCGTCGACATCGACTCGAACGGGGTCGACGTGCTGGCGCGTCACCGCGTCGAGATCGGCGCCCGCGAGCCGGCTCAGGCCGCCAGCGAGGCGCTGGATCGGCTCGGAGCGGGACGGCACGACATCGATGCGGCCAGCCACCGTATCATCCATGGCGGAACACGGTACACGGCGCCCGTCGTGCTCGATTCGACGCTGGAGGACGCGCTCCGAAACACCGCCCCGCTCGCCCACCTCCTGAACGCGGCTGCGCTGGCGGGAGTGAACGTAGCACGCCGCTTCTTCCCGTCGGTCCCGCACGTGGCGGTCTTCGATACGGCGTTTCATGCCTGTCGGCCGCTCGAGTCCCTGTACTACGCCCTGCCGCGCGAGCTGACTGATTCGCTCGCGTTGTACCGGTACGGCTTTCAGGGCATCGCCCACGAGGCGCTGGTCGAATCGCTCGCCCGGTCTTCTGGGGAAGCGCGCGAAGGCGTCTGGGCCCTGACCCTGCAGCTAGGCGCCGTGTGCTCGGCTTGTGCCGTTCAGAACGGCCGGTCGGTGGAGACGTCCAACGGCTTCTCGCCCCTCGAAGGGCTGGTGACGACGACGGGCTGCGGCTCGCTCGGTCCGGGCGTGTTGATCCACCTGTGCGCCCAGGGGTATCCACACGAGTGGATCGAGGAGCGACTCACCCGGCGCGCAGGGCTCCTGGGGCTCGCGGGGTGCGAGTCGGTTCCCGAGCTTCTGGAACGTGAGGCGAGGGGCGAGGAGCGGGCCGCCCTGTCGCTGCGAGTGTTCATTCGCAGGATCGTCCTGACCGCCGGCGCGTTCTTCACCGTGCTGGACGGTCGGGGTGCCCTCGTGTTTGGCGGCGGCATCGGATCGGGCTCCGCGGAGATCCGCCTCCGAGTGGCCGAGGGCCTCTCGAGCTGGAACGTGCGATTGGATGGGGCCCGGAACGAGGCGGGACCGGGAGGGCTGATCTCGACCGAGGGAAGCCGCCCGGTGTACGCGTTCGAGACCGACGAAGAGCGGGCGATCGCCCGAAGCGCGGCCCGGATCCTGGAGCTCAGTCCCGTCCACTGATCCGAGCGAGAGGTGCCGGGTCCGCAGGAGAGGCGAGTCGAGGATGCGAGCAGGTCGCGAATTCCAGCATATCGCACGCCCGCGCGGGCTCCATCGGGCGGCCCCGCTGACCCGCCTCTTGCTCCTCGTAGCGATTCCCCAGCTCCCCTCCGAGGGAGCACCGCCAGCCTACGCCCAGGAGACCCCCGCCGAGATCGTGGATCGGGTGGACAGGCTGCTGCGTGGCGAGTCCAGCCGAGGCACGGTGAGCATGCGGATCGTCACCGAGCACTGGACCCGGAGCCTGGATATGAGCATATGGTCGCTCGGCACGGACCACGCGCTCATTCGAATCCTCTCACCCCAGAAGGACGCGGGTCTCGCGACGCTGAAGGCGGGGAACGAGATCTGGAACTACCTGCCGCGGGTCGACCGGACGATCAAGGTGCCCACCTCGATGATGGGAGCCTCATGGATGGGCTCTCACTTCACCAACGATGACCTCGTCAAGGAGCACCGTCTGATCGACGACTACGACATCGAGATCGCGTTCGAAGGAGCGCGGGACGGGAGCGAAGTGTGGGAATTCGATCTGACCCCGAAGGCTGAAGCGGCCGTCATCTGGGATCGGATCGTGTACCTCGTTCGAAAGGCGGACATGATGCCCGTGTGGGCGAGGTTCTACGACGAACGGGACGCGCTCATCCGCACCATCACCTGGTCCGACTACAAGACGATGGGCGGGCGTCTCGTGCCCGCCCTCATGACCATCGAGCCGGCGGACAAGCCGGACGAGAGTACCGCGGTGCTATACGTCGAGCTCGAGTTCGACGTAGACGTGGAGCGCACGTTCTTCTCGCTTCGGACCCTGCGGTCCCGCGAGCGATGACCCGCGATCCCAGCGACGCGGCATGACCTACCTCTTCCGCCGACCCTGGTGGCGAGTCGGGTGGCGAAACCTGGGCCGCAACCGGCGACGCACCCTGTTCACCGCCAGCGGTCTGGCCATCGGGTACTGCACCGTCGTGGTCATGACCGGTCTCGGTCGTGGCATGGTCGCCGAGATGGTCGGCAACGGAACCGGGATCCTTTCCGGCCAGCTCCAGCTCCACGGACCGGATTACCTGCCCGAGCGAAGCATGTACGAGACCATCGGCGGGCGTGAAGGCGCCGATGTGGAGGCCCTCGTGGCTCGCGTTGAGGCGGATCCGTCGATCGCCGCAGCCGGCCCTCGCGTCTACGGCGGCGGGTTGGTCAGCTCCGGCGACGCGACGGTCGCGGCCAGCCTGATCGGGATCGACCCCGCCCGCGAGCCCCATGTCTCGCGTATCCCCGGGACCGTGTACCAGGGCGCGCAACCGACGGTAGGGACGAACGAGCTGTTGATCGGGCGCGAAATGGCGACCCAACTCGATGTCGGACCCGGAGACGAGATCGTCCTGGTGGCGCCGGCCTCGGACGGATCGTTGGGGAACGACCTGTTTCGCGTATCGGGCGTGTTCTCCACCGGTCTGACCGAGCTCGACGGAGCGGTGGCGCTCCTGCCGCTCGACGCTCTCCAGCAACTCATCGCCCTGCCCGCCGACCGCGTTCACGAGATCGCCGCGCGCGTCGAAGATCCGTGGGCGGCGGCGGCGGCGGCGGAGCGAATCGATGCCTGGCTCGGCACCGCCGCCGACGGTGCGAGGGCGACCGCATGGACCGAGCTCCAGCCCGAGATGGTGTTCTACGCGCGGCTGTTCGAATCCATGGAGTGGATCCTCCTGGTGATCATCTTCGTGATGGCGGTGTTCGGGGTCGCGAACACCATGCTCACCGGCACCTATGAGCGCAGGCGAGAGTTCGCGGTCATTTTGGCGTTGGGAGCCGGGCCGGGGCTCATCCTCCGCTCCGTGCTGGCCGAGGCCATCGCCCTCGGCGTCCTGAGCCTCGGGGCCGGCGCGCTCATCACGGGCCCCCTGCTCTTCTGGTGGCACGAGGCGCCACCGGACATGAGCTGGCTGTACGGCGGTTTCACGATGGCTGGCGGGCTCGTCCGGCCGGTGCTCCGCGTCGAGTACCCGCCGGAGATGCTCTGGATGGCCGCCGTCGCGTTGTTCGTCACCGCCGTGCTGGCCGCGATCTACCCCGCTTACCGCGGCGCGCGCACTCCTCCGGCCGACACGCTCGCGGGGCGATGAGCCGCCTGCCGATCCTGGTCCGGCTGGCGGTGCGGAATCTGCGCCGGAACGTGCGCCGCAGTCTGCTGACGGGCGCGGCCATGGTGGTAGGCGTGGGGCTTCTCGCCATGTCCCGCGCCTTCGCGGAGGGTGGCCACGAGGACTGGATCGAGTCCGGCGTTCGTCTGGGCACCGGACACATCGCGCTACAGGCCCCCGCGTTCCATGCCCGCCGCACGATCGAGCACCGTCTCGATGCGGAGGTGCTGGCGGGCGCCCTGGGCGCCCTGGACGAGTCGTCGCTAGCGGATGACGCGCTAGCAGTGGCCGTGCGCCTCGAGCTACGGGGGCTGGCCAGCAGCGCGGCCGCGGCCGTGCCGGTGATGGTGAACGGAGTCGACGCCGACGTCGAGCGGAGCTTCGCGGAGCTCGACACCGCGCTCGAGCAGGGTCGTTACCTGGAGCAGGGTGATCGGCTGCATGCGTACATCGGGGTGAAGCTCGCGGAGCGTCTGAATCTCGAGCTCGGCTCCCGCCTGGTCCTGACGGCCCAGGACGCATCGGGCGGGATCGCCGCGCAGCTCGTCCGTGTGGTCGGCACCTTCCGCACCGGTCTACCGGAGATGGACGAGCGATTCGTGCAGGTTCCTCTCGAGACCGCTCGCGCGTGGGTCGGAACCGAGGGAGCGGCGACGTCGGTAGCCGTGCTCCTCGCCTCCAGCCGTCGGGTACCAGTTGTGAAGCGCGCCCTGGTGGA
>JBDHAC010000096.1:0-4841 GCA_039588275.1 Gemmatimonadota bacterium
GAGGCGCCGGCGAAGAGGAAGGCGCGCACGAGGCCGACCCAGTCGTCACCTGCCGGAACATCCGCCAGCAGTCCGGACCCGAGGGCAGTCTCACACGCGCTGAGAACTACGAGGCTGGCGCGCAGGTCGAGGCCGAAAACCTCGTGCACCTCGAGCCTGCCGTCGCTTTCCGCATCCGGGCTCAACTCCACGTAGGAGAAGAGCGGGTTCGCCGGGTTGGCCACACCGCGCGTGGCGAGGTGGATGATGTCTTGCGAGGCCGCCTCCTGCCGCAGCCCGGTCTCCGACGCCTGCACCCCCACGCGGACGCTTGCGTCCGCGCCAAACACATCACCGATCTCCGCCACCTCGCGGCGGGTCCACGGTAGCCGCTCATGTCCGGGGGCCAGCGCGAGAACACGGATCGGCCGGTCTTCGACGGAGCGGTCATGCAGCCGCACCCACACCCCCACCGAGGGGCTGTACGTGAGCTCGTAGCGTTCGACAAGGAACTCGCTCGGCGAGCCGGGGCGGAGGAGCGCCTGGAACGGCAGGTAGTGGAGCTCGGCGTGGGGAACGATTCGCAGGCGACGCTTTCCGTCCAGGAGGCCGAGGCTCTCGACCGGAGCGATCAGACGCTCATACAACCGCTCGAGTGGGACACGCCACAACTCGCGCTTATCCATCCCGCCCGGCGGTGCAATGCTGGCGCGCGCGAAGTCGACGAGCGCCCGCAGTGAACGACCGCTCACCCCTAGATCGAGTGACACGATCGTATCAGCCGTGAGGACGAAGACGAGCGTCGTGGAATCGCTCGTCAGATACTCGAGGAGGGCGACGTCGGGCTCCACTCGGCTTGCAGCTTCGCGCCAGGAGGGGACGGCGGGGGCGAAAAGGTCCGCGTAGCTCGGGACGATCTCACGCATCTCCCCCAACACCTCGGCGTAGGCCTCCCGGGCCCGTTCGGCGGTCGCCCGCAGGTCCGGGTGACCCACCGGCGTCGGGTCACGCAAGCTGGCAGGTCTGGTTCGTGGGGGTCGAAGTCGTGCGTCCAGATCAGTGATGTGGCGCCTGAGGTCCTGGGCGCGGACGACCAGCGGTGCACTCTCGGCAGCGCGCGTCGGGATCCGCCCCTCGGCCAGGACATCCAGCATCTGACGCGCCCGCATCCGCTCGCTCGCCTCGAAGGCCTCCGCCACACGGCCGGCGCGGTGCTCCACGGTGGCCAATTGGGCGTACACGTCCCACTTGTCGGCCAGATAGCCCGAGCGCCGCTCGGCCACGGAGACCCTGGCGGCGACGTCCTCCACCAATTCAATCGCGGCCCGAAGGTGGGTAGCCGCGCCGGCCAAATCCCCGCGCTGTTCGTGCACCCCACCCAGACCCGCGTGCAGGCGCCACGCGACACTCGGAGCTGGCCAACCCGCTAGCCGCTCGAGCCCGTCCGTGTAGAACCGCTCGGCCGCGGTAGGGAATCCGGCCCTCGCTTCGAGGTCGCCGCGGGTCGCGAGTGCGACCGACTCCCCGACGGGGTCTCCCATCGAGCCATAGGCGTCGATCGAGCGCGATAGGGCCTGGCGAGCGCCATCCGTAGCGCCTGCCCGCCCTCGAGCATAGCCGAGGAGAACGTCGATTCCGGCCACGGCGCGCGAGTCGGCGTGGAGGGACGGTTCCCGCAGGACCGCCTCGAGGGCCGCGACAGCTTCATCGTGTTGCCCGCGCAGTAGAAGGAGGTAGGCGACTCCCTGGCGCGCCTCTGCGCGGCCTCTCTCATCGTTGGCGTCCAGGTAGAGCCCCTCGGCCCGGCTGTAGTGACGTTGGGCTTCCTCGGGATCGTTCAGCCGCAGAGCCAGATCGGCGCGGGCCAGCGCCAGATCGGCCCGCAGCCTCGTGGTGCCTGATCCGTCCGCGACGAGGTCTTCGGCGAACTGGAGCTCGCGGAGCGCGCCATCCAGGTTTCCGGCGGCGGCGAGGGTGACTGAGGCATCGAGACGAGCCTCCGCCGCGTCGGCTGGACGACCGGCCCGCTCGAACATCGACACGGCGTCCGAGAGCGCGGCGGTCGCCTCCGCGAAGGAGCCGCGCCGGAGCGCGAGCTGGCCCGAGCGGTGGAGCGCGGTGGCCACGCCCGACCGATCGTCGGCCTCCTGGAAGAGGGTTAGCGCTTCCTCGAGCAAGCTCGCGCCTCCTGGGTACTCGCCCGTCAGGACCGCGAGATCTGCCAGCCCAACGAGGTTGTTGGCCTCCTCGGACCCATAGCCATGCTGTCGATTGATCGCACGGGCCTTCTCGAACTGGCGGCGCGCGCCCTCGTAGTCGCCGAGCTCGAGACGGATGAGGGCCAGGTTGTGCTCGTCGGCCGCCAGACCGCGGTTGTCTCCCGTCCGCGCGCGGATACGAAGCGACCGACCGTACAGCTCGCTCGCCCGTGTGAGTTCTCGGCGGTCGTAGCTCACGTTGGCGAGGTTCGTGGACGCGTTGGCCGCCGTGAGCAGGTCTCCGGTGACGATGGCCAGGTCGTACGCACGCGCCAGGTAGGACGACGCGCTGTCCAACGATCCGGCGCTGTAGAACCCCGCCCCCAGGTTGCCGAGGGAGCGAGCCAAGCCCGCGGAATCGGCGAGCTCGCCGGAGCGCCTTGCGCTCTCTCGCCAGATGTGAAGGGCCGCATCCGTCCCCAGTCTCCGGTAGGCATCGATCCCCACACGCCGAAGACTGTCGGCGGCGATCTTGTCCCGTCTCGCCTCAGGGGTGCGCGATCGGAAGCGAAGAACCTCTTGGACGAGAAACGGGTCGGCCCAGACCTCCGCGTAGGCACGAGCGAGCGTCTCGGCCGCTGCTAGCGGGTCGCGCTCGAGGCTCGCTGCCGTGGCACCGGCCCCTCCACCGCCAGACATCCGATCGACAGACTCGACCAGAAGGCGGTGGAAGGCCTGACGTGCTTGATTCGGCCAGCGGCGCGCCGCTCGAATGAGATCTTCTCCTTCACCGCCTTTGGCGAGGACGATGATCTCCTCGATGGGGTCAGCGGCCTGCACCTCCGAGACAGAAGGCGTTGCGTTTGAAGGCCCGAGACCGAGCATCGAGAGAGCGATGGTCCGGGCAAAGGCGAGGAGCATCGAGGCCATCACTCCGGGTCCTTCAGCGGTTCAGGCCCGAACCCCGCAGGCGGGATTTGGAACTCGGCCACATCGGACCTCAGCCATCGCTGCCAATCGACCCTCGCGTCCACCTTCCAGTAGTAGGGGACACCGCCCTCCAACCGCAGAGACTCGGGAAGCGCGGCCGACGTATCCGGTGTCTCCGTCTCCCACAACACGTCGCCGCGAGCATCGAGCAGGGTGACCCTGTAGCGATCCGCACCGACCACCTGGCCCCAAAGCACTACATCGGCGTCTTCGACCGACCCGACGGGAGCCAGGAGTCGCGCTCCCGTCACCTCCACCCCGGGGACTGCGCGGTGCTCATCGGGTCCGCCTGTCTCTCGCGCGAGGCGCGGCAGCACCGCTACCAGGAGGACAGCCGCGGCGGCGGCGGTGACACCCCAACGCATCCCGACACCTGGAAGACGCCGTCGGCGCTCGTTCGTGGGAATGCCGCGTGCCAACTCTTCCCGAACCGCGAGGACCAGCCGCACTTCGTCCTGGCAGTGGGCGCAAGTGAGGAGGTGCACCTCGAACGCGTCCTTCTCGTCCGGTGCCAGCTTGCGCGTCACGTAGCGTTCGACGAACTCGCCGGCAGCCACGACCTGACAGGTGATCTCCTGTGTCAAGCTCCTCTCCTCCTCGCCTGGCTTTGAACGCAGCGATCCCACATCACTACGGCTCGGCTTTTCTCTCTTCTCTAGTCGCCGCCGGGGCCCGACTGTGACCTTCGGTGAAGAAGGCCCGGCGCAGCCGGCCGAGAGCGCGGGATTTGCGCTTGCGAATGCGAGCGGCCGGTTCACCCAGATGACGGGCGATCTCGGCCGAGGAGTGTGCCTCTTCGAAGCTCAGGCGGAGAATCTCCCGGTCGCTCTCGGACAGGCCGTTGAGGGCAAAGCGCAACCGCTGGCGCTCCTCCGCCGAGACGAGCCTGTCCAATGGACCTGTGGCGCCCGAGGGGTGTGGCTGGGTGTCGGGGTTCAGATGGACGGTGCGTCTCCGGCCGCGATACACATCCGCGATGACGTGACGCGCGATGCCATGAACGAAGGCGGTCAGCTTGGCAGGGTCCCGGAGTTGACCAGCCCGGAGAGCGGCGAGCGAGCGCGCCAGCGTCTCTTGCACTGCTTCCGCGGCTGCTTCCGGATCCCCGAGCGACTGCAGGGCCATTATCCCGAGGCCCTTCTCAAGGCGCCTCAGAGTCTCCGGATCCAGCTGCGGAGCGGCCTCTGTCACGGCGACCTACTAGCCAACGAAGGCGCGGATTGGTGCTCTGGCTCGCGGATCCCTGCTCACCAGGTGATCAACGGCGAAGAGCGTCAGCGCCGATCAGATCCAGATTTGCGGATCTGATTGTCGGGAATCTAGAGCGTTGGCTGCAGAGCGTCGAGGCTTATCGGGCTGGGCTGGGGCTGGCGGTCGCATGGAAGGGGTTGTGCTTCACGGGATTACGAGTCGTTCAGGGCAACCCGCGGAGGTTCGGCCAGCTTTGTGTGGAGTGATCCGCGCACGCCGACTAGGCATGACGGCAGTGCGCGGCGTGTGGTCGCCGGGCGATGGGCCAGCTGAATCGAGCCCACGACCTCACGCCGGAGTCCGATGCGTTTTTCAGCTGACCATATGAAAGCGAGCGTTCCGGGAGTGGTACCCCGGGCGGGCACGCACCTACACTCGGTGTTGAGACCATCGGGTATGAGGCGCGCGCCCAACCCGGGAGAC
>JBDHAC010000097.1:0-4397 GCA_039588275.1 Gemmatimonadota bacterium
TGTCCGTCTCGCGAGTCGTCCTGCACGTGTCCCGAACCTACCCGCTGGACGCGCCGCCGGTCCTGCGTGCCGCGGATAATGCAACCTGCCCCGCGTCGACGCACACGTAAGACACATGCGGAGGGATGTGCGTTGAACGCCGCTCGAGGTGGGCTCCAGGTGGTGCCGGCGGGCGGACGCCGCCTGCGCACTATCGATTAGGGTTGCGTTAGGCTCTGCCCGAGCAGCGACTCCAGCTGAGCGAGTGCCAGCTGGTAGTCGAACCGGCGCGACACGAGATCGACCTCCGCCTGCGAGAGCGTGATCTGCGCCAGCTGCAGATCGAGGATCGTCGAAAGCCCCAGCCTGTAACGCTCCTGCTCCACCCGCAGGCTCTCCTGGCTCAACTCCACGCTCTGCTCGGCGAGGTCGATCCCCGCCAGCGCGGATTGCGCCGTGCTGTACGCCTCATCGAGGTCCGCGCTCAACGCCAGCTGAGCGGCGCGCTCCGAGGCACGCGCGAGATCCTCGCGTACACGCGCCTGATATAGCTGGGTCTCGCGCTGGAAGCCGTTGAACAGAGGATAGCTCCCGGAGAGCGATAGCGACCAGCTGCGGTTAGAGGGCGGGAACTCCTCGTTCCGCCACGCGTACCCGGCGCTGAAGTTGAGGCTGGGGAAATACGAGGAGCGTGCTCCGCTCACGCCCGCCTCCGCGGCGTCGAGCGCCGCCTTCGCGGTCGCCAGAGAGGGCGCGCTCACACCGGCCATGTCCATCAACTGCTCACGTCCGTAGGAGAGGGGTGTGGCCTCGAGCGTCGCCTCCTCGGCCGGTCCGACCCGCTGATCGGACCCCACGACTTCGGTGAGTCGGAAAGTGGTCGTGCGCGCGCTGTTCTCGGCGTTCAACAGCGTCAGTCGGGCGTTGTTCAGATCCACCTGCGATCGGAGGAGGTCGGAGCGCGTCGCGCGACCCAGCTGAAGCTGCTGCTCGACGAAGTTGAGCTGGTCTTCCAGCCGCTGTACGCGTCCCTCCTCGACCGCGACCAGATCGCGGGCCGCGACCGCGTTGAAGTACGCCTGCTTCACGAACCGAATCGTTTCGAACTCGCTCTGGCGGTAACGGGCGTTCTGCTCGACGACGCCGAGACGCGCCTCCTTCAGGTTCGAGAAACGGCGCATGCCGTCGAACAGGCTGTAGTTGGCGCCGATCTGGGCCGAGTAGCTGGTGCTCACGATCCCCTGACCGGTCGGATCGAGCCGCCCCGTGGAGGAATTCGAGTACCCGTAACTCAAGCTGAGGCTGGGGAGGAATCCGCCCCACGCACTCAGACGCGAGTGCTCGGCGGATTCGATGTTGGTGCGGGCCTGATCGAGATTGGGATTCCGGCGCAGGGCCATCTCGATCGCTTCATCCAGAGTGAGAGGCCGGAAGCTGTCCTGCGCGGCGAGCCCCGCGGGTATTGCCGCGAATACCGCGGCGGCCGTCAGGGCGAGAGCGCGAATGAAGTTTCTGCCAAAGAGTCGACGCGTTGCATGTCGCTGGTCACTGCCCGTCGTTCGCTCCACTCTCGCCCCTCGATCTATCGTCGTTACCGTTTTGTTTCCCGCCCCGACTCGAGTCCCGGTCATCCCGCCCGTTGTCACGCCCGTTGCGGTCCCTTCGCTCCTGCAGGAGAGCCCGGTATTGCGTGACCTGTTCCGGCGTCAGGACCGCCTCGATCTGTGTCCGAACCGAGTCCATCAGCGAGCGATAGCGAGGTCTCCACTCCCCCCACAGGCCCCTCACCGAGGTCCGGTAGTGGTCGAGGATCTCCTCGATGTGCGTGCGCTGCGGGCTCGTCAGCCCCAGCTGATCGGCGAACCGCTCGATCGTCGTTTGCCGGTCCCTGCGCGTTTCCCCGCGCTCCGGCGGCTGCGTGGCCTCGTCCGCCGTGGCCCTCCCCGCCAGGAGATCGAGTCGTTCCGCAGCGACCCCCGCCGCCGTACCGGCGACGAACGTAAGCCCCAGCAGCAACAAGGCCCGTCTCTTCGATCCGTCCATACGATCCTGACCTTACTCGCGTTTCAAGACATGCGACGGCAGCGTGCCGTTACATGCCCGCGCCTGCATCCGGTCTCAGTCGCGCTCGATCGCAGCAGCGAGAATCTCATCCATGCTGGGCTCCAGCGTGCTCGTGAGCATCGCCGGTGGCCCATCCGCCAGGGGTTGGAGGAGCGGATCGATCTCGACCGGCTCGACCCGGACCTCCACCTCCGGTCGCGCGGTCCGGTACGCGAGCCCCGCGAACAGGATGGCGGCAGCGGCGGCCACCGGAGCGAGCACGGACGTCCAGCGGGCCACGAAGTCCTCCCACGACCGCTCACGTGCGCGCAGGATCGGCGTCGCCGCAGAGAGAACCGCGTTCCGAACTCGCCTGCGGCTCATCTCATCGGGCCGCAGTGGCTCGAGCCAGGCTGGCCAGCGCGTCTCGGCGTTCTTATTCCGCTCGCGATTCATTCTCGGCTCCCAGTCCATCTAGCGCTCTGCGAAGCGCTTTGCGCCCATGGTGCAAGTTGGCCCGTGACGTGCCGATCGCGATGTCGAGGATCTGCGCGATCTCTCCGTGGTCGTATCCCTCCAGGTCATACAAGATGACCGCCATTCGCTGTCGCTCCGGCAGCTCCGCAAGCGCCGCCAGTACCCGTTCCCTCGACTCCGTCCGCTCGAGCTCGCGGTGCGGATCGTCCCCGCCGCTAGCCGCCTCCGGCAGCTCGCCGTGCGCCCGCAACGCCTCGCGGCGTCGCAGGTTCAGGCACGTGCTCCGCAGCACGCGATAGAACCATGGCCCGAATCGACTCCCCGGTCTGAGCTGGTCGATTCGCTCCAGCGCCCGGATGAACGCCGCCTGAACGGCGTCTTCGGCGTCCTGCTCGTGCCGCAGGATCGAGACCGAGACCGCATACGCCGGATCCAGATATCGCTCGACCAGCGTCTCGAACGCCCGCGAATCTCCCGCCTGCACGGCGGTCACGAGCACCGGCTCGTCCGCTCCGCGCTGGCGTTCGTTCCGCTCCGTCGCGGCGTGCCCCGAAGTCGAACCCCTATCCGACATTGCGGCTAGTTCTGCCGCCGGAGACATTGGCTCCACGCAACCAAGTAACACGCCCTCCGTGTCGGGCGTTGCACCGTTTTTAACATCTTCCGCCGTTGCGTCGTCCTAAGGTTTGAGTCCGGGCCGGAGCGTGCTCCGGCCGAGTTCTCCGCGGGCGCGCAACCATATGAAGATGACTCACATCGGTTCTGATGCTAGACGACTGCGCGGCTGTCGAACAAGCTCGTCGCGGCGACGAGCGCGCCTGGAGGCATCTATACGAGGGCCACTCGGATCTGATCTTCCGCCTCGCACTGCGGACGGTCGGGGATCGCGAGGCGGCGCTCGACATCGTCCAGGAGACGTACGTCAAGGCGTCGCGTGCGCTGGATGGGTACCGGGGAGAAGCGAGCTTCCGGAGCTGGTTGGCGAGCATCGCGCTCAACGAGGCGCGAACCTGGTTGCGTCGAAAGGCTCGCAGGCGGGAAGTGCCGATCGAGTCGGTCGCCGAACCGGCGGAGCGTGGAATCGGGGCGGATGTGGCCGTAAGTCACGCGGAGCTCGCGGAGCGAGCGCTCGAGTTCATCCAAACGCTGCCGGAGCAGCAGCGAGATGCGGTTCTGCTGCGCACGACGGAGGGTTTGCCCTACCGAGAGATTGCGGAATCACTCGGGACGAGCGAAGGCTCGGTGCGGGTGAGCTATCATCATGGCATGGCCAAGCTGCGCGAGCACATGGCGGCCACGTTGGGACACGAAACCGATCCGAGCGGGTAGGATCGGCCAGATTCAGAGGAGGAGGCGAGGCCGAATGACCGTATGGTCTCGGCGGACGGAGCAATGAGCGACATCAGCCTGAGCGCGGATCATCCGACGGATGCGCTGCCCGAATACGCTCGCGGGCGGGTGGAGAGTCCCGAGGCGATCGAGCGTCACCTCGCGGTGTGCGAGGCATGTCGCGGCGAGCTCGAGATTCTTCGAGCCCTCGCGGACTCGCCGGTCGCGGCGATGACCGAAGCGGAGCGCGAGTACGCCTATGAGCGCTTCGCCGAACGACGCCGCGAGACCGGAGGTTGGCTTGCCGCGACCTGGAAGATCGCGGCGGCGATCGCGCTTCTTCTGACAAGCATGGGCGTGTGGCAGATCGTCAGGGCGGGTGGCGAGGCGGAGGAGTGGAATCCGCAACTCGCGCTGGATGCGTGGGAGGAAGACCTCGCGGATCTCCAGCCCGGCGTCGGAGAGGTCGGTCTCGCGCTCGGATTCGTGAGTCTGGAGGGCGAAGCGTTCGGCATGTCGTGGGAAGAGTTCGTGATGCCGTGGGAGGAGATGGAGGGGATCGATCCGAT
>JBDHAC010000098.1:0-4218 GCA_039588275.1 Gemmatimonadota bacterium
TAGCAGGGAGGCGGGTGAACCTGCGGTTCAGCCACGACTTCGAGCGGCTGTCTTTCGAGGGGGAGAGGATCTCCGTCGCGAACCTGTCCCAGGTCCGCCTGCAGTACCACTTCAACACCACGGCCTTCATGCGGGCGATCGTCCAGTACCGGAACGTGGTTCGGAATCCCGAACTGTTCACCTTCCCGGTGGAGGAGAGCACGAAGACGATCTTCGCCCAGCTTCTGTTCTCCTTGAAGCTCAACCCGCGGACAGTGGCCTTCGTAGGGTATTCAGACAACCGACGGGGCCTCACGGACACGAGCCTCATCCAGACGAACCGGACCTTCTTCGTCAAACTCGGATACGCCTGGCGGCCCTAGGCGTGCCGACCCGCGAGCCAAGGCCGCCTGGGAATGACCGGGCTGGCAGGGACGCCGTCGGGATGGCGTGTTCGCAACGCCAGGAACTGTCACGCTAGCTGTCACAGAGTGTGCAGGAGTGTACGGAAGTGTACTGAAGTCAAAACTGCCAAAATCGGTGTGTACGGAGGTGTACTGAAGTGTACGGGTGCTGCGCCGCTTGAATGGGGTTCAGGAGGTCGCGAGTTCGAATCTCGCCGCCCCGATTAGCCGAGAACCCGCAACCATGCGGGCTTTCGCACTCTTTGCGCGAATGGTGGCGAGTACTCGCATGTTCTGTGTGGGGCCGTCATCCGACGTGCTCGCTCAGTTCGTCTTGGTCCGTAGCGCCCGCAGCTCCTTCCGCACCGAATCGACCTGCGCCTGCGCGGGTCCCGGATCTGGCTCTGTCCGGAGCTCCAGATATCGCTCGTATACCCGAATTGCGCCGACTGTATCACCTGACAGCGCGGCGAGCCGACCCTCTTCACGCAGGAACGCCGGCAGCTGCAGCTTTGGCGTCGAGCCCCATAATCCACGGCGCCTCGCCGCCGCGAGCGCTCGCTCGATCTCTCCCTGAGCGTACCAGAGGCGTGCGAGCAGGAGGTTCCCGATCTCGGAGATGGCCCCGCGGCGCGACAGCGAGTCCAAGCGCTCCAGTCCGGGCAGGGCAGCCGGATTAACTCCCGCCAACATTGCGTCGAAAAGCATCGCGCAACTCTCCCAGTCGCTCCCGACCAGTCGCGCTCCGATGGCTCTCGTCGAGGCGGTGTCCCCCTGCGTCACCCGCCACAGCTCGCGATGGCACATCGCATTCGTCGACGTGTCTTCGGCCGCCAGGGCGTATGCCCGCGGCCACGCCAGCGCCCGGGCGACGCCCGGATGCGGCAGCGCATACTCGAAGAACGTCTGCGCCCCCCAGGGCCACCACTCCGGCAGAGGCGAAGTCGCCACCACCGAGTCCGTCAGCTGGAGGGCGTCATCGAGCCGACCGCGGAGTCCCGCCAGCTGTCTTCGCTGCAACTGGGCGAGCCAGCGTTCACGCGGGGTGATGGCTCGCTGAGTCAGGCACTCCACCCCGCGCTCCCAGTCCTCGATGCGGTGCCCGTCGAGCACGCTCGCGTAGCCCAACGAGTTAACGCTCGAGTACGGCCACTCGCAGATCTGGCTCTGAGTTTCTCGTAGCGCGGCCGAGTCGTCTCCCACGACGGCGACCAGCCAGCGGTGGTAGGGGGCCGTCTCGCCGGCGAAGTCGATGGCTTGATACAGGGCGCCCAGACGTCGCACAAGTGCGGTGTCTCGCGCCCGCGCCGCGAGGCGCAGCCGCTCTCCGATGGCGGGCGCAAACGCCGAGTCGATCCCGATCGCCCGATCCAGGGCCGCAGCGGCCTGCCGATCCCAGTCCAGGAAGCCCACCTGCTGACCGACGCGGGTGAGCAGTCGACCGAGCCAAAAGGCCGACGAAGCCCGGTCCGGTGCAGCCTGGAGAGCGGCCTGCCACGCCTCGATCCGGTCCGCGACAGCCGAGCGGCCCGGATCACTCACCAAGACGAGCGCGGCGAGATGCGCGCGATCCCGCTCGCTCAATCGATCCCGTAGCTCCCAGGCTCGCTCAGGTCCCAGCTCTTCTGACACCGTGATTGTTCCGGTAATGCCCCAGATCTCCTGGAGCTCTAAGCGGCCCAATGCCGCCAGGGCGCAGTCCGGATCGGCGGCCAGCGCCCGATCGTGCTGCTCGATTGCCTGGGCGTACTGAGCGTCGCGGGCAGCCTGCTGTCCCGCGAGAAGTGCCCGCAGCGCCGGGAGCGAAGCACAAAGCCCCCAGCCGCCCGCCTCGATCTGCGCGCCAAGAAGCTCGATCAGGAGTCGGTCGGGAAGGCGGCCGGCGAGGCCGTCTTCCTCGCCGCGTACCGACGCCGTCCCGATCAGCTCACCCGATGGCACACCCCACAAGCTCGCGTTGACCTCCAGGTTGCCAGGTGAACCGACGAGGCTCCCGGCCAACAGTCG
The DNA here is from genome assembly GCA_039588275.1 of Gemmatimonadota bacterium. Classification (GTDB taxonomy): domain Bacteria; phylum Gemmatimonadota; class Gemmatimonadetes; order Palauibacterales; family Palauibacteraceae; genus JBDHAC01. The sequence goes on from JBDHAC010000098.1 coordinate 2,391, forward strand.
GCCCGCTCCCAGCCTGGCGGCGATCGCGATCTGTTCTTGCCGCGGCAGGTCGCCTTCCACGCCAGGTTGGGCTCGCCGCAGCGCGGCAACGATGGCCCCTGGATCCACCGCTCTTGGTCCCTCCCCACCCGTGAGCCGCGCGTGGAGCAGATCGATCATTCCCTCGCGGTAGCGAGTGAGGGACGGGTCGGCGCCGGCCGTCCGGAACGGGAACACGGCCACCACGTTGGCATCCACTGGCGTAGCGACTTCGACACCGCCGTCGCCGCCTTCTCCACCAACCACCCCGAACCAGTAGATCGCACCCGCTACCAGCGCGATGCCGAGAACTCCGACAGCGACGGCGATCGAACGTCCCCGCTTCCAAGGCGAATGGCCCAGTACCGCGCCCACAGACTGTTCGCGCGTGCCACCCGAAACGGCGGCCCGCAGGTCGCTCGCCAGCACCTCGGCCGTCCCATGTCGATCCGCAGGCGTCTTCGCGAGTGCGCGAGTGATGATGCCGCTGATCTCCTCGGAGAGGGCGGGTCGCACCGTCCTCACCGACGGGGGCTCTGCCGCGAGATGTTGGCTCATCACGCTCTGCACCGTCGGCCCCGTGAACGGCGGCTGGCCCGCGAGCATCTCGTACAGCACGCACCCCAGCGCGTAGATATCGCTCCGTCCGTCCAGCTCTTCGCCGCTGGCTTGCTCTGGGCTCATGTAGTTCGGTGTACCCACGGTGATGCCGGTTTCGGTCAGTCTCTCGCCCCCCGCGTCCATGATCGCGCGCGCGATCCCAAAATCGGCCACGACCGTCGCATCGCCCGACAGAAGGATGTTCTCGGGCTTGATGTCCCGGTGCAGGACACCGTGCCCGTGCGCGTGGCTCAACCCGCTCGCAACCTCCCGTGCGATCTCCAGGGCATTGGCAACGGGGAGTTGCTTCTCACGGTTCAGGCGATCGCGCAACGACTCGCCTTCGACGTACGGCATCACGTAGAAGAGGAATCCCGCGGCATCACCCGAATCGTAGACGGGGAGGATGTGGGGATGCTGCAGGCCAGCGGCGAGGTCGATCTCGCGCACGAAGCGCTCGGCCCCGAGTGCGCTGGCCACCTCGGTGTGGAGGATTTTGACCGCGACCTTGCGATGGTGCTTCCGATCCTCGGCAAGGTACACGGTCGCCATGCCACCGGCGCCGAGCTCGCGCTCGATGATGTAGCGGTCCGCTAGGGCAGTCTTCAGGGGTTCGAGAGACTCGGTCATGCGCCGGGCTCCGCGTTCAGACTCCATCAAACATGCAGCGACACCGGGCGAAGGGGCTAGAGCTTACGCCCAGAGTGCGTGGCCAGGAGGACGGGGCGAGCTCCGGAGCACGTCCAAGCCTCAGTGCTCGCTCTCCGGGGCGGGGTCTCGGAGCTGTGGAACTGTCACGCTAGCTGTCACAGAGTGTGCAGGTTTGTACGGAAGTGTATGGAGGTCAAATCGGCCAAATCGATGTGTACCCGTCACCTCCTTACACAGCGCCGAACAGGCGTGCGGCCACGGGAGGCTTTCCCAGCGCAAGGAGCGCATGCGTTGCACGGGCCTGGGGCTGTTGGGACCGTGGGGCTGTTAGTGGGGCTGTACAGCCACGGATGAGCCCCGGAAACCCGGTTTCGGGCTCCGGGGCCGATCCGTGAAAGGGCGCGAGGCTCCGGCGGATAGCCGGAAAGAGGGCTGTCTCTGGGAAGCTTATCAGGCGTGCGCTCTAACCAAGCTGAGCTACGGGCCCTCGTGTATCGCGCCGGGTGGGTACCCGGTGGGGCCGGAGATGGTACCGCTTCCCATGTGCTGATTCAAGATT
>JBDHAC010000099.1:0-3723 GCA_039588275.1 Gemmatimonadota bacterium
GCGAGTCTGGTGGGTAACCAGGGTGGCTGGGTCTTCCAGACATCGGATCTCATCGACACGTATATGCGGCTGCGTGATCTGAACGTGCGGTTCACGGAGTCGCCGACGGAGACGATGGACGGAGTACGGGCCATGTTCGTGGACTTATACGGGAACGAGTGGACCCTCCTGGAACCGGGAGAAGGCTGATACCTAGCCCGAGCTGCTCACCTCCTGCTCGGACCGCGTACGGCCGGCCTGGGTTCGCTCAGTGGCCCGCTGCGGGCTCACCTCGTTGGTTTCCGGCGCGGCTCGCTCCTGCAGACTGCGCACGGTGAGCCTGCGGCTGCGCAGCGCGATGATCGCATCCGCGGCCGCGGATGCGGCCGAGAGCGTGGTCGTGTAGGGGATAGCCCGCGCGACGGCCGTCCGCCGGATCATGTAATCGTCGTGCTGCGCGTGCTTGCCGAGCGGAGTGTTCACCAGGAGCTGGATCTCGCCCGACACCATCCTGTCCGTCAGGTTGGGACGTCCCTCGTGAAGCTTGAGGACGATCTCACACGGCACGCCCCGCGCCCGCAGATATCGGGCGGTGCCCTCGGTCGCCAGGATGCTGAACCCCAGCTCGTGGAACCGGCGGGCGATCGGCGTCACGCTCGGCTTGTCGCGGTCATGGACGGTGATCAGGATCGCGCCCTCGGTCGGCAGCCCGGAGTAGACCGAGATCTGTGCCTTCGCGAAAGCGAGACCGAAGCTGTCGGCGAACCCCATCACCTCTCCCGTGGACCGCATCTCCGGCCCCAGCAGCGTGTCGGCATCGGGGATCTTGTCGAACGGAAGAACCGCCTCCTTCACGGCGACCTCACGAGCCTCCAGCTCGCCCTCCAGCCCCAACTCCTCGAGCGTCCGCCCCGCGAGAACACGGGCCGCGACTCGGGCCAGCGGGATCCCGGTCGCCTTGCTCACGAACGGGACGGTGCGACTCGCGCGCGGGTTGACCTCGATGACGTAGACGGTCCCCTCGTGCACCGCGTACTGGGCGTTGAGAAGCCCGCGCACGCCCAGTGCCTGAGCAAAATCGCGCGTATAGCGACGCATCGTCTCCACGTCCTCGTCGTGGAGGAGATACGGCGGTAGCACGCAGGCGGAGTCCCCGGAGTGGATCCCAGCCTCTTCGATGTGCTGCATGATGCCGCCGATCACGACTCGCTCGCCGTCCGCGACAGCATCCACATCCGCCTCGAACGCGTCCTCCAGGAAGAGGTCGAGCAGGACGGGGTGCTCGGGGGACGCCTGGACGGCTCGCACGAAGTACTCGCGCAGCGACGGCTCATCGTACACGATCTCCATGGCGCGGCCGCCCAGCACGTAGCTCGGCCGGACGAGCACCGGATAGCCGATGCCCTCCGCGATCTCGACGGCCTCCTCCACGTTGGTCGCGGTTCCGCACTCGGGGACGGCCACACCCAACTCGCGGCAGACCACCTCGAACCGGCGGCGATCCTCCGCCCGGTCGATCGCGTCGACACTCGTGCCGAGGATCGGCACACCCAGCTCCTCCAGGCGCCGGGCGATCCGAAGCGGCGTTTGACCCCCGAACTGGACGATCACCCCTTCCGGCTGCTCGTGCTCGACGATAGCGAACACGTCCTCCACGGTGAGCGGCTCGAAATACAGCTTGTCGGAGATGTCGAAGTCCGTGGAGACGGTCTCGGGGTTCGAGTTGATCATGATGGTCTCGAACCCCTCCTCCCTCAGGGCGAGAGAGGCCGACACACAGCAGTAGTCGAACTCGATGCCCTGTCCGATCCGGTTGGGCCCGCTCCCGAGAATCACGATCTTTCGGCGGTCCGAGCGCTCCGACTCGTTCTCGGCCTCGTAGGTCGAGTACAGGTAGGGCGTCGCCGCCGGGAACTCTCCCGCACACGTATCCACCGTCCGGAACACCGGGGTGAGGTCGTGCTCGAGCCGCGCGTTCCGGATCTCTTCCTCGGGGACGCCCCGCAGCGCCGCCAGCTCCGCGTCGCCGAACCCGAGCCGCTTCACGCGACGCAGCGCGTCGTGGTCGACGGTCTCCGCGCGAGCGAAGGATCGTCCGGCTTCCACGAGCTCGGCGAGCTGATGCAGAAACCAGGTGTCGATCCTGGTGAGCCTCGCGATGTCGTCGAGCGGGATCCCTTCCGCGAACGCGCGATGGAGCTGGAAGGGGCGGTCCGAGGTGGGAATTCGGAGCGCCGACCGTAAGGACTCGAGCGTGTCGTCCTCCAGCCCGTCGTCCTCAGGCGACTCGCCGGGTAGCCAACCCGCCCGGTCGTTCTCGAGCGAGCGGAATCCCTTGAGCCATGCCTGCTGTAGGGTCCGCCCGATCGCCATCACCTCGCCCACGGCCTTCATCTGCACCCCGAGCGTGGTCGAAGCGCTCGGGAACTTCTCGAACGCGAAACGAGGGATCTTGACCACCACGTAGTCGAGGACGGGCTCGAAGCATGAGGGGGTCTTGAGCGTGATGGCGTTGGGGATCTCGTCCAGACGATATCCGACCGCGAGCTTCGCGCCGATACGGGCGATCGGGAAGCCCGTGGCCTTGGAGGCGAGCGCCGAGCTGCGTGAGACACGGGGATTCATCTCGATCACCAACATCTCGCCGCTGTGCGGATCGAGCGCGAACTGGATGTTGCACCCGCCGGCGTCGACTCCGATCTCGCGAATGCAGCGGATCGCCGCATCCCGCATCGCCTGGTACTCGCGGTCCGACAGCGTCAGGGCGGGGGCGATCGTGATCGAGTCGCCCGTGTGCACTCCCATCGGGTCGAAGTTCTCGATCGAGCACACGATCACGACGTTGTCCGCCTGATCCCGCATCACCTCGAGCTCGAATTCCTTCCACCCGATCACGCTGCGGTCGATCAGCACCTCATCGATCGGCGAGAGCCGCAGGCCTACGCGGACGAGCTCTTCGAACTCCTCCGGGTTGTAGGCGATGCTGCCACCGGTGCCGCCGAGCGTGAAGGAGGGTCGGATGATGGCCGGGAACCCCACGTCCTCGACGATCTCGAGCGCCTCGTCGAAGCTGTGCGCGAAGCCCCCATGCGGCACCGCGAGCCCGATCCGTTCCATGGCCGCCCCGAACTGCTCACGGTCCTCGGCCATGCGGATCGCGCGCTGGTCCGCGCCGATGAGCTCGACGCCGTAGCGGTCGAGCACCCCCGAATCGGACAGCTCGAGCGCGATGTTGAGGGCCGTCTGGCCGCCCATCGTAGGGAGCAGCGCGTCGGGGCGCTCCTTCTCGATCACCCGCTCGACCCAATCGGCCGTGAGCGGCTCGATGTAGGTGGCGTCGGCCACGTCCGGATCGGTCATGATGGTGGCCGGATTCGAGTTCACGAGGATGACGCGGTACCCCTCCTCACGGAGGGCGCGGCAGGCCTGCGTACCGGAGTAATCGAACTCGCAGGCCTGGCCGATGACGATCGGGCCGGACCCGATCAGGAGGATCGAAGAGATGTCGTCACGGCGTGGCATCGGGCGCGCAAGCTATCGGGCGCGTCCGCAGCCCCTGGGCCAGGGGGGACGGGGGCCGCGAGTGGTCTGACGTCTGGTCAGGGGTCGCGTAGCGCGAGCCGGAGTCAGGGGTCGCGCGGCGTCTCGTCTTCGTTCCCGTCGAGGTACAGGCCGACGATCTTCGTGACGTGGCCGGATTCGTCGCTGGCGAACCGGATCCGGAACGAGCCGAGCTCCTCCAGG
>JBDHAC010000100.1:0-3706 GCA_039588275.1 Gemmatimonadota bacterium
AGACGCGGCCGGGGTCGTCAGGGGCGTCCGAGAACAACTCGACTTCGAGCGCGCCCGAGGGGTGTCCCGAGTTCGGGGACGACACGGTCTTCGAGCGCTCCGAGAACCCGGCGTATTCGCCAACCCGGGTGGTTCGTCCTGGACTCCACACGGCGGAGGCGGGGAGTGAAATCGTGTGGTGGGATCCTGCCTCCCTAAAGCTTGATCGAGAGGAACGCCTGGGCGTGCGACAGAAGCGAATCCTCCAGGCGGACGAGAGTGGGGAAGTAGCGCAGGAAGGGTTCGAACGGCACGAGCGCTGGCGCGGGGACCGTCGCGAGGTACGGGAGGAAGGGAGCGAGCCGACGCGGGTGGTGCGCAAGGTGACCGCTGTGGCGAAGGCCGAGGTCGAGGCCGCCCCCGACGAGACCCCTGCCGCCGAAATCATCCCTGCCGGCGATGACCTACCGTCTGTCGAGTTGATCGAGCTCGAGCGCCCCGACGCACCGCGGCCGGGCGGTGAGCGGTTCGGGTCGCTCGTGCACGCGACGCTGGCTGTCGTGCCACTGGACTCCGACGAGGCGGCCGTGCGGGCCATCGTAGAGGCGCAGGCTCGTCTCCTCGCAGCTACCTCAGCGGAGGTCGAGGCCGCGGTCGAGCGGGTGACGTGCGGGCTAGCGCACCCCATCCTCCGGCAGGCCGCCGAAGCCGCAGCAAGCGGGGACGTGCGACGGGAGACGCCGGTGCTTTGCCGCACCGATCAAGGCGAGTGGCTCGAAGGGGTCGTCGATCTGGCGTTCCAGGCGACAGCTGGCTGGATCGTGGTCGACTAAGACCGACCGTGATATCTCGATCGGTCGAGCTGTCTACGAGCGGCAGGTGATGCGTTACGCCAGCGCAGTCGCGGATGCGACCGGAGTGGATGTGACCGGGGTGGTCCTCGCGCTGTAGGAGATCCCCGGGCTCGCCGTGATTATGAGGGCTCCGGGTCGAGGACCGAGTCCGGGCCGTGCCGGAACGGATCGACGACGAACGTTCCGTCGAGATCCTGGCCGTCCTGAAGGTCCTCCGTGAGCAGGTGGGTGCACCCGCATCGACGAGCGGCCGCCACGATCAGGGCGTCCCAGAACGAGAAACCGAATCGATCCTCGATCTCCCACGCGGAGGCGATGAGTGAGCGATCGGTTGCCAGGGGGTCCCAGGCTGCCAGGGCGCGGACGTCGGCACGAGCGTCGGCTCGATCGAGTCCCGGATCAAGCTTGCCCGTAACGGTGACATAGAACTCGCTCAGGACCTGGGTGCTGAGACGGCCGGCGCGGGCCTCCCACAGAGCCCGCATCCATCCGGCCACGGCTTGCTGCTTGGTCGGCTCGGAGGCGTCCCGGGCGTAGACCAGGATGTTGCTGTCGACGAAAACGGCCGTCACCCGGCCCCCTCGCGTCCGTGAATCTCATCGCGGCCGGGATACCGGCCGCGTCCCTTGAGCGGTCGAGGCTGCACGGCCAGGTATCGCTTCTTGGCCGCCTCGTAGCTCTCCTCTCGCTCCATGTGCCGGCGGAGCAAAGAGCCCACGAGCTGTGAGACGCTCGTGCCCCGCCGAGCCGCCTCAATCCGGGCCCAGCGTGCCGTTTCGTCGTCGAGGGTGATCGTCACGTTCCGCTTCTCCACACCACGAAGTTCGTGTACCACGAAGTTCGTGTCAATGTCAGGCCGATCATGTTCGATAAGCAGCGGCGGGATCGGACCATGGGGCAGCCTCGGGGAAGAGAGCCCCGATCGCGCCGAAGCCTCAATCGGCGCGAAATACCTCTGCGAGATCGATCTCGCCCACTTCTTCCGCACCCAACCTCACCGGGAGCAGGTCCACGAATCGCTCGTGACGCGGGTCGAACTCAAAGCGCCACACGTCGACGGCCCGTGCGTCGAGATCAACGACCCAGTACTCGGCAACGCCCTGGCGTTCGTACAGCCGGAGCTTGATTCCGCGGTCTCGAGACGCCGTCGTGGGAGACAGGATCTCGATGACCAGGTCGGGGGCTCCGCGAAGGCCCTCGGGAGCGAGGATACCCTGCCGGTCGCTCGAGACGAAGACGATGTCTGGCTGCACACCCTCGCCCGTCCCGGGAAACTCGACCCCCACAGGTGCGTGCCAGACCCGCCCGTGACCGGGTTCGACGAGGTGTCCGTGAAGGGCTAGCTCCAGACGGCCCGAGACGGTCTGATGGTGAAGACCGGGCGCCGGCGTCATGTACAGGTCGCCCTCGATCGCTTCGTAGCGATTGCCGTCGTCCGGCATCTGCTGGACGTCTTGCCAGGTGATCTGTGGGAGCGCCATACGCTCCACATTATACCTCCGGGTTCGGGCCGAATCGAATCGTGCCGGTTCCAGAATCCGGGGACGTCTCACCTGCGCCTCAACAGGTTGGCAACAAAGCGACTCCCTCCTCGTATCATGGACGAGACTCCGGAGCCTTCTTCAACCGATGTGAGGGATCGCATGACACGACGCACCCCGTTCGCCGCTATCCGGCTCGCTGTGGCTCGACTGGCCGTCGCCTGGCTCACCGCCCTTGGGCTCGTCGTCGGCCTTTCGGGAGCCGCGACTCCCGCCGCGGCCCAGACGCCGTTTGGCGATCCCATGGAGATCCCCGTGATCCGGGACTTCCTGCCCGCGAGCGGGTTAGGGGAGCGCCACCCCGACGCGCCGGTCGAGCTCGAGCAGTTCGGACAGCTCGCCGGGATCTGGATCGGCGAACAGGAGATGCGGAGGCCGGATGGAAGCTGGATGGTCGCCGGGCCCTCGCTCTGGGTATGGCGCTACGCGCTGGGCGGGTTCGCGGTCCGCGACCTGTGGTTTCAGGCCGCCGATCAGCTCCCGGTCTACCTCGGGGACCTCGGCCGGGACTACCTGCTCTCCGGCACGCGGATCTACTCGCCCGCGTCGAGCCGGTGGGAGATCGCGTGGACCGCGAACGGTCTCGCCCAGACGCCCGGGCAGGACTTCGGGACGTTCCACGCGACGTGGGAGGACGACCGGATCGTCATGACCTCGCCGGCCGGCGGGAATCCGCAGCGCGTCATCTTCTCGGACTTCACGCCGGACTCGTTCCTGTGGACGAGCGAGTTCTCACCGGATGGTGGCGAGACCTGGATGGAGTTCATGCGGGTGCGGGCGACGCGGTACCGCTGATCGGCGGACCACGCTCCCGCTTCCAACGCTGTTCCGCTGCGGGAGCCTACGGGAGGATCTTGAACCGCTCACCGTCTCTGCCGCGGTACACGGCGAAATCGCGCCGGTCAAGCGTGAAGATCGTGTACGTCTGGAGCTCGTCCGCGAGAGCGACCAGGCTCGCGTCCGCGTAGTCCGCAGGGAGATCGGCGTGGCGCGCCAGGATCCCCTTCGCCTGAACCAGCGAGGGCCGGGAGGCGGGTACGAGCAGGGCCGCCCCGCGGATGAAGAACTCCAGACAGGCCGCCTGCCCGCCGTGAATCGGGGCGAGGAGGTACATGCTTTCAGTGAGCACGGCCTCCGTGCTGAGCAGCGTCCCACGGAACGAGCGGAACGCGTCGGCGACCGCCTTGTGGTCGGCATCGTCCGCGTGGAGAAGGGCGACGAGAGGGCCCGTGTCGAGGAGCGCCCGCTCAGCCGCCACGCAGCCGCTCCCTCACGTAGTCCCGGTGCCGGCGGCCGAGATCCGGGGGGCCTCCAGAGATCGAGCCGATCAGG
>JBDHAC010000101.1:0-3492 GCA_039588275.1 Gemmatimonadota bacterium
ACGGAAGATCGACTGGATCTGTGTGTCGCTGAGACTCGACGTGAAGACGCGTTGCATGGGCATCCTGACACTTGACCTTGGTCCACCAAGTGTCAAATGCCCTCAGCTGAAACGTCCCGCCGGCCTCCCGCGAGCTGCCTAGACTTCGACCTCCGCCACGGCGGCGGAGCGCTCCGACCCGAGCAACACCGCGACCCACTTCGTGCTCTCGTTGGTCTCGAGCACGATCCGGAAGATGACGGTCAGCGGGACGGACAAGAGCATGCCGACGGGCCCCAGCACCCAACCCCAAAAGATGAGGGAAACGAAGACCACCATGGTCGAGAGACCCACGCCGTAGCCCATCACGCGAGGCTCGAGGAGGTTCGCCATGACGAGGTTCACGACCAGATAGCCGCCGGCCGCGGCGAGAGCGCTCCCGAACCCCAGTTGCAGGAAGGCCAGCAGCACCGCCGGGATGGCCGCGATGAACGAGCCGATGTTGGGGATGTAGTTCAGTAGGAACGCGAACAGTCCCCAAAGCAACGGGAAATCGACCCCCACGATGGACAGCCACACGGCGATCCCCACCCCGGTCCCCATACTGATCACCGTCTTGAGCGCCACATACTTTCGGATGTTGACCGCGACCAGACGGAAGTTCGTCTGCGCGTCGCTGGCGTCCGCTTCGCCGAAGGCCGTCCGCATCTTGGCCGGGAACCCCGACATCTCGAGCATGATGAACACGGTCGTGATCAGGATGAGCACCCCGTTCGTGAGCACCTGTCCGAGGCTCGCGACCAGCGTCCGCATCAACGCGAACAGGCGGCTGGCGTCGAAGTAGTCGGTCAGCCACTGACTGGAGACTTCGATCCCTACGCGATCCAGCCACATCACGAGGGCGGCTTCCTGAATCCGGAGTCTCGCCTCGTAGCGCGGGATCGAGCGGGTGAATTCGACGATCGTCGACCCGATCAACCCGCCGATGGACGTGCTGATGGCGAGGATCACGAGGACGAGGATGACGACGGCGAGCACGCGCGGGACCCGGTGCTCGGTGAGCCACCTGAGCGGGGTGGCGCACAGGATGGCGAGGAACACGGCGAGCAGGAACGGCACGAGCAGGGGGGAGGCGGCCCGCATCCCGGCCACGATGATCACGAACGCGGCCGCGTTCAGGAGAATGCGCGATACCTGTCGGGAATCCTTGGCCATCCCGCGATCCGTGTCAGTGGTCGAGACTCCAGGACAAGGGTGCCGCCAACGCCGCCGCGTTGCAAGTCGGCCGGGCGGAGGAATAACTTCATTCTGCCCGAAGCTCTGGGCTTTTCGTGCGGGTCTGGCCTCGCGCCGGGCTCGCTCAACCGGACCCCCCGGAGCGAAAGCAAAATGCCACATCGGAAGATCCGAGTGCTGGTCGCGAAGCCGGGACTGGATGGCCATGACCGTGGCGCCAAGGTCATCGCGGCCGCGTTACAGGACGCCGGGATGGAGGTCATCTATACCGGTCTCCATCAGACGCCCGAGATGATCGCCGCCACCGCGCTCCAGGAGGACGTGGATGTGGTGGCGATGTCGATTCTCTCGGGGGCGCACATGACCCTGTTTCCGCGGGTACGAAGCCTGCTGGAGGAGCAGGGGATGGACGACGTTCTGATCACCGGTGGCGGGATCATCCCGGACGAGGACATGGAGGAGCTCCAGGCGCTGGGCATCGGCAAGCTCTTCGGACCCGGTACCCCGACTTCGGAAGCCGTCGAGTACATCCGGACCTGGTACGACGAGCACCGGATGACGGTGGCAGAGTAGCGACGCATGTCCACACACGCGGCCAACGCGGACACGCGGATGACCCGCCTCGTGGAGGAGCTTCGCCATTTGGAGGCGCGTCTGCGCCTCGGCGGTGGCGAGAAACGAATCCAACGCCAGCACGATCAGGGAAAGCTGACCGCCCGTGAGCGGATCGATCTGCTCATCGACCCCGGCGGTGGCTTTCTCGAGATCGGCCTCCTCATGGCGCACGATCAGTACGACGGGAGAGCCCCCGCCGCGGGCGTAGTGACGGGCATCGGCGAAGTGGGGGACCGCGAAGTGGTGATCGTGGCCAACGACGCCACCGTAAAGGCCGGAAGCTGGTGGCCGGAGACCATCACGAAGATGCTCCGGGCCCAGGAGGTCGCGATGCGTTGCCGCATCCCGATCATCTACCTGGTCGATTCCGCGGGCGTGAACCTGCCCTATCAGGGGGGCGTGTTCCCCGGCAAGTACGGGGCGAGCCGGATCTTCTACTACAACTCGATCATGCGGCATTACCTGGACGTGCCGCAGCTCTCGGCCGTCATGGGCCCTTGCATCGCCGGGGGCGCGTACCTGCCCGCGCTGTCGGACGTGATCGTGATGGTCGAGGGGACGAGCTTCATGGGCCTCGGCGGACCGAACCTCGTGAAGGGAGCCACGGGCCAGGACGTCGAATCCGAGGAGCTGGGAGGCGCTCTCACCCACAACAAGATCAGCGGGGTCGCGCACTACCGGGTCGCGGACGACGGGGGCTGCATCGAGATGCTTCGCCAGCTCGTCACGGAGCTACCGGGGAAGACTCTCTCCATGCAGAGGGAAGAGCCGAAGCCACCGAAGCGTCCGCCGACCGACGCGTACGAGCTCATGCCGATCAACCACCGTCAGCCGTACGAGATGGCGGACGTCCTCGACACGATCCTGGACGACGCCCCCTTCGACGAGTTCCAGGCGGACTACGCGCCCGAGATGCTGACGGGCGTGGGCCGCCTCGGCGGCTGGAAGGTCGGCGTGATCACCAACCGGCGCGGCATGTATCCCTCGGAGGGCCGTCCCAAGTTCGGCGGCATCGTCTACTCGGACAGCGCCGAGAAGGTCGCCTACTTCATGGATGTGTGCGACCGGCACAAGACGCCCCTCCTGTTCGTCCAGGACGTGAGCGGCTTCATGGTCGGTCCCGAGGCGGAGCACTCCGGGATCATCGAATCGATGGCGACCGCGCGGGTGCCCAAGATCGTCCTCACCCTGAACCACGCGAGCGGCGCCGGCTACTACGCGATGGCGGGGCAGGGCTTCGATCCCGATTTCATCTTCACGTGGCCGACCGGACGCATGGGCGTGATGGAGGGGGAGTCGGCGGTGAGGGCCATCCACGGGCCCAAGCTGGACCGCGCCGCCGAGACCGGAGAGCCGATCGATGCGGAGACGGCCGAGGCGATCGAGAGCACTCGCCAGGAATACGAGGAGCAGCTCGACTCGCGCTACGCCGCGGCACGCGGATTCGTCGACGCGATCCTGACGCCCGAGGACACGCGGGACGCGCTCGAGCTGGCCCTGCGCGCCGCCCTCAACAACCCCGCACCCCACGTCGGGGCGTTCACCCTCCGCGACGACGCATGAGCCGAAGACGCGCGAGCGATGACTCGCGCCCGACCCCGCGCGCCGATTCGGGTCCGACGGCGGGCTTCGATCCCGACGGGAGGGCCGCCGGCGGGCTCG
>JBDHAC010000102.1:0-3337 GCA_039588275.1 Gemmatimonadota bacterium
GGGCCCGGGGTGCCAATGTTGGCGGCTTCCGCGGCTTCGGTGGTGGCGGTGGATCACTGGCCGCCCCGGGCACCTACACGGTCGCGGTCACGATCGGTGACGAGACGTACACGACCCAGGTCGAGGTCGCCCGGAAGGATGGCTTCGGGTTCTGGGACGGGCGCGACTCCGACTGAGAGCCCGGCACCCCTCCACCGATTGACGGCGACCGAGATCTGACGAAGAACGGCCACCAGGCGCACGGCATGCGCCTGGTAGCCACACTCTTTCCCCACGACGGAGGCCTCACATGCCCATTACATCCTTCCCCGGTTTCGACGACGGTCTCGCAGCGGAGAGCCGCAGCAGGGATCATTTTCTCACCACTCTCGATTTTGAAGACGATCGCCTGTGGGTCCCGTACGGCGATACCGCCTGGTTCCATGCCTGCCAGTTCAACGTCACGACCGGTGGCTTCACCGCCGTCCTCAAGGCGCTCCGGGGGACCGTTGTTCCCAAGCACTATCACGTCAGCACGGTGCAGGGGTACACACTGCAGGGATCGTGGCGCTACCTCGAGCACGACTGGGTCGCCACCGCTGGATCGTTCATCTTCGAGCCCGCCGGCGAGGCGCACACCCTCGTCGTACCGGAGGACGCCACCGAGCCGGCCATCATCCTGTTCGTCGTCGCCGGAGCGCTCGTCTTCGTGACTGAGGACGGCGAGTTTCTGATGTACGAGGATGGGTTTTCGATCTTGGAGCTGACCCGGGAACACTACCGAAGCGTGGGTATTGACCCATCCCGTGCCGATGCGCTGATCCGATAGCGAACGCCCCTCGGGCCCTTGGTGCGCGTTTTCCGAGCTGCCTCCCTTTAACACGTTCGCGTCGAGACCTGTCCTCTAGGGTGATTGGGGAAAGCGTACACCACCCAGCAGGAGCTACGGCAATGCGAAGAGTAATCCTGATAGCAGTGGGGCTGACCATGGTCGTCCCGGCGGTATTGAGCGCGCAACGTGGGCCGGTGGGCCCGCGCCGTCAGGCCGTCGGACCGCGCATGGCACTTGGCAACCATGGCGCCCCCGCCCGGATTGGGCGTCAGGGGATGGCCTTCAACCCGCAGTTCCTCGTCCAGCGTCGGGAGGCGTTGAATCTGTCGGAGGAGCAGGTGACGCAGCTCGAGGCGCTGGCTGCGGAGACGCGCAGCGCCCATGAGGCCCTCCCGGCGACCGTCCGGGAACACGTGGATGCGTTGCGGGAGGCATGGAGGGCCGAGACGGTGGATGTGGAGGCCGTCGAGCGTCATACGCGCGCGATCATGGATGCGCAGCAGGAGGCTAGCCTGGCCGCGGTGACGGCGTCCGCTCGCGCACGGGGGCTGCTCTCGGCCGAACAGCGGGGGCGTATGGAGGGCTGGGTCGAAGGGCGCTTCGGTCGGTCAGGACGGGCGGGGGTGAGGCAGGGCACGCGTCGACGGATGCCCGCCGACGGGCGTCGCTTCCGGCGGCCCGAATGAGCTCGACCTCGGTCTTTATCGCCGCCTAGGCTCCACCAGGATTCGCACCCTGAAACCTGGCGGGTCCCGTGCTCAGCGGGGCCCGCTCGCCCCGCTGCCATCCTGTTTGTCCACCAGGCCGGTCTTCCGGCCGGCCGGCGACAGTTTGTATCTTGGCCAACTACTCAGCCGGGAGAAGTGTCTTTCAAGGTGAGCGACAGGGTCGGCCGAGGCGTGACGCCGGCCCGTGCGAACCGAGCTACACGATCCGAGATCAGGAGATCGCGTGAACGGACTCGTCAGCGGATTCAGTGAGATGCGGAAGCGCCACCTCTTCCAGATCATCGTAGTGTATCTGGGTGTAGCGTGGTTCTTCGTCGAAATCGTCGGCTTCCTGGTCGACAATTACGAGCTGTCGCGCAAAGTCCTGGATACCGCCGTCATGCTGGCCGTACTGGGATTCCCCGCCATGCTGGTTATCGCCTGGAATCATGGCGCCAAGGGACGCCAGAGCGTGGCGCGTGCGGAGGTGTGGCTGCTCCTCACCCTGGGCGTGATGGCGGCGATCGGGACGTATCGGATCACGACCGCAGAGGAGCCGCCGTCCGCGACGCCAAACGAGTCCGCTGCGGCTCCCGGTGGCACGGACGGGGAGGCCGCGCTGGCCAGCGCAGCCTCCGGGGAAACCATCGACCTGGGTGCCGCGTCGGTGGCGGTGTTTCCGTTCGACAACAACGTGTCCGATCCCGATCTGGACTGGCTCGGTTCCGGACTCGCCGACATGCTGACCACGAACTTCGCGCAAGTGCCGGAGCTCCGCGTCGTAGGTCGTCAACGTCTGTTCGATCTGCTGCGCGAGGCCGGTCGCGACGAGACCGATGAGATCCCCGCGAGCCTGGCATCCAGCATCGCGGAGCGATCGGGCGCGCACTCGATGGTGCGCGGCAGCGTGGTCGGCTCGGAGGATGAGCTGGCGATCGACGCACAGCTCATCGACCTGGAGACGGGCACGGTCGTGGCCGCGGAGCGCGTGAGGGGTGAGGACGTGTTCGAGCTCGTGGACACCCTCTCGGCCCGGTTGGCGAGCCGCCTGTCGAGCGCTCCCCCGGCCCAGAGGCCGCCTGCGCCGTTGACGCGGGTCGCGACCCGCGACCCGGAGGCCGCCCGGGCCATGTACGAGGGGCTGCGACTCGAGCGCCAGGGGCAGCACGAGGAGGCGCGCGTGAAGCTCGCGCACTCGGTGGAGTTGGACTCGACCAACATGATGGCCCTCATGGCGCTCAGCATCGACGAGGACCATGTCTCGGTCGATGATGCGCAACGCTATCGGCAAATGGCGCTGCGCGAGGTCCAGCGCATGCTCCCGGGACTCCGAAACGTGTTCCAAGAGCGGGACATGGATCAGAAGGGGTTGGAGAAGCTCGAGGAGGTGCTGGCGGAGGCCCAGCTTCAGGTCGAGGGAGCCGGGTCGGCGGACGTCAACCTGGACTCCATCTTCGGAAGGTCGTCGTGCCCCGCTTCGGCCGGCCCCCGCGGGTACCTCCCGAAGGAAGCCGCGAGCGGATCCGCCCCGATCCCGACGGGCGCGACCGGCGCGACCCACCGAACTGATCCGGCCGGCGCTCCCGACCAGGCACATCAACCCCCGCCGCGCCCTTGTCAGGGGAGGGCGCCGCGATCCATGTTGCCGTCTTCACGGCCATCCTGCACTCCGATACGGTGTGACCGGCGGCTACGCGTGCGACGATGCCGCCTTGTAGATAGAAACAACTGCGACCGTTGACCCGCCGGGTCACGATAGTCGACGGGTCACGACCGTTGACCTCACCCGGTGCGGAGCCCGCGCCCGCCAGGAGGAGAC
>JBDHAC010000103.1:0-4349 GCA_039588275.1 Gemmatimonadota bacterium
CATCGAGGACAGCATGTCCGTCTTCATCGGCCGTTAGCTGGAGGCGAGCCCATGATCCGCTGCCGAACGCTCGGTCCGCTTCAGATCACCATCGACGACGAGCCACCACCGCCCGAGCTGACCTGGCGCAAGAACGCCGCTCTCCTCGTCTATCTTGCGCGCTCCCCCGACCGGACCCGCACGCGCGAGCAGCTGTGCGGCCTCTTGTGGGGTGAGAAGCCAGAGTCGGCCGCGCGCCATTCGCTGAACGAGGCGCTGCGCGTCCTGCGTCGTTGTGCCGGGGAGGACGTCGTGCATTCGGAGGGCAGGCAGGTCACGCTCTCGGACGAGGGAGTCCGCCTCGATACGGAGCAACTCGAGCAGAGCCTGGAGCACGAGCACTGGGAGATCGCCGCCGACCTCGTCGCCGGGCCGTTCATGGATGGGTTCGGAGTTCCCGACGCGTCGCCGTTCGAGGATTGGCTCACGACCGAGCGCCAACTATGGCAGCGCCATTCAGTCCGTGCGCTGGCGATGTACGCCAAGCACTGTCTCGCCCGTGGAGACATCGTGGGGGCAACCCGGGCGGCCGGCGAAGCCCTGGCGCTGGATCCGCTTTCGAACGCCGCGACCCGCACGAGCATGCGAGCGGCGGCCCTCACGGGAGAGCGAGCGGCCGCGCTCGAGATCTACGAGGCGTTCTCGGAGCGCCTGCTGGAGACGCTCGCGGTCGAGCCGGAGCCGGACACAGTGCGGCTTGCGGACCGGGTCCGCCGGGAACGCACCTGGCGTCTCCCCGAGGTGCTGACTGAGGCGGAGCGCACGGCGCGGCGGCCCCCCGTGGTGGGGCGCGAAGCCGAACTAGCGGAGCTCCACGCGGCCTGGACGAGGTGTGTGCAGGAGGGGAGGGCATCGCTGCTCGTCGTCGAGGGAGATCCGGGGATCGGCAAGACACGACTCGCCGAAGAGGTGGCCGCGCGGGCGCGTCTCGACGGTGGAACAGTAGTCGGTATTCGTGCCGTGCCCGTGGATGCGGAGGTGCCGCTGGCCGGCGTGATCGGGTTGTGCCGCGGTGGACTCGTCGAGGCTCCCGGGCTCCTGGGGTCGCCCTCGCACGCGCTTGCGGCAGTCGCGGCGGAGTTGCCCGATTGGGCCGAACGGTTTTCCGACGAGATCCAGGGTGTAGAGCCGATGCCGCTCGCCCGCGCGGCGAGCGAGATCCTGAGGTCCGTATCCGAGGAGCAACCCCTCCTGGTGTTCGTGGACGATGCAGAGTGGCTGGACCCGGAATCGCGGGCGGTGCTGACCGGGCTGTTGCGCGATCTGAACGAGCTTCCGTTCGCGCTGTTCCTGACGGTCTCGGGCCCCTCCGGGCGGGACCTGGTGGACGATCTGCGCGACCGAGCCGACGCCGATGTGCTTGGCGCGACGCTCGCCCTCGAGCCCCTCGAGGCCGGTGATATCCGGCGGCTTACTGCGATCGCGCTGCCCGAGTACGGAGACGAGGAGCTCGATCGGCTGACCCGGCGCATCGAGGCTGATTCCGCCGGTCTCCCGCTCCTGGCGGTCGAGCTCGTAAACGCGGTCCGGCTCGGTCTCGAGCTTGATGATACGCTCTCGGCGTGGCCGCAGACGGCCATGACGCTCGATCAGACGATGCCCGGGGACCTCCCCGACGCGGTGGTCTCCTCGATCCGCGTGGGCTTTCGCAAGCTGTCGCCAGAGGCGCAGCAGGTACTGGCGGCGGCGTCGGTTCTGGGTGAGCGAGTGGACGCACCGGTGTTGAATCGGGCCACCGACTTGGCGGAGTCCGACGTCAACGGCGGGCTGGACGAGCTCGAGTGGCAGCGATGGCTGTGCTCGGAGCCACGGGGATACGCTTTCGTCGCCAGGATCGTCCAGCGAGTGGTCGCGGAGGACATGCTGACACCGGGGCAACGACGACGCATCCAGGAGGCTGTCACCGCAAGCTGAGAGGTCCCCCCGCAAACAGAGCCGCTAGCCTGTTGGTGCCCGCCGGCCCCCGACACAATCGGGGATCTTGTTCACCTCACCACTCGCCCGCGAGATTGCCTTTCGGTTCACCCCTAGGCGACGAACTGAACCCACGGAGTTCACGATGAGCATCGCCCACGCCCGTCCCGGCGCTCTTGTGCCGCGCTATTCACGCGCTCTCCTGCTTGGCGCCCTCGCCGCCGCTGCGACCGCCCTCCCCGCGGATGCGCAAAACGGCTCGAACGGGGACGCGATCGCCGAGGCGATCAGTTCGCTCGAATGGCGTCCCATCGGACCCGCCAACATGGGCGGGCGAGTGTCGGCCATTCAGGGCGTGCCGGGCGACCCGCTCACGTTCTGGGTTGGCGGTGCCGACGGCGGGGTGTTCAAGACGTTCAAGACGATCAACGGGGGTGTGACCTTCGAGGCGCAGTTCCACGACCAGCCCGTCCTTTCGGTGGGCGCGCTCGCGCTGGCCCCCTCCGACCACAACGTGCTGTGGCTCGGGAGCGGGGAAGGGGACCCGCGGAACAGCGTCTCGTACGGAAACGGCGTGTACCGCTCCACGGACGGCGGCGACACGTGGACGCACCTGGGTCTCGACGACACGGAGCGGATCAAGCGGGTGGTCGTGCACCCGGACGATCCGGACATCGCGTACGTGTGCGCGCTCGGACACGAGTGGGGACCGAACGAGGAGCGTGGCGTCTTCCGCACGACCGACGGGGGCGCGAGTTGGGACAAGGTCCTCTACCGGGATGAAGACACAGGGTGCTCGGATCTCGACATGGACCTCTCCAACCCGCGTGTCCTGTACGCGGGCATGTGGACGCACCGCCGGCGTCCGTGGCGGTTCGATGACGGAGGAGGGGAGACGGCGGTCTACAAGTCGACCGACGGCGGCGACACCTGGAACAAGTTGAGTGGCGGTCTTCCTCGCGGTCCAATGGCCCGCATCGGCGTCCAGGTCTCGCAGAGCAACCCCAACGTCGTGTACGTGGTCACCGAAGCCGTCGATGAGGGGACGCTCTTCCGCTCCGAGGATAGGGGCGAGAGCTGGGAGATGGTGCACGACGACGCCCGCATCAACTTCCGCCCCTTCTACTACTCCGACATCCGGGTCGATCCCAACAACCCGAACGTTGTCTACTCGCTCTCCGGCGGGCTGTTCAAGTCGATCGACAGCGGCCGCGAGTTCGAGCGGATCGCGCGCGGCGTGCACGGCGACCACCAGGCGATGTGGATCGACCCCGAGGACTCGCGCCGGGTCCTGAGCGGGAGCGACGGCGGGTATCAGGTTTCGTACGACGCGGGCGAGAACTGGGACATCATCAACAACGTCGAGCTGTCGCAGTTCTACCAGATCTACTACGACCTCCAGCAGCCCTACTACGTGTGCGGCGGTCTGCAGGACAACGGAAGCTGGTGCGGCCCGCACCGCACGACGCACAACGCCGGTATCCTGAAGGACGACTGGGTCCGGGTGAGCGGGGGCGACGGCTTCTACGCCGTCCCGATCCCGGACGAGCCGCACCTGATCTACACGAATCTGCAGGGCGGCGTGTTCATGCTCACCGACATGCGGTCGGGGGGCACGCGGCGGATCCACCCGTACCCGAACAAGATCGGCTCCGCGGGCGACGCCATGCTCGGGCACAAGTACCGCTTCAACTGGGATGCGCCGATCCACATCTCGCCGCATGATTCGAAGACCGTCTACATCGGGGGCAACGTCGTCTTCAGGTCCACGGATTACGGTCATTCGTGGGAGGAGATCAGCCCCGATCTGACCAGCGCCAACACCGCGAAGCAGCTTACGAGCGGGGGCGAAATCTATCAGGACAACACGGCCGCGGAGTTCCACACCACGATCCTGACGATCGCGGAGTCGCCCGTGCAGGCTGGGATCATCTGGGCGGGCACCGATGACGGCAACGTCCAGATCACTCGCGACGGTGGCGGGGCGTGGACCAATGTCTCGGGCAACGTCCCCGGACTCCCGGCCGAGACCTGGATCGCCAAGATCGACGCATCGCGCCACGACGCGTGCACCGCCTACATGGCGGTCGACAACCACCGGCTGGATGACTTCACGCCGCACGCTTACATGACGATGGACTGCGGGGAGACCTGGACCGACGTCAGCCGCGGCCTGCCACAGGACGATTACGTGAAGGTGATCCGCGAGGATCCCCGCAACCCGAATCTGCTGTACGTGGGGATGGACCGCGGCCTGTTCGCGTCCTGGGACGGCGGCGCCACGTGGACCTCGATCCGCAACAACCTGCCGCCCGTCTCGGTGCGGGACATCCAGGTGCACCCGCGCGAGAACGACCTCATCGTCGGCACGCATGGCCGCGGCGCATGGATCCTCG